>NZ_JADMKV010000059.1 GCF_015476545.1 Methylobacter sp. BlB1 | reverse complement strand
AACGACAAAGTCCCTCGGTAATTAGTCCGTCAGTTTCCCTCGGTAATCACATTTTGCCACTTTTGGAATAAAGAGAGCGTCTAATTTCTTCCAACCTACTACTCAAGTAATTGTTATTTAGTAGATTTATCAAATTACCACCATGCCGATGGGTGGAAAACGTTCAACCCCGGTTTACATCGGTATTCCTCATAGCGTGCAAAATTCGGAAAAGTAAACAGAGCCAGCGCAACATTGTTCGCACCTTCCAAAGGCATAAAATATGCCATGATGTTTTCCGCCGAACTTTTCCACGAGAGGAATCCACAACTTTCCGTCATGCTCAAACTCCTTAAGCTTGTAGGGGTCAATGATGTAACGTAGGTAGCAAGTGATCATGGGTCTTTGATGGCTAATGTTGAATGCTAGGAATGTTAAACTGAATAACTCACTACAGCCGCTAAGAAAGCTGTAATCAGCGGATGTGGCTGTTCAGGTGTAGAGCGCTCCTGCGGTACAAACAATGTGCCAATGAAAAAGGGGTGATTCGGATGTTCAATAACGCGCACTTCACCCTCGGCATCTGAGCCAGAGATACTCATCGGCCCTTGCTTCAATAGAGGGATGCAATCCGGATTGACGCCAAAATTGCAGTAATACTGCTCTTTCGCCGACAAACTGCCGTAAATTACATCCACTTGAGATCCCGGTACAAAACTAAGCTGCATCTCACGGCCAGCGAGTGAACAAGCCAATTGCGAAATGAACAGGCTTGAGGCGTATGGATCGTATTCGGCGTGCTGCGCCTCCTTAAAGCCCAGGACGTTACGGGCGTATTCAATCACGATATGCTGAAACCCGCCACAAGTGCCCAAACAGGGAATCTTGTTTTCCCTCGCATAGCGAATGGCCCATAGAGTCTTCTCCATGCTCTTGTACGGGCTGCCTGGGGCCACCCATATGCCGGAATAGCAATCAAACAGGCTTTGGTCAATGTCTTCCGTTGAAATCCATTCCGCTGTTATGTTTATATCCAAAAAGTTTCGGACATGCTTGATGGCCGCATCGGTCGAAGCATGGGGTGGAAATGTCGGTGTATATTCACCAAGCAGGGCTATCGATTTACGCATGACGTTCAACTCCTTTGAGTGATCTGATGATGTGGTAGAAAAAACCCGCTAGCCAAAAGCGGGATCATATGTATTTAATTTTCCATGAACTGATTGTTCAAACTTGGCCAATACGGCTTCTCGGACGGTTCCGGTGACAGCTTGCTCATGCCGGACGGAGGCGCATGGCGATGCGAGCGCCAGCCAGATTGATGCACAGCCCTGCAATGATCAATATGGCAGCGGCTAGCTTCCACGGATAGAGCGGCTCTCCCAAGGCCAGCGTTGAACTCGTAAAGCCGAACACCGGCACCAGCAACGTAAACGGCGCCACTGTCGCCGCTGCATAGTGACTCAACAGCCAGCTCCACACGGCGAAACCCAGCAGAGTTGACAGATAGGCGATATAGCCGACCGCTCCGATAGTGGGCCATGAAAGATGAGCCATGCCTTCAAGTCTCCAGCTGTCTTGCTCCAGTAGATACGGCAGCAGCAAAAGCGGCGGCTAGGCAACGAGGCTTCCCCAAACCACCAGTGCCAGCATATCGACTTTACCGAGCTTCTTGGCGATCAGGTTGCTTATGCCCCATGAGGCAGCGGCAGCAACAATTAAAATCAGGCCCAGCGCCGAGATTTCGCCGCCTGTATGGGCGGCAACCGGCCAGATGCCCGAAAATGCCATCAAGGCGCCAATGATTTGCCAGACAGAGAGTTGTTCAGCCAGAAATATGACAGCCGGTGCAACCGTGAGAAACACATGAACCTGAAGCACTAAAGACGCCATGCCGGCCGTTGTTCCGGCATACATGCCGGAAAACAGCAGCGCGAGCTGAGACACGAACATCACCAATCCGAAGGCCATAACGCTACGGAAAGGTACGGCGGGCCGTTCGATAAAAAAGACCAGTGGGAACGCGGCGAGAAAGAATCTGAGCGCGCAAAGCAGAATGGGCGGAATTTCTTTCAGATCCACTTTGATGGCGACGAAGTTGAATCCCCAAATGGCCACTATTAAGATGGCCAGTCCTATGTCCTTGCGATTCATCGATATTATCCTACGTTCCTTTGGTTAACTTAATGCCTGAAATTCACTGGCCTGCTCGGCTTTCCCGTTGGTCTGGTGAAATGGGAGTTATGACTTATTGGCAACATCAAAGCAGTGTTCCAATGTCGGAAAGGCACCGGAGCGAACATCATCCTCGAATCTCGCGAACGATTCCCGTATCAATGCACTCAAGTCGATGTACTGTTTCGCGAATCGCGGGGTGTAGTCAGAGAATAGACCTAGAGCATCTTCAGTTACCAATACTTGACCATCGCATTCGGGCGAGGCTCCAATACCAATGGTTGGAATTTTTACAGAATTAGTGATTTTCCGTGCTGCTTCCTCACATGTCCCTTCTATCAGGAGACTGAATGCGTTGCACTTTTCAAGTTCCAGCGAAAGCGCGACAAGTCGTTCTATCTCGTCTGGTGTACGTCCTTGAAACTTGAATCCCCCCATAGCATTGATATATTGGGGCATTAGGCCGATATGAGGCATTACCGGAATACCACGACTAGTAAGGAAGTCAACGGTTTCCAGCATTTCAATACCGCCCTCTAACTTGAGGCCTTGAGCGCCAGTCTCCGCCATTACTTTGGCAGCGTTTCGATAAGCCTGTTGAGGAGATTCCTGATATGTGGAAAAGGGCATATCGATAATGACACAAGCGCGAGATGCCCCGCGAGTGACAGCCTTCCCGTGATTGATCATCATGTCAAGCGTAACCGGCAAGGTTGAATCCATGCCATACGCAACCATTCCCGTGGAATCCCCTACGATAATGATATCCACGAACTCATCCATTAGTTTCGCCATCGGCGTCGTGTACGCTGTAAGAGAGACAAGCCGGCCTCTTCCCTTTGTCGATCTAATCTGGGGAATAGTGATTCTTTGGGAAGTTGCGTGTGTACTCATTCCGGTTCCTATAAGTTATAACAAAGCAGTGGGAACTACTACCTGTTATTAGCCCAAAAAGGGGGCTGCAAACAATTGATTTTTTCTGGTTAACGGCTTTTCGACAGTTAGGTTTATTCCGCCAACACGCCCCCCATTGCGTCATCGATAATTGTCCATAGTTTTAGGAACGGTTCGGCGGCATCTTTCCATTTAGGCAAAGCCAATAAGGGAGCCGTATCAATCCACGGCTTATTGTTATTGTCTCACCATACCCGCGCTGCTAAAGTCAGAATCCTTAGAACCACGGCTAGCTCACGCGATACCGTAGCACTTTTAACCCCAGCCTCTTTTCTGGCATTCAGATAAGTCTGTAACGTGCCCATATGAATTTCTTCAATGGCCATATCGCCGATATACCGATCCAGAATCTGCAGACAATTAGCATCCCGAGCCAAACTGTGCTTCTCAGTTTCATTCAGGTATTTGGTGGCGGCTCGACGGAATATCCAACGAGGGCGAACCCCATACACCACCTGTCGCCTGATCTCTTCCAGACGCTTGGCTAGATACCGTTCCGCTTCTTCAAGGCTGCCCGTGTCAGTGCTTTCGAAAAGTCGGCCATATCCTTTGATTTATTTTTCAATGTGCCAGCATTGACCTCGTTTCCGAAGTCCTGGCGCTCTGTTACGTCCCATAAGTTGCCTCCTAATTGGCGAGAGACGCCCATTGCGTTGAATAATCATCTGCCCATGAGTCAAAGTCAAGCCGGTCAAGTACAATTCCCTGTTTGCCGATAGCAATCACGGTTAAAAACGGGCACACTTCCTCATTGAAAAGAGAATTCTTAACCTATTCTTAAAATATCTTCGCAAACACAGCCCGAAACGCAAAGAAAAATTAAAACAGGCCATTTTTGGGCGTTTTTCGACCCGATGCAATTTTTTTCTGCGAATTAGAATAGTCCGCATGAAAAAGAGCATCAGTTTAACAATCATCCTACTCCTCGCTTCAAGCCGAGCGCATTCAAACCCGACGCTGGAAAACAGCGTCTGGGGACGCGCGGCAGCTTCGGCCGGCGTTAATGTCGCCACGCTCTACAGTATTGCCGTCCAGGAAAGCGGCATGCGCTGGCGAGACGGCACTTTCAGACCCTGGCCTTGGACACTCAATGTCAATGCAGGGAAAAACGGCATCAAGGCGGGACCCCGACGTTATGCCAGCAAGGAAGCGGCTGCACAGGCGCTTAAGGAAATGCTCGGCAAAGGCGTCACGAACGTGGATATCGGGCTCATGCAAGTCAACTACTACTGGCACGGCGACAAAGTGTCCAGCCCCTACGCGCTGTTAGATCCTCAAACCAATATCACTGTGGCGGCCGGCTACTTGAAGGCGCTCAACAAACATAATGTCAGCCAAACAGTCGCCGATTACCACGCGCCGTCGAATCCTGCGCGCGGCAAAACCTACGTCCAACACGTCAAACATTACGAGAAAATCATTTATGAAAAACTTAAATAAGGTGCCAATCGCGCTATTGGTCAGCCTGGCTGTCGGTTGCTCGACAACGCCCGGCTGCCCTTTTAACCGGTCGGGTGATGACTGCGACCGGATCATAGTGACGGCCTACTTGCCGCCTGTGGTCGCTGAGCTGGACTACAAAAACATCCAGGGCTCCCGCAACCAAGTGATTGTGCAAGGCGGTTTCCAGCACGCCCTGTCCGTCCCTGGGCCAGAAACGTTGCAACCGGTCACGCAACCTTTGCAATCCTTTGCCTTGCCTCCGAATGCCATTCCGGACACAGAATCTGTTTTCTTTGCGTTCGATCGCGCGTCCATTGATCCCATGGAAATGGACAAACTTGATAACCTGATCCATCGGATTGAAGCCAAATTAATACATGTCCGCATTGAAGGCCATACCGACAGCCAAGGTTCCGCCAGGTACAACCAGAAATTGTCGTTCAAGCGCGCCAGGGCCGTCAAAAACTATCTCGTTCAGCACGGCATTCAAGCCGGCAAGATCTCGATCGAAGGCCTGGGCGAAAGCGATCCGGTCGTGCCTAACGATACTGAGGCGCACCGCATCAAGAATCGCCGGGCCGATCTGATTCCATTCACGGAGAACTGATATGCGCGACATTCCGAATTACATAGATGACCCGCAACAAATCCTGTTCTGGGAGTTCGACGAGTTCATTCTGCTGGCCATCGCGTTTGGCGTCGGCATCATGGTGAATTATCTCGGCGTGCTCATTCTGTCGGGACTGGCCGGCATCAAAGTGTACCGGCGCATCAAGGACCGGCAGGCGAATGGCTTCCTGCTGCATGCGCTGTACTGGTATGCCGGCCTGGGCTGCGATGAGACAACGCCGACTTCCAGACCCCTTGCCTTTATTCGCAGATTCTTTTAGGACCCCACATGGATTATAAAAACTTCGCATCAACCTGGTTGAGCCTGCAGGCCTCAAACCGATTTCTGAAACTCGTATGTCTGTCGCTGATGGGACTCAACCTGCTGACCCTGATCGGCTGGCTGAAAAAAGACACGGCCGTGATCCTGATACCACCGAGCCTCTCGGAGAAATCGGAAATCGCCCGAAACAAGGCGTCGGAAGGCTATAAAAAAGCCTGGGCCATGTACACGGCCACGCTGATCGGCAATGTTTCCCCGGAGAATGCCGACTTTGTCCTGGATTCATTCAGCAACATGGTCACCGGCGAAATCCGCTCCCTGATCACCGAACAAGTCGCGCAGGAACTCGACATGCTCAAGCAGGAAAAGGTGGCTTCACGCTTCGAGATTGTCCGCGTCACTTACGAACCGGAAACCGACAAAGTGTTCGTGACCGGCCGCAATGTCCTGATCGGGGCCGGCGGCAAATCAGCGCCGACCGAGCAAACCTTCGAATTCCAGATCGACGTCAAGCAATACTCGCCGATTATCACGCAGATGGCCTCTTACGAGGGCCAGCCCCGACTGCTCAGCGTACTGCTGAAGGAAGAGGCCCGGCGGAAAGCGGACGAAGAACGTCAAAAACAATTGCAGAAAAAATAGGAGCCCTTACGCATGCAAATTAAACCCCTGATTTTCTTGATGGCCTTGGCAACAGCGGCGCTGGCGGATGACCTACCGCCGGAGCTGCCGTTTCAGGCGCAGGACGGCTCATCCCTGATACCCCATCAGGCTGGCGAGGCAGGCGATCTGGGCGTGAGCGACAGCAAGCCCGCGCTGCCCGTGCCGCCCGCACCGAATGAGCCGCCGCCCTCCGCCGGCCAAGTCATCAACGGCACGCCGGAGGCGCCTACTGTTGCCCCGCCTGAAACGGTCGAACCCGCACCCCGGCCAAAACTCAAGAAGAGGCCGAAATTGCTGGATAAAGCGCCCACGCCAAGAAAAGCCCAAGCCGATAGGAATGACTCTGACCTCATGCCGGGGCTGCAATCCGGCATCATCATTAAGCCCAAGCCAGGGCGCACGGAAAGCGTCATCATTGCCAAAGGCCGGTTGAACCGCATTGCCACGCCTTACGCCGAGCCGAAAGTGCTAACGGTCGATCCGGTCGAGACCAAAATTGATGGTTCGGCCGTCTATATCGCCACTGACGCCGAAACACCGGTCAGCCTGTTTATTTCCGACACGGAAACCGGCAGTGCGGCCTCCCTGCAGTTGGTGCCGCAGGACATGGCCATGCCGGTCGAAATCCGCATCGAAGGCGATCCCGTCCAGGCCAACGGCACTGAAGCAGCCTCGTCCAAGACGGACAAGCTGTTTCGGCAAGATACACCGTATATCGCGGAAGTGAAGGCCATCATGCAAAACCTGGGCAAACAGCAGATCCCGCAAGGCTTTACGTTAGAAGAGATAACGGAAGAATTGCAGGGCATAACGTTTTGCCATGATCCCAGCCTGAGCTATTGGCCCGGCCAGCTGCTGTCCGGACATGACTCAAGAATTGTGGTCCTAATTGCCCAAAACAACAGCGCCAGCACGGCAGTTTTCGAAGAAGCCTCCTGCGCGAGCGATGACACGATGGCCGTGGCCGCTTGGCCCAAAATCCGTCTTGAGCCGGGCGAGAAAACGGAAATCTACCTACTGATGCGCTTGCCCGAAGGGAAAAGCGGCGAAGAAATCAGACCCGCTTTGCTGTAAAACAGGAGCCTTGTTGTGATCGACCTTGAAAAGAAAACGCCCAAAGAAAAACTGATCGACTGGTATATCAAGCTGGACCCGTCCAGGCGCAAGCAGTTGACGCTGATCGGCGGCGGCGCCCTGTTTTTTGTGCTGTCGGCAATCCTCATCACGGCCACATCGGATGATGGGCCCAAGATCATGCAAAAACCCCGCAAGGTGGAATATACCTTGTTTAACGGCAAAAGCCCCCGGGATGTATCCATGGATGCGATGTCGGGCAAGATCAAAAAGCTCACGGAAGAATTTTCCGAGATCCGCACGACCTTTCAGCGCCAGGATCAGAAGATCCAGGAAGCCTCGCAAATGATCAAGCTGCAAACGGAAGAGCTGAACAAGCGCACGGAGAAATTGGCGCAACAAACCAATGAGCTGAACCAGAAAATTGAAGCGGCGCAGGAGGCGCTGAAAAACCAGGTGCCTCTGCCCGAAATCCCGCTCGACGATAAATCGGCTCGCACGGGCAAAGGCAGAAAAAGCAAAAGAGACCCGCTAGAACCGGAACTGTTGGGCGAGCAGTCGCCCACCCTGGCGGAAAGCGATACCGTACCGGCCGAAACGGGGCCGAAGATACGCGTCGTGACCGGGGAAGGGGAAGATAGCAAAAAAAATGATAAAAGTGACGGCAGTGCCACCACAACGGGCAAAAACAGCGGCAAAAAAATAACGGAATTCGTCAATATCAAAAAGCCTTCCGGTAAAACCGGCGTGCCCGATATGTTCCTGCCGGCAGGCAGTATTTTGAGCGGCACGCTGGTAACAGGCCTGGATGCGCCGACCGCCAACCAGTCACGCAACGATCCGTTCCCGGCCCTGTTGCGGGTCAAGCACGAAGCCATTCTACCGAACCGTTACCGGATGGATATTCGCGAGTGTTTCCTGATCGCCAGCGGTTATGGCGATCTGAGCGCCGAACGTGCGTACATGAGAGCGGAGCGTATTTCCTGCGTCAAGAAAGATGGCGCGGTCATTGAAACCGCCATGGATGCCTATTCGGTCGGCGAAGACGGTAAAGCCGGGGTCAGAGGGCGGTTGGTTTCCAAGAACGGCCAGATCATCGGCAATGCCTTGTTATCGGGGTTCGTCGCCGGCATCAGTCAAGCATTTGCGCCGCAAAAAGTATTGGCCTACCGGGACAACGTCCAGCCCGGCGAGCAACAACCCTTTCAGTATCCCTCGCCTGAAATGCTGGCCGGCCAAGCCTTGACGGGCGGCATCAAAGGCGCCGCGGAGCAAATCGCCGATTACTACCTGGAAATGGCCAAGAACATTTTTCCGATCATTGAAGTGGATGCGGGCCGGAAAATCGATTTCATCATGATCCGCGGCATGTCGCTGAATCCCAGATCGAGATCAGGCCAGGGGACTGGCGGGCAAAGCGGAGTCCGCGCTGCCAATAACGCCTACGGCGGCTATCAGGAGGGCTACGGCAACGGCTACGGCGGCAATATGATGGGCGACATGCTCAACGGCATGATGCGCGGTAATGGGGGAGGCCACGGTGGTTATGGCCGAGGCGGGCAGGGTGGCTATGGCGGTTATGGACGTTAAATTTTTTATTAATCGAATTGGAGAACAAAATGCTTAAAAAACTAGGGTTAGTCATGGCGTTGACGGGCGCATGGGGTCAAGCGCAGGCGGCAGGTCCGGATGCCTCGCAACTAAAAGCGCCGAAAACCGACACGGAAATGACCAAGGAAGTCAAAGAGGTCATGCGCAGCGTGGATGAAGTCAAGCGGCTGCCGGTCACGGGGCTGTCGCTGGTTAAGGCCGGCGACAAGACGTTCCTGATCACGGACAACGGCCATTTCGTGGTCGCCGGCAATTTCAAGCTGGTCGATATGTGGCAGGGCAAGCTCATTGGCTCGGTCGCCGATACGAAAGGCATCGATAAAGTCGACCTGCGCAAGATCGGTTTGAATCCCGATGAATTGTCCACGTTCATGATCGGCTCCGGCAAGAAAGAAGTCGTCATCTTTATCGATCCGCAATGCCCTTATTGCCATAACCTGATCGGCCAGCTTGAACCACTGGGCAAAGAGTACGTGTTTAAACTGGTCCTGATCCCGGTCTTGGGCAAGGAATCGGCCGAGATCAGCAAAAAGCTGATGTGCAACAAAGACAAAGCGCAATCGTTACAAGCGTTGGTCGCTAAGGATTACTCAAAACTGCCTGCGCTGGAACGCAAAGAGGGCGCTTGTGACCTGAAGCCGCTGCAGAAAGCCGTCGTGGCTACAAAACTGCTGGATATTCAAGGCGTGCCTTATATTTTCCTGCCGTCGAAAAACACCTATAAAGGCGGCGCCCAATCCTTCAAAACCTTGCTGGAGAAAGACCTTGAAGACGAAATCAACGGGCGTTAACAAGCCCTTCATGCTGGTGGCTTTAATCGCCGCCGTCAACTTGTCCGGCTGTTCGTTTTTTGCTCTGGGAGGCAGCGAGTTCGGCTGTAAAGGCGGCGTCGATGGCGTGCGCTGTATGTCCGCGCGTCAGGTCTATCAGGCGACCGAATCCTCGGATTATGTCAAAACGGCGTCTGAATCAGAAAAGGAATCCGGGACAGCGGTTCGCGCAACTGGACAGATAGCGGGTAAAAGCCAGGTAGCGGTGCCCCGCATTGAACAGCCGGTGCCTATCCGGACGCAGGCCAAGGTGATGCGAGTCTGGATGGCGCCCTGGGAGGATGAGGACGGCGATCTGCATGCGGACGGGTATCTGTATACCGAGATAGAAAGCCGGCGCTGGAATCTGGGCGATCGTTTCAAGTCGCCCGGCACGGCGATAGCGCCGCTCTCAGCGCCGACTCCGACGACGACACGCTAAAAAACCGCAACGATTGCCGAAAGAAGAGCCCCGAAATCGCTTCGGGGCTTTTTTTTTGCCTATTTTTTTTCGCCCAAAAGCCCAAAAAATGGCCTTTTTGGGCCTCCATCCCACCGAAAGGTCGGCGGAAAACCGTGCCTTTCACTTTCCAACTGAAAGGTCGGTGTATTAGGCCCTCTTTTGATCTGAAATTGTTTAAAGATTTGTAGACAATGATCCCCGTTCCGGAACAGAACCCCGGCCAGTGAATTGCAATAGCTGGCCAAAACTATAAGCCTATTTTTTTGGGAGTTTGTTCCTATGAAACGTTTTTTGACATCTAAAAAAGCTCTTTTAGCCTCTGCTGCCGTTGCCGCGGTTACCCTGGCTTCCAACGACGCGATGGCCGGTACTGCGGGTACTGAGTTTGACGACATTTACACGCTGCTGGTGGGCTGGACGCAAGGCACTTTAGGCAAAATCATTGCCCTGGGCATGTTCATGGTCGGCCTGGCGGCGGGTATCGTTAACCAATCGATCATCGCCGTGGTGATCGGCATCGGCGGTGCTTTGGCTCTGTATTATGCGCCGACCGTTATCAACGGTGTGGTAGCTGCGCTGATCTAATAAGCCCCTATCGCCCGTTGCTCCCTAACGGGCGATACCGGCTCGAACACTTAAAAGGCTGCCCATCCCAACATGCGCAGCCTTTTTTTTGGCCAAATTTTTCTTAAAGAAAAGCGCGATTTGGCTAAGAAAAATTAAAACAGGCTGTTTTTGGGCGTTTTTCGACCCGACAGAAAAATGATCGACCCTCTAAAATAGCGGCTCTGTATTCTTAAAACGGGGATTTTTATGAGCGCATCTGTTTACGAAAAGCATCTGAAGCGACATACCTTAAGGGAGCTCGTCCCGGTCGAAGCCTTCGACGAGGACAGCCAGTTGTTTCTCCTGGCCGACGGGTATATCGGCTTCGGCTTTGTCAGCAAACCCCTGCCTGTCGGCGATGAGTCTGTCACTCAGCGACTGAACGTGCTGTTCACGTTCGATTACCCGAAGGAAAGCTTCATCCAGATCATGCTGATGGGTTCACAGGACATCCGTCCGACGCTGGATCAGATCAAGCAGCTGCGCACGACCAAGGACCCGGCGTTGAAAGATTCCATGGCAAATCGTCTGAACATGCTGACGGAAGGCGCCAGCCAGGCTGTCAGCCTGCACGCCCAGTCTTTTATCCGCGACTATAAAGTGGTTTTCACGGTCAAGCTGCCGCTGGAGAAAAAGGGGCAACTCCCTACCCAACATGAAATGGCCCGGGCCCGTGATCTGCGCCTGTCGTTTGAACAAACTTTGAAATCGGCCGGTTTTGAACCGCAAGCGATGGATGCCGAACGCTACCTGCGCGTGATCGGGCAAATCCTGCACTGGAGCCCGGCTGCCAACTGGCGTAGCCCGGCGTCTTACTACGATCCGACGACGCCGATTAACGAGCAGCTCAGCGAATCGGACGACATGATGCAGATCGATGCCAACGGGGCCTGGCTCGGCCATAAGCGGCTGCGCATCCTGTCGCCCGTGCGGCTACCCGGCAAGATGAGCCTGCAAAACATGCGCCGCATGATCGGCGATCCCTTGACCGGCAACCGCGGCATTCACGGTAACTTTTTCATCAACCTGAACCTCTTCATTCCGGATAACGCCGCCGAAAAGCAGAAAGCCGACAAGGAACGCAACGCCATCAATTATCAGGCTTACGGGCCAATGCTGAAATTCAATCCCAAGCTGCTCTTTAAAAAGGAGAGCACGGATATGCTGTTTCAATCCATCAACGATGGCGACCGGATACTCAAAATCAAATTAAGCGTGGGACTGTTTACCGACTCGCTGGAAAAGAGCAGTACCCGGCTCACGGAAGCGCAGACCTATTTCAGCGAGCTGGGCTGGAGCATGAAGGAGGACAAATACATCACGCTGCCGATGCTGGTCAATGCGATGCCTTTTTGCGCCGACGCCAAAGCCGTGCAATTCCTGCAACGTTACAAGCGCTGCGGCTCCAGGCACGCTGTTGAATTCCTGCCCATTATCTCGGACTGGAGTGGTACTGGGACGCCCCAGCTGACCTTCGTTTCACGGGGCGGACAAATCATGAACATGGATATTTTTGATTCCAACACCAACTACAACACCTGTGTCGTGGCGGCCTCCGGCTCGGGCAAGTCGTTTCTGACCAACGACATCATCACCTCCTATATCAGTTCCGGCGCCAAATGCTGGGTGATCGATATCGGCCGTTCCTACGAGAAGCTGACCAAGGCGATCGACGGTGACTTCGTTGAGTTTGGCGAAGACAGCCACATTTGCCTGAATCCGTTCCAGATTATCAAGAACTATAACGAAGAAGCGGACATGCTGGTCGGCATCATCGTGTCCATGGCCGCGATGGAAGATAAGCTGACTGACCTGCAACTGGCCCGCTTGCGTTCCATCCTGAAAGAACTCTGGAATCAGCATGAACGATCCATGACCGTTGATCAGGTGGCGGAACGGCTACTCCAGGACGAGGACCGGCGTGTCGTGGATATGGGCCATCAGTTGTTCGCGTTCACGTCAGGCGGCGAATACGGGCGCTTCTTCAATGGCGAAAATAACGTCAATTTTAATAATGCGCTGACCTGCCTGGAGCTTGAAGAGCTGAAGGGCCGCAGTCACTTGCAGCAGGTCGTGTTGCTGATTCTGATCTACCAGATCCAGCAGGCCATGTATCTGGGCAATCGCGACCAGCGGAAAATCCTGATCATTGACGAAGCCTGGGACCTGCTGGCCAAAGGCAATATCGCCAGCTTTATCGAGACCGGTTATCGTCGGTTCCGGAAATACAACGGTGCCGCCATTACGATTACCCAATCGTTAAACGACCTGTACAACTCGCCTTCCGGCGTAGCAATCGCCGAAAACTCGGCCAATCTTTACTTGCTCTACCAGAAGCCGGAGACCATCGAATCGATCAAAAGCAAGAACCGGCTCATGATCGGGGAGGGCGGTTATACGTTCCTGAAGTCCGTGCATACCGTTACCGGCCAGTATTCGGAAATCTTCTTCATGACCAGCTATGGCCTGGGGATTGGCCGGCTGATGGTGGATAAGTACACGAAGCTGCTCTATTCGACACATCCCGATGATATTAAAAAGATTGCCGAACGCACCCGTCGCGGCATGACAACCGCCGAAGCAATTGAAGACATTCTGCGTTCTGGCGATTAACCGCTCCCTAAACTAACCCAGAGAGACAACATCATGGCTGAAAATCCACAAAACCCACCCAGTCGCCCAACCCGGGATAATCCGGCCAGGCGACATTTCATCAGCGAGTGCCGCGATAACCGCATTGTCATTAGAGCGCATTTCTCAGCGAATGTGTTCCGCCTCTACCGACGCAATTTTGACCGGTTTTCCCGCGCCGCTTACCTGTTGCGGTTCTATTGCCGCGTCGGTGCCGGCGCCAATGTGGAAAGCGAGCTGACCCGGGAAATCCTTAACTTGATGGAAGAGATCAATGACAACCTGCGCAAGAAGATCACCGTGGCCGATCAGCTTTTGAAAAAAGAGAACGTCAACGCGAGCAAGCCCCAGTTCAACCCGATCAATGCCACTATCATTGATCCATTGGCCAATCGGTTCTTGCAGACCTTAAAAACCGTGCAGGAGCTGGATGAAAAACTGAGCGCTCTCTGGCTGGCCTGCGCCATTGATGACGCGCAGCGGAACCAAGCCCTCTCTGAAATTGACAGCGAAATAAGACGCATCCAGACGAAAACCCGAACGCTTTCGTTAGGTGTCAGAGACCGGGTACAAGCGCGCAACCAGGCCAGACAGCAGGACGACAGCCAGAGCGAAGCGGCTGCATCGGAAACGGACGACAGGGCTATGGCGGCTCAAGACATCAACCCGCAGGCGGAGCCAGAAGAAACAGCTACGCCTGACATGGCCCAAGAAGTCGCGGCGTGATCAGACAGCTCCTGCCGCCCTTAACGCTCGTGCTGGCCTGTTGCGGTCATCCAGTATCCGCTCAGGAAGGGGACAGTGCCGGCTCGTTTTTCAGCGTCTCTGACGGACGGGAGCCGACTGCGTCTGTCTTGGACGGGGCGCCTTTTTATGATGACAAGGAGCGCGGCTGGTTTTGGTACGAAGACCCGGATTCGGAAGAGGACATGGCCGAAATAGAGCCGCCGCCACCGCCGCCTGTGCCGGAGAAAACAACGGAGCCGGCACCGGCGGCCCCGCCAGGGCCCAAGCCCTTATCGGCCGAGTGGTTGCGCAAGAACATGGAAAAGTACCGCGATCAGGCGATCGACGACCCTACTCATGAAAACGTGTCGGCCTACATGTATTTGCAGCGGGTCATGCTCGACAAGGCCGAGAAATTCACCGAGGTTTCCCAGCGCGTGGTCATGGCCGATGCCGTACTGGACGAGAATAGCCGGCGTCCGATCGCCACGTTCGGGGCGTTCGCCAAAGATGAGATGTCGACCCAAGGCACCGAAAAAGCGGCGAAAAAACTGGCTGAAAGTGCAGGGCTGTGGTTCTTCTATGCCAGCAGCTGCGAATTCTGCGTCAAGGAAGCCGGCGTATTGAAAGGCCTGATGAATGCCTATGGCTTTAAGGTGCTCCCTATTGCGCTTGATGGGCTGCCTTTGCCCAGCGGGGCATTTCCGGATTTCACCGTTGACCGGGGCCAGGCGAAAAAATTGGGCGTCGAGACCACGCCCGCGCTATTCCTAGTTAAACCGGGCGAAAGCGGCGGCGCCCTGCAACTGGGACAGGGCTTGTTATCCGGCGATGAAATCATCAAGCGGGCCATCGCCTTATCGTATGAGAACGGCTGGCTGAATGACGATGACTATCAGGACACGCTGAAGGTAAACCCCATCCAAGTAGATAACCGGACCCTTCAGAATATTGACGAAAAGACTGTCAATGATCCCGGCGAATTGGTCAGGATCATTCGCAATAATTTAAGACAACAATTGTAGTGAGCGCCAAGATGGAAAACCCTAACCCTGTTCCCGCTGAAGACCCGCTATCAGAGGCAGCGATCAAGACGCTGCTGGCTGACCGTATTTTGTCTGACCTGTTGAGCGAAAGACAATCCGAGCGCCGCTGGCGATGGGTGAAACGCATCACCTTTTCGGCGACAGGCTTAGGTCTTTTTGCCTTATACCTGTTTTTTTACGCGAGCAGCCTGGGTTATAGATTGATGCCGCATTCAGAGGTGGTGGCTATCGTCAATGTCGCTGGCCCGATAGGTGCTGGCGAGCTGGCGTCGGCCGATGAACTGGTGCCAGTACTGGAAGACGCGTTTGAGTCAACTCAAGTCAAGGCGATCGCTTTGAATATTAACAGTCCCGGCGGCCAGCCTTTTGAATCCGAACGTGTCGCACAGACTATTGACCGTTTAAAAGCTGAAACCGGGAAACCTGTATATGCCTTTATCGGCAATCTCGGTGCTTCCGCCGCTTACCTGCTCGCGCTTCATGCGGACAAAATTGTGGCAGGCCGCTATAGCCTCGTTGGCTCGATCGGCGCTGTCATAACCGGGTGGGATTTCCACAAGCTGGCCGAGAAACTGGAAGTCAACCAGCGCATTTATGCTTCCGGCGTTCATAAAAACATGCTGAATCCCTTCGTGGCCATGTCGCCACAATCGGAAGCGAAAGCGCAGCAAATGGTTGAGCAAATGGCCGTGCTATTTTCCAACGAATTCAAGGCCAGACGTTCGGGCAAATTGCGAACCGGCTACGACTATACGACGGGTGAGATATGGGGCGGCGAGGAAGCGCTGGCGCTCGGCCTGATTGATGAAATCGGCACCCTTGAGTCGGTCATCAGCCGGGAATGGCAAGTGCCCGGGCATGATTTTGGCCCCACAGCCCAGCCCAAAGGACTTTTGCCGCGGCTGGGCATGGAGATAATCGAGCAGATTCTGGCGTTGGTTACCTCCAAAGACGCGCTCAAACATAGTCTTTGGATGCCGCGGTAAACGTTAATTTTCTGCACCGATTCTCGCATTCAGATAACGCTGAACAATAATTTTTAAAAAGCAATATGCATACTAAAGATCGATACGTACCTTTATTCACGCCCCGATTCCATCTGGCCGACGCCACGATGGTCGGCATGGAAGTTCACGTGAAACGCGGACAAAAACTGTTAAAAGCTCAGGATACTTTCAAGTTAATTCAATCCGGCAACGGAAAACCCTTGCTGGCGGATATCCATGCCCATGTGTCGAAATGGCTTCATAAATCCGGGCGGCCGATTTATGTGTCGCTGGGGCTCGATCGCCAAACCAAAGCAAATGATCTGGAGCTGTTCCTGGATGAGTTGACTTCATCGCTGCCTTCGGTTTCGTTGGAAATCGTGATTGATGCGCGCGATCTGGAAGGGTGCCAGGCGCTTGAACAATCCCGGCCGCTGTTTGAACGCTTGCGGGAGCGCCAGATCAGGGCTGGCTTGTTTCATTCGCGGCTTTTTGAATTCGATTCGAAAGGCGTCTGCGAGTACATCGATGTGTTCAAGATTAAAAAAGGCGCCATCATGGAGATGCGGGAAGATTTATCCATCGCTTCACAAGCGCACGGCGTCATCGAAAAACTGAATGCCGCGCATATCCAGATCATTGCCGATGACCTGTATTCGAAATCCGACGTCACCTGCGCCATTTTGATGGGCATCAAGTACGGACAAGGCTATTTCCTGTCAAGAAACCAGACCAGGCTAAAAAAGGCTGTTAAAACCCCGACCAAAAAACCCGGCAATCATTTTTACCAATGCCGGATGGATTGTTTCCACGATATCGTCTGGATCTGATCATGCGAAACCGTACCCTGTTATCGCTCATCTGCTTGTCGCTGTTCATGGTCAGCCCTGCCAAGGCAGGACTGGATAGCGAATTAAACGGCATGTTCAACGACATGATCAATGTCACGCAGGCCGACGCCTATCAAACGCAACGGCGCGGGGTGATCACCGGCGGCAGTCTCTCGATGCGCAACAAGGTGGTGCATCCTAATCTGATTTCATTCGTGCCGCCGGACATCAAAGGCGGCTGTGGCGGAATTGATCTGTTCGGCGGCTCTTTCTCCTATATTAATAGCGCGCAGTTTACCCAACTTATGCGCAGCATTGCCCAGGCGGCGGTCGGTTACGCGTTTCAACTGGCCATTGAGGGAATGTGTCCCACTTGCGCGCAAATTATATCGAAGCTACAAAAAGACGTGGCGACCCTCAACTCGCTCATGCGTAATTCATGCGAGGCAGCTCAAAATCTTGTCAATGCAACAGGATTAAGAGCGTGGCGTGACAAAGAAGTCTATGAAGCCGGTGGACTGACCGCTAAACATGGTTACCTGGAGGACTTCTTTAAGGCCAAGGAAGGCACAACCGATTCTCCGGCCAAGGTGATGATCGCTCATGGAGCAGTGAATGAAATTACCGGCAACATCGTCTATGAAGCCCTGCAGGCATCAAATGCAGCCAATTGGTATGCCAGTAATGATGAACAGATGAAAATGGTCATGATGAGTCTGACCGGCACAATCATCCGCAACGTAAAAAGCGATAATTCGGATGCTCAGTATGATACTCGCCCAGCGCTTTTGAGTATCCGGGATTTCATCGAAGGCGGGCAGGTAACTATCTATAAATGCGAGAGTTCAAAATGTCTGCTGCCTAACGGTAATAACAGTCAGGTTATTACTATCACCGGCATGCGGCCGAAGATCAGGAAAATGCTTTTCGGCACCGGATCGGGCGCTACGGGAACGGGCGGGATTGTCAGAAAATTGGCTAGCAAGGCCCCTGCCGATCAATTCGATAATGATGAGCAGAAATTCATTGCCGCCACATCGCCGGGCGCCTATGGCTTATTGAGACGTTTGAGCACTGAAATAAACTCGGCTGGTCTTGCCGGGGACAGGATGGTTGACATACAGGCGATCGAGCTTACCAATTATTTCGTCGAAGAAATGTATGATGCCATCAGAAACGCTGTTGAGGGTACGGGAAGGCCCATGGATTCATCCATGCTCCAGGTCATGCGTGACAAGAAAGAACAAATTAATTCGCAACGGGCCATTGCCAATAACGCAATAGCGGGTTTAAACACCCTGCTTTCCTTACAGGAAAGCCTGGTCAAGTCGCTAAGAGAACCTTTGAACCATAAAGTCCATTAAGGAAATTCGGTATGACGTACGACATTTTAAGCATTGGCGATAGCGAAATGCTGTATGAAGCCTTTAAGGGCGTCGCGATGATCTTCGGCAATAACAGCCTGAACAAGCTCATCAACGCCGGGTTTGTGCTGGGGGTTTTGCTAATTTCGATTAATTACCTGACCAATCAGGAATTCCCGTTGCGCTATTCGCTGGTCGCGCTGATTGCCTATTCAGTGTTATTCATACCGAAAGCGACGGCTGTTATCGAGGATGTCTATACCGGTCAGGTAAGGACGGTTGATAGTGTGCCATTAGGCGTCGTTGTGCCCATGTCCGTCATCTCCACGATGGGCGTCAAGATGACAGAGATGTTCGAAACAGCCTTTTCAACACCCGCTGAAGCCAGCCTGTTAAATGACGGCTATCTGAGATCGCTGAACACGTTAGTTAAATTACAGCATATCGGACTTGGTACGGCTGGATCGGATTCGTCATTGTCCGGCAGCCTGGGTGAAACGCTGAACGCCTATATCGAAAGTTGCGTCATGTTCGATTTGGAACGAGGCGGCAGTGAGGCGGAAGTCACTCTGGAAGGACTGCAAAAATCCGAGGATCTGCTAAGTGCGCTAGTCACTTCGTTCGTTAATATCGATATCCTGGTGAAGTTGCCGTCATCCGGTCCCGCCGGAACGCAGAAAAACTGCAAAGGCGCTTATCAGGATATCGTCAATTACATGAAGTCCACTGAGTTTTCAGAAGCGCTGGACAGGTATGTGTCAGGCCTGCTCGGCATTCAAGATCCTTCGAAGACAGCCACGGATGCCATTGATCAGGCGGCTGCTGCACTGGATCAGGCACAGATTGATTCACAGGAGTACATGAGAAACGCCTTGCTGGCGTCCTATCTGAAGGACGGTCCGGTCGCCTTCATCCAGCGCCAGGGTAAAGAGCAGCTCAACCTGCAATGGGCCAGCGAGCAATCGATGTTCAATGAGATTGCGAGGCCGTTGATGGCCTTTGTCGAAATGTTCACGGTGGCCATTTCGCCGATTGTGGCCTTCCTGACCACGCTGGGGCCTGTCGGCATGACCATGCTGGTGCGCTATGTGCAGATGATGATCTGGATCTCGCTATGGGGACCGCTGATGGCGGTATGCAATCTATACATTACCATTGTGACCTCGCGAGCGCTGGAAACGATTGCAGAGAATGGAGAAGCCAACGGATCCGGATTGACCGCCATGATCAACCATGACCAATTGTATGGGACACTGGAAACCTGGCTGTCGGCCGGCGGCATGCTGGCATCCAGTGTGCCGGCTCTGGCCTTGATGATCGTCTACGGCGGTTCGGTGGCGGCCACCAACTTGTCCAGCAAAATGATGTCAGGCGCTTCCAGCAGCGTTGATCCCAGCCGATTGAGGCCTGACGCCTACCAGTCGACGCCCGCCATGACTCTGGGATCTCAGACGGAAGCTTCGCCGAATACCGGAACCAAGCAGTCCGGTATGGCCGATACCAGTATTTCATCGTCATCCACGATTGGAAGAGCGAAGCAGAGCGCCGCTGGCTCAGTTCGCAGTGCCAGTGCGACCGCAAACGAAACCATGAGTAAGATCAATCAGCTTTCAAATCGATCCGGCACGATGAGCAGCGTCGCCAATGCGACTACCAGCGCCGTGAACCAAACGCTCTTATCTGGAAAAGGATGGACAACGAGTGACGGCAGGACTGTCAGCGATACTGCCTCGATGTCATCGGCGGAATCAGAAGCAATTAAGGCCGGTGTCAACGCCGGCTTGAATGCAGGTCTCGGTGGAGACAAGCGTTTCATGAAGGCCGCTGTTGAATCATCCTTGGATTCTGTGGCCGGCATGACTGCAGAAAGAAAACAAGCATTATCCGATTTGACTTCACAAACCTACACTAAAACAGATCAATACCAGGAGTTAACAAATTCTAGCAATGGCAAATCGACAACCAGCACCAATCAAAGCTTTCAGGCTTCTGAAGAAATGCAAGCGCTTGGCAAGCAATACCAAAGCCAGTTGCAAGCCGTTCAACAAGCAGAGGAGCGCTATTCTGAAATGGCGTCTATACAGGATTCCAATGCGAAATCCCTTACTATGGCGACATGGCAATTTGGTCCAGCGCTTAATAAAGCAGGAGCGTTGGCTGATATATCCAATGCTAACAGGGATTTAGAAGAGAAAATGGGGCCACAAGCCTATGCCAAACTGAGTAGTGAAGCGCAATATGAGATCAATAGCTCAAGCGCATCTGGCTTGTTCGGTGACGATCGCGAAGCGCTTGCGGGGTTCTTAAAACTTAACAGCGCAGATCCTGTCGCCGCGGCAAAAATCTTCAACGATTATCTGTTACCCACAACAAGCGGCGCCGGCGTGGATATTAGCCCAAGCGAATTCAAGAATAACAGCCAACCAGTGGACAGCATTGTCAGCACTGACATGGCCGAAGGATTCAGATCAAAAGCCAAAGGTGATGCCGGTGACCAAGATTCTGATGTCGGTCTTGAAAGCCGTGGCGGGCGCCCATCTGCGCTCAAGCAATCGGTATCCCATACAGCGCCTCATCAAGCTGCCGGCAAAGATAGCAATTCCAGCAGCTCAAGATCAGGCAAAACTGCTAAGACAGGAAGCCCATCGACATCTGGGGCAGGGCCGCGCGCTAAAGTGGAAGCAGTGCTCAAGCAGGGCGGTCTCCGTAATCCTGATGAAGTCAGAAGGAATATTGGAGACGGCGGAAAGTTGAAGAATGAAGCAATTGATGGGACTGAAATGCTTAAACGTTCTGGCTCAAATTTCGGCGAGGCAAGTTCTGATATAGTCAGTGATGCGGCAACGGCAGGCCGAGAAAAAATTGAATCCTTCCAGGATGATTTAACTGTCTATGGAAAACAATCACTTGATAATATGAAAAGAGATTTGGGCATTAAAGACAAAAAACCGTCAAGTTCAGATGTTCCACATGCACCATCGGATAACGATTTACCACCCATACCACAAAAGTAATTTATTAAAGGAAATTTCATGTTGAAATCTAATAAAAAGAAAAAACCTAACCCTCAAAAATTGGGCCAAATTTACAAACGCCAGCTTGATCAGGCCAAGCAGGAATTCGAACAACTGGAATTCCCTTGCGAAAGCGAGAGAGGCGAGGTTAAAGTCGTGCTTACCGGGCGCCGCCAGATAAAGACCCTTGTACTTGCGCCAGAAATCATGCAAGGTGAGAAAGATCGAGCTGAAGGGTTGATCATCGCTGTAGTAAACCAGGCATTAACAACGGTCAGGGATGCCAATGTCCAGTTGACTGACGCAGTCGCGAAGAAATTTAATGCGCAGTATGGCTAACTTAACTCTGTGCCCATAAATGAGTGGGCACATTTTCTTTATCTTCTTGGCTGGAGTCAGGCAGTAATGGAATAAATACATGACAGAATGCAACGAAAGTACAAGTTTTACCTTTCTTCCCTTCAACGTAGGACATTATGTCGTAGATGGTATTGTTTTCCAGGATGTTGGCTGGGCATGGTGCTCAATATATAACGAGAACGGGAGTGAATTTGTTTTTGCCATCGGATGGCGCAAAGAAGGTGTTGCTCTTGATGCTTTAAGAAAGATATGCAGAAACCATTTATTCGGGTGGAGCGAAGCGAAGACAACATTCTATGAGCAATGGTATGCGCCTCTTGATGACGAAATGACTCATTGTTGGAAGGTATTTTCAATCAGTTCAATACCACACCATGATAACTCGTTATGCATTCGGCCTATAAAAGTTACTATTTTTCGGCATGATGGATGGTTATTAGATAGTGAATTGAAGCGTTCCTGCGCACGCTTCAAAGGGTGGTATCAAGGTAATCGAATGAGGATCATGAAGAATCCATTGCCCTTGATGCTCCAGTCTTGCGACTTATATAATCTGCCCGGTTATCTCTTGTATGGTAGGATAGACGGAACACGTGAGCGGTTACTAGAGTGGCCAACACATGATTACCAATGGTTAAAAAAGCGAGCTTCAATATGGTCAGCACGCGGAGCAACCAAAATGTGTTTCAGAAAAAGTAGCTTGGCGTGGGATATAGAGGATCATGGCTGGATTGATCAGGAAACAGATGCCTTAATAATGCGAGCCATCGAGCAATATGGAGATGATTTTGAAATTTCGGATGTGCTACGTTTTGGTATTGCTTGATGTAAATAAACAATAAAGTACTCTTTTTATATTCGAGTTACTTTCCTGTAGGTTACGATATTTCAATTATGTTTCCAGACGAATCATTCCTTAACAGACAGATCGAGCGCTTTAATTTATGAGAAAAGTGGCAACATCCGTATAGTCATCAAGTAAATATAAAAAAAACAAGGGAGTAACTATGAGAGGCACAGTGAAATGGTTCAGCTCTGAGAAAGGTTACGGCTTTATCACTTCAGAGTCGGGCGAAAATCACTATTTTAATGTTCAGGGTGTTAAAGGAGCATCTTTGCCGGCTAATGGCGACTCTGTTAGTTTCGAATCCAAATCCGGTAGTAAGGGTTTAAGGGCCATTAACGTCAGCATTACAGAAAAGGTCATAACACCGGCGAGTGAAGATTGTAGGATTTATTGCGATCATTGCGGTAGAAAAATAGTCCCTAAAATCATCACATATCAAGGCAATCCTGAAAAATCTGTCTGCCCATACTGTGCCGGGACCGTTAAAGACTTCAGGTCTAAAAAGAGAGATTTAGCGATCTACCTGAGCTATGCTTTTATAGCTTTCATTGTGTATGCCATTTTTACTCACAAATAAAATTCGCGCATCTTTTGTAGTTCAATGTCAGATCTCATAATTCCTGAAATAAATCTCACAATTGTGAAATGAAACCTCAAAATTTATGAAATGGCTAATATAAATTGATACTTTATTTGTCAACTTACACCGGCGTAGAAAAAAGCCAGCCTATGCACTAACATAAGCTGGCTGGTCAATCTGGATCTCGATACTATTGCTTGCTTTGTGAAGCATTCTGCTTCGCCTCATCAAGAACCCGGTGCCATTCAGCGATAGCGGCCTCGTCTTGCTTTAGTCGTTGAATTTTCGCCGTCGCCATTTGCACTAGTTGATCCGGATCATTTTCCCGATACCGGGAAACAAATTGCTGAAGCTTTTCGATATCACGCGATCTAAACGCTTCGGAAAACTCAGAAGAATAGATCTGGTGATCCGCCTGTGCTGTACGATCCTTAACCCGATCCAGCAGTCCGGACTCCAGCACAACTTGCTGAAGTTTAGCATGATCAAGTGAAACGCTAGTGCCGGCAGCAAGACAGAAAGTCATCGCGCACGAAACAATATCCCGTCCAATCGTGTAAGCAATATCGACGCTAGAAAAATAGCTCGTGCATAACCAATACCATTTATCGTCATCGATACTCGGTGTGCAATGGGCATGATGCTTGCTCAATCGTCTGTCAAAAACTGGAGCAATGCTGCGCAGATGTCCATTGACGAACAAAATTTCTTGGTTGTCGTTAGCGCGCTGCGTGATAGGTTGGTCGGACGGCCCGTCCACGACTTGCCAGCGGCCATCTATTTTTTCCACAACCGAATAATAACCTAGACCGACAGGTTCGGTGGCGATGATGATGCCCGGCGCCAATGGCTCCAGCGCCAGGGCTCTATTAGTCTGAACTTGGGCGCAAGCCGACAAACAGGCCAGCAAAGCTATCAAAATAAGCTTTAATATTTTCCGCATAAGATTTCACCATTTTTTTTTATTAAAGTAAGGTTACTCACGAGCATACGGCAGGTCGAAGTAAATGCAACCAGCGAAAATTCAAAGAGATGATGAATTGAATAATCTTCCCTGCAGAACATAGGTTAGTGGGAACCCCCCCATGCTTATGGGGAAGACCGCATTTCCTCCGCCAACGTCCAAAGCGCCTTAGAAACACCCCCATGCGTATGGGGAAGACCAGGTAAACTGCTTGACGTAGATGCCGAGCGGAGAAACACCCCCACAAGGCGTGGGGAAGATGATCGCCAAACTAAAGCGGATGATCTGAAACTGGAAACACCCCCATGTGCATGGGGAAGACGATGGCCGCCGCATACCGATCTTTATGGATGAGGAAACACCCCCATGTGCATGGGGAAGACCCTGGCTCGGCGCTATGAGTATGAGCTGCGGTGGAAACACCCCCATGTGCATGGGGAAGACTTGTTGTATGGCTCAATGAGTTCTTTGGCGACAGAAACACCTCCATGTGCATGGGGAAGACCAATCTCGCCGACAATCTGACAATGATTTAAAACGTGTCGTCCGGCCCGTTTTTCACCAGAATAGGTCTGATAAGTTTTGGCCAAACAATCATTTAGCTGAAGCGCATCAATGCAAGAATTCCTGGGGAGCTGGCGTCTGAACACGTGGTTTGATTCCTTATTACAAGTCTATCCTATTCATCTACAAAGACTATTAGTTGCAAAATGAAATTAAGGCGCTAGATTTATATGTTATAATAATTTATATGTAAACTAACTATGCACATAATCTAGCATCATGACTCAGCTTTTGCAACAGGATTTAAAATGGGAACAACGGCAACGCTTAACGTTGCTGGAGACGACAGTATTCTGGAGCGGGAGCGTGTCCACTAATGCCTTAATGGATAATTTCGGCATCAGCCGAGTACAAGCATCGAAGGATTTAACGCTTTATCAGGCGATGTGTCCCGATAACATTCGCTACGATAAGTTTTTAAAAAGGTATGTAATTGAAGCCACTTTTAAACCCACTTTTATGGAAGGGACTGCCAGGGAATTTTTACAGGTTTTGAAAGTACAGCGGGTCGGAGCCCGTGGTGCTGTACTGACTCTGATCAATAATCTACCGACTGTTGAGATTGTTGAATCGATATTCAGGCAAATCAATCGAGCGGTCTTGCAGACAGTCAACCAGGCGATAGTGACAGGTAAAGAAATACGCGTATGCTATCAGTCAATGACTCGGCCAGTGCCGACAGAGTTGCAGTTGTCCCCCCATGCGCTAGTCTTTGATGGACTGCGCTGGCATATGCGGGCTTTCAGCCGGACTCATAACGAATTTCGGGATTTTGTCATAGCACGTGTGCTATCAGCTGAATTTATTGGCGTAACTGATATCAATTCTTCTAATGATCTGGCTTGGCAGCAATTTGTCACCGTCAGAATCGGCCCGCATCCGGGGCTAAGCGATAGCCAGAAAGCGGCAATTGAATTTGATTATGCAATGGAAAACGGCGTTCTAGAGCACAAGGTGAGGGCAGCTGTTGCGTCTTATTTTCTAAAGGCGATGAGGATCGGCCCTGATGACAAAGAGCGCGAGGCAGTTGTTCAGCAGATTATTTTATTGAACAGAAATGAATTGAAAGATTATTTGTTGTTCTAGAGCATTTATCAATCATGTCTCTCAGCGCTGTACCGGCCTCAATAAACGCTGCAATTTTACCGGTTTGCCCGAACTCATTTTTTTGTTCGATAATACAAACCATATCTTTAACAAGGGGAGTTGTGATGTTCAATGAGCGTAAAGTTGCCCAAATGGCCGCCTTTTTCCTAGGGCAAGTCCAGGGAGGCCGTATGTCACATCTGAAACTGATGAAACTTCTGTATCTTGCAGAGCGGGAAGCGTTACGTTCTCTCGGCCTCCACCTAACAGGTGATCATCTTGTCTCCATGCCGCATGGGCCTGTTCTATCGATGACGCTTAATCTGATGGATGGCGATATAGAATCACATCCAGGCGGTTGGGAAGATTGGATAACCGACAAGGAAAATCATGAACTTTCGCTGAGAAAACCTTTTGATCCATCCAGCTTAGACGAACTTGCGCCTGCTGAGATTGACGTTCTGGCGGCCGTATGGAACCAATTCGGCGCGATGGACAAGTGGAAGATCCGCGACTGGACACATACATACTGCCAAGAATGGACAGATCCACACGGCCCTTCTTTTCCCATTACTTATCGTCAACTCGCCAGAGCAATTGGCTTCGACACAGAAGCTGCCGGCATACTAGCCTCCCAAATCGAAGGCGAACAGGAAATTGACAAGCTCTTTGCCACCTTATGAACCTGTCCCTTCTTTTCAAACAGTCTACTTTATTGACACTATCAAGCCCAAATAACGATCCAAACCCTAAATACCTAATTTATCGGAACAGCAGAGAACGCTTGAATGGCGAATCAAAAGAGCTATCAGCCGCCCTATATCATTACCCCAACAATATTGAATCTGGTCGCCGAAATCAGCGAGCAGATCGGACGTTACACGATCCTGGCTGAACAAAACCTGACACCGCGCTTACGTCGGGAAAACCGGATCCGCACCATTCAAGCATCGCTGGCGATTGAGAACAATACACTGACTTTAGAACAAGTGACAGCGGTTATAGATGGCAAACGCGTACTCGGCTTGCCCCGCGAAATTCAGGAAGTCCATAATGCCTTTGCCGCTTACGAAGCCATGGAAAACTGGCATCCTGCCTCCGAAGCCGATTTGTTGGCAGCACATGGATTGCTAATGTCAACCTTGGTCGATCAACCGGGTATGTATCGTACCGGCGGTGTCGGCATATTCCGTGGCAAGCAATTAGTGCATATGGCGCCGCCTGCCGATCGAGTGCCTTATCTGATGGCCGATTTGTTGGCTTGGTTGAAACGTACTGAAGAGCATCCTTTAGTTGCCAGTTGCCTGTTTCATTATGAACTGGAGTTCATTCATCCTTTTACTGACGGCAATGGACGTATGGGGCGATTATGGCAAACCCTGATTCTGCGCCACTGGAAACCCTTGTTGGCTTATTTGCCTGTGGAAACAGTTATTCGTGAGCGCCAGAATAATTATTATCGCGTCTTGGCTGAAGCAGATGAATGTGCAGAGGCTACGCCATTCGTCGAGTTTATACTCCAAGCTTTATCAGATACTATTGGAGAGGCAGTCTCTACCGACCAAGTAAGCGACCATGTAACCGACCAAGTAAAACGACTGCTTGAAGTCATCGGTAACAAAGAAATCAATAGCACCGACTTAATGCAAACACTAGGATTGTCTCACCGGCCAACATTCAGAGACAATTATCTGAACCCGGCTTTAGAGGGGAGCTGGTTAGAGCGCACTCAACCCGACTCACCAAGAAGCCCTACACAGCGTTATAGACTTTCTAAAAAAGGGAAGCTGTGGTTACAAAGTGAGGATAAAAGTAAAAGCTAACCATAGTAGTGAAAATTACTCAGATTGTGGTGAAGCATTCTGTTTCGGCGGATTCTTTGCCGCCAGGTCTTCTTCCAGGGAATGCCCCAAGGCCTGCAAGCCTTTCACCAGATAATCAATCATTTGCTCTTCATCGGCCTGCGTTGTCGCATCCGGCAGCAGAATGGCTTTAAGGCCATGGGTCATGAAGGCATCCAATTTAGCTTGAACGACCTTGGGCATCAGCAGGGCAAATGCATCAAAATCATCAGCGGCTTGTTCCAATTGAGTCTGTGCAGCATTGCTGTCCTGGACAGGCTGAGTCAGGCTGACTGCCGGCTTCTGACCGGCCTGCGCGTCAGAATCAATAATAGCGGATTCGGCATGCGCCAGGCCCCAGCAAAACAAACACGACAACAATAAAGGGATCTTAAATTTGCACATAGTTATCAATAACTCACATCGATCGATACGGGCGTAGATAATGCGTGCGCATCATCCATGGCCGTAATGGTTACCTGGGCTGACTGCGGCGAGCCCG
>NZ_JADMKV010000058.1 GCF_015476545.1 Methylobacter sp. BlB1 | reverse complement strand
GTTCGTCAACCTGGCTTTCCTGGCGCTATTGCTGAGGAGATATTGAACAAGCTCTAAGTATTGGGACGGCATTGCTTCATTCCCAAACCAATTCGACGATGTTCTTCGTTGAATTACAATACCATCACTTCAACTATGTCACCCATTTGTACAATTTCGGATGGGTTAACGTATTCTTCGATCCAATCTATATCAAAGGCTTGAACTGACCCTCTACAGCCTTCTTCGATTTCTAAAAGACAACCATAGGCGGAAATGTGAACAACTTTACCGGATACTCGACTGCCAACAGGATAACGGCGAGAGCTGTTTTGCGTCGGATCATATAGTAATGATCTATATTGGTCGGCAGATGAATTTTGCCCAAAGGGAGATTGAAGCCATTGTCTTTATTGCGTTTACGTCATGTAGAAACGACCACTTGATGAACAGGCCATTAGTCATTGACAGTTACACATAAAACACATATTGTTTATATGTGTTTTATGTGTAATCAAGCATCAGGAACCAGCCCATGTTTAGAAACGATGATAAGACCAAAATTTTTCAGGTTGCTCAACAACAAGCCATTTCAAGGAGCGATATCGCCACTACCAAGCGCGCATTCCAAGACTTAAGAGACAAAACACAAAAACTGCAAGACACGATTTGGCAGTTAGCTACAAATGCGTCGGATTGCCCCAAAGACGCGTTCCAAGACGCTTGGGACAAGCGGCAAG
Organism: Methylobacter sp. BlB1; assembly: GCF_015476545.1. Lineage (GTDB taxonomy): Bacteria > Pseudomonadota > Gammaproteobacteria > Methylococcales > Methylomonadaceae > Methylobacter. Next base: position 28,172 of record NZ_JADMKV010000058.1, on the reverse strand, counting down.
AATTGAATCAGATCAACAAACAGTTAACAGCAATGGAAGAATTGATTAGCAATTGCATGCCAAAGGCTAGTACTGCGCGTCTGACAGAAAAAGAACGAACTGAAATCAAAGGGCTTTACCAAAGCGGTCTATACACCCAAGCTCAATTAGCAGATCAATACAACGTCACTCAGCCTACAATCTCAGACATCATAAAGAAGTAACAACTGTCGCAAATGCACAATTTTTAATTCCTACGAGGGAAAATACTCATGTATCAAACGCCTACGATCAAAGATGTAGTCGAAGCTTTGGAGTCGCTAAAAAATATTGAACGTCCATATGGAGATAACGAAGGAGATCCAATTAACTCTCCTGGTGTTTATAACGAATTGCAGTCAGATGATCAGGAGCTTGTCAATCGTGTAGAGGTAATGTTACAAGAGTACATACGTAAGCCCGGCGACTGGGGTGAAGAGCCGAACAAACGTGCACTTACTGAGCTAGAAAAACACGGCTATCCTGCTAGTCTAAATCATGATCAGTACAATCCAGATCGACTCGTTGGACATGTCGAAGTCGGAGATTGGACGATAGATTTGAGTGATCCAAGCTCAGAAAATGATCAAGATTGAGATGCGGGGAGCTAAATCATTGCATTTGTTTAATTAATCAGTCTAATAAGTAACCGGATGACAAAAAGTTTAACTTTTTGTCATCCGGTTACTTCCAACGTTGAAAAAACCGACTGTTTTCCGATGTACCTTGCTTGTCGCAAATTATTAAATGCTGCGCAATATGCTTTGAATAGGGTTCAGTCAGTTTATCTAAAGTGATAACGTTTTCACCAAAATCTTTCAAATCATATAACGCCCTGGCAAGCGCAAACTTATAGGAAGCGACATTGCGACCGAATAATATGATTGATCGCCAATAGTTTTCTAACGTCGGCTCAATTTCATAAAATCTGGCCACAAGTTATGCTGCTGTTTTTTCAACAATTGCAGTGGCTAGGTGCTCTTGAGTCTGCTGGGATTTGTTTATCCGGCTTTTCAATAAATCGCAGATTGCCATCAATTCATCAACTTTGGCAATGATGCGATGTTGCTCCGTGAGAGAGGGCAATGGTACTGCTTGCAGCTCAAACTCTTCATATTTGAGACTTTGAACCGTAGTTCCTGTTTTTACAAGATTAGCTAAAATGAAATTAGTCATTCCATGTAGCATGAGTTGAATATACCGTTCCATTCCTTTTTTAAAAGGCAAGATAACTTTCAAGTCTTGGTTAGCTGTCGCGGGAACTCGATTAATCGAAACAGGTAAGGTTCTTTTCAAAATCCCACTTCTAGCGACAATAAATAAGCAACCAGGCGGATATAATTGAAGCCCTGTATCATCCAATGCAGATGCAGAAATTTTTAACTCCGAATCAAACAATTCGACAGACTTGATGTCTTTTGGCGAAAACCAATTGATTGAGCCTTTCCAAAAATCTGAACGGTTCTTTGATGGTGTCATACCGCCTGAAATGACACCAAGATTGGAAATCCGAACAAACTTCCAATCAAATGGAATATCGAAAGGTTTTTCTTCATCATTAATTTCTAGCAATGGTTTTTGTTTTTTAATTTTACCTTCTTTTATTAATCGCTGTTTTTCAACATTAATTTTTTCCAGCAAGACACTCGCCGGTTCATCATTCGGATCTTGTGGCACCAGTTTACCCATCACTGCTAATTGCAAAATAACCTGCTTAAGCTGATCAATGCTCGCTTCGGTGGTAAACAGCGTATCGAAATGTGCAGCTATCTGTGACCATATCTTCTGAAAGGCTTCGTTATCAACAGCTTGAGTTAAGCTTTCGAATAATGTTTGAAGCAATTGTTGATGAACAGTATTGCCATGATTTTGATGTTGATCCAGCTGATCACATAGCGCCATTAATTCATCGATTTTTTTAATAATTCTTTGCTGCTCAGAGATAGGTGGTAATGGAACAGCTTGCAACTCAAATTCTTCATATTTGAGACTTTGAACTGTAGTGCCAGTTTTTACAAGTGTAGTTAGAATGAAACTGGTCAGTCCTTTCAACATAAGTTGAATATATTTCTCCATTCCTTTTACAAAAGGAGAAATGACTTTCAAATCCTGATTCGCTGTGGCATCAACTCTGTTTATCGCTACTGGTAAAGTTCTTTTTAAAATCCCGCTTCTAGCCACAATGAACAAACAACCGGGGGGGTATAATTGAAGCCCTGTATCTGATAACGCAGCTTTTGAAATTTTCAATTCAGACTCAATCAACTCATCGGATTTGATATCTTTTGGTGAAAACCAATTAATTGAACCTTCCCAAAAGTCAGACCGACTTTTTGATGGTGTCATACCCCCTGATATGACGCCGAGTTCACAAATTCGAATGAATTCCCAATTAGTTGGAATATTAAACAGTTTTTCTTCATCAGTGATAGGCTGCAATGACTGTTGTTTTTTAATCTTGCTATCCTTAATCAATCGCTGTTTTTCAGCAGCAATTCTTTCAAGCAAGATACTAGCCGGCTCATCATTCGGATCTTGCGGCACCAATAATCCGCGCACTGCCAGTTCCAAGATTAATTGGCGCAGCTTGGCGATGCCATTGGACGACGAAGCCAACGCCTCAAATGCTTCCGCCTGAATCATACAGACTCCGCCTTAGCGATAGCTGCATTCAGCAAGTCACGCAGTTGATCACGAAGCTCCGCAATTTCCTTCATTTCATTGGCATACTGAAGTAATAGTTCATCAGGATCATGACTGATCTGCTCGCCAATATGAGGATTTTTGATATCCAGGTTGTAATTGCGAGCCTTGATGTCATCAATATTGACTTGCCAGGCTTGTTCCGTGATTTGGCGGGCGGCAAAACCATCGCTTTCTGAACCCCACCAGTCGATTTCGGTTTGGAATTCAGCAAAGCGCATCGGCTTGGTTTTGTTATAGCTTTTTACGCCTTCCGGGTAGGGGTGCTCATAAAACCAGATGTTTTGCGTGGGCGTGCCCTTGGTAAAAAACAGTAGATTGGTTTTGATGCCGGTATAGGGATTGAATACACCGTTCGGCAACCGAACGATTGTATGTAGGTTACATTCCGCCAACAATTTTTCTTTCAGCCGGGTTTTCATGCCTTCACCAAACAAAAAGCCATCCGGCAATACCACGGCGGCACGGCCACCATCCTTTAAGAGATGGATGATCAAGGTCATAAACAAATCAGCGGTTTCCCTGGTACGTAACGCTTGAGGGAAATTGCTTTCAATGCCGTCTTCTTCCTGGCCGCCAAACGGCGGATTAGTGACGATGACATCGACCCGGTCTTTGGGCGACCAGCTGATCAAGGGTCTTGCCAGTGTGTTGTCGTGGCGAACCTGGCTGGGCACTTCAATGCCGTGCAAAATCATGTTCGTGGTCGCCAGTAAGTGCGGCAACGGCTTTTTCTCCACGCCATGAATGCTGGCCTGTAATAGTTGTTCGTCAGTAGGCGTTTTAACGTAGTGCTTTCGCTTATGCTCTATGCTGCACGTCAAGAAGCCGCCCGTCCCACAGGCGGGGTCTAGTACGGATTCGTTCAATTTCGGATCAGCGCGGTTGACCATGAATTCGGTCACCGCGCGCGGCGTATAAAACTCGCCGGCATTGCCTGCGCTCTGCAAATCTTTCAGGATCTGCTCGTACATGTCGCCAAACAGATGGCGTTGCTGAGCCTTGTTAAAATCGATGCCGTCCTGAATTTTATTGATGACCTGGCGAAGCAATTGGCCAGACTTCATGTAGTTATAGGCATCGGCAAAAACGCTTTGGATCACATAAGCGCGCAGATCGTCGCCTTTAGGTACGAGATTCTGAAGCTGTGGAAATAAAGTATTGTCGATGAAGTTTTTGAGCTCTTCGCCGGTAATGCCTTCGGCGTTGGCCGCCCAGTTGCGCCAACGCAGTGCCTCGGGTATTGGCGATTGATAACCATCGTTGAACATCTCCCATTCCTGCTCTTTATCATCGTAGATTTTCAAGAACAGCATCCAAACCAGCTGGCCGATACGTTGCGCATCGCCGTCGACACCCACGTCTTTACGCATGATGTCTTGGATGGATTTGATGGTATTACTAATGGACATGCTTTTCCTTAAAAATTGCTAGGCTGTTATTGGGGTTTGGTAGAGCTGATCTTCTAGGTCTTTCAGGGCTTTCTGGTAATGGGCTTTGCCGCCGAAGGCTTTGAGCAATTCCATAGGCGCACCCATTTTTGAGAATGGATCAAGCGTGAGAATTTTAACATCTTCGATAGGCTCAATGCCGGTGTCAGCATATTTATCGAGCAAGGCTTCAAGGACCTGTTTCGCAGCCCCTTGGTATTGGTTGAAGTAATTGCGGCTCTTGAGCTGTTCAGCACGCTGTTTGCGTGACAGCGGCGGTTGGTCGTAGACGATGTGGCAAATCAAATCGAAGGGATCGAGCTCATAGCCAAGCTTACTACTCACCGTAGTATGCAGATCATCCCAGAAGATCCCTTGCTCGGCTAATTGCTCAATAATGACTTTCTTTTGCTCGGCGTCAGACCATTGCCGCAAGAAGTCCTTGAGCGTGGCAAATTGTTTTTTGACGCACTGCTTGGTGTAGTCGGTCAGTGATTCCGTAATCAGTTTGCCATCGGCGCCCAGATACTGAACTCGCTCGGCAATCACTTTAACTTCAATGTTGTTGACGACATATTTTATGGGGGACTCGTCAGTCGTTTCTTCGTTGCCACTATCCGTTCCGGTGTTGCCATCTCCTGATTCTGAGCCGTTACCCGTTGTAGATATAGGGGCATCATCCTCGTCATCAGCCTCACTGATATCACCCGGCTTGGGCGCATAGACTTTAACCGGTTCGCCATCAAATGCCGGATCAGCAAACAGCTCGGTGGCCTTTTTAAAGTCCATGATAGTGAACCAGAATTTATCGTAATCCTCGTCAATACGGGTGCCACGCCCGATGATTTGCTTAAACTCAGTCATTGATAGAATGCGTTGGTCTAGCACCACAAGTTTGCAAGTTTTGGCATCGACACCTGTGCTCATCAATTTGCTGGTTGTCGCAATGACCGGGTAGCGCGATTCAGGATTGATGAAGTTGTCCAGTTCGGCTTTGCCTTCCTGTTCATCGCCGGTAATGCGCATGACGTATTTGCGGTTCTCGCGAACGCGCTCGGGGTTTAGGTTAACCAGGGCTTGGCGCATGCGTTCGGCATGATCGATGTCATTGCAGAACACGATGGTCTTCTGGAATTCACCGGTTCTTTGTAGATATTCCGTAATCTTCCAGGCCACCAAATAGGTTCGCTCATCAAAGACAATTTTGCGGTCGATGTCTTTTTGGTTATAGATGCGATCTTCGATCAGGTTGCCGTATTTGTCCTTTTGGTTTTTGTGGGGCCGCCAGCCTTGCAAATCCAGGTCAAAGTCAATACGGATGACCTTGTACGGGGCCAGGAAGCCGTCTTCAATGCCTTGCTTAAGGGAGTAGGTGTAGATAGGTTCGCCGAAATAATCGATGTTAGAAACTTCCTTGGTTTCTTTTGGCGTAGCGGTCAGGCCGATGTGAGTCGCTGAATTGAAATAGTCCAGGATTTCCCGCCATGAGGAATCCGCCTTTGCACTGCCGCGATGGCACTCGTCAATGACAACCAAATCGAAGAAATCAGGCGAGAACTGTTTGTAGATGTTTTTTTCGTCATCCGAGCCGGTGACCGCCTGATAGAGCGACAAGTAAATTTCGAACGACTTGTTGACCTGGCGCTTGCTGATTTTTGTCATCGCTTGGCCGAACGGTTTGAAATCGTTGTTCTTCGTTTGGTCGACCAAAATATTGCGGTCTGCCAGAAACAAGATGCGCTTCTTCTGTTTGGATTTCCATAAGCGCCAGATAATTTGGAACGCGGTATAGGTCTTGCCCGTGCCTGTGGCCATCACTAATAAAATGCGGTTTTGGCCTTTAGCTACGGCTTCGATGGTTCGGTTGATAGCAATAGTTTGATAGTAGCGCGGGCTACGCCCTGTGCCATCATCATAATAGGGCGTGGTAACAAGTGGCTCAACGCTCTGGCCGATGTTTTTCCACTGACAGTAGCGATGCCATAAGAAGTCGGGACTCGGGAATTTATCAAGGGATAATTCGGTTTCGGTCAGCTCGGAAAGGCCAGTTCGATCGTGGAATAGGAAACCATCACCATTGCTGGAAAATGCGAAGGGCACATCCAAAGCTTCTGCATAGAGCAAAGCCTGCTGCATGCCATCGCCCAATTTATGTTTATTATCCTTCGCCTCGATGACAGCCAATGGCTGATTTTTTTGCCGGTATAAAACATAATCAGCACGGCGCTGTTCGCCGCGTGTATGCAGGCGGCCACGCACTATAATGCGGCCCGCAGTAAAGCTCACTTCTTCACGAATCTGCGTTTGTAGGTCCCAACCGGATTTCTGAACGGCTGGAGTGATGAACTTAGAGCAGATGTCTCGTTCGCTGAGCTGTTTTTTGTCCATAAAAGTCCGGCTGATATGAGAAAAATAAGCGGGCTATTATAGCAAGGGCTAGGGCATCAGATTAAGTATCTGAGCCAAGAGCACCGTATTGTGTGCTCAGCATTGATTTAACTGTAAGTTGGTTATGCTAATACAAAATTGGTATCGAATTATTATATGACTTATACACTGCAAATTACCCTAAGATTTGAGCCTGTCGTTTCTTTTATATAAATTTCAGCTGAACCAAGTATAGAAAGCTGTTCTTGGGTGGCTAGGCTTTTGGATATAGCGGGTTGAACTATAATTATTCGATATCTCGATTGTGAAAATTTAGCTACTTTTTTTAGCCTTATTAATAATTCAAAATCACCTTTATCAATTCTTGATGTTTTATTTTGAGAAAGTCTAGCTTTCTCCCTACGTTCCATACGATCAAACAATTGATCATTATTATGTATCCATTTTACGCTTTTAACGGCTTGCCCCGCGACTTGATATACGTCATCAACTCTTGAGCCTGGTTTAGCAATTCCATCTTTTTTAGGACAGAATTTGCAATGATATAAATCTATAACTAATTCTTCATCATTGATGTTTTTTATGGCGACAATGTCAGCTATTTCACCACTACTGTCGTCATCGAATACAAGGTCATAATCCCCTTTTATACTTTGAATAGTATGATACTGAATTGAATTTGGAATTTTTGCTTCTCTCTGAGATTCTATAGAAAGATCGATATTAGGCCACTCCCACGCTTCAACTTTTTCAATGTCAAATGGAAAAAGATAATTTTCATTTGAAAAATATCTAAAATCGCCTTCAATTATGGAAGTATCAGCAAGAAAAAATACTGGTGGATTGTCTGAAAAGTAATCTTCAATACTTTGTTCTTTCCCGGAAAGTCTTATCTTTACTGAATCTTGGCAATCAAACTTACAATCACCATTTTCCAAGAATGTTGATGTTATTTCAGTACGATTACTATCATGCATCAAAAAGAAAGATAGAGATTTAGGGTTATCTGCAAATTTGCTACCTATTTCTAATTCGCAATTAACAATAGGTTGTTCATTTCCGTTTAGAACTATTGAGATGCGACTTTCATTTTTTCTCAAAATATCTTCAGGCCAATCCACGTTTAATACAGCAATGTCAGGATATGCTGCTAATTTTTGGGACTGCATTGCAGTCTTCCATATTTCATTCGTATTAATTGTTTCATCAAGAATTTTTGCTCCGACACTCTTACACCAAGAAACCCAAACATCAACTGAACCACTATCCATTGCCCACACTTTACCTTTATGCGAACAGCCAATAGTTATTTTCTTTCCATTTTCATAACCTTTGGCAAAAATATTTGATTTACGTGCCCTATATGATTCTAGTTCAGGTATAGCTTCTTTTGTATCCGTACCGGTATACATAACATATCGAAGATTTTTTCTGTCACGATTTAGTCCAACGTTTTGAAAACATAATCGTTTAATCCCAAATAGAGTTCGAAATATATTTTCACCATTTACTTTGACGGCATCTTTTGAGATAAGGGCCTGTAATCTTTTCACATCACCATCTTTTGCCGAAGAATGGATGAAAATAAGTCCAGAGTCTCTGTCAAAAAAAATAATATATAAATCCCATCTTACATCACGCATTTCCTGAGAGTTTGACCAATCGACAGAAAGAAGTGATTGCGCAGAAAATATCAAAATATCTTTGTTATTACTTACTGATGAATCTACGATCCTAGTATTTTTATCTGAAAATTTTACAAATCTTTCTGGTTCCCATTGGCTTTTCTGAGCCTTGTAAATAACTGTGCTTATCTTTGGTGTTAGTCCGAGATCAATAATTTTACTTGAAGCTGTATCAAACTCTGACCGGAAAGCTTGATAAAGTTTTTCTTCGCCAACTTTTCTTGTACCTATATCCTTTATAATTTTATTCCAGTCTGAATCTTCACTATACAGTTCTTCCAATGTCTCATGAACTTTAGTATTAGCTATGTTGGCAACAAATTTTGCATCACCAAGATTCTTTGATTGGCGAGTAAATCTACCTGTAAACTGAAGCGTAATATTGATGCTCTTATGTACATCATGTAAGGCAGCAATTTTTAATTGAGGTAGATCAAATCCTTCACCTAGCATGTCTACACAAACAATAATCTTATGTTTACCTGTCTTAATATCTCCAAGCAATCTAGATTTTCCTTTTGATTTACTATTAATTAAAACTGGATTTAAGTCTTTATACTCAGAGTAAATTTGAAAAATATTTTCAGCCTTACTAATTGTCCCCGCTCTTGCCATTAATATATGGTCAAATCCATTTTTAATATCTGCTTTTAAAAGAGAGACAGCTTTTTTCGCAATAGCCGAATCAGATTTTTTATCAACAAATTCTTTAACAGGATGAAATTCAATTTTCTTGAAATATCCATCTTCTTGAGCGTCTTTTATAGGATAATTGAATATTATTTTGCCATCTACGCGTGACCCATCAGATCTAAAAGGTGTAGCCGTAAACTGAAATATTGGTTTTAACAGAAACTTTTGTTTGACTCTGTTCCAAGTCTTTGCAGCCACATGGTGAGCCTCATCAATTATCAGATGAGAGCAAAGTTCGGCTAGTTTTGAGAGGCAATTTGTATCGTATTTAGCTAATGCACTTGCTGTAGCCACAATTACATTAGCTTCTTCAAGGTCTTTTAATTCCATGGGCTGTTTGATGCCTTGCCTGACTGTAAGAACTCTTGGTGTCAATACTGCCGAGTCAATAAGATTTAGTTCACGTAGTAAACCTAAATGAATAAATTTATTAGCCGTTTGCTCTCTAAGTGCATCACTTGGCACAATTACCAACGTACGTTCAAATTTTCCGGCTAAAACAATAGATAAGATTGTTTCGGTCTTCCCTGTACCTGTTGGCATAACAATGGTAGCTGCGGAGCTGTCATCTGACCTAATATGACCTAAAGCTGAAAATATTCCGCCTATTTGAGGTCTTCTTAATCCTTTTTGATAATTACTCTCTTCAATAAAGTGGAAGATACTGGTTTTCCAATTGTTTATAACTTCATCATAGGTTGGAATGTTTTCACTATTTTCTGATAAAGATGAAAGCACATTCTCGCCAAAATTGATTCTAGTAATCGACTCTAATTTTTCTAACATTTAATCTCCTTGAACTTCATTCTCTGGAAGCCATCCGATCATTCCCCTTAAACTTGAGTGCCTGGCAATCAGTAAAACTGATCAAGTTTATCTGCATTTAACGGATTGGTTTGCAACATGATAGACAATGGTCAAAATAAACACTGTATATAGTGATTTATTTTTAATGATAACTCAATATATTGTGTTTTCAATGGCTTTTTTAACTAGAGCTTTGGTATGTGTAAAAATTATCGAGATTTACTTCAAACTATTGAGTATATGATAGCTATCTTTGAATGCTGCTGTGCTTGCGTCATAGGCTGCAAAGCGCAGTGACAAGCTCTGCGGTTTCATTGCAGTGCTCCCGCTTGTAATGATATTGGCAGTTCATCTAGTTCTATGTCGAGAAACAAACACAGGAGAAGATCTCGAACCGGTGTATCAAAGATCAAAAAGCCCGTGGTTTGATGATGAAATACTGAGCTGCATTACTGAGCTGCATTAGTTCTGACTTGATCTGACGTAAATGAAACCGAATTTAGGCTTATGCTATAGATCCGGCAATATGAAGTTTTAACTTTTTTCAGGCAGCTAATGTCATAGCTAGCGTATCTCTTGGCCTTCGGTCAAGACTGCGGAGAAGAGATTCAAACTTCAAGGGGCGGAGCAATAAAGATTAAAAAATTAATATTTGCTATTGCTCAGAACTACCATTCAAAATTGATGCTAAGCCATCTTCTAATGTTATCCCCAGGCTGTTTTTATACCTATTTGATATGTTATCCAGCTTAAAGAAACTAGTTCTGAAAGATATTCTTAATTGTTGGGTTAGACTAAGAGTGTAATATATTCTTATCTAGATAATATTCTTCTCATCCGGTACTTTGAAAAAAGACGTTAAAGGAAATAATAATGAAATTTGTTGGAGCTAAATGGTGGAAGGTAGACTTTCATACACATACACCAGCGTCTTTAGATTATGGAAAGTCAGAGCCATCACTGAGACAAACAAAATGTCATAGAGATTGGCTCATAGACTTCATAAATAAAGGAATTGAATGTGTCGCTGTTACAGATCACAATACTGGTAATTGGATTGATGATCTAAAGATTGAGGCTGAAACATTAAGAGCGGAAGGCCATACTATACATGTATTTCCCGGAGTGGAAATAACAGCAAACTCCAACATTCATATCCTGGCAATATTTGATCCATCGAAAACCGCCAGCGATATTCATGCTATTGTCGGAGCTGCTAGGTTTCGCGGCACGAGAGGTGACAGCAATGCTGTCTCTGAAGAAAGTGCTGAAAAAATAATTGAAGAAGTAAAAGCCAGTGGCGGAGTAGCGATACCTGCTCATATCGATATGAAGGCGGGCCTATGCCAATTAAGCTCTTCCCACACAATTAGGCAGATATGTGAGAAGGCATCTGCCGTCGAAATTATTTTTCCAGATCAGGAAAGAGAAGACACACCATTATCGAGGTTTAAAAGACTTAACATACCATTGCCCGAAGTTATTGGCTCTGATGCTCACCACCCAAAAGATATTGGTAGAGCTTACACCTGGGTAAAAATGGCTATGCCATCTATAGAAGGGCTGCGGCTTGCTCTTGTCGATGGAAAATCTTCTATTATCCGCTCCGATGAAATTAGCTCAGAACCGAATCAAACCTCTAGCACATTGCTGCATTCAGTTTCGATTTCTAACGCAAAATATGCTGGTAGGGCAGCCCCCTTAGAGATTAATTTTAATCCATGGTTAAATTCAATTATAGGTGGTAGAGGAAGTGGAAAATCATCGGTGCTTGAATTTATCCGTATAGGAATGGATAGAGGCCGTGATCTTCTATATTTGGAAGAAAACAATGAAGTAAGGCAGTCTTTTCAAAACTTCATTAAAAAGTCTGTTGGCCGAGATGCGGAAGGTGTAATGCTCGACGATACTGAAATATCGTGTATCTATTCAAAAGATGGAGTTTATTATCGCTTAAACTGGAAATTCTTAAATTGGAAATTCGACACTCAGGCTATTGTTATAAGCCGATACGACGGTAAAAAATGGATTGAAGAACATGGGGACGTCTATTCAAGATTTCCAATTAAAATATTCAGCCAAAAGCAGATTTTCAGCTTAGCAAATAATCCTAACACTCTTCTTAAACTAATTGATGAATCCGAGAGTGTGAATTTCCACCAGTGGAAAATGCATTGGGATGATCAAAAGAATTCATTCCTACGGTTATGTGAACAACGAAGAGAGCTTCAGGCTAAACTTGCGAATAAAAATACGTTACAAGGTCAATTGGCTGACATTAATCAAAAAATAACTTTGATTGAAAAATCGGGACACTCAGACATTCTAAGTGATTATCAATATTACAGATCTAGATCGCAGACAATACATAGTCATTTAGAAAGTCTAGAGAGTTCAAAAAACACAATGATAGCTCTAATCAATGAGCAACCAAGTCCAGCCATAGAAGCAGAGTTGTTCTCTACAGAGCAGCCATCCGAGATGGAAGTGGAAACAGGCCTTAAAAATCTTTCTTGCTCATTTGAAGGATTGAAAACAAACATTTTACAGGCAATTACCGTATTCAATGGAGAGGTTGAAAGCTTCACAGCTTGGTTCCAATCAAGTGGTTTCTCGCAAGCTTTAAGAAGCAGCGAAATAAAGTACCAACAGCTGGTTTCAAGCCTGGCATCGCAAGGTGTAAGTAACCCAGCACATTATGATCATCTGATTGCGCAGCGTAACTCTGTTATCGAATCTTTAAAACAATTGGAAGCTGTCGAGAAGCAGATACAGGCATTTACAGACCAAATCAATGCAACGTATATTGGCTTAATCACTGCGAGAAGAAATTTAACGCTAAGCCGTTACACTTTTATCGAGCAACACATCAAAGGCAATAGTTCTATTAAAATTGAACTCGAACCATTTGGAAACGATGATAGTATGGATCGTTCATTCAGAGATGTGATCGGTAGAAACGATGGCGCATTTTCTTCAGATATCTATGATTCAGAAAGAGCAACTGGTTTTCTTTACGAATTGTCTAAGAGTATTAAAACAACCTCATATAATTTTGAAGGGGTTGGTGAGGGTTTACAGAATAGGTTGGACATTATTCATAACTTTAAGGTTGAACTAGCCAGCAGATATGGCTCTGGATCGATTTTTAATACCAGGCTGGGCAAGCGATTCTTGGACTTTATGAGTCAATTACCCATTCAAACCTTTTACCATTTAAATCTTTGGTTTCCTGATGACAAGTTAACTGTGAAATATCATGACGGAAATAGGTTTAAAGATATATCCCAGGGTTCTGCTGGTCAAAAAGCGTCTGCAATTCTGTCTTTTCTCCTATCGTACGGAACAGAGCCGTTAGTTCTTGATCAACCAGAAGATGATTTAGACAATGGGTTAATTACTTCATTGATTGTTTCTAACCTTCAAAGCAATAAATCCAGTAGGCAAATTATAGTTGTAACACACAACCCGAACATCGTCGTTAATGGTGATTCCGAGTATGTTATTGCATTGCAAGATAAGGGACAAATACAAGTCAGTGCTGCGGGAGCTTTACAGGAGTTGGCCGTTCGCAAGAACGTTTGTGAAATCATGGAAGGTGGCGAAATGGCTTTACAGCAGAGATATAAACGGATGTTTAACCTTTAGCCAGCAAATCAATTACATGAGGACACTTTCAGTTTTATCTTCAGTTACAGTGACCAACGAAGTTAAATCGTTTTTTTCAATACATCCATTTAATAAATCTTCTATCTTTTTGCGTTTATTTTTTTTCGCTAAACATAAAGGAGTACGACCATCTTTATCTTGAATTGTAGGGTCTGCACCATTTCCGGTTAGAATTTGTGCAGGAAAAAGCTCGCGTGATTCGCATGCATAATGCAATGCAGTTTTGCCATATCTACCTTGGTGATTGATATCGGCTATATGTGAAATCAATAATGCTAATATTTCCTTCGCAGCTTCATCCATAGTCTCACCAGGTTGAAGGATAGTTTTTTCACTGGCATATATTAATGCGTTATCCCCTTTAGGATTTTGATAGTTGACATCGGCACCTTTTTCAAGAAGGAACTTTACAACATCATAATTCCCACATCTTGCAGCAAGCATTAAAGGCGAATAAGTATCGTCATATACACTGGTGTTGTAGCCTATACCTAGAGTTTCTTTACCATCCAAATTAACTTCTGCTCCATTTTCGATCAGAACTTGAACGGTCTTTAATGATTTTTGTTTATCTTTATCTGTGATAGCTACTAATAGTGGCGTTGTATTGGACTCATATTTACAGTTAACATCTGCATAATCCAAAATCAACTTTTTTACTTTTCTAAATTTTAGCTGTGATGCAGCGAGAAAAAGTTCTTTATTTAGCAAAGTTATTTTTAACGCGAATATTTCTAATCTAGAAATCATTTAATTAATTCTTTTAGTCTCGCGCACAAGCTATCAAAAATTTCCTAATAAAAACTTAAATATCCTTTTATTGAACAAAACGATATGCGCTGTATTTCGATAATCTGCATTGCCTTAACTCTTGTTGGCTGAGGCAAAAAATAAATTGATAAGTATTATAACTTACCTCATACTCGTACTGTACATTTTTGCCATCTTGCCCGATTGTCATGCTCGACAAACAAGCCAAATCTGCTTTTTATAAAGAGGCCAAAAAATTAACTATGCAAAGACTATCTGGCCGAAATTAAAGCCACTTATTGGGAATGGTGAATTAGAAGAGAAATTGTCGTTATTCTTCTTGCATGTACAAGTTAATTTTTTACCAAAAAAATCAATTTTCCAATCCTGTAGCAATTGGATTCCGGCTTATGTCCTATTAATACGCCTGCACGCCGAACTTCAACAATAACCTCGGCAGAATATCATCAAGATTGAGCAATTCCTGTTTGTCATTGTCGGTCTTAGGTTTGTCGACACCTTTCATATTGTCGATGCTATCTTTGAGTGCCTGGATTTTGATGGATTTACCCGGCTAACGGTATAAGGAATCTCTTGGTGACTACCCTTATGTCCATGAGGACGCAATGCCTCAGTTTTTATAAAAGCCTAACTTTCAGGCTTTATCTCATCATCCACTAATGTAAGTAATTCGGCTGTTGTAACCCCTAGGCCGATCGCTATTTTACAAATATTACGTAAAGAAAGATTGCGCTTCCCCCGCTCCACCTCGCCAATAAAGCTTCTGGCCATGTCACATTTCAACGCTAATTTATCTTGTGCAATGCCTTTTTCCTTGCGAATTTCAGCTAAACGCTTGCCAAAAAGCACGCAATATTCATCCATCAGTTGGTCCTAAGTTAGCTAATTTAATATGAAATAATAATAAAACCCTCTGCTAGAAAACACCCTACACAAAGGGACGCTATATAAGAGGACTCGAAATAAGTGGAGTATATTTCCCATTTATTTTATACTTTGGCTTTCCCGAAATTGCCGTGGTAGCCACACCTTCTAGAGTTCCCTATTAGCGGGTTACGAGTTCATGTGGCTATTTAGCGCACTAGATACGGGAAGCCATCAATTAACTTGGCATACCACATCTAGTGAGCACTGCGGAAAATCCGGGGAGCTTATACTCTTGTTCTTAATTTTTTGACTATGGCTATTGAACAAATACAGCCTGTGAGCAATATGGAAAGCATTTACTTTTAATTATGTTACCGGTATTACAAAATTTATTATGTAACGAGTACCCGACTTTATACCAAGACCGACAGAACGCTGAAAAGATGGTGTTCGAATGTAACGACGGCTGGTTCGCATTAATTGATACGCTATCTTCGCTAATTGTAAAACGGTCCCGTACTACAGTAGTCGAACAGGTAAAAGAAGGCGACTATGGCTCACTCCTGGTTTGCGTATCTGGATACGCTCCAGAAGATTATGATTACATCTTTGGCATCACTAGACTGGCCTATTATCTATCACAACTGATATGTGAAAAGTGCGGGAGCAGAGGGACCTTTATTAATTCGTGCGGGATGACAGCACGCTGTGAGTTGCATGACCCGTGGTCTTCGCATCAATTGGAATATGATGAAACCCTCAATTTACCTTTTCCGATGAGAATGAAAGGCACAATGTGGCGCCTCATGATTCTTGAGTTTTATCAGCTAATCCAGATTCATACAAAAAGTAATGATATGCCTGCCGTTGATATTCATTATGTTAAAAAATTCAAAGGTAAGCTATGCATTAAACTCGCCGGGGGAAATGAAATAACGCAAGGAATGTTAGCGCTTTTATTAGCTTATGCTGAGAAAATTGATGAAGAGACGGGAGAGATATTGAACAGATAGCTAAAAAGCCTAATTACTAATTAAACGCTATTTCTTACCTCTCTAGTCAAATTGATGGATATACAAATTATTTTTAGCGATGCTGACAACGTAAATAACCAGCCGCAAGTAGACATCGTTGCCTGGTCAATTCGTGAAGTCAGTTTTTACGGCGATGATGAAGATGATGATGTGATGCATCTTTTGATCGGCTTTGTGATGATGAACAAACAATGGCGTGTTACGACAGCAATTCAACATTTTGACAGTGACAGAAAAAAAATCACAACAAGCAGTGGCCGAATTTATAACTTAGTGGGTCAGCCGGTAAGCAACGGAGATACGGACTTTGAGTTGGTTTGGCAACTCTGGAAAATGACAAATAACGTAAACTTGGATGTTGACGTCACCGACAAGTATGCTACGAAAATTAAATGGTTTGTTATGTGAATTATGAAAATATTTGTCGCATCGGACCTACATACTGAATTAGTTAGCCGAAAATTCGACCCAGCTTTTGACTATGACTATATGCGTTTTAATTATCCAAATGACGCGGATGTCATAGTTTTAGCAGGTGATATAGGCGAATGGACTAACGGCATCGAATGGGCTAGGTATCGTTTTAAGCAGCAAGAAATTGTTTACATCGCCGGAAATCATGAGCTTTACGACAGTGATTTAGCGATCATTGACGAATTACGATTTAAAGCTAAAGAACTCAATATCCATTTCCTGGAAAACGAATCGGTCATTATCCGTGGCGTTAGATTTCTCGGGTGTACTATGTGGACAGATTTTGATTGTTATTCATCTGAAGAAATTAATCGAGCTTGGTCGACCATCAACGATTATAAATACATCTATTGCCGAGCATGGTGGGCAAATGCACAAAACCGAGAAGCCGCGTTACAGTTGATGCGCCCCGATTCACTATTCGGATTCGATCCTGAATATTTTTCGCCGACAGTTGCTTATCTATTACACAAGAAATCGTTATGTTGGCTGCAACAGCAACTCGATCAACCCCATACGGGTCAAACTGTTGTCGTGACACACCATGCGCCAACTTTACGATCAACTGCAAATGTAGCTTACGGCTCCAACTTGGAAAAATTTCTAAAAAAGAACGCCGGCAAAATAACCTTATGGTGTCATGGACATATTCATAAGTCGGTAGATTATGAAGTAGCTGGTGTAAGAATAGCGTGTAATGCTAGGGGGTATCCTACGCCTATAGGGCTTTCATCCTCTTTTAATGAAAAAAAATTGATATGCCTGTAAGTAAGATGGACAGTTAGCCGCTTGGCCAAGATGGATTGAATACAAGTTTATTATGGAAATCCAGGACCTTAAATATGAATGAAAAATTGTCTGTAATTCTTGTCGCGTACGAATTGCAGGGAGTTTTTCATTCAAGGTTCTATTTGGATGCTTGTACATTCACAAGTGACAACCACCATCTGATCGTCATCTTTAAAAATATAATCTGGGGCATGATCTCAGTTGCGGCATTCTGTTTTTCTCAATTCTTCGAAAAAATATTTTACAGCAGTGACGATCATGCTCCATTTAATTAGGAATGAATCATGTACACACATAAGAAAAACGTTCGACATAGCCTGTCATCACAATTGACAGCCAAGGGTATGCGTTTAGTTTGTATGTCCGACCTTCATAGTTCCAGGCAAGCCTTTTCGGTCCCCGATGGCGATGTCCTCATCATTGCCGGCGATATTTGCGGGTATGGTTGTCTTGACGAACTTGAAGATTTTGATAATTTCTTGAAGGGCTTATCGCATAAACACAAGCTGCTGATTGCGGGTAACCATGATTGGCCGTTTGCCAAGGCTAAAGAGCAGGCCAAAGCACTGGTAAAAAATGCGGTATATCTTGAAGATTCCGGCATTGAGATCGATGGCGTAAAGTTTTGGGGATCGCCCTGGCAGCCCTTTTTTTGCAGTTGGGCGTTCAACTTGCCGCGCGGTTATAAGCTTGCAGAAATATGGGCAAAAATCCCAGACGATATTGATGTGCTAATTACTCATACACCGCCTTTTGGCATTCTCGATAAAATCGATGATGACGAAAGCGTCGGCTGCGAAGATTTATCCGAGGCTTTGAAACGTATCAAACCTAGGGTTCATGTATTTGGCCATGTCCATGAGGGCTATGGTGTGCTTGATCGCAACGGCACGACTTACGTTAATGCATCGTTGAATAACGAGTATTATCGGCTCGTCAATGCACCGATTGTCGTTGATTTGTAATATCAAGTATTTTGCACTTCAACAAATTCGTTATCTTTGATCACCACTGGTCGCGTAGTTGCGCGGTGGATTTGTAAGATTACATGGCTTCATTGGCGTATAAATTTCCTTTCATTTCTTTATTCACCCATCGCCAAATCCATCTACTCAAGATTGTGAATCTTGCTTAAGAGGATAATAGCTATTGGCTCACAGTATTATCAGGCGAATTAATAAAATAATATAAAATTAATACAAGAAAGCAATATAATAATATTTAATAAAAAATGTAATAAATTATATTTAATGATATTAATTTGAAAAAATATATATTTTTTAACACTATTTTTGTCTATTATGTGAAAACATATATAGGATTTTCCAATAATCATGTTTTCGCATTGTTTTGTTTGACAGGGCATGATTTTTCATGATTTTATATGAATGTAATCCAGCGGCATATCAAGCATATAAAGCGCTTGATGATGTTATTCATATTAAATTATGACTTTGTTAATAGTATGTATATACATGATAAGAATAATATATTCAGAGAATATTTAAGGTGGAAATCAAAGGTAAGTAAACAAGAATCATTAGAAGAAATTGAAGGCATAGAATTTTCAAAATTACCTACGGTTGTCGAGATCTTTAATCATGCACGGATGCAGGAAATTCTTGATGAACATGACCGCAGAAGTAATTTGCATCGTAATAACAAAAGATTTCTAGGTTATTTAGGTAATACCAGTGGCTTTTTGCAGCTTATTGAATTGCCGATGTCTATTTTTGATGACCTTGAAGAACTACGAGCTCGATTTCCGAATTTTTCAACCGTTATCGACTTTTATAAAGAGCAATTCGCGTTGTCGCTGCTCGGTGAGACACGTGTATTTTCTGCAAGTCCATTGTTGATGGCAGGACCGCCAGGCGTTGGTAAAACAACTTTTTGCCATGAGCTCGCTAGGCTTATCAAAACACATTTCGAGCTCATTAGCCTATCGGGTATGACGGCAAGTTTCGTCCTCGGTGGAATGTCGTCAGGCTGGGCTGAGGGGAAACCGGGCAAAGTCGTCGAAGCCATAGCCCGTAGTTGCATTGGAAACCCAATAATGGTGCTTGATGAAATTGATAAAAGCGGGGGAGACAAACGATATGACCCCCTCGGCGTGCTGTTGCAATTGCTAGAAAAGCAAACGGCGAAATCTTTTGTCGATGAAGCCTTGGAAGTCCAGGCTGATTGTTCCTTTGTAGTCTGGATTGCAACAGCAAACTATGTGAATTTAATTGCAGAACCGATTCTTTCTCGTTTTACTGTCATCGAAGTGCCTGCGCCATCTGATGAACAAATGGTTAAGGTGATTAATTCTGTCTATAAAAAAATTCTAAAAAACTATGATTGGGGCACTAAATTCGTTGATCAATTGGATGAGGCGGTAATCAATAAAATTATTGAAAGCAAGATGGGGCCAAGATCGATCCAACGTGAATTAAAAAGTGCTTGCGGAAAAGCTGTTTTGAGAACACAAGAACAACAATGCAATCGAGAAAGTAAACTATTTGAAATTACTTTGGATGACTTAAGTGTATCTTCAACAGCACAATTACTGATACCTCAGCAGCCTCAAATTAAACACGGAGCCAATATTTTTATGCCGATCTTTAGCATTGCCCCCATTGAGCAGGAGCCCGAAGAAACGATTGTATTTTGGTCTGTTCGAGAAGTGATATTTGGCCAGGAAACCGATAGGTCACACCATCTTGTTGGATATATCCACCGAGGGCACTCTGGGCGCGTTACTTCAGCAATTCAAGAATTTGATCGCAGTTCAATGACTGTTAAAACAAAAAGTGGCCGCGTTTATTTTTTAAAGGGCCAGCCGGGTTTTAATGCTGATGCCGAATATGTGTGGAATAAATGGAAAGCAATTAATGACGCACGTGATGAAGTCGACGTGACAAATCAGTATTGGTTAATGCATTAATAATTTCGAGCCATGAATGTTATTTCATGCTTTTCGTAAAATCGGAAACACTTTATGAGAAAAGAACTGGATGAACAATTATGTCGAAAATATCCGAGTCTATATCGCGACCGCCATGGGGATATGAGACGCACTTTAATGTGCTGGGGCTTTTCATGCGGCGATGGCTGGTACACACTGATTGATGTGATTTCAGAACTATTGACAAAACACAATCCCCAGGCTCACGCAATGCAAGTTAAAGAAAAGTCTGGCAGTTTGTGTTTTTACCATCATGGTTGCGATGACTACTCGCTGGGCGTGCAGATGACAGCTGAAACGTTATCACAGTACATCTGTGAGATCTGCGGTGCACCGGCGCTGCTCAATAACGATGGCGGCTGGTCATCGACACGATGCAAAGAACATGCGAGCGAATATTCAGTCAATGATGATCTTGAGGAAGATATTGATATTTCTAGTGTTGCGGATCTTGGTCTTGGTGCGGCTTGGTCACGTCTCGCTCTGATTTTAAAACAATCAGCAGATTGGCATACTGAAAAAAACGGTAGACCGGCTGCGGCATTTTTTATCAATAAAAGTAAAACGAATGGACAGCTGGCGATTAGGTTTTCAGGGGGCGATGAAATGACTGCTGGGATGGTCGACATTATTGCCGGCTATGCCAACAGGATTGATGAGCGCACTGGGCTAATCGTCATCGAGTAAATAGCTGTAGGTCTGGATTTGATGTGGCATCAATGAAATCGGATTCAGACTGATGCCATCTTTATCTAAAGATTAAAAAAATGGCTGCCATCGGCCCATGCCATGTCAAAACACAAAGATCGAAAAACAGTGGTTTATTAATGCCAAATGTTGAGAAAAATATTGAGTACGGTGTAGTAGTTTGAACTTAATCTGACAACTTATAAAATTAGTTTCTACTGCATCAGACATAGACTGTCTCAGTTCGACCCCTTACTGCCGTTCGCCAATGCCAGCAAGCTGTGTCTGCAATGATTTATATAGCCGACATTCCATCTCTAGCGAGCCATCTAACCAACATTCAGCATCAATAGCAGCTGGAATCCAAAGGCCGTGCTAGATGTTGTTGATTCCAATACTTCTATGTTAAATTCTGATACGATTCAGTCATCTATTTATCGAGGTATCAATAAAATAACTCGTATCTCCGCCACCTGCCTTTGATAATTATGTCATTGGCAATTGGCCTTTTCGTTGGTTATCTCGGTTTCAGATAAGACAGATATGAAGACCCTTGCTACTATTAAAGGCATTCTGTTTGACCTTGATGGCGTGCTTTACGTTGGATCGAATGCCATCGAAGGTGCAGCTGTAGCGGTTGAAAAAATTCGTGTGAGCGGTATGCCTTGCCGTTTTGTCACCAATACCAGTACTTTATCATTGGCATCCTTACAACAGAAAATCAACGCCATGGGCTTTTCAATTTCTGCCGATGAGATTATCAGCGCTCCCCAGGCCACATTACTTTATCTCAAAAATCAGCACGAACCAGTTTGCCGCTTGCTGTTGGCGGATGATGTAAAAAAGGACTTTAAAGGATTTCGCCAGTCCGATACAAAAGCAAATTATATTGTAGTCGGCGACATTGGTAATACCTGGTCTTACCCGTTGTTGAATGAGGTTTTCAATTGCCTGATGCAGGGCGCGAAACTGATCGCCATCCATAAAAACCGATTTTGGCAAACTGAACATGGCTTGCGAATGGATATAGGCGGGTTTATTGAAGGACTGGAATATGCGAGCGGTTCCAAAGCCATGATTATTGGAAAACCTTCTGCTGAATTCTTCCAAATCGCTTTGGATGATATGGGACTGAAACCCGAAGAAGCCGCAATAATAGGTGATGATATTGATGTAGACGTTGGTGGCGGACAGCAGGTTGGGCTAATGGGGATTTTGGTGAAGACTGGGAAGTATCGGCAAAGCTATGCTGAATCATCCCCTATCACACCGGATTTGATAATAGATTCGATCAAAAATCTACCCAGTCTGTTGGGTTGTTAGTGTAATCTTTTTCAAGGGGAAGCTTCTGAAGGGTAAGTAAAAAACACATCTTGGGTTGTATCGAGAGTAGTAACGGCGGGTGATGCTGATTATCTGGTGACCGGAGATTACTGATCCGGTATGTTACAATGTGGAAACATTGGTCGAACCCGATTTGTCACTCCAGCGGAATTTTGCATACAGATTTTATATGCATATTATCTAGCCAAAAAAGGCAGTGATATTAACCTTCTCAATAGCAGCCATTAATTTCAATTTTTGCTCACTGTGGAAGTGGCAAATCGACCTTTTACCATAGTGGCTTGAGCGGCTGTTTATTGCCGGATGACAGACAGTCTTTAAGATAAGAAGAAGCCGTATATCATCCGACACTGAAAGATATACAGCTAGCGTTTTAAAGGAACCCGCTTAATTTATTGCTTAGAGTGTGTCGATAAACGATGATGTACAGAAATTATATAATTGTTAACCATTAATTGAGATAAAGCATTGATTGCCGAATACACAGCCGCATATGCAACGATAGTTGGGCTATTATCTGCATATGCAACAGGTAGGGACGTTCAAAAAGGATTGGAAATAGATGAGTTTATTGAGTGGCTCATTGAACATAATCATCAAAAGATAGTGGAAGAAATCCAGAGGAATCAAGCAACCTCAATTTTCGTGAAGGCTTTTCTGAACCGGGAAATACCAGAAATACAATTAAAGCTCGATTCAATTCTTGCGTTAGTTCAAAGTCTAATCGAGAGGCAATCAGAAAATTCTGATGCCCCTGTTGGGATGCCTCTTAACCATCATTACGGAAAAAAAATGCTCACTTTTTTATTTGAACAGTTCAAATCAAATAGGTTTTCCATTTCAAATTTTGATTATGCACTTGAAGAAACAGAGTATCTGCTTAAAGGACACCTTGAGAAAGTAAACCCGTATGTGCTTGAAACGATGGTTCGAGAATGCTTGTCCTCAAGAATATCCGCAACAGAAATAGTTCATAAGCATTGGTTAAATTTAATAGAATAAGCTAACCAGTGCATCCACTTGCCACCGCAAAAGTCCTGCCACTTTTTGTGTCAAGTGATGCAGTTGTTGAACGGCTGCTTTCTGGCTTTTACCCGCAATTCCCTTGAAATTCTTGATCGTCTCTTTTTGGCCGCGTTATCCCATTAAAAACAAGATCACATACTTTCCTGGCTTTGCTAGGAAAGTACTTGATTTGCTGAGCATGACCTATAATAAAGAAAATAATAAATAAAAATACTTCAAAGAAGTTGCTATGTATCTATACATCATCCGTTTTTTCATCCTATTTGGGTTATTCTTTTCCACACTTGCCTCAGCAATTACACCGGCATCTCAGTTGCCTAATAGTCGTGTGTTTACCTATGCCGAAGCCAGTTATCCGAACATTTTTACCGGCGAAGCGACAGAGGAAGGGCATTACCAGCAGTATCTCTATCGCTATTACCCAGCCAGCGGCAACTATCTAGGCATTGATCCAGCAGGCGATATTTTCGTTCTGGGGCCCTATACCGGCAATGAACTGACGGCTGTTGGTAACGTGGCCGATTACGATAGTGCCATTACAGACTGGGAAGTCGCACAATCAATAACCTATGATCGTGTGTTCGCTTACGCGGAAGCCAATTTCCCTGCGATTTTCACCGGTAAGGTAGAAGGGATAGGCCTCAGTCCTCAATTTCCTTATTACCGCCACTATCCGATCAGCGATAACTCGTTAGGCATTGATCGGACAGGGGATATCTTCATCTGGGGCTCTTATACCGGCGATATACAGACAACTGTTGGCAATGTGGCCGATTACCGAAGCGCTATCCTGGCCTGGGAACACCAACCGAGCTTGAGATTGGATTATCCGGGCTTCACAGTCTGGTTGGATTGTGCAAAACGAGGAGCTACCAAATTTCAATATGTGGCCCAGCATGATACAGGCAATGCGCCTCGCTATGACCGTTTCTTTCTCGATCCCAATGTTCCGACTGACTGCCAGCAAACCAGCTCCAGTGCCTATGGCCTGAATTACGATAGAGGCCACCTGGTGCCGGCCAATCACTTGGATGCTTCAGCCGAAGCCATCAAAGCCACTAACACGATGACTAATATTCTGCCGCAGGCGGCCAATATGAATCGGGGGGCTTGGTTGCAGACCGAAGAGATCATTGAATGCTATCGAGATATTGACGAGCTATTGGTAATTGGTGGCGTGATCTGGGGCAATAACCCAGATGATGATGCCTTCCTTCAGTCTCATAGCGTCCAAACACCGGATGCGTTCTGGAAAGTCATTATCCGGGGAATAGGTCAGGATGAACAGGCGATTGCCTGGATTGTGCCTAACAGTCAGGAAGCCACTCGGGATCGTCTGGATCAGTATTTAGTAAGCGTATCTGAACTAGAGCATATAACAGGCGAGGTTATACCGGTGGCTGACTATGCCAAAGATGACAAGCCCGGCCAGTCCTGGATGATTCCGATAGGGTGCGACAAAAGCTAGAAAACCGAGTAATTATCAAGATTGGATATCTGGCCGGAATGAGGCGGCTTGAAACAGCCCTGACCAACTCAAACCGGCCAATCAGAGACATTCAAGAATTTCAGCCAAATAGCGGCTGTAATACAGAAAGCTGTCATTCAATACGAAAGGTCAGAGGCTGGTTGATCGTTTCCTGGACCGATTTATTGGGCAGAATACGAGATTTATACATGGACACGCGATTAAAGCTTGAGGCCCAATGTGGCGGTGCCCCCACCAAGTATCATCATAAGCGCCATAAGCGCCATAAGAGGAATGGTTTCGTCGCACTGAGGACATCTCATGATTTTTTCCTAGTGGCTCATCGGCGATGCCACACACATCCTGAACTGTCATCACGCTACCCTATATCGTGCAATCGGTAAATTCGTACGACCTGCTTACGACGGCTGAGTTCGGGGCATTATCTCAAAACGAACGCTTCGATTCGCTTGGTCGGTGCCATTTTTATCTGAACCAATCTGCATTGACTTTTACGTCAGCTTTCCAATACTATTGGTTGGACATGGAGAAAATGCTATAAACGATAAAAAGTTACATCAATAGTTTATCCTCTGATGCCCTGCCTCGGGTGCACTCTTGTTCCAGGAATAGAAAACATGGCAGTTACACAAAAAATCACAAACAAGCTAAATAGGCCCTACCATCCGGGAACCAATAAATCCCTATCGTTCCGCTATTACGATCCGCGCGTATTGAACGCTTTTCAGCTGTCGAGTAGGCTAAGACGATCTTCCGCCCCGTCAAAACCCGACTTGCCGAAAAAGACGATGACAAGAACCTGCGCTGTTTTTTTCCGGGGCCAGTTACAAGTTATCTCTGTCCGATACTGCTTGACGATCTGATACCTTTCGCCGATCTCTAAAATCTACATTAATCACAGGAGTGTTTATATCCTTGGCTGCTAGAGTTTCAGATATGTATACCTACCCCATGTTGGGAAACTCTGCCAGAATGTTTGATATGACCGAGCATGGCGGCCTGATTGTAAGTGCTCCTACGGTGATGATGGGGGTTGAATGCTGATTGGTAAGCATGGTTGCTTATTAAACAAAGGCTGATAATCAACTCCTGAATCTCTTTTCTAATTCCATTTCTCTAACTCAATATGTTGATCCTTAGCAAGTCCCAAGTGCACGGAATGGTGCTTAAAAATCGGAAATCCCTGATTAAGGACATTGATGAGCACCTATTGGAATATCGCCCAGATTTTAAATCCATTTATCCACGTGGCTATTTGCTGTGGGTAATCAATGACAGTATCGATCTTGCAGAACCATTTAACCTGGACGATGTTTATTCCATGCGATTATTTATTCGATTGCGCTGGGAAATTGCACCCGGATTTTATAAGCAACCACAAATAGCCGCTGTGTTGGCACAAACACAGCGCGCCGCAGAAGATCGATTTGCTGAATTAACCACAGAACGCTTTGCCCCGGCTTGGGAGCAGGCCCGCCAATTCAAAGATCCCAGCGAATGGCGACGGGATCGCTATTGGGGAGAAGAACCGTGAGCCAACATTATAACGATGCATTAGCAGAGCAACTTCGCAAAAACGTCTGGGAACAGTTAAAGACCGAAGCTGCAAGCATGAGCAAAGTTGAATATGCTCAAGTTTCAGCCGACATTATTGGGATATTTGATCCAACACCAACGAGCGATGCAGTGGGAGCAGTTCTCTCAGCCGCACAAGGCGATGCCTTAGGTGTTCTATTGTCACTGGCAGGGATGATACCCTATGCGGGCGATGCTTTAGCCAAACCGGCGAAGATTGCCAAGCACGCACCAGAAACCGCCAAGGCATTGGAAAAAATGCTGAGAGCCAGCGACAATTTGGCAATAGCGGGAAAAGAAGTTCTCAAGAAAAGCGGGCTCACGCTGCAACAAGTAGCCGAGGCACGCAACCAGGCACTAAAGAAAGTGCAGCAAGCCATGCTGGATGCCAAGCAAAAAATGCCTGGTTGTGTGACTTGTCAGGGGCTCGATGGGGCAAAGCGCAAGTTAGACATGCCAACAGGTAAAACTAATGGCAAGTGGCAAACCCCAGATGGCAATCAGCCCGCGGATGGCAATGGCCTATTTAAATTCGACCAACCTAAAACCTTGCCCGATGGCAGGACAGTGTCGGGGATTAAGTTCCGTAATGGTGCGCCGAATTTCGACGAATATGTTGTTGGCGGCAAGCATGAACTTTGGGAAGTGACTGGGGACGTCGATAAGGACGCAAAAGGACTAACTAAAATGATGCAGGAAATCGATCCCAACTGGGAACCACCTACAAAAAAAGATTTTGTTCTGCATCATTTTGAGGATGGCAAGGTAGGTTATGTTCCTCGGGTGCTTCATGATAAAGCAATTGGTGGCGTCGCCCATACCGGTGGTAATTCTATGATTAATACTAAAGAGTTTTAAAGGAGATGGTTTAATGTTTCAAATTTCTGAAGTAATGCTAGCACGTTGGCAAAAAGAAGATGAACCTAAAGCGACTGCTTCTGATATTAAATTGATTGAATCCTCGTTAGGCATCAAGTTGCCCGTTCCTTATGTGGAATTTGTCAGCCAGTACGGCTTTGTCATGTTTAATGATGTGCCAGGTATGTGTGATCAATTTTCTTACACCATTACCTATCCTGACCGGTTGGAAGCGCATGAAGGAAATATTGCGTATGTAATGCAGCCAGACCGAGTTATCCAATCCTACAATATCGCTACCGATCCCGATTACGGTGAAGAATGGTCACCTTGTTTTCCTCGCAATTACTTACCCATTGCGGGCGATGCTGGACAGGGCTTAATTTTGCTAGAACTCGATGGAGACCATCAGGGGCGCATCTGGTACTGGACGGAGAAACAATGGCCCTGGGGTGAAGAAGATAACACTTGGTTGGGCTTTGTCGCCGAAAACTTTTATGACTTCATCAACAACCTGCACCCTTATCGGGATTGAGCAGTGTTTATTTCCCGTATTCGCCTGAAAGGATAAGTCATCGTGGTTCATGTGTATGAAAAGTTGCAGTCCGTCGCGTTCGAGCGGTTGCCAGAGCCGATTCAAAAGGTCTATCTGACAGCGCCCGTTCTCTCAGCCATCGTAGAGGCAGAAGGCAGTGGCTTTAAACTGGCCACACCATCACTACTTGACCGACCTGCCAATCAGGCACTGGTGCCCAAACTGGGGATTAAAAGCTGGCGGGATTCAGGTTCTTTGGGTGTGATTTATGAAGGTGTCAATATTCGCACTGTCATAGAACGACTGCTACAAAGTCCCACACAGCCACAGCGCACTATTGCCCAGGCATGGATTGAAACTGGAACCCCGTTAAAACTGCA
>NZ_JADMKV010000057.1 GCF_015476545.1 Methylobacter sp. BlB1 | reverse complement strand
CTATGGAAGAAGGTTTGCGTTTTGCTATTCGCGAAGGCGGACGTACCGTCGGTGCGGGCGTTGTTTCACAAATTATCGAGTAATACATATGTCTAACCAAACTATCAGAATCCGTTTGAAATCATTTGATCATAAATTGATAGATCAATCGGCTGGTGAGATAGTAGAAACTGCGAAGAGAACAGGCGCCCAAGTAAAGGGGCCTATTCCTTTGCCTACTAAAAAAGAACGTTTCACGATTTTGATCTCTCCGCATGTAAATAAAGATGCGAGAGACCAGTATGAATTAAGAACGTATAAAAGATTACTGGATATCGTTGAGCCAACTGAAAAAACTGTGGATGCACTGATGAAGCTGGATCTAGCAGCTGGCGTTGACGTTCAAATAAAGTTGAATTAAAAGTAGAGGAATTGGCAGATGTCAATAGGTCTTATAGGTCGTAAGTGTGGTATGACCAGAGTTTTTTGTGAAGATGGTTCATCAGTACCTGTTACTGTTATCCAGATTGACTCAAACAGAGTCACTCAGGTCAAAAGTATTGAGGTAGATGGTTATCGGTCGATCCAAGTGGCGGCGGGTGATAAAAAGTCTTCAAGAGTCAATAAAGCAATGGCTGGTCATTATGCGGCGGCTAATGTGACAGCTGGACGAACTCTTCGGGAATTTAGACTCGAAGATGGTGAAGGTGAAGATTTATCTGCCGGTTCCGAATTGTCGTTAGATATATTTTCTGAAGGTCAAGTGGTTGATGTTCAGGGTAAAAGCATCGGTAAAGGTTTTGCTGGTGGCGTAAAGCGCCATAATTTTAGTATGCAAGATGCTACTCATGGTAACTCACGCTCACATAGAGTGTTGGGCTCTATAGGTCAGAATCAAACGCCTGGTCGTGTTTTTAAAGGCAAGAAGATGGAAGGTCATATGGGGGCTGAAAAAGTTACAGTTCAAAATTTGACCATTCATTCAATTGATAAAGAAAGAAATTTAATTTTAGTAAAAGGTGCTGTGCCTGGTGCTAAAGGCGGTGATGTAGTTATTACACCTGCAATGAAAATGCGGAATAAAGGTTAAGCTATGGGTTTGCAAATACCTGCTATAAACGAACAAGACTCTGCCGGAAAAATTGAAGTAACTGAAGCGGTTTTTGGCCAGTCTTTTAATGAAACATTGGTTCATCAGTTAGTAACTAGATACTTGGCAGGAGCGCGTGCCGGTACTAAAGCACAGAAAACGCGTTCTGATGTCAGCGGTGGCGGCACAAAACCATGGCGACAAAAAGGGACAGGTCGTGCAAGATCTGGTACAATGCGCAGCCCTATTTGGCGAACAGGTGGGGTTACTTTTGCTGCAAGACCTAGATCATATGACCAGAAGCTCAACAAGAAGATGTTTAGAGTTGGGATTCGGTCAATTTTGTCTGAATTGTTAAGACAAGATCGTTTGGTTGTTAGCAATGATGTATTGCCTAAGACATCTAAAACAAAAGAGTTGGCTGAAAAACTGAAAAATGTTGATGCTAAACGGATCCTGATTGTGGTCGATAGTGTAGATGCAAATCTGGCATTAGCTTCAAGAAATATTCCTTATGTGGAAGTGGTCGAATCTATCAATTTGAGCCCCGTTCTACTAGTTTCGGCTGATAAAGTTATTGCTACACCGGCTGCGTTGAAACAAATAGAGGAACGTTTGGCATGAGTTTAAATAAATACCAACTGGCAAGTGTGCTGCAAGCTCCGATAATATCTGAGAAAAGCACTATTGCAGCTGAAAAAAATAAAAGATTTGTTTTTAAGGTGCAAAAAGTTGCAACCAAAAAACAAGTCAAAGATGCAGTGGAAATTATGTTTAATGTTGAAGTTGATTCAGTTCAAGTATTAAACGTTAAAGGCAAACAAAAAAGATTTGGCCGTACATTAGGACAGAGGTCTGATTGGAAAAAAGCTTATGTTAAGCTTAAGCCAGGTCATGATATAGATTTCTCTGCTGCTTAATTTAATTAAAGTAATGAAGATCAATAGGAAACGGTAGAAAGCATGGCGATTGTAAAGTCAAAACCGACGTCACCGGGTTCACGGTTTGTAGTGCGTATTAAGAATGACGAATTGCATAAAGGCAAACCATTTGCACCTTTGCTGAGCAAAAACAGTAAAAGTGGCGGTCGTAATAACAAAGGGCGTATAACAACACGTCATGTAGGTGGTGGTCATAAACAACACTATCGTATTATTGATTTTAAGAGGAATAAAACGGATATTCCTGCTGTTGTCGAGCGTCTAGAGTATGATCCTAACAGAACGGCGAATATCGCTTTGGTTTTGTTTAAGGATGGCGAGCGTAGATATATTATTGCTCCTAAAGGCCTTGAAGTAGGGCAGGAAATTCTTTCTTCAGAAACTGCTGCTGTTAAACCAGGCAACTGCATGCCTTTGAGAAATATTCCAATGGGTACGACAGTTCATTGTGTAGAGTTAAAACCTGGTAAAGGTGCTCAAGTAGCCAGAAGTGCCGGAACGTCAGCGCAATTGGTAGCTAGAGACGGTATTCATGCAACAATTAGAATGCGTTCAGGCGAAATGCGTAAAGTTATGGCTGATTGTCGGGCCGTAATTGGTGAAGTGTCTAACTCTGAACACAATTTAGCTTCATTGGGAAAAGCAGGCGCTGCCAGATGGCGAGGAGTTCGCCCTACTGTTCGTGGTGTTGCCATGAACCCAGTAGACCATCCACATGGTGGTGGTGAAGGTCGTACCTCTGGTGGTAGACATCCAGTATCGCCTTGGGGCATGCCAACCAAGGGATATAAAACGAGAAAAAACAAACGTACTGACAATATGATTGTCAGACGTCGTAAGCAGAAATAGAGAGGAATTAGCGTGCCACGTTCAATTAAAAAAGGTCCTTTTATTGATCATCATCTACTTAAAAAAGTTGAAGATGCTGTAAGCAGCAATAATCGGAAACCGATTAAAACATGGTCAAGAAGATCAATGATTATTCCAGATATGCTGGGCTTAACTATTGCTGTTCATAATGGGCGTCTGCATATTCCAGTTCTCGTTACTGAGAATATGGTTGGGCATAAATTAGGTGAATTTGCACCAACTCGTACTTATAAAGGCCATGTGGCTGATAAGAAATCAAGGTAGGTTATGATGGAAATTTCAGCAAAATTAAGTAATGCGCCTTTATCTGCGCAAAAAGCTCGGCTAGTAGGTGATCAGATCCGTGGCATGCCAGTTGAAAAAGCACTGAATACGTTAAAGTTCAGTTCAAAAAAAGGTGCGGCGATTGTCAGAAAGGTTCTCGAGTCTGCTATAGCAAATGCAGAACATAATGAGAGTGCAGATATTGATGAGTTAAGAGTGTCTACCGTTTATGTAAATGAAGGGGCGACAATGAAAAGATTTAAGGCAAGAGCTAAAGGACGTGCAAATCATATCCTCAAAAGAACTTGCCATATTACGATTAAAGTCGCAGAAAACGAGTAGAGGCAAAAATGGGTCAAAAAGTACATCCAACAGGCATTCGCCTTGGTATTGTTAAAGATTGGAATTCTAGATGGTATGCAAATAGCCAGGATTATTCAGTATTCCTGCATCAGGATCTAACAGTTCGTGACTATATTAAGAAAAAATTGGCTCATGCGTCTGTAAGCAAAATTCAGATTAATCGCCCTGCAAACAATGCTCACATTACTGTTCATACTGCTCGTCCAGGTATTGTAATTGGTAAAAAAGGTGAGGACATTGATGTTCTAAGACAAGAAATATCTAAAATGATTGGTATTCCTGTCCAGCTCAATGTTGAAGAAATTAGAAAACCTGAATTAGACGCGCAATTAGTGGCGGAAAGTATTGCTCAGCAATTAGAAAAGCGCATCATGTACCGTAGAGCAATGAAACGCGCTGTAACCAATACAATGCGTTTAGGTGCTGAAGGAATAAAGATTAATGTTGGCGGTCGTTTAAATGGTGCAGAAATCGCAAGAAGCGAATGGTATAGAGAAGGGCGAGTGCCTCTGCATACTTTAAGAGCAGACATTGATTATGCTACCGCGGAAGCAAATACAACCTATGGGATAATCGGGATTAAGGTCTGGATATTCAAAGGTGAAGTATTCGATATGGATGCGCATCTAGCGTCTATTAACTCAGAATCTAAGAAATAGTTGAAGGGATAGAGAAATGCTTCAACCTAAAAGAACAAAATTCCGTAAACAATTTAAAGGCAGAAATAACGGTACTGCCGTACGTGGATCTTCAGTAAGTTTTGGCGAATATGGCCTAAAGTCTATCAGTCGTGGTAGACTTACCGCCCGGCAAATCGAAGCGGCTCGGAGAACGATTACAAGACACGTAAAACGTGGCGGTAAAATCTGGATCAGAATTTTCCCTGATAAGCCAATTACTAAAAAACCTTTAGAAGTTCGTATGGGAAAAGGTAAAGGTAGTGTAGAATATTGGGTTGCTCAAGTCAGACCGGGAACAATGTTGTATGAGATACAAGGTGTCTCTGAAGAATTGGCTCGGGAAGCTTTTGCTTTAGCGGCAGCTAAGTTACCTTTAAAAACAACTTTTACTGTTCGGACGATAATGTAATGAAAGCAAGTGAACTACGCCAAAAATCAAAAGACGAGTTAGGGGCTATGTTGCTCGATTTGTCGCGTGAACAATTTAATCTTAGAATGCAAAAAGGAACAGGGCAATTGTCAAAGCCTGATCAAGTAAAAAAGGTTAGACGCGATGTGGCACGTATTCAAACTATATTAAATGAAATGGCGAGCGCATAAATATGAGCGGAAATGAAACCAAGTTGCGGACAATCACTGGCCGGGTTGTTAGTAACAAAATGGATAAAACAATTACAGTTTTAGTTGAGCGAATCGTTAAGCATCCTGTTTATGGTAAATATGTTAAACGGTCAACTAAAATGATGGCTCACGACGAACAAAATATTTGTCAAGAAGGTGATGTAGTTTCAATTACATCATGCAGGCCTATGTCTAAGAATAAAACTTTTAAATTGGTTGAAGTCTTAGAGAGTGCTAACAAATAGTACATAAGCTATTAAATATTCAGATAATTGGGAATAAATCATGATTCAGATGCAAACTAACCTTGACGTCGCCGACAACAGTGGCGCAAAAAGGGTCATGTGTATCAAAGTATTAGGGGGTTCGCATAGACGCTATGCTGGCATTGGAGATATTATCAAAGTCAGTATTAAAGATGCTATTCCTCGTGGAAGAGTAAAAAAAGGCGAAGTTTATAATGCTTTAGTCGTTAGAACCCGTAAGGGTGTGCGTCGCCCAGATGGATCTGTAATTAGGTTCGATGGAAACGCGGCAGTTATTCTGAATAACAATCTACAACCACTTGGTACGCGTATTTTTGGCCCTGTAACACGTGAGCTAAGAGGTGAGAAATTCATGAAAATTATCTCGCTTGCTCCTGAAGTATTGTAAGGTAGGGTTAAAAATGCAAAAAATTAAACAAGGTGATGAAGTTATCGTTCGCACTGGTAAGGATAAAGGTAAGAGCGGTAGAGTTTTGAAGGTTTTAAAAGACAATAAAGTTTTGGTTGAAGGAATCAATCAGGTCAAAAAAAATCAGAGACCTAATCCAAATGCAGGTATCTCAGGTGGAATTATAGTCAAAGATATGCCGATCCATATTTCTAATGTGGGGCTATATAATCCTGAAACTAAAAAAGCAGATCGTATTGGCTTTAAGTTTCTAGAAGATGGAAAAAAAGTCAGATATTTTAAGTCAACAAGCAAAGTTGTTGATGCATAAGGTGTAGATAAATCATGGCTAGACTAGAAACCGAATATAAAGAAAGAATTCTGCCTGCATTAATGGAGCAGTTCGGCTATAAATCTGTAATGCAAGTTCCTCGTATTACAAAGATAACGCTCAATATGGGCGTCGGTGGAGCTGTCGCAGATAAAAAAATCCTGCAATCTGCTGTTAGCGATATGGAAAAGATTTCCGGTCAAAAACCGGTTGTTACTTTAGCAAGAAAATCAATTGCAGGTTTCAAAATTCGTGATGATATGCCTATCGGTTGTAAAGTAACTTTGCGTAGCGATAGGATGTATGAATTTTTGGATCGATTAATCACTATTTCTATTCCTAGAATTCGTGATTTTCGAGGATTAAGCCCTAAAAGCTTTGATGGGCGTGGTAATTATTCAATGGGCGTTAAAGAACAGATCATTTTTCCTGAAATTGATTATGACAAAATAGACGCTTTACGTGGTATGGATATTACTATCACAACAACAGCCCAAACTAATGAAGAGGGTTTGGCTTTGTTAAAGCTTTTTAACTTTCCATTCAAGAACTAAAGGGCGATTTCAGTATGGCAAAAAAGTCAATGATTGCGCGCGAAGTCAAGCGTAAGAAATTAGTAGATAAATATGATGCAAAACGCAAATCTTTGAAAGAGATTATCAGAGATCCAAATGCATCATTTGAAGATAAAGAGTCTGCTCATTTTCAACTTCAAAAATTACCACGGGATTCCAGTGCAACGAGAGTAAGAAACCGTTGTAATTTAACTGGTCGTCCTCATGGATATTACCGTAAATTCGGTCTTAGCCGGAACAAGCTGAGAGAAGCAACTATGCGGGGTGACGTGCCCGGTGTTGTGAAGGCGAGTTGGTAATATCTGTTAGTCAAGTTTGGAGAAATAGAAAATGAGTATGACAGACCCAATAGCAGATATGTTGACCCGTATTAGAAATGGGCAATCTGCTGGCAAGAAAACCATCAAACAACCTTCGTCAAAACTGAAAGTATCAATTGCAAAAGTATTGAAAGAAGAAGGTTATATTACAGACTTCAGCACTGAAACAAACGGCAGTCATACAGAAATGACTATCGAGTTGAAATATTACAAAGGTGCGCCGGTAATTGAAAGTTTAAAAAGAATTAGTAAACCTGGTTTACGCATTTATAAATCTAAAGACGAATTGCCGAAAGTTCTTGGCGGGTTAGGTATTGCTATTGTTTCAACATCGAGTGGTGTTATGACAGATAGAGCGGCTCGTGCGATTGGACATGGCGGCGAAGTTATTTGCACTGTTTGTTAATTGTAGGCCAGTTTATGTCAAGAATTGCTAAAGCTCCAGTTACTATTCCTAGCGGTGTAGATGTAAAACTAGATGGTAATAATATGACCGTGAAAGGAAGTAAAGGTCAGTTATCATACGATTTTAACCCAGCAATAAGCATGGATATTGCAGATAATGTAATTCAAATGCAATGGGACAAAGATAATAAATTAGCTACTGCTCAGGCCGGGACTGCAAGAGCAATCGTAAGCAACATGGTCGCAGGCGTATCTGCTGGTTTCGAAAAGAAACTGACGTTGATTGGAGTAGGTTATAGAGCGCAAGCGAAAGGAAATATTCTTAACCTTGCGCTTGGTTTCTCTCATCCAATAGATTTTGAAGTGCCTGAAGGCATTACTGTCGAAACGCCAAGCCAAACTGATATAGTGATCAAAGGAAGCGATAAACAGCAAGTTGGTCAGGTAGCAGCAAAAATCAGAGCTTATCGTCCGCCCGAGCCATATAAAGGCAAAGGTATCAGATATGCTGAAGAGAATGTTGTAAGAAAAGAAGCTAAGAAGAAGTAAGGTAGCGTGATGGAAAAGAAACAGTCTCGTTTAAAGCGCGCAGTAAAATTGCGCAGCAGGATTAAGAAATTAAATGCAACCCGTTTGTCCATACATAAAACTTCGCAGCATATATATGCTCAAGTTATAAGTGGTGATGGTACAACTACATTGGCTAGCGCTTCAACTACTCAGTCAGAAATTAGATCGGCTCTAAAGAATACAGGGAATATAGAAGCTGCAACTCAAGTAGGTAAATATATTGCACAGAAAGCTATTGCTGCTGGAATCACAGAAGTTGCTTTTGATCGTTCAGGATTTAAATACCATGGTCGTGTGAAAGCATTAGCTGATGCTGCACGTGAAGCCGGATTGAAATTTTAGGGGTATAGAATGGCTACAGCACCTTCTCAAGGTAGTACAGACGGATTACAAGAAAAACTGGTTTCTGTAAGACGCGTTGCAAAAGTGGTAAAAGGCGGTAGAGTTTTTGGCTTCACTGCTTTAACAGTTGTCGGTGATGGTGAGGGACGTGTAGGTTACGGCGTCAGTAAAGCGCGCGAGGTACCTATAGCAATACAAAAATCTCTTGAACAAGCACGTAAAAATATGCGTAAGGTTTCATTAAAAGGCGATACCTTGCAATACCCTATTATGTCTTCAACTGGAGCTGCAAAAGTTTATATGCAGCCAGCCTCTGAAGGTACTGGTATTATTGCTGGTGGTGCCATGAGAGCTGTATTTGAAGTTGTTGGTGTGCATAATGTATTAGCAAAATGTATCGGCACCAGTAATCCTATTAACGTGGTCAGAGCGACTATCGATGGGCTTACAGGAATGCATAATGCCAACCAAATAGCTGCAAAGCGTGGCTTATCAGTTGAACAGATTATTGGGTAGTAGCGATGGCTGGTACAAAGTTAAGTGTGACGATGATAAAAAGCAAACATGGGCGATTACCACGTCATCAAGCTTGTTTAAAAGGCTTGGGTTTGCGCAAAATTAATCAAACGGTTGAGGTGCTTAATACAGCAGAAAACCGGGGTATGATAAATAAAATATCATACATGTTAAAAGTCGAGGAAGTATAATGTTTTTAAATACCATCCAGGCAAGCGAAGGATCACGAAAAAAATCAAAAAGAGTGGGACGTGGAATTGGATGTACACTCGGTAAAACATGCGGAAGAGGCCATAAGGGACAAAAAGCTCGAAGTGGCGGTTTCCATAAGGTAGGGTTCGAAGGCGGACAGATGCCGCTCCAGCGCCGTTTGCCAAAGATCGGATTTACTTCCAGAATTAATAAATTCTCAGCAGAGGTGCGGTTAAGTGAATTAAATTCACTGAGCGCCGATGTTATTGATTTGAAATTATTGATTGAAGAAAATGTCGTGCCTGTCTTCACGAAAACGGCAAAGATAATTAAATCAGGCGAAGTAAATAAAGCGGTTACAGTTAAAGGTCTCAAAGTAACTGGTGGCGCTAAGGAATCTATTGAAGCTGCTGGCGGCAAAGTAGAGGTTTAAGGTGAGTACTTCAAGAGCTCAAATGGCTAGCAAAGTTGGTGGTTTCTCAGAACTGAAGGCAAGACTTCTGTTTGTTTTGGGAGCTTTTTTTGTTTACAGAGTCGGGGCGCATATTCCTGTCCCAGGGATAGATCCAAAGGCTCTTGCTGTTATGTTTGAGCAGCAAAGTGGATCGATTTTGGATATGTTTAACATGTTCTCTGGTGGTGCATTGATGCGCCTTAGCCTTTTTGCTCTTGGTATTATGCCTTATATTTCGGCATCAATTATTATGCAATTGATGACTGTTGTTATACCTGCTATGGAGCAGATAAAGAAAGAAGGCGAGTCCGGCAGGCGCAAAATTTCGCAATACACCCGATATGGTACTGTTGTTTTAGCAACATTCCAGGCAATAGGTATATCGCTAGCGTTGCAAAACCAATCTGCCGGAGGGCTCTCGGTTGTTTTAAATCCTGGTCTTGGTTTTATTGTAATCACTACAGTTACATTGGTTACCGGTACTATATTCTTGATGTGGTTAGGCGAGCAGGTAACTGAGCGTGGAATTGGTAATGGTATTTCTCTTATCATTTTTGCAGGTATTGTGTCAGGTTTGCCCAAGGCAATTGGTGGAACATTGGAATTAGCAAGGACTGGTGAAATGAATGCCGGTTTTATTATTCTATTGTTTTTGCTGTCACTTTCAGTAACGGCGCTTGTTGTTTTCGTTGAAAGAGGGCAGAGAAGAATCCTCATCAATTATCCAAAAAGACAACAAGGGCGCAAAATGTATGGCGGGCAAAGTAGCTTTTTGCCATTGAAGCTTAATATGGCCGGTGTTATACCGCCTATTTTCGCTTCAAGTATAATCTTATTTCCGGCTACTGTAGCAGGATGGTTTGGTAATACTGATGGGTTTACTTGGCTTCAAGATATTGCGACTATGTTATCACCTGGTCAGCCTGTTTACGTCATGCTATATGCGGCAGCTATTGTCTTCTTCTGTTTTTTCTACACTGCATTAGTATTTAATTCAAAAGAAACTGCTGAGAACTTAAAAAAATCTGGAGCTTTTCTGCCAGGTATAAGACCAGGTTTGCAGACCAGTTCTTATATCGATAAAGTTATGACTCGATTGACTTTGATCGGTGCTTTTTATATTACATTAGTATGCTTATTGCCAGAGTTCTTGATAGTGTATTGGAATGTGCCGTTCTATTTCGGTGGTACTTCTCTATTAATTATTGTTGTGGTTGTAATGGATTTCATTTCACAAATGCAAACGCATATTATGTCTCAGCAATATGAAGGTTTGATGAGAAAAGCCAATTTAAGAAAATGATTTTAATGTGATAAATAACTTCGGAGTTAATGGTGAAGGTTAGAGCTTCTGTAAAAACAATTTGTAGAAAATGTAAAGTGGTAAAAAGAAATGGTGTTGTCAGGGTTATCTGTGTAGATGGTAGACACAAGCAGCGCCAAGGCTAAAATTTGTTGCGCTATAATTGCTGTAATGCTATAATTCGGCGCTTAACTTTAGAATAATACTCAGGGGAGTATCTAGATGGCACGTATTGCCGGGATAAATGTACCAGATCATAAACACGCGGTAATCGCTTTAACTTCTATTTATGGTATTGGTCGTCAAACTGCAAGTGAAATTTGCGTTGAGGTAGGTATAACGCCTTCCATAAAAATTAAAGAACTGACTGAAGAGCAATTAGAAGCTATTCGTAATGTGGTTTCAAAGATGACAGTGGAAGGTGATCTGCGTCGTGAAGTTTCTATGAATATCAAGCGTTTGATGGATCTAGGTTGCTATCGCGGAATAAGACATCGAAGAGGTTTGCCTTTAAGAGGGCAGAGAACGAGAACGAATGCTCGTACTCGGAAAGGTCCGCGTAAACCTATTAAAAAATAAGATATTCCTTTTAGAGGTTCTAAATAATGGCTAGTCCAAATCGTTCTAGAAAACGTATAAAAAAAGAAGTGGCAGATGGCATTGCGCATGTTCATGCTTCTTTCAATAACACAATCATAACTATCACCGACAGAAAGGGAAATGCGCTGTCTTGGGCAACTTCAGGTGGGTCTGGATTCCGGGGTTCAAGGAAAAGTACTCCATTTGCAGCGCAGGTTGCAGCTGAAAAAGCTGGCTCTGTAGCACAGGAATTTGGTATGAAAAACCTTGATGTTATGATTAAGGGTCCTGGTCCTGGACGTGAATCAGCGGTTCGTTCACTGAATAATCTGGGATTTAAAATAAATAACATTGTAGATGTGACGCCAATCCCACATAATGGCTGTCGTCCACCTAAGAAGCGCCGCGTATAAGAATCTGGAGTAGTTTATTATGGCAAGATATCTTGGACCTACCTGTAAATTAAGTAGAAGAGAAGGTACGGATCTGTTTTTGAAAAGCAGAGGAAAGTCCTTAGAAAATAAATGCAAGTTGGATCAGCGGCCTGGTCAACATGGTACTAAACGTACAAGAAGTTCTGATTATGCTCTGCAGTTGCGAGCAAAACAGCGTTTACGCAGAATCTATGGAATTTTAGAAAAACAATTCCGCAACTATTATAAATCTGCTGATATGAAGAAAGGTGCGACAGGTGAGAACCTATTGAATCTTCTTGAGTCAAGGCTTGATAATGTTGTATATCGTATGGGCTTTGCGTCTACTAGAGCGGAAGCTCGCCAATTAGTTTGTCATAAATCAATTCTGGTCAATGGTGTTCTGATTAATGTCCCTTCTTACCAAGTAAGTCCAGGCGATGTACTGTCAATCAGAGAAAAAGCAAAAAAACAGCAAAGAATCATTGATGCATTAACTGTATCTGAGCAATATGGTTTTCCTTCATGGGTTGAAGTTAATTCAAAAACTATGTCTGGCACGTTTAATTCATTGCCTGATCGTGTAGATTTGGGAAGTGATATAAATGAACAGTTAGTTGTGGAACTTTACTCTAAATAATTGCAGTTCAGAGGAATATAAATGCAGAATTCTATTTCTGGCTTATTGAAGCCTCGATTAGTTGAGGTTGTAAGTAAAACACCTAATCATTCAAAAATTGTTATTGAACCGCTTGAGCGCGGCTTTGGGCATTCTCTTGGCAATGCTTTGAGACGTGTACTGTTATCTACAATTCCAGGTTGTGCAGTTACAGATGTTGAGATTGAGGGTGTTCTTCATGAGTATACAACCATAGAAGGTGTTCAAGAAGATGTAATTGATATTCTGCTGAATCTCAAGAAATTGGCGGTTGTGCTTCACTCAAAAGATGAAGTTGAGCTGACTCTTACTAAAACTGGCGCAGGTTGCGTTACGGCAGCTGATATAAATGTTCCTCATGATGTT
The DNA here is from genome assembly GCF_015476545.1 of Methylobacter sp. BlB1. Taxonomy (GTDB): domain Bacteria; phylum Pseudomonadota; class Gammaproteobacteria; order Methylococcales; family Methylomonadaceae; genus Methylobacter. The sequence goes on along the minus strand of NZ_JADMKV010000057.1, from coordinate 16,708 downwards.
GAAATTATAAATCCTGAACTGGTAATCGCCAATTTGACTCAAACTGGCGTATTAAATATGAAGATCAGGGTGCGTAGAGGAAGAGGGTATGAGCCTGTTAGTGCTCGTAAAGCAAATTCTGATCACAGTTCAGTAGTTGGTGCTCTCCAACTAGATGCTTCCTATAGTCCAATTGTTAAAGTGGCTTATCAGGTTGAAAGTACGCGTGTAGAACAGCGAACAAATTTGGATAAGTTAATTATCGAGCTGGAAACAAATGGAACTGTAGATCCAGAAGAAACAATCAAACTTGCTGCGACTATACTCCATGATCAGTTATCTGTTTTTGTTGATTTTGAGAAGGTAAGTGATCAGCAAGCAGAAGAGCCGGTAGAGGTTGAAGAAATTTTTGACCCTGTTCTTCTTCGTCCTGTCGATGATCTTGAATTGACAGTGCGTTCTGCTAATTGTTTGAAAGCTGAGAATATTTTTTATATTGGAGATTTAATTCAAAGAACTGAGGTTGAATTATTAAAAACTCCAAATCTTGGCAAAAAATCTTTAACAGAAATAAAAGACATTCTTGCCTTAAAAGGTTTGTCTCTGGGTATGCGCCTGGAAAATTGGCCCCCTGAAAACCTGGCAGATCAAAACCACGCAGTAAATTAACTAACTTTAGGTCTTCTTACAATGAGACATCGTAAATCCGGTAGAAAATTCAATATAAATAGTAGTCATCGTAAGGCGCTATTTAGCAACATGGCTAGCTCATTATTTAAACATGAACTAATTAAAACTACTTTACCAAAAGCTAAGGAATTAAGAAGCTTTGCCGAGCCTTTGATTACTTTATCTAAAGTAGATAATGTGGCCAAAAGGCGCCTCGCATTCTCAAGATTGCGTGATCGTGAAGTTGTAACCAAGTTATTCAATGAGCTTGGTCCACGTTATCAAAATAGAGCGGGTGGTTATTTACGTATTATGAAATGTGGATTTAGGCCTGGTGATAATGCGCCTATGGCTTACGTCGAACTAGTTGACAGACCTGAAGTGAATACTATTGAAGATTAATCTTCAGACATAAAAAAAGCCGGTTTAACCGGCTTTTTTTATGTCTGAAGGATAAAAAAGATAAGTTTTTATTTTTCAAGTAAGTCAATTTTGGCTTGTTTACCGTTCCATTCTTCTGCGTCTGGCAGAGGGGCTTTGACTTCGGTAATAACGGGCCATTCTTTGGATAGTTTGGCATTGAGTTCAAGAAAGATTTCCTGTCCTGCCGGTAACTCATCCTCGGAAAAGATTGCATTGGCTGGGCATTCAGGTTCGCACAATGTGCAATCAATGCATTCATCTGGATCGATTACTAGAAAATTAGGGCCTTCACGAAAGCAATCTACAGGGCATACATCAACGCAGTCCGTAAATTTGCATTTAATACAGTTTTCAGTGACTACAAAAGTCATAATTATTACCAGGAAAGTTACAGGGAAAATTGATTAATTTAATGCGCATCTTAGCAGAAAGTGGTAGTCGATAAAACATTGAGTTTTGCGAGAGACACTATTAATTATTTTAATGGTGCGCGTAGAGTTTTAATCGTTCAAAACTTACTGCTCCCGCTATAGGTTTGCTAAATAATGCGCTTATGCATTTAGTATTTGCTAATTAAATAAAGACAGAAATAAGCCTTTTGAGTTGTTGACTTTTCGCTCTTTTGCATTTTTTAAAGCAAGATTCGCTTCTGTTCTGAGTTGGTTGTCTGCATAAAGTTGGTTATCGCGTGCAGGAGATGTCGCTGCTTTTTCGAAATATTTTATAGCTTCATCAGTTTTGTCGTGTGATAAAAGGAAATCACCATAGAAGTAGTTGCTGTCTATGCCATTAGGATTGATCTGGAGCGCTGCTTCTAACATTTCTTGAGCAGTTTTATCGTCACCAAATGAAATAGGCCATTTAGGTGCCATATAGTAAAGTGTGCCTAAGGTGACATAAGCAGATCCGTTCATGGTTTCTGGATTTATCTGTATGGCTTTGACTAATAGCGATCGAGCCTCTTTAATTGCATCGAGTGCAGTAAGTGCATCTTGATGATCGGCATTTGTAGCTTTTACAACAGCTTGCCAGAACATAAGATCAGCGTCATTTGGATATTGTTCGGATAAAGTCATTAACTTATTGAGGAGTTGATGATAAGCCGGACTTTGTTTTGATTTTGGAGTGTTATAATAAATAGCTGCCCATTCAGTCTCAATGCTTTGCAGAGAAGCGTTAAGGGTGTCTGCAAAACATTGAGCTGATAGTAGTAATAATGCAACAAAAGTTGTTTTTTTCATACGGCAACTATAGAGCAAATTGCCGTTTATTTCAATATATGTATGAAAGATTTAGTTTTTGCACCATTCTGAATAAGGATGAATCGCAAGATTATTGTTGTAATAACGCAAATCATAGGTCACTTCCTCGCCTAACCAGTCAGGTTTTGAGAAAGATTGCCCTTCTTCCGATAGCTCAATTTCAGCGATAACCAACCCCTGATTTTCCCCTTCAAACTCATCTATTTCCCAAATGTTGGTATCATTAGTGACAAAATGACGGGTTTTTTCTATTAGAGGCTTTTTGCACAGGTTGCTTAAGATTTCATTGGCATCAGATAGCGGAATTTCATATTCATATTCGTGCCTATGTGTGCCGATGGTTGCGCTTTTTATATTTAACCAGGCTTGCTCATCACTGATTCGGATTCTGATTGAACTAGTCTCAACAGAGCTTAAATAGCCTTGTCGATATCTTATAGAGCGTTTAATTTGTTTGCGCCAATCATTATTGGCAAGTAAAAATTTATGTTCTACTTCTATGGCCATAATAAACAGATTCTTATTTGCAATGGCTGCCATCGCACCGAGGAGGAGTTTGCGATGCTGTGCAGGCGCACAGATAAACCGTTTTAGTCTCCTCTGCTACAAAAGTGACTGGTTTTTTATCTGAAGCCCCTTTATGTGCGCCATCACATAAAGGCATGGTTTGACTTAATCCGCAGCTGCACCATGAATAGCTTTTGCCTGCTTCAACTTGAGCGGGAAGGGGTAAGTTAGTTTTAGTTGGCATGACATACTCTCATATAAAAATATGAATTATAAGATAACTTTAATACTCTAACCATAATCAAAAATATTGGAGGCAATATAATATTTTTTGATTATGGAAAGTTAAAGAAGAGTTAAGTACGTCTTACTTTATTTAATTGCCTAGCAGTGCTAAAGTAATAGTTTATTAAATTACTTGGTATTTATATTCTGTTGTAGACTGACTAATTAGCAACAATTCTTAACGTATTTTATAAGGAGAATCAAATGGCTTTCGAACTTCCTGCTTTACCTTATGCTAAAGATGCACTAGCTCCCCATATTTCAGAAGAAACCCTAGAGTACCATTATGGAAAGCATCACCAAGCTTATGTAACTAATCTGAATAATCTCATTCCTGGAACTGAATTCGAAGGTTTATCTTTAGAAGAAATCATCGTCAAATCTTCTGGCGGCATTTTCAATAATGCGGCTCAAGTCTGGAATCATACATTTTACTGGAACTGCCTGACGCCTAATGGTGGCGGTCAGCCTACAGGTGCTTTAGCCGATGCTATTAATGCTGCCTTTGGCTCATTTGAAAAATTTAAAGAAGAATTCACTAAATGCGCTATCACCACATTTGGCTCAGGTTGGGCCTGGCTGGTAAAAAACGCTGACGGCAGTTTAGCCATTGTTAGTACCAGTAATGCAGGTTGCCCATTAACTACAGGACAAACGCCTCTGATGACCTGCGATGTTTGGGAGCATGCTTATTACATTGATTACCGTAATGCACGTCCATCTTATGTAGATCATTTCTGGTCATTAGTTAATTGGGATTTTGTAGCTAAAAACTTCTCAGCTTAAATTCTGAACTGATAGAAGCCTTCTGTATCCTAAAATGCAGAAGGCTTTTTTTATTGGGAGTAATAGAATGGCTACAGTTTTAATTACTGGTGCAAGTCGTGGTTTAGGTCTTGAGTTTTGCCGTCAATATGCGCAAACTGGCTGGACTGTCATTGCTTGTTGCCGCAATCCAGAGGATGCGTTTGAGTTAAACAATCTCGCGAGCTTACAAAGTAATGTGCAGATAGAAACTTTAGATGTTTCTGATTTTGAGCAGATTGGAATGCTTGCGCATAAATTAGCCAATTTATCGATTGATGTACTGATCAATAACGCCGGTCTTTATGCCGATGACCGAAAACATGCTTTTGGTCAGTTGGATTACCAGGCATGGACTAAATCGTTTCTTATTAATACTCAGGCGCCTGTTAAAATGGCGGAAGCTTTTCTGCCGCAAATCAAACGCAGCGAAAAAAAGTTAATCGTCAGCATAAGTAGTCTAATGGGCAGTATTGCCGATAATACAGGCGGTGGTAGTATTTTATATCGTTCAAGCAAGGCTGCACTTAATGCTGCAATGAAGTCTTTAGCGCTTGATCTTAAAGAGCAATCTGTCGGTGTGCTTATTTTACATCCAGGTTGGGTTAAAACGGACATGGGCGGTATCAACGCTTTGATTGAAGCTGATGAGAGTGTGTCTGGCATGCGTTCCGTGATAGACAATTTTGCTTTATCGCAATCAGGCAGCTTTATTAAGTATGACGGAACTCAATTACCATGGTGAAGCACATGATTAAAAAAATAATGTTTGTTTGGGGAGTGTTATTGGGAACTGTCAATGCTGATCCCTCGATACCTGAGCAAATTCGAGTGCCAATTGGCAATAAACCTGTTTTATCCGCGCATGCGAAGGGTGATCAGATTTACCAGTGTTCAGTAGATAACAATAAATATTTCTGGAAAATACAGGCGCCTGATGCCCGCTTATATGATGCTCAAGGTCAGATTGTTGGGAATCACTATGCCGGGCCTATATGGGAGTATAAAGAAGGCAGTCGTGTTGTCGGACGGATAGTCAATAAAGTCGATATTGCTCCAGAGACATCTATTTCCTGGCTACTGGTTGAAGTTATAGAACACAAAGGCAGCGGCTTGTTTTCGAATGTGAAATATATCAATCGAGTTAACACGCATGGAGGGCTCCCGCCTTTATCCGGATGCGATGCTAATCATCTAGGCAGCGAAAAACGCGTTCCATATACCGCAGACTACATTTTTTATGCCGATTGATTGAGCTTTAATTCCCGGAGTTTCATCAAGCTATAGACGGATTCCAGATAAGGACACGCAATACCTTCCCGTTTGCCAGCACGTAGCGCGTTGCCTAAGATAACTTCCGTTTCCATAGGATGGCCGTTTTCATAATCCAGTAACATGCTGGTTTTATAAGGTGGCATGGCATAAGTATTGTTGATATTGATGTCAATAATATCCTCGGGCAGAGAATGCCCGCAGGCTTCAGCAATGCTGAAAATCTCCTGCATGATATGGCGCACGAAAGTTTCCTGAGATCGTAAAATATCAAGGGTCGGCAGGCCGCCCGATAGAACTGATAATGGATTAAAAGGCGCATTCCAGATGCATTTTTGCCAGCGTCGGGTAACAATATTTTCAGTTGCTTCGCATTCAATGCCGGATCGAACAAATAATTCGCAAAGTCTTATGGTCTTGCTGCTGATGAAACCGGGCAAATTGCCTAGTGCCAGATGGCCATAAGCTAAATGTAATATCTCTCCGGGATTTATCCGATTACTGCAAATAAACGCCAGACCGCTGATGACTTCATTGTCGGGGAAAGCCGTCAGCATCGTCTGCTCGATTTCAACACCATTCTGAATGAATACAATAGCTGTTTCGGCAGTCACTGCAGGGCGAACCAATGCAGCCAAATCAATATCGGGAAGCACTTTTGTACAGAGTAAAACATAATCCGCCATGCCTTTAAAGTCCGCCGCATTTTTTAGCACTTGGGATGGGGTGAAAGTCCATCTGCCAAGATCATTGCTGTTGATAATAAAGCCATGCTGTTTGACATGTTCGTAATCGGAGCGGCAGACGACCGAGACATCAGCGCCTGCTTTAGCCAATAGCGCACCATAGAATGCGCCAATGGCGCCAGCACCAATGATTAGTATTTTGTCAGGCATGGTTGCCGTCCATAATCTGTTTTAAGAATGGAATGGTCAGCTTCCGCTTGGCAGCCAATGATGCCTGATCCAACTTTTCCAGCAGGGCCCACAATGAAGCCAAGTCTCTGGCATAGTGTGTCAATAAGAAGCGCCCGGCCTTAGGAGAAATCTCAAAGCCCATTTGATTGGCTTTAAAGGTTAAAGCCGCGATTCTGTTATGATCAGCTAAAGGCTGGATTTTTAATGCCAGTCCCCAATTAAGCCGGGTTTTAAGATCTGGCAACTGAATAGCAATGTCGTTAGGTGCACGATGGCTAGATAGGATAAGTTTGTGGCCGCGGTCGCGATGGTCATTGAAAAAATTAAAAAAAGCCATCTCCCAAGTTGGATCTCCCGCTAAATGCTCAATATTGTCAAAGCAGACGACATCGATTTCCTCAAGTCCATTAAGCATAGCTGGGTCAGGTAGGGCTGATCTCGAAAAAGAGAAATAGAATGAATTTAACCCTAGAACATAGGCCTGGCAACAGCAGGCTTGCAATAAATGACTTTTTCCCAGCCCATGATTGCCCCAGAGAAAAATAAGCTGTTCGCCAGTACCTGCAATACAGTTTTGCAAATGATTGATAATTTCTTCGTTTTCTCCAGGGTAGAAATTATTAAACGTCTGATTGGCCCTGAATTCAAAATGTAAGGGGAGTTGCTTTGCCATTATCAGCTGTGATTTCCTGAAAAGCGGACATAGAATGTCGAACCGAGAAAAAGCATCAAACTTAGCATGATTTCCAAAGAGGCGTACAAACGTTCATCCGTGTTGGCATACGCTTCAGCAGAGCCGTGTACAAAATAGATAAGGCTGATGTAGGCAGCCCAGGCGCAGCTTTTCCGATTTCTATTCAGCAATCCGCGCATCGGTAGCAATAATGGGATAACGGTAATTAATAACACTAAGGCAACAGGAAAGTGCACCGAAGGAACTAGAATGGTAGGCCACAGCATCAGCAAGACAAACAGGCCGAAAAAGCCAGCCAAAGCCATAGAATGATAATAGATCGTTTTTATTTTCATGAGCCTTGTTTTATATACTGCGCCGTTTTAGCCAAGCGAGTACCAATAGCACGGCATAATTTTTTTTCCTGATCACTTAACACTGCATTGTTTAATGACACATGGCTCGGTCCGTAGGGAGTGCCTCCGGATGTTGTCTCACGCAGGGCCGTTTCAGTGTAAGGTAGGCCTAATATGAGCATACCGTGATGCATCAATGGCAGCATCATTGATAGCAATGTGCTTTCCTGGCCCCCATGCATACTGCCAGTAGAAGTAAATACACCGGCTGGCTTGCCGGATAATGCGCCCGAAAACCAGATTTCGGTCGTACTGTCGATAAAATATTTTAACGGTGCTGCCATATTGCCAAAATGGGTAGGGCTGCCTAGCGCAAGTCCGTCGCAGTTTTTTAAATCCTCCAGTGTGGCATAAGGTGCGCCGTGATCTGGAATGCTTGCTGCGACTTTCTCACAGACGCTCGACACGTCGGGAACGGTTCTGAGTACCGCTTCAACACCGTCAATCAATTCAACGCCGCGAGCGATATGATTGGCCATTTCGGCTGTGGTTCCGTGGCGTGAAAAATAGAGAACCAAGATTTTCGTCATGATGGAAGCTGTGGTTTAAAAAGTGAATTCATTAATGATTAGCCACTTTAGTCTTTCCTTTAGAGAAAGAAGGAAAGATATAATTCTCTATAGAATTTAAATGCTACAAAATATCCAGTACATTTTCCGGCGGACGGCCAATAGCGGCTTTGCCATTGGCAATCACAATAGGACGTTCGATCAATATAGGATTGTCTACCATGCCACTGATCAGTGCTTGGCGGTCCAATGATTCATCATCCAGGCCGGCAGTTTTGTATTCGGCTTCTTTTTTACGCATTAATTCACGAGGCTCCATGCCCAGTTTTTCCAGAATATTATTTAGTTCTGCAACGCTAGGAGGCGTTTTCAAATATTCGATTACCTCAGGCTCAATGCCCCGTGCTTGTAATAATTCCAGGGTTTGGCGGGATTTACTGCAACGCGGGTTGTGATAAATTTTTACGCTCATGATTACCTATCCATTGGGCACAAGTGCTCGTCAAAACAAAAAAGCTATAATAGCATTTTTAGTAAAATTCACGCTTGAAAACGAATGGCTTAAAGCAAGGTGATTGAGTTCCTTTCGAAGCTAGGTTGAACAATTGAAATCACTAAAAGGTAAAGGTAGTGACAATAGACACGATAAAGGATAGAGCCAGTCAGTACTGGTTGTTGGCACGATTCGACAAGCCTATCGGCATATTGATTTTATTATGGCCGGCGCTCTGGGCGCTTTGGGCTGCTGGTAACGGCAAGCCCGACTTGCTGGTCTTGACTGTTATCTGCCTGGGCGTGGTGCTGATGCGGGCGGCCGGTTGCGTAATCAATGATTACGCTGATCGCGAATTTGATCCGCATGTTGAACGCACCAAGCTACGGCCAATCGCTGCCGGCAAGGTTAAGCCTGAGGAAGCTTTGATTGTTTTTGTCGTGCTGTGCCTGCTCTCTTTTGGTCTGGTATTGTTGCTGAACACATACACGGTACTGCTATCCTTTATCGCGGCCTTTCTGGCAGCCAGTTATCCTTTTATGAAACGCTACACCCATTTGCCGCAAGCTTATTTGGGCATAGCTTTCGGCTGGGCGGTACCGATGTCGTTTACTGCGCAGATGAATAGTATTCCTGCTGTGGCCTGGGTTATGTACTTGGCCACGATTTTATGGGCGCTGGTGTATGACACTATGTATGCCATGGTCGATAAAGACGATGACTTAAAAATAGGCGTTAAATCAACCGCCATTTTATTTGGTGAATATGATCGGCACATTATGGCAATTTTGCAGATCATCATTCTTGGTCTGTTGATCGCTGTCGGACAAATGAAAGGCTTGGGCTGGTTTTATTATAGCGGGCTGCTGATTGCCGCAGGCTTGTCCATTTATCAACAGATGCTGATTTTCCGCCGGGAAAAAACTCAGTGTTTCAAAGCCTTTTTGAATAACAATTGGTTTGGTATGGCCGTTTTCGCAGGATTTTTCCTGGACTATTACTGGAAGGTGAATTTCTAAGGAGCCTAAGATTCTTGCATTGCATGCCAGAGCTTTATGCTGGTTTATCCCGGCATGCAATGCCTTTGTTGAAAAGCTAAGCTACGGCAACAGCCCGGTTTTTGTCTCTAATCCAGTCGCTCCAGGAGCCGGCATAAAGTTTAGAACCGGTTAATCCGGCGTGCTCCATAGCCAGCAGATTATGACAGGCCGTGACGCCAGAGCCGCACATATGCACGGTTTGTTTCGGGGGCGTATTGTCTAACAGTTGCTTGAATTGTTCGCGTAATGCATCAGCAGGTAAAAATAAGCCATTAGCGTTGAGATTTAACTGAAATGCGCGATTTAATGCGCTAGGTATATGGCCTGCAACAGGATCGATAGTCTCCTGCTGGCCACGATAACGCTCAGGCGTTCTGGCATCAATCAATTTAATGGCTTTTGCAGCCAATTGGTCACGCACCTGTGCGGCATTCAACCATTGGTTTTCGTCAAGATACATTCTGAAAATGGCAGGTTTAACGACCGGCAGTGTTGTGGTTAATGCATAGCCTTGCTTTTGCCAATGCTTAATGCCGCCATCCAGCACAGCAACTTTGTCATGGCCCATGCAGCGTAATAGCCACCACAGGCGGCCTGCGAAAGCGCCGCCGGCATCATCGTAAGCTACAACCTGACTTTGATTGGTTACGCCCCATTGTCCTAGTTTTTGGGCCAATAAAGAAAAAGACGGCAACGGATGGCGGCCGGTCAAGTCAGTGACTTCTGAAGATAAGTCATTGTTTAAATGCGCATAGCGGGCATTGGGAAGATGGCCTTGGCGATAGGCTCTGGCGCCGACATTCGCGTCGGCTAATGAGAAACGGCAGTCAAAAATAACCCAGTTAGGATCATTGAGATGTTGGTTGAGTGTGTCTGCCGAAATCAAAGTGGTGTAGCTCATGTTTTTATACCGTTAAGATGATTTTGCCGATGTGTTGACTGCTTTCCATGAGTGCATGGGCTTTAGCTGCCTCTGCTAATGGAAAAGTAGCGTGAATTATAGGATTTATTTGACCGTAATCGAGTAGAGGCCAGACCTGTTCAAGCAGATTCCTGGCGATATCGGCTTTAAAGGCAGTTTCTCTGGCGCGCAGTGTCGACCCGGTAATAGTGAGGCGTTTCAGCATGATGGGCAGCAGGTCGATTTCTGATTTCGGGCCCCTTTGTACCGCGATTTGCACTAAGCGGGCATCAAAGGCCATGCATTTTAGATTACGCGGAAAATAATCGCCGCCAATCATGTCGAGCATGACATCGACGCCATTGCCGCCGGTTAATTGTCTGACTTCCTCGACAAAGTCCTGTTCGTTGTAGTTAATCGCCGCGTCCGCGCCGAGTTCTGTGCAGAATCGGCATTTAGCTTCAGAACCTGCTGTGACGAAAACTTTTGCATCAAACGCTTTGCCCAATTGGATAGCCGTCGTGCCTATGCCACTGGAGCCGCCGTGGACAAATAAAGTTTCACCGGCGGAAAGCCGGGCCCGGTCAAATACATTACTCCATACGGTAAAAAAGGCTTCCGGCAGAGCTGCCGCTTCGATCAGGCTCATGTTCTTGGGTATGGGCAAGCATAGATCGGCTGAAGCCAGGCAGTATTCGGCATAACCGCCGCCCGTTACCAATGCGCAGACTTGATCGCCTTCCTTCAGACGGGTTGGGTTTTCGCCGATTGCTTCTACGGTTCCTGCAATTTCCAAGCCCGGAATATCAGAAGCACCCGGTGGCGGTGGATACAGCCCTTTACGCTGCATGACATCGGGCCTGTTAATGCCGGCTGCAGCCACTTTTATCAATACTTGGTCTGCTGAAGGCGAGGGGATGGGGCGTTCTGTTGGCTTTAAAACTTCAGGTGTACCGCTTTCGTTAATTTCGATGGCGATCATTTTGTAAGTCTCAGGCAAAATGGATGAGTTTTTATAGATACAACGTTTTGAAACAAAACGATAATGCCTAATCCGCCTTTGAGTAAAGAAAAATAATTATACTGGATCGGGTTCCAGGTATCATATGCACTGGTTGTTTTTCTGTTGGAGATAAAAAATAGATGATTCGTGCAGGTATTGTAGGCGGAACCGGCTACACAGGCGTGGAATTATTGCGGATTTTGGCTTCGCATTCGGAAGTTGATGTGGCAGTCGTAACGTCGCGTTCGGACGCAGGGTTGAGAGTGGACGCGCTTTATCCGAGCTTGAGAGGCTCTATTGATGCGATATTCAGCCTGCCTGATGAGGAAACACTGGCTACATGCGATGTGGTTTTTTTCGCTACGCCTAACGGCACGGCAATGCAGATGGCTGAGCAGTTGCTGGCGCGCGGCGTCAAGGTGATCGATCTGTCGGCGGATTTCAGGATTAAAAATGTCAAGGATTGGGAAAAATGGTATGGCATGCAGCATGCCAGTCCTGATTTAATTGCCGAGGCTGTTTATGGCCTGCCGGAAGTTAACCGCGCAGCAATAAAAACGGCTCGCCTGGTGGCCTGCCCTGGCTGTTACCCGACTGCGGTACAGTTGGGTTTTTTGCCGCTGATTGAGCAAGGCTTGATTGATACCGCTCAACTGATTGCCGATGTGAAATCCGGCGTCAGCGGCGCCGGACGCAAGGCTGAACTGGCTACATTGATGAGTGAAACCGGTGAGAGTTTCAAAGCTTACGCCGTCAGCGGGCATCGACATTTACCGGAGATCAGGCAGGGCCTTGAGATCGCGGCAGGAAAGTCAGTCGGTTTAACATTTGTTCCGCATCTAACGCCAATGATTCGCGGGATTCATGCAACTTTGTATAGTCAAGCAGGTGCCGATTTGCAAGACATACAAGCCCTGTATGAAAAAAGATATGCCCAGGAGCATTTTGTCGATGTATTGCCTAACGGTGCTCATCCGGATACGCGAAATGTAAGAGGCAGCAACATGTGCCAGATCGCTGTACATCAACCGCAGGGTGGTCGGACAATTGTAGTATTGTCGGTTATCGATAACCTGGTAAAAGGTGCAGCCGGACAGGCGATTCAGAATATGAATCTGATGTTTGACCTGGCAGAAGAGCACGGGTTGAAGATAGTGGCGCTCTATCCATAATTGTTGACTAAAATGCTAGGTATAGTCATAATTTAACTTAATTTCAATTGCTTAATATTTGTATTATGTCCGATCCAATTATTTTTACTGACAGTGCTGCCGCTAAAGTAGGTGAACTGATTGCCGAGGAAGGCAATGACAACCTGAAACTGCGGGTCTATGTCTCAGGCGGTGGCTGTTCAGGGTTTCAATATGGTTTTACTTTTGATGAAGAAGTGAATGAAGACGATACACTGGTCGAAAACGGAGGCGTAACGGTTCTGATTGACTCCATGAGTATTCAGTATTTAACCGGTGCAGAAATTGACTATAAAGAAGATTTATCGGGGTCTCAGTTTGTGATCCGCAATCCTAATGCCACAACTACCTGCGGTTGCGGGTCCTCGTTCTCAGCGTAACGCTGCTTGCTGGGCGGCCAATTGGCCGCCTTTCCTATCAGACGGCTTCATTGCCTCGATAAAGCCCACCCAGAATTACCGCTTTATTTGCTCCAGTCACTTCTTTAAGATTGCCAGGCTGATGGTTTAAAGTCTGCCTGGCCAGCCATGCAAATGCTATGGCTTCCACATGGTCTGGATGAATTCCATATGGCTCCGTTGAGTTAACAGGGCAGTTAAGGTTTTGCCGAATTAGTTCTAATAGATAGACATTATGTATGCCGCCGCCGCAAATCAGCACACGTTCCGTCAAAGGCGCATATTTTTGAATAGCTTCACAAATAGTAATGGCTGTTAAGAAACACAAACTGGCCTGAATATCTTCAGCTTTATAGTTTGCTGATTTAATCTTTTCATTCAACCACGACAGTGAGAAATATTCCTTACCTGTGCTTTTAGGTGGCAGAGCACTAAAGTAGGCATCTTGTTTTAAATATGACACTAAATCATAGTTAATCTTACCGGTTCTGGCCCAATCACCGTTTTTATCATACGCCAGATTGCGGTGTTGATTAATCCATAAGTCCATTAATGTGTTTCCCGGTCCTGTATCGAATCCTATGACTTTGGACGATTGATAGGCGGGCAAGACCGTAATATTGGCTATACCACCAATATTGACAATGCAACGATGCTCGGTCGGATGATTAAATACGGCCTTATGAAAAGCAGGAACTAAGGGAGCCCCTTGTCCGTTTACGGCAATATCGCGGCGCCTGAAATCCGCCACCGTAGTAATGCCGGTTTTTTCGGCAATGATGTTCGGGTCGCCAATTTGCAAAGAAAACGGAAATTGAATGTCAGGCGCATGGTAAATCGTTTGGCCATGGCTGCCGATTGCTAGGACAGATGATGCGGGAACCTGGGCCTTAGCGAGCAGCGAGTTGACAGCCTCTGCGAATAAATGCCCAAGACGCGTATCCAGAGCGCCATAATCTTTGAGGGAAATCAATGTTTCAGGTTCGTTAAGCCGTTGGATTGCGTTTCTGATGTCAGACGAGAAAGGTAAATAATCGAATGCAATAAGCTGAGTTTTATGGTTTTCAAAATCAATAAGGCTTGCATCGATACCATCAAGACTGGTTCCGGACATCAGGCCAACATAAAGCTCAGACATTGGTTTTTTTAATTATATTGAGATTGTGTTTTTGCAAACAAACTCTTAGCTTTAATCTGATTCAGTTGAGCTAATAAAGGTTGCGTTTGTGATTTGAAGTCAGCCAGTAAGTTTTCACCGATCGGCAAGGAATTCGGCAGTTTTACTGTTTCCGGATTGCGATAAACACCATCAACATGGAATTCATAATGTAAATGAGGGCCGGTAGCCAAGCCTGTCTGGCCTATATAACCGATAACATCGCCTTGTTTGACGTGGCTGCCGACCTGTAGGCCCTTTTTAAAGTTGGAAAGATGCGCGTAAAGAGTTTCATAGTGATCCCCATGCTTAATGATGACAACTTGTCCATAACCGCCTTTGCGTCCGCTGAAAATAACTTCACCATCGCCCGTGGTTTTTACAGGTGTGCCAGTCCTGGCGGCATAATCGACACCTTTGTGTGCGCGAATTCTATTCAATATGGGATGCTTACGGTTCAGGTCAAAATGAGAACTGATGCGAGCAAAATCGACGGGGGTACTCAAGAAAGCCTTTTGCATAGACTGGCCATCAGGTGTGTAGTAATTGGCTCTACCTGTTTCATCTATGTATCGAACTGCTGTGTATGTTGATCCCTGATTGGTGAATTGCGCAGCAATGATTTCGTCGGTATTGGTCTCTTTGCCATTAACAACCTTTTTTTCATAAACAACAGTGAAATAATCACCATTCCTTAGATTAGTCGCAAAATCGATATCCCAAGCGAAAATATCAGTAAGTTGCATGATCAATTCTTTTGATAGTCCAGCATCCAGTCCGTCTAGGAATAAAGATGTCTCAATAGTGACATGCGCACTGGCAGTTTTATGGTTGGAGTTTTGATTTCGCATCTGCAATGATGCTTCTTTTTCGAACGGCTCATAGGATTCGGCAGTATGGCCCGGTTGATATTCGCCTAGATCCAAGCGAGAAATATTAGTAGGGCTTTCCTGCAGACGCGTTTTATTGTCAGCAATATGAATTGGAGTTGTCTTGATTGAATGGTGTGTAATTACTGAGCGCTTTCGATGGCTTAATTGGGATAACGCCTGGGATTGTTCCTTAGCAGTTGTTTGGAGATGGGATTTTTTATTAAGCTTAGACGAAGCTATATATTTCTTGTGATTTTTAGAGGCAGAGGATGCATCATGCTTCTTAATGGTTGAAGCTATAACCTGTCTTTTGTTGCCTGTTTTAGAAGCAGCGGTATTTCTCTTTTTAACAGATTTCGCGTGTCCGGAGTGCCTAGTTGATAAAGCAACAGTTTTAGTCGTCCCGCTTTTATGAGTCGGTAGTGTTTGTGCATAACTGGTAGTTGCTGTAAAGGCTGCGCTTATTCCCAAGAACAAGGTCGTATAAATTCTTTTTTTCACGAGATTATAGCTAAGTTATTGAAACATAAGTAAAGCGTGCTTTGTCGAGAAACTTCCCGATCCATTTTAAGGGTTTTTAAAGGTTTTACCAAATAATAGACGATATAAAGATTTATTCTATGGAGTGGTTCAATAATCCTATAATAATATTTTTTACATACTCGATAGCGGAGAAAGACATTGCAAGAGGAAGTATTAGCCCACCTTCTTAGAGGTGCTGATGAGGTTTTGGTTGAGCAGGAGTTGGTTAAAAAGCTGGAAGAAGGAAGGCCTCTTCGTATTAAAGCCGGTTTTGATCCGACTGCGCCAGATCTGCACCTGGGGCATACGGTGCTTATCAATAAACTAAAGCAGTTCCAGGATGTTGGACACGAAGTTTTGTTTCTGATTGGCGACTTTACCGGCATGATAGGTGATCCGACAGGAAAAAATGCTACTCGCAAACCGCTGACGCGCGATGAAGTTATCGAGAATGCGAAAACCTATGAAGAACAGATTTTTAAGATTTTGGATCCTGCCAAGACATTGGTGATGTTTAATTCAAGCTGGATGAATGCAATGTCGCCCGCTGATCTAATCCAATTGGCTGCTAAACATACAGTGGCACGCATGCTGGAACGGGATGATTTCAACAAGCGTTTTAAAAGTGGCCAGCCTATTGCAATTCACGAGTTCCTTTACCCGTTAATACAAGGTTATGATTCCGTGGCTATGAAAGCGGATGTAGAGTTGGGCGGCACCGATCAAAAGTTTAACTTATTGGTTGGGCGGCAGTTGCAAGAAGTTTTTGGCCAAAAGCCGCAAGTCGTTATGACCATGCCAATTCTTGAAGGGTTGGACGGCGTCCAGAAAATGTCCAAATCACTCAATAACTATATAGGCATTGCTGATTCCCCTGACGACATGTTTGGTAAATTGATGTCAATATCAGATGAATTGATGTGGCGTTATTTTGAATTATTGAGTTTCAGGTCTATATCTGAAATAAAACAATGGACACAGGCATGTGAGCAGGGCGCAAACCCACGCGATTATAAAGTCAAACTGGCACAAGAAATTATCGAACGTTTCCATAATGCCGCAGCAGCTAAAAAAGCTTTGGAAAATTTCGAAGCGAGATTTCAGCGTGGAGCCATACCGGATGAGATGGATGAAATAGAATTGAGTAATGAAGGGAAAGGGTATGGTATTGCAAATTTATTGAAAGATGCTGGATTGACTGCCAGTACATCTGAAGCCATTCGCATGATAAATCAAGGTGCTGTGAAAATTGATGGAGAAAAGCTTTCTGATTCGAAAAAAGAGATTCCGGCAGGGACGACGCATGTTTATCAAGTAGGCAAAAGAAAATTTGCTCGCGTGACAATAATCGCTTGACGAATAAAAAAAAGCCGGTAGAATACGCCTCTTCCTTCGGGGCAGGCGCCTCGGCAGGGCT
>NZ_JADMKV010000056.1 GCF_015476545.1 Methylobacter sp. BlB1 | reverse complement strand
CCCGACCCTCGCCTTGTAAGGGCGATGCTCTCCCAGCTGAGCTAAGCACCCGACTAAAGAAGCACTAGTTTACAGCATCTTTTAAAGATTTACCAGCTTTAAATGAAGGAATTTTCGCAGATTTAATTGTAATCTCTTCGCCTGTTTGCGGATTACGGCCTTTGCGCTCTGCTCTCTCCTTTACAGAGTATGTACCAAAACCAACTAAAGCAACAGAATCACCTTTACTCAAAGCAGCCGTAACTGCACTAATGAAACCATCTAAAGCACGTCCAGCGTCCGCTTTTGTCAATTCAGAAGACTCTGCAATAGCATCGATTAGTTCTGATTTATTCATCATTCCCCCTTAGGAAGTATTTTTTAAATTGTATTCTGCACAACCAGTGTATGATTCTTATGTGCGATTCCTGGCCACATAAGAAAGCTTGGTATTTATATCAATAGCTCTTAGGCAGTGTCAAGCACTAAAGCCCCCCGAGCCCATGATTTTTGCGGTTTTGCCGAATTCAAACAAAACCGCAAACTTTTCTAGTGAGCAGTAACAAGACCCTGTTTTTTTAGCTTACCTTCACTTTTAGCCTTTTCTTCGACTTCTTTCTTGTCGCTTGGCTTCGGCATATATTGCAACGCCACTTCAAGCACCTCATCTATCCAGTGGACGGGCTTGATATCCAGGTTTTGCTTTATATTTTCAGGAATTTCGACCAGGTCTTTTTCATTTTCCGCAGGAATGACAACTGTTGTTATGCCTCCGCGATGAGCAGCCAATAGTTTTTCTTTCAGCCCGCCAATCGGCAATACCTCGCCTCGCAGCGTAATCTCACCGGTCATGGCCACACTTGCCTTTACAGGTATTTTAGTCAGTGCCGAAATGATGGCCGTACACATGCCGATACCAGCACTGGGCCCGTCTTTTGGCGTAGCGCCTTCAGGCACATGAATATGGATATCATTTTTCTGAAACACCTCATGGTCTATTCCCAGGATTTCAGAGCGGCTTCTTACCACGGTCATCGCCGCCTCAATCGATTCCTTCATGACGTCGCCCAGTTTGCCTGTGGCGGAGTGTTTGCCCTTTCCGGGAATAACGGCTGTTTCAATCATTAACAGTTCGCCGCCGACTTCCGTCCAGGCCAGGCCGGTCACTTGTCCAACCTGATCCTGTTCCTCTGCAAGCCCGTAATGGAACCGTTTAACGCCGAGATATTTATCCAGGTTCTCAGAAGTAACTTCAACTTTGTCCTTGCTCGGTTTCAGCAGCAGGTCTTTGACCACTTTACGGCAGATTTTCGAGATTTCCCGCTCAAGGCTGCGAACACCAGCCTCTCGCGTATAGTAGCGGATAATATCTCTGACCGCTGTTTCTGCAATTTCGATTTCCTGTTCTTTCAACCCGTTATTTTTGATCTGCTTCGGGATCAGATAGCGGCATGCGATGTTAATCTTTTCATCTTCAGTGTAGCCGGCAAGACGTATAACCTCCATCCTGTCCAGCAAGGCCGGCGGAATATTCATCGTATTGGCTGTCGCAACAAACATCACATCGGACAGATCAAAATCCACCTCCAGATAATGGTCCGAGAACGTATGATTCTGCGCGGGATCCAGCACTTCCAATAATGCCGAAGCCGGATCGCCTCGGAAATCGGCTGCCATTTTGTCGATCTCATCAAGTAAAAACATAGGATTGCGTGTTTTCACCTTAGCCAGATTCTGCAAAATCTTGCCCGGCATAGAGCCTATATAAGTTCGACGATGCCCGCGAATCTCCGCTTCGTCCCGCACACCGCCCAAAGCCATCCGCACATATTTACGATTGGTAGCGCGAGCGATGGACTCGCCTAATGAGGTTTTACCTACGCCTGGAGGGCCGACCAGGCACAAAATAGGTCCTTTGAGCTGCTGCACTCGCTGTTGCACAGCCAGATATTCGAGAATGCGCTCCTTGACCTTCTCCAAACCATAATGCTCTGTTTCCAGAACTTGCTCAGCCAGCTTCAGATCATGCCGCACCTTGGTTTTTTTCTTCCAGGGCATACTGACCATCCAGTCAATATAATTACGCACGACAGTGGCCTCGGCAGACATCGGCGACATTAATTTAAGTTTGTTAAGCTCTGCCTCAGCCTTTGCCTTGGCCTCTTTAGTCATGCCGGCACTTTCGATTTTCTTTTCAAGCTCTTCAATCTCATTGGCAACATCTTCCATTTCGCCAAGTTCTTTTTGAATCGCCTTCATTTGCTCATTCAGGTAATATTCCTTTTGATTCTTCTCCATTTGCTGCTTAACACGCCCCCGGATTCTTTTTTCCATTTCCAGCAGGTCAACCTCGCCTTCCATCTGAGTCATCAGATTTTCCAGCCGTTTCGCAATATCCGCGGTTTCCAGAATCGCCTGTTTTTCATTGACTTTTAGCGTCATGTGGGCGGCCATGGTATCGGCAAGGCGGCTTGGGTCATCAATACCGGCGAGCGAATTCATGACTTCCGGCGGAATCTTGTTATTCAGTTTGACGTATTGATCAAACGAACTGATGACTGTCCGCTGCAGCACCTCTTGCTCCCGTTCGGATATATCTAAAACATCGTCGATCTTTACTACAGAGGCGGAAAAAAAACTGTCCGTTTCTTTATAGTATGAAACTTTGCTGCGTTGACTTCCTTCGACCAGCACCTTAACAGTGCCATCAGGCAATTTTAGCAATTGCAGAATATTGGCCAAAGTACCGACCTGATAAAGATCAGTAAAATCCGGCTCGTCAATTTCAGCTTCTTTCTGGGCAACCAACAAGACCTGCTTGTTATCCTTCATAGCCGCATCCAAAGCGTCAATAGATTTTTCCCTGCCGACAAATAAAGGGATCACCATATGCGGATAAACCACGACGTCCCTGAGCGGCAAAACCGGAATCAAAACATCTGTTTGTTGTATCTCTGTCATTTTGTGCGTTTCCATAACTGGAACCTTTAGCAATTTTTGAAAAAAAGATATGGGGCCGATAAATAAAATAGCAAGAGCTAAAACCATAAAACACAGCCTTTAGCTTGGCTATAGCGCAAAAAAAAGGGAGCTAAAAAAATAAAGCTCCCTTTTTTTCTGTCCCGAATAAATTCTAAGATTCGGCCGAGGCCTTTTTCTTTTCCGCTTCGTAAACCAGAAGAGGTTCAGACTCACCTAGAATAACACTTTCATCAATAACCACCTTGCAGATATTTTCCGACGATGGCAATTCATACATAGTATCCAACAGAACACTTTCAACGATAGTCCTTAAACCGCGGGCACCGGTTTTTCTTTCCATGGATTTACGGGCAATGGCGATCAAAGAGTCTTCTCTAAACTCCAGTTCAGCACCTTCCATTTCAAACAAATGCTTGTATTGCTTGATCAGTGCGTTTTTGGGCTCCGTTAATATTTGGACCAAGGCCTGCTCATCGAGTTCTTCTAAAGTGGCAATTACCGGAAGACGACCGACAAATTCCGGAATCAATCCGTATTTAATCAAATCTTCGGACTCAACCTCAGCAAAAAGCTGCCCGACATTTTTAGTCTCATCTTTGGCTTTTACCTCTGCCGAGAAACCTATGCCGCCTTTTTCCGAACGATCTTTAATAATACGGTCCAGTCCGGCAAATGCGCCACCGACAATAAACAAAATATTGGCGGTATTGACCTGCAAAAATTCCTGTTGCGGATGTTTACGGCCGCCTTGAGGAGGCACTGAAGCAATAGTGCCTTCGATCAATTTCAGCAGCGCCTGCTGTACGCCTTCACCGGAAACGTCGCGCGTTATTGACGGATTATCAGACTTTCTGGAGATTTTATCGATTTCATCGATATAGACAATGCCGGTTTCAGCCTTTTCTACATCATAGTCACATTTCTGCAGAATCTTCTGAATGATATTTTCTACGTCCTCTCCTACATAGCCGGCTTCTGTGAGCGTAGTGGCATCAGCAATAGTAAACGGCACATCCAGCAAGCGTGCTAATGTTTCAGCCAGCAGCGTTTTCCCTGAACCAGTCGGACCGATCAATAAAATATTACTTTTAGCTAGCTCGACGCCATCCTTTTTCGATTTGCTGCGTAAGCGCTTGTAATGATTGTAGACGGCGACAGCCAAAATCTTTTTCGCACTTTCCTGCCCGATAACATATTCATCGAGTTCTGCTTTGATCTCTTTCGGCTTAGGCAATTCACCGCCGAAAGAAGAAGAGTCGTCTTGCAATTCGTCTCTTATGATGTCATTACAAAGCTCTACGCATTCGTCGCATACATAAACTGACGGCCCTGCAATAAGCTTCCTGACTTCATGCTGACTTTTACCGCAAAAAGAACAATAAAGCAGTTTATCGTCGTCTTTGCTGTTTTTGTCATTACTCATAAATTGACTCCTGCAAACATCCAGAAACTGATGCTTTTTTTGCTTTTGATGAAGCAAAGAATATATCTAAATACAAAAAAAATACCAACCCTTATTTATCAGAACCGATTGCGCGATTTGTTAACACCTTATCAATGAGCCCATAGCTGACCGCATCATTAGCGCTCAAAAAGTTATCCCTATCCGTATCCAAACGGATCTTTTCTATCGGCTGCCCCGTGTGGCCGGACAAGATATTGTTCAGCTTTTCTCTGATTGCCAGGATCTCTCTGGCATGGATATCAATATCAGAGGCCTGCCCCTGAAAACCGCCTAGCGGCTGGTGAATCATCATTCGCGAATGAGGCAGGCAATACCGTTTGCCTTTAGCGCCGCCGGCCAGAAGCAAAGCCCCCATACTGGCGGCCTGTCCAATGCACATAGTACTGACATCAGGCTTGATAAACTGCATCGTATCGTAAATCGACATCCCGGCGGTTACTGAGCCGCCGGGCGAATTGATGTATAAATGAATATCCTTGTCAGGATTTTCTGATTCCAGAAAAAGCAACTGGGCGACAACCAGATTGGCCATGTAATCTTCCACTTGACCAACCAGAAATATAACGCGCTCTTTTAATAGTCTTGAATAAATATCAAAGGAGCGCTCACCTCTAGCAGTCTGTTCAACAACTATAGGAACTAATCCACCCGCAGCCTCGGGAGCCATTGCTTGATTCATTTTATACATTCGATACCTTACCTTTGCTGTTGATTCATTACATCGTCAAATTTCATCGGCTCGTCAGATACTTTTGCCTGGGCAACCAGCCATTCAACGGTCTGATCTTCCAGCACCATTTGTCTGACATCATCCAGTCGGCTTTCATCTGCATAATACCATTTAACCACATCTTCAGGGCGTTCGTAACTTCTTGCCATATTTTCAATAGCAGACCTTACTTTATCCGCATCAATTTTGATATCGTTTTTCTGGATGATTTCGCCCAAGATCAATCCCAAAGCCACGCGACGTCTGGCCTGTTCTTCAAATGCGTCTCTCGGCAACTTCAGATCGTCCAGCTTCATTTTCTGCCGTTTAGCGGTCTCTATATAAGGCTTCATCATACTTTCGACTTCCTGGTCGACCAGCGTGTTCGGAACAGTAATCTGAATCTTCTCATACAAAGCATCCATGACGGCATTTTTCAGCTTGCCGCGTAATGCCTGCTCAAGCTCTCTTTCCATATTGTTTCTGACGTCTTCACGAAAAGACTCTGCAGAACCATCTTCAATACCGTAGGCCTTCACGAAAGCCTCATCAATTTCAGGCAATACCGGTTCTTCAACAGCACTCACTTCAACTTCAAACTGAGCTGCTTTGCCGGATAATTTTTCATTGCCGTATTGCTCTGGAAAAGATACCTCAAATGTTTTGTTAGCGCCCGCTTCAAGACCGATCAGGTTGTCTTCAAAGCCTGGAATCATCTGTTTCGCGCCAATTTCAACCGGATAGTTTTCTACCTTGCCGTTAGTAAAATTCTCACCGTCGGCAGTGCCTGAAAAACTAATTGTTATACGGTCATGTTCCTGCGATGCGCGTTCTACCTTATTCCAGGTCTTTCTCTGCGCTTTCAGTTTTTCAATCATGTCGTCGACATCGGCTTCAGCGACGGTAGCGACAGGGCGTTTTACCTCGATTTGATTCACGCCTTCCAGCGATATTTCAGGATAGACTTCAAATTCGGCAGTATATTTAAATCCTTCCGCTTCGTCTAACGGATGAATATGCGGATGGCCGGCAGGTCTTAAATTTTGATCCTGCAATGCCTCAAAATAAGTAGATTGAATCAGGTCGCCGGCAACTTCGCCGCGAACCCTATCGCCAAACATCTTTTTAACTACATGCTGAGGCACTTTACCCGGACGAAAGCCATCGACTTTAACTTCGCGCGCCAACGACTTCAAACGCGCCGCCATTTTTTCCTGGACAACTTCTTCAGGCACGCTAACAGTCATTTTTCTGCTTAATTCTGATGTCTTTTCGACAGAAACTTGCATTTCTTTACCTCAACAATATTATGGATAGAATTTTTTATATTAGGATACCGGAAACGGCTCAAGGATTTGAAAAATTAACGATTGGCATCGTTAATTTTGTATGTAACTATTTTGAATTTAGTGGTGCGAATGGAGAGACTCGAACTCTCACAGGAAACCTACTGGAACCTAAATCCAGCGCGTCTACCAGTTCCGCCACATTCGCACTTTGAAAGAACGCGGCATTATAGCCCTAATCCATCATTGCAACAAGTTATAAATTCAAATATTTCCATATCAATACTGAATACACGGTTTCGCTCCCTTACGGCGGAAAATCGCGCTACCTGCACCAAGACATTATGATGCCTTTATAACCATAGACAACAGGAACCCCGCCATGCCATCTATAAAAGATAATACGGCCGGCCGCCAGAAATTCAACCTTGATTGGCATACCTGAATCAATCTATAGTGAGTTTAGAAAATTATCAAACTAAAAACACCATCAGGGCTGGACGTTGATAATAAGCTATGTCATGCCGAATATCCTAGCTTGGATCAAACGCTGACTGATACGTCGAAACCCAGCCTCCTGATTTCATCAGCAAAGGCATTTAATGCCTCGACAGATAATTTCTCCAACAGTGCCGCTTCCGGCTGCATGGAAGGTCTGGCTATCGTATACAACATAATACCCTTCAGGCTTACATGCATCTTAATTGTCTTCAGCATATCCAGATAAGCCTGCTTTTCCTCTTCTGACAAACCCCGTTTATCATAATCCAGTAAACAGGTCTGCAGCCTTGTAGGGCACAATCTTGCAGACAGCATTAAATTTTCCAGGCTAGCTTGATAGCTCTGCTTTGCATTATTGATCAGCCGTCTGCCTGCTTCGGTAGCACTATCGAACTTAAACCAGACTTCTCCGCCATATTCCCTTAACTTCTTCAACCCAGCCTGAACTCTAGGTTGATGCACCAGACTGCCGTTGGTAATCAATACGAAATTGCTCTGGGGCAAAACGCCGATTTCCGTCGCTATTTCACCGATCAAAGTCACTGCGCTGGCAAATTCTTTTAAACTGGTCGGTTCGCCGTTGCCGGAAATAGCGATATCCTTGATGACACGATTGCCGTCCGGTATCAAAAACCGCTCATAGAAATCTCCGTTGAGCACATCATCCAGAAAAAACCTTAACTCGTCTTCCAGTAGCTGAAAATCCATTTCAGGCGCCGCGCCAGCTTGCAAATCAGGGACTTGGCAATAGACACAGCGCCAATTACAGGCATTATTGGTATTGAAGTTAATTCCGATAGACAAGCCGCCTGCCCGCCTGGAAAGTACCGGATAGACATATTTTAAGCCGGCCACATCCCGACTATGGTTGATTGTTGTTAATGTTGACGCCATAACTCTGCTCAAGCAACTTTAAATCGTATTATTCCACGTCGACCTGTAATTTTCATTTAAGTTTTTGCAGAAGGCATAAGCGAAATAATTGGATTCTTTAAAAGCAAAGCCTTGCTTGCAAAACAGTTCTCCAGGAGCCGTCCCCTTTGACAAATAGTCACTCATATACAGCATTCTTAACTTGAGAGTCCAAAGACTCCTTGTCTTCAAATTTCACATGGTACATTTTTGAATCCGCCATATCGATTAACGCATCGATATCAGTACCGTCATCGGGATAAAAAGCCACGCCCATGCTTGCCGACACATAGAGTTGCTTATTTTGGTAATTTACCGGCTGACAGATAGCCTGCTGTATTTCCAGCAGCATCTCTGTGATGTCTTCTTTGTTTTTGACATGATTAAGAAGCAGTACAAATTCGTCGCCGCCAAAACGGGCCGCCACATCCGATTGACGTATAAAGCTTCGCAGCGTGTTCCCCACATGAATTAACACATTATCACCCGCTTTATGCCCCAATGTATCGTTTATATTTTTGAACTGATTCAGATCAATAAAGCAGACGGCAACCTTATAACGCTCCCTTTGAGCCATTTTTAAAAACTGATCCGCCAGCAGAAACAGATGATGGCGATTATCAAGACCTGTTAGAGTATCCCGGTAGGCGATTTTTTTGATCTCCTGCTCAGCTGCCAAACGCAAACGAATCTCTCTTCTTGCGGTTCTATATGAAACAAACAAAACAACGATAACAAAGACCGCCACTATCGCCAGCGCTAAAAAAATCTCCGAATACAGCCACAACCGCTCCTTGTCTACCTTAAAATCAGGATCATAAAGAAATCCCTCTAAGGCATGATCATTTTCGACCATATTGGTCTGCACGAAAGTGCTGGCCATACGCCGCCAGCGCCAAGGATTCATATGCCCCAGCTCAACCAAATCCGGAGCAATCAATGGCCTTATTGCGTTTGCTTCAAATTCCAGCTGCGCTCTGGATTTACTGACCTTATATTTATCCACTAACAGGTCAATAACCTCCCGAGGATGATCCATGGCATATCGCCAACCTTCGAGACTGGCATCGCGCAATGCTTTCACCCGATCAGAATGCTTTTTTATTTCATCCTCAGTACTAAAAAGGATATCACTATAAAAATCCACACCGTAGTTAAGCGGATTAAGCACCGTATAATCGATGCCTTGCTGACTCAGATAATAAGGCTCATTACTCAGATAAGAATTAAAGGCGGCAATCTTTCCATCAATGAGATCTTGAATATCGTAGCTGTTTGGAATGACATGAATATCAGCCCTTTTGATGCCTTCATTATGCATCATAGCCAAAATAGCTTGGTCCGACACCATAATAGCCTTGCCGGCCAAATCATGCGGAGAGAGAATACCGGCCTCTTTGCGGGCCAGCAATACAGACGGAGAATGCTGAAATATCGCCGCCAAAGCAACCAACCGCGCACCGCGCAAGCGTTCTAATAATAGCTCACTATTAGCAACACCATACTGAGCATGACCTTGAAGCACCTGGGGCAATGGTTTTTTCTCCGGTGAGATAGCGTCGATTATTACATCAAGACCGGCTTTCCGGTAAAAACCCTTTTCCAATGCCGCGTAATAACCGGCGAATTGAAACTGATGATGCCAGGGCAATTGTATATGAACAGGTTCGGCGGATATGCTGGAAAAAGATCCTAGCAATGAAACACAAAACGCCAACCTCACCCTGATGGAAATCATGAAGGTTGCCAACGTTGCGATAGCATGGCCAATACGCTATAAATATGATTTATCAGCATAACGCTTAAGTGTTTTGAGTATAATTTCGCCGTCTGTTTAGAGTTAGGATTAGCATTAACAGAAAGCCCCGAAACGGGGCTTTCTGCATTATTAAAATAGAATTTCGACTAAATTAGCTTATTTTAACTAACACTTCGCCTCTGCCAATTTCCGACATGTCGCCGGCATAGCGCTGCACGCGGTTAAATGCCACAGAAGCATCGGCAAATTTGGAATTGAGTTTTTTGAATGATGCAAACAGTATAGGCAGAAAAGCCAGTGTATGGGCGCCGCAATCATTAAAACTCGCCGATAACGCCGGTTGATTCCATAACAGCAAAGTGCCGCGGCGCATGGCGTAGCCCAGATACCGGCCGGTTTTGCCCATGACGGCGATAGTGCCGGCTGTCATTCTGGACCCGCAATAATCGCCGGCATTGCCTTCAATAAGAATATTGCCGCGGCGCATGTGATCGCCCGCCCGCTCGCCGACATTGCCTTTGACCAGAACCGTACCACCTTTCATGCCCATCTTGTTGCCCGGCAAGGCAGCGCCGAGAAAGTCGCCGGCATTGCCGCCAATGACGATGAAGCCTTTTTTCATTTCACAAGCCGCAAAAATGCCGGCATTGCCCGTTACGCCGATCTCGCCGGACTTCATGCCCAGGCCCAGATAAGCGCCGGCGTCGCCCTCGACTAAAATACTGCCGCCATCGAGTTCCTTGCCGATAAAATCGAGCTTGCCGAAACTGTTCTTAATTACGATCTGTTGCGTATCGGAACCGGAAATTTTGAACAATTCATCAACGCGGATTTTGCGTTTGCCGCTTTGAAGCTCAATAGCGGCAATCTCACTCGGCTCCATGTCCTTCAGCAGATTGCAGACCAGCGGCGACATATCCACACGCTGATCCGGCCGGTGTTTCAGTGAAAATGTTAAAGCGCTCACGCCATAATCTCCTGTAAGTGAAAGTGGAACGGCCCGAGTTTGCCACCATAATTGCCCGCACTGATGCGCGTGATGCCGTTCTCGGCGCCTAAATCGCAGACTGCCTGTATGCCGACGCGCATGGCTTTATCGATATCCTCTTTAGTCAAACCGTCGATTACGATTTCCATGACAGATTCAACCTCAGGCGATAAATCGGTCCGGGTCATACCTTTCAAGGTCGGGCAGAAAGCATCATTGGTGGACGCGCCCAACGCTTTGTATTTCGATCCGACTTTAGATCCGGAACGTACGACGCCGCCCGGAAACGGCATGATGACGTTAGGGATTCTGCGCATCGCTTCAATCGCCGCTTCGCAGGCGGCCAGTGCCTGCGGCTGCGATTTGGCCAGCACCAGGAAGTTGCCGCCGCCCACTGCATCGACTTGGCCGGTCGTCGCTTCGGCCAGAAACTCGCCGTCCATGACCGGAATACGCCAGTAGCGTTTGCCGTCTATCAGCTTGGCTACTTGAAAGCCGTCGCCGAAATAGCGCAGGTTTTTACCCAACGGGATTTTTTTGTCGTTATCGATGCCGGCAAACAGAGCCGACGTCGGCGACGTCAATACGCATTGCCCGGCACGGGTCTCCAGTTGCTTGGCCAGCCCCTTGCCGCCCATCGCAAAGATCATGACCGAAACGCCCGGACGGCCGTCCGGCGTTTCGGAAGAGTCCAATACCCGCTCGATGCCGGCTTCACAGCCACAGGCAATCACTGAGGTGGCAAAGCCGGTCATGGCCTGAGCGGAAATCATGGCCCATTTTTCATTCTGAGCGGTAATGATTGCGCGCGTGGCTTTCATCGGGAAAGCTTCGGCGAAGGTTGCATCTATCTTTACGCCATTGATAATCATGCCACCTCTCCTTTAAGCGGATGCGCAGTCAGGCTGCCGCAGCCAATATCCATGAACTCGTCATCGCTGATTTTAAAGTTACCGACTTTCATAGTAAGGAATCGATCAAAATATTTCTGCAAATCTTTCTCTACCGATGGGTCCCAATCCGGTCTAACGATATGGGTGGTGCCCCACTTGGTGTGGACTACGGTTCCGTCTTTAACGACCAGTTCGCCGTCTTTAAAAACATAATCCGGCTTGGCGAACATTTTTTCGCGGTCGGCATTATCGGTATAAACGGTGATATCGGCCCAGTTGCCGGCACTCAGACCGCCGCGGTCGCGCAGACCGATCAGTTTCGCGGCACCGGCGCGCGTCAGGATAGCGATTTCCTGCAGACTGTACTCGCGGTCTATCGACGCCAGCGTAGTCATTTTTTGCGCTTCCGGATGAATCGTCGCCAGCATATCGTTACGGAAGCTCTTGTCCATCAGCAGCCGGATCAGATGCGGATAGCTGGTAAACGGCGCGCCGTTAGGATGGTCGGTCGTCAGGAAGATACGCCACGGGTCATCGACCAACAGGAAGGTTTCCAGACCGATAGCCCATTGCAACGCATTGACGAAGTTCTGATCTTTGTACTTGAACGGCACGACGCCGCAACCCGCATCGCACTCGATATCCATGCACACCCATTTGTTCGGGCTGGCATGTTTATGGTTGGCGTGCTGACGCATATTGTCGCCTGATGCGGTAACAGTCTGTCCAAACAAGACCTGTCCCACATCGATCGTGATGTTCTTGTTTCTGTTGACTGCCTCGGCAATCTGCGCGGCGCCCGAGGAGAACTTGAAATCCCCTTCCGTGCCATAACTGTGGAACTGGATGTGCGTTAAATGCATCGGCAGACCGCCGATACCCTGAATCGTATCGAGCGTGGTATCCATATTGCCCGGCACGCCCAGGTTGCAGCCGTGCACATGCAATGGGTGCGCAACGCCCAACTCCTTGACCGCTGTGGCCAGTACTTGCAGGATTTCGCGCGGACTGACGCCGTAATGGCTGTTTTTCTCGTCCAGGTCGAGCTTGCGCTGGTTAAACTTGAAAGCGCTGATGCCGCCCGGATTGACGACCTTAATGCCAATGGCTTTGGCCGCATTCAGCGTCCAGGCTACATAATCATTGATCGCTTTCTGGTCTTTCTTGGCTGTCAGCATGCGCAGCAAGTAGTCATCACTGCCCAGCATGGCGTAACCGCCTTTATCCAGAATGGGAATGTCGGCCATCTCCATGTGCGCCTGACGCGCATTGATCGGCAATACGGCGGGCTCGAAAGCAGCGGTATAACCCATCTCGGCATAACGGTAGCCGGTCACGAACGTGCTGGGCATGGCATGACCGCAGCCGGAACGGGTCACGTCGGTACGATGCACAGGATCCTGGCGATGATCTTCGGGCAGCAGGGTTCTGGCGATATTGCCCTTGCCGCCGCCGATATGCGTGTGCATATCGATCGCGCCGGACATCACCACTTTGCCGGCCAGATCGTATTCTTTATCAACTTGAACATCCGGTCCCGGTTGATTAACGATACGCCCGTCTTTGATGTAAATGTCCTGTTTCTTGCCATCAATGCCGCTGGCAGGATCATAGACAGTTCCACCTGTTAACTTTATCAACATATATTTACCTATAAAGCTTGTTCAATGGCATTCAGCACGTCAAACGTGCTGGGCAGGCCGGAATCGCGGCATTTTTTCAGGCGAATCGCAACCACGTTATCCATACGGTACGCATGGCCTGTATGATCGATGCCTGGAGTGCCGACCGGAATAAACACGTCCGGCTCCTTAGAGAAGGTCATGCCGGAACGGCCGATGACTATAGTCGGCAGATTCGTGACCGGCGGCACGGCACTGACGTTGAATGCCTGCACCCACACCAGCGCATCGGCTTCGCCATTGGCGATCATCGATTCAATATCATTCAAATAAGGATCATATTCAGGGAAGCCCTTGGAAAAACGCGTACGGGCCGGATAACCCGTAGTCCAGCCGCAAACCTGATTGGCCGTCTGATCGCCTTCCTTGCCGCCCAAAGGCAGGCCTGAACAACGCGTATTCATATTATTGGCGTCCTTGATCATCTCCGACAGGGTCTGCACGGTCAGTTCAGCCTGGCTATAAGCCAAAGCGCCGGCAGCCCAGGTCACGGCACTGTAATGCGCCGCTTTCAGTTTATCGGCGATGCCCTGCAAATCAGCGACAGCGATACCGCCCACAGATTCAGCCCTGATCGGCTGACCTTTAACCAGGGCTCTCAATACCGCCACGACTTCGGGCAGATCTTCCATGCCGCATTCAAAAACCTGGGCTTTCTTGCCTTTAGGCGAAGTGGAGGCATCGCCGGAAGGCGCCTTGCCTAAATAGATCACTTCCCGATTACCGGTATCTTCCAGAAACATCGCCTCTTCGTTCCAGAGATAGCGCTCGAAAAAGCGTGGGGCAAAGCTTTCAGGATCTGCACCGACAACCAGAAGCAAATCGCAGCGGTTTTTAACTTCCGCCAGCGTCGTGTTCATCCAGCCGGAATCCTGGAGCGCCAGGAAATTGCGCCTTGCCGCATTGAAATTCATGTTATCGACAACAGCGCCGCTACGGTCAGCCAATGCCAGCAAAGCCCGCATACCGTTGACATCGGTAGCGCACCCGCCGATAACAGGTTGATTGGTGCCTTTTAACAAGGCTGCCGCTTTTGCCACGGCCGCATCGAAACTGACGGCTTTGCCATCGACTCGGGGACTGGTATCGGTAATGGCCTGTTCGAAAGCAGGCGTATTAACCGAGCAGCCATTTTCAATCACTTTCAACGATAGACCGTCGACTCTGATTGTCAGGTCGTCGGTTCCAATACCGCAAAAAGGACTCGGTACTTCAGTTACTTCACTCACGCGCTATCCTCTTGTTGTCTCTATACAATTAAATCGTTGTTACCCAGCAGTCTGCCTAATGCTGTGTTTTTGAGTTCGGCTGCCTATACCGCTGGGTAAATACCAAACATTCTACTCTGATTTACCATCACTGTCTCAATATACATAGACTCGTCTATTTTTCCCGATAAACATAAGGTCCAGCCTGAAAATAATCAAATTGGCAGTTGATGATTCGTCGAAAACCGATCAAATTCAGCTGATGTCAGATTTGATCCACATTCCGATTTACATTTTTAAACCTCGGACAAAAAGTTAAGTTAAAATGGCCGGCATTTTCAAACTACCGGCCATTTATCTATGTTGAAAAAGAAATTATCTGTTCTGGTAATTGCATCAATATTAGCTTCCTGCGCTGTCAGCCCTACCGGCAGGCAACAATTGGTCTTCATGCCTGATGCGCAGATCAATCAAATGGGCCTGCAGGCTTTTGACACCTTGAAACAAGAAAAACCTATCAGCAATAACGGCCGATTTATACAGGCCGCCAACTGCATTGCTCAAGCACTCACACGCGAAGTCGGCAGCGGCAATTGGGAAATCGTAGTTTTTGAAGATCCAGAGCCTAATGCTTTTGCCCTGCCGGGCAATAAAATCGGCGTGCATACCGGCATGATCCAATTAGTCGAAAATCAAGATCAATTAGCGGCCGTAATCGGCCATGAAATCGGACACGTAATGGCCAGGCACAGTAATGAACGCGTATCGCAAGAAATGGCGGTCAGCCAGGGCCTGGCGCTCATCCAAGCCGTCACCATGCCGGAAACTGCTTTAGGACAGACTGCGCTCGGCCTGCTGGGCGTCGGCGCGCAATACGGCGTACTCATGCCCTACAGCCGCACACAAGAGAGCGAAGCCGATATTATCGGCGTCGATTTAATGGCCAAAGCCGGCTTTGACCCCAGGCAAAGCATCAACCTCTGGCAAAGAATGGATCAGGCCGCGCGTGGCCAGCAACCTATCGAATTCATGTCGACTCACCCCTCGCACAGCACCCGCATGCAGGATTTGAACCAACATATGCCGGCAGCGATGGGATTGTTCCAGCAAGCCCACTCTATGGGCAAACAACCTCGTTGCAGCTAACCGATGACACCCTATTTAAAATATCTGCATCCGTACCCGTTTGAGAAGCTGACGCAGCTCAAGCGAGGCATAGTCCCGCCCAATGACAAGGAGCATATTGCGCTATCCATCGGCGAACCCGCACATGCTACGCCGCATCTGATTCAGGAGACCTTGCTGACGCATCTGCATGGCTTATCCAAGTATCCGACCACTAAAGGCATACCCGAATTGCGGATGGCTATAGCCAACTGGCTGAGTCGGCGTTTCAACGTTCCATCCGAATTGATTGATCCTGAAACACAGGTATTGCCTGTCAACGGCACGCGCGAGGCGTTATTCTCGTTTGCCCAGTGCGTGATTAATGCGACCAGTCCCGCGCCGGTCGTGATCATGCCGAATCCGTTCTATCAGATTTATGAAGGGGCGGCCTTGCTGGCCGGCGCCGAGCCTTATTACCTGAATACACTGGAAGACTCCGGCTATTTGCCGGATTTTGACGCAGTCCCTGACGAAATATGGCAACGCTGCCAGCTGATCTATGTTTGCTCGCCCGGCAATCCGACCGGCTCGGTCATGGCGCGGGCTGGTTATGAAAAACTGCTCAGGCTGGCGGAAAAATACGATTTCGTCATTGCCTCCGACGAGTGCTACAGCGAACTCTACGACGACGAGAACAATCCGCCGCCGGGCCTACTTGAAACGGCTTATGCAATGGGTAATACCGCTTTCAAGCGCTGCGTGGTTTTCCACAGCTTATCCAAGCGCTCCAATGCGCCGGGCCTGAGATCCGGCTTTGTTGCAGGCGATGCCGATATTCTGCAACAGTATTTTCAATACCGGACCTACCACGGCAGCGCCATGTCACTGCCGACGCAGCAGGCCAGCATTAAAGCCTGGCAGGATGAAGCTCACGTCATAGAAAACCGGCAGTTGTACCGCGAAAAATTCACTGCTGTCATTGATATCCTTGCCGATGTTTGCCCAATCAGCAAACCGCCGGCCGGTTTTTATATCTGGCTGAAAGTGCCGATTGCCGATGCCGAGTTCACGCAACGGCTTTTCGCCCAGGAAAACGTCACCGTGCTGCCCGGCAGCTTCCTGTCGCGTGAATTCGACGGCGTCAATCCCGGCCAGAACCATATCCGTATCGCGCTGGTTGCACCGTTGGATGAATGCCTTGACGCGGCACGCCGCATTAAAAATTTTATTAACTCCTTAAAGTAAAGAAAAACATGTCACAACTTGAAAAGATCATTAATGACGCCTTTGAACAACGCGCGGAAATCACGCCAGCCACTGTCTCCGCTGAAATTCGCGACGCTGTTGAAGAAACCATCAACCTGCTCGATGCCGGCACGCTCAGAGTGGCAGAAAAAGTCAATGGCGACTGGGTTGTCAACCAATGGTTGAAAAAGGCGGTATTGCTGTCTTTCCGCATTAACGAAAACCGTATCATGGAAGGCGGCAACACCCGTTACTACGATAAAGTGGAAAGCAAATTCGCCTCTTATACGCCGGATGATTTCGCCAAGGCCGGCATACGCGTCGTGCCGAATGCCGTAGCCCGTCATGGCTCCTATATCGCGCCCGGCGCCATCTTGATGCCGTCCTACGTCAACATCGGCGCTTATGTCGACAGCGGCACCATGGTCGATACCTGGGTGACCGTCGGTTCCTGCGCGCAAATCGGCAAGAACGTGCATTTGTCCGGCGGCGTCGGCATCGGCGGCGTGCTGGAGCCTTTGCAAGCCAACCCGACCATTATCGGCGACAACTGCTTTATCGGCGCGCGTTCCGAAATCGTCGAAGGCGTTATCGTTGAAGACGGCTGCGTGATTTCCATGGGCGTGTATATCGGCCAGAGCACGAAAATCTTCAACCGCATGACCGGCGAAATCACCTATGGCCGCATCCCGGCCGGTTCAGTTGTCGTGTCAGGCAACCTGCCTTCCGCAGACGGCAAATACAGCTTATACTGTGCAGTTATCATCAAACAGGTCGATGAAAAAACCCGCAGCAAGACAGGCATCAATGAGTTGTTACGCGACTAAATACCAATAACAACGAACTAAACAATAAAAATAAACCTAGGGGCGATACTTGTATCGCCCCTATTTTTTTATCAGACTATGCTTTTCCGATCGCAGGACATACAGCCATGAGCAAAAATTTATCCAATAATGCCATCATTTATGCCACGCTTGCACTCAACAGCGAAATAGCGCTGCAGAAAGAATACCTGGCATCCCCCGATGTCCCCGCTGATGAGCGTGCAAACGAAGAAGACATACTGTCCGACCTTGAGCAGGCGTTTATGGAATTTGTCGACCTGTATAAATCCCGCTGCAAGGCCGACAAAGAACTGCCCAGCATCGACGAATTACTGACCAGCCAACTGTAATCCCGCCATGTACATACTCTACGGCATAAAAAACTGCGATACCGTCAAAAAAGCCCGCAAATGGCTGGACGAAAACAACATAACCTACCGGTTCCATGATTTCAGGACCGATGGGCTCACTTCCGAGCAACTCACGCATTTTGCCGCCCATGTCGACTGGAGCAAACTGCTGAACCGCAGCAGCACCAGCTGGCGTCAGCTCAGCGCCGAACAGCAAGCCGATCTGACTCAGGACAAAGCCCTGAAACTGATGCTGGAAATGCCCACGCTGATCAAACGCCCGGTTCTGGACACCGGCGATCAAATCCTCGTAGGTTTTACCGCCAGGGATGGTGGATATGCCGCAAGCCTGTCGGGAACAGGCGCGGCGAACGCCAGGGATGGTGGATATGCCGCAAGCCTGTCGGGAACAGACTAGGCGAAAACCAACGCTTATTCAGCTCTCCGACGCTAAACCTTAATAACTCAAAATCAACATGAGCGATACACTACAACTGCTTAAAGACCTCATCAAACGCGACTCGGTAACGCCCAAGGATGCCGGCTGTCAGGACCTGCTGGCCGTACGCTTAAAGAAGCTAGGCTTCAAAGAAGAACGGCTGGATTTTGAGGATACTCAAAACATCTGGCTCAGACGCGGCGACGCGAAACCGTTATTCGTCTTCCTGGGACACACCGATGTCGTGCCGCCGGGGCCATTGACAGCCTGGGTTTCGCCCCCGTTTGAACCGACCATCCGCGACGGCAAGCTCTACGGCCGAGGCGCCGCCGACATGAAAGGCGGCATCGCCTGTTTCGTTACCGCTGTAGAACGCTTTATCGCCCAACATCCTGAACATAAAGGCTCTATCGCCATTCTGCTGACCAGCGACGAAGAAGGCATAGCCACGAACGGCGTCGTCAAAGTCGTCGAAGTCCTGGAAAAACGCAACGAGAAAATCGACTGGTGCCTGGTCGGCGAACCGTCCAGCGACAAGAAGATCGGCGATGTCATCCGTGTCGGCCGGCGCGGCTCTTTATGCGCCAGATTGACTGTTCTCGGCATACAAGGCCATGTTGCCTATCCCGAACTGGCTGAAAATCCCATTCACACTTTTGCGCCTGCGTTGAAAGAATTGACCGAAGAAGTCTGGGATCGCGGCAACAAATTCTTCCCGCCGACCAGCCTGCAGGTATCCAATATCAATGGCGGCACCGGCGCTGAAAACATCATCCCCGGCAGCGTGGAAATCCAGTTCAACCTGCGTTTCTGCACAGAACTGGACGAGGAAACCATCAAACGGCGCACGCAAGCCATACTGGACAAACACGGCTTCCGGTATGAACTGCAATGGCGCTTATCGGGCAATCCGTTTCTGACCGAAAAAGGCGCGCTGATCGATGCGGCCCATGCCGCCATCAAGGACGTTACCGGTTTTGAAACGCTCGATGACACGGGCGGCGGTACGTCCGATGGCCGATTTATCGCGCCGACCGGCGCGCAGGTAATCGAACTCGGGCCGCTCAATGAAAGCATCCACAAGGTCAATGAAAATATCGGCCTGGAAGATCTGGAGGTCCTGGCCCGAATCTATGAAAACATGCTCGTTAATCTGCTGGCATAGGAAAGCCCGTTTACTAGCCGGCTTCGTTGGTCAAAGACGCCAGCAAGGAGGACAGCATATCGGGGTCAACCGGTTTCAGCAGATGATGATCGAAGCCCGCGCGCTTTGAGCGCGAGCGGTCTTCGGGCTGCCCGTAACCGGTCAAGGCAATCAGAACGGCCAGCTGGGTTTCCGGCAACTCGCGCAACCGTTGCGCCACTTCATAACCGTCCATATCGGGGAGACCGATATCCAGCAATACCGCCTGCGGCCGGAAGGCTTGCGCGCGTTCAATCGCTTTCGCACCGCTATTGGCCGTGTCGACCTCATGCCCTTCCGCCTGGAGCAACATCGACAGACTATCCAATGCATCAGGATAGTCATCCACCACAAGAATACGCAACTTGGAACACAACGGCATAGCACCTCCTGACGGCGCAGATTCAGCAACTTCATTATATTCGTTCGATAGCAACGGCAGACGTACCGTAAACTCACTGCCCTGCCCGATGCCTGCGCTCGATGCGTTTACACTCCCTCCGTGCATTTCGATCAGTCTATGCACCAGCGTAAGCCCGATCCCTAAGCCGCCCTGAGAGCGGGACAACGAACCGTCAGCCTGCGTGAAAAGATCGAAGATATGCGGCAGCATATCAGGCGCAATGCCAATGCCCGTATCCCGGACCTTGATCAGCGCCATGGAGTCTTCCTGGCTCACGCTCAGCGTAATCCGGCCGCCTTCATCGGTATATTTGGCGGCATTATTGAGCAGATTCGAGAGCACCTGAGCCAGACGAAAGCGATCGCCTTTAAGCCATTGCGGCGTTGCCGAATGCAAAATGACCAGCTTCAGTCCACGCGCTTTAATCAGAGGGCTGCTGGTTTCTATGGCGCTATCCACGATCTCGGCCAGATTGAAATACTCAGTCTTCAGCGAGATCTTGCCCTGCATGGCGCGCGCCACATCGAGCAGATCATCCAGTAAGCGGGCCATATGGCTGGCTTGACGGTCGATGACATTACGGCACCATTCCAGCATGGGATTGGCGGCCGTATCCTGTTCCTTTAACAATTGCACAGAATTACGGATGGGCGCCAACGGATTGCGCAGCTCATGGGCCAGCATCGCCAGAAACTCGTCCTTGCGGCGATCGGCCTCGCGCAGTGCTTCCTCGGGGCGCTTGCGTTCGGTAATGTCATGAATAAAGCCATACCACAAAATACTGCCGTCGGCCTCAACCTCCGGAATCGAGCTGCCTTCCAGCCAAATTTCTCCTTTGGTCGGATGCCATAACCGCCATTGATTATGCCAGGGCGGCAGGCAGTGCACCGATTCGGCGGTTATATCAAGATTGTCAAGCTCAAGTGCATTGATGAAGGCAAGCAGCGTGTTTTTCCCGTCAGAACAAGTATGATCCATCCACAAAGTTTCATCCGTACACCATCTGGATGGCTCAAATCCTGAAATGGCAGTAATTGAATCGCTGATAAAAGAAACTTTACAGGGAATTTTAAGATTATCGGTTCGCTCGACAGTAAAAATCGCCGCAGGGATAATGTTCACTACCCGCTTGAAACGTTGTTCGCTGCCTTTGAGCGCCTGGTTGGCGCTTAGCAGTTCTTTGGTTCTTAGCTCAACTTGACGGTCCAGGTCTTCATTTAATTGCTTTAATGCTTTTTTAGTTTTTTTATGGATAAGGATTTCTTCTTCCAACTCCCGGTTCGCTTTAATTAACTGATTTCGGTTCGGAATCAGGACAGCTTTTGGGATGAGAGGCCATAACACGACCGCAGTCGCCAGGGAGAGGAGCGCAGTAACAGCCTTGGTTCCTGCTTCCAATCCATAGATTGGCTTCCAGATAGTGATAAGGGATATTAAATGAGTCGTTCCACAGGCCAAAATAAAGAGGCTGAATAGCACGAAAACCCATTTGTATTCGATATCCCGACGCTTATGGACAAAATAACCCAAGGCAAGAGGAATGGAAAAATACGCCAGCGAAATAATCAGGTCGGAAACAACAAACAGCCACAACAACTGAGGCTTCCAGAGAAAACAGAAACCATGCGGCATAAACTCTCCCGCACCCAATAAAAATTGTATCAGCGCTTGCACTTCTCACAGCTCCTTAATTTTTTATATTGATGCCGCCAATATCTGATGCATCACGAAATTGCGGCATTGCTTTATTTGCATGAAACGGCGGCCCACTAAATGCCGTTATTCATGTCGATAAAGATAAAATTATGGCAGAATAATAGTTGATCATATTGTTTTCTCTTTTACCTCTCGCAGACAATCACTGGTACGTCACTTAATGGCTCCGAAAGTTCAATAACTGATGTTACGCCGTTGCAGGGCCGAATGCGCTTGTGCCGTTTAGGCTATTCGAGGTGGGACAAGCACCAGTGTACCGACCTATGCAGTGCGAATCAATGTGCACCTGCACGGCAGATACGAATGCTCCTGAAGCGCTTACCGTTGACATTTCCCTCAGGGGGCTGAAACGATTCCGCTTTTCTCATAGCTTGACTGCCTTAACCCATACCCTTCGGGACTTTCCTCGACACTAGCAGTTTTCTTCCGCCTCCGGCATAGTCGGAGGTAACTTAACTTGCCGGCGGTCGCCATTAGCAGCGGTCGTGGCCCCGGCGCTTGTGACGGCGAGATTTTCCCGAGCGTTGCCGGAGCCTGAATCATAACAACTGGAGTCGACGCCCCAGCCAGCGCGCGTTGCCAGTAGTAAGATTCCATCTAGAGCGTCCGCTCAGCAACTACCAGTCATAACAAATCGCGAAGTTGCCGGAGATTATGGCGGTCCAGCGCAGAGAGAACTACTTCTGTAACAAAGCCCTCTCGCTGCGCGAAGGCCCCCGCCAGGCCGAATCCAAGAGCCTCAAGGCAATGAAATCAGCAGATACAAACCCAATCCCACCATGACCAATCCGCTGATCAGTTTCAGCCAGCGTCCTTCCTTTTCCTGCAATCGCCGCTGGCTGAGCGTGATAATGCCAATGCCCAGCACGACAGCGTCATCAAGCATATAAGCAAGATTGTAAAGCAGCAGATAGCCATAATAGCTTGCTCCGTCCAATTGCTGCATTGTCAGTATGCGGGTATAAAGCGCCGGAAAGCCTGAAGTGCACAGAAAT
Source organism: Methylobacter sp. BlB1 (assembly GCF_015476545.1). Classification (GTDB taxonomy): domain Bacteria; phylum Pseudomonadota; class Gammaproteobacteria; order Methylococcales; family Methylomonadaceae; genus Methylobacter. The sequence continues at coordinate 6,716 of NZ_JADMKV010000056.1, read as the reverse complement.
TCGACGATCTGTACCAGGAGGGCCAACACCACGGCGCCGATCATGGCGCCGCGCAGACTTTCGGCTTGCAGGATAGCGCGGATTCTGGCGTAAATGCCGGGCTTGGCCGACTCGGGGATTGACAGCGAAACGCCCCAGCCGTAAGCCCAGAAATCCTTCAGGTTAATCGCGCCGGCCAGTATGGCGATGCCGGCGATGATGATCTGCGACAGGCGCGAAAGGCCTATGATCAGGAAAAGGTTGAGCCAGGCGGCCATGAAGACGAAATAGGCAATGCCTTCTACGGCAATGAAGGCGCCGGCGACCGCAAACATGCGCATGCGGTCCTGCATGGGCGCCAGCAACGAAATCATCAGGATCAAAACCCACATGGAGCAGGGATTGAATCCGTCCATTAGCCCCATCGCAAGGGTGAAAAGCGGCAAACCAAACTGCTTCAAGGTAATGCGTTGTCCCAGAAACGTAAACTCCGGCTCAGGCGGTGGCGAAACACTTTCCGGTCCGCAGGACAGTGCTGCTTCCGCTTCACAGCTCTCTGCCGCCTCTGGCGATATTTTCTGCTCCGGCGGGGCTTGAGTCAGTGCATTGCGGATCAGCTTTCCCGTAGTAGACGGGTCGGTGTAACCGACGATGGTCTGGCCGTGCACATAAAAAGTCGGCACACTCACGTTGGCGCCTGTTGCTTCGGCTATCTGCTTCAGGCGTTCAAGGGCTTCAGGATCGCGCTGGATATCGCGCACAACGATGCGCAGCCACGGCTGCTCAAGCGCCAATGCTTTCAGGAATTCTTCAGCTTTCTCGCAATGCGGGCAACCCTCGCGCACGAAGGCTTCAATATCGGCAGGCGCCTGGCGAGCCGCATCTTGAACAGCGGCCGGCAACAACGCAGCGTCCTGCGCATCGGCTGGCGTCACGCCCCCCAGAATCGACATCCAGAACAGCATCACCAAGAAAAAATCCCAACCGATCATCTTCACTCGTTTTCTCGCCATCGCATCCTCATTTTCTTCTGACTACCCAAACTGCTCCCTGACGGGGCTTATTGACATCGCTATCGCCGCTATCATAACGTAAGCAGGCCGTCATGCAGATCGGCAATATCTCGTAATCAAGGTAAACCATGCAAGAATTAAAATATCTGGCCGGCTATTCCGAAAAAATCACTGACCAGGCACTGCATCTGATTCATGCCGGCAAGCTGGGTGAACTGTTGCTAAAAAAATATCCTGTGGCTCACGACATCAAAACGGACAAGGCGCTTTACGGCTATGTCGTCGACCTGAAAAATGAAAGGCTCCGCCAGTCCCAGCCACTCAGCAAAATCATTTATGACGATAAAATCAACGTCCTGCACCATGCCCTTGGACTTCATACCTATATCTCCCGCGTACAGGGCGGCAAACTGAAAGCGAAAAACGAAATCCGCATAGGATCGGTCTTCAAGCAGGTGCCGATTGAATTTCTGCGCATGATTGTCGTGCACGAACTGGCGCATTTAAAGGAAAAAGAGCATAACAAAGCCTTTTATAAATTATGCGAGTATATGGAGCCGGCCTATCATCAATATGAGTTGGATATGAGGCTTTATCTGACGCATGTGGATTTGTTTGGCAAGCTTTACTGACTAATTTATTACTGGCACCCTTTCCCTTTTCCAGCACCGAGCACCGGAGCTTTTGACAGCGGTAGACTGGGTTAATAAACCCAGCATTTCGAAGTCGCCCACGCCGGGTTTCCGCTAAAGCTCCAACCCAGCCCACCGTATTATTAAAAGTGAAGAGCTGGTTTAATTAAAGTGTCGCTGACGCGACGGTTTGATTTAATCGGGTTCCCGTGCTGGACGGGGCTTGTTGCCCGTCCAAAAAATTCAGCATGGGTTAAGTGGAGATTCTAAGCTCAGACATTGCAAAAACATTAAGACGGGGTTGCAACCCCCGTCCTGCTTGAAGCAAAGCAAAATTACTCCCCCTCTCATAGCACTCCTCTTTTCCTCAGCCGCCGGCTCACCTGGCGATGATAAATCCTGGCCAGGAACGGCCGGATCAACGGCAAGCCGATCAGCCAAGCTATGGGTTTCAGTACCGGCACTCGCTTCATCAGCAGAATATAGGCGTCCAGTTCCGACACGACCCGCCCCTGCTCATCGCTGACATGCAGCTCCGTCAAAGCCTTGCCGGGATCGATGCCCAGCTCGCGAAGCCGATTCTCCTGTCCTGTGATGTCAAACCAGCAGACCTGCTCTCCCCCCTTGCCTGCGAGTTTTTCATAATGTTGCCTGTCGCGAATGCATTTAGGACAAGCGCCGTCGTAATAAACCGTAATCTTGTCTTTATCCATAACCACCCCTACAAAACTCACGCCAGACCGGCGCCCTAACCGAATCCCCAAATGCAAATCAAGCACGAAGCCGTCAAACGCCTGACCTTGTTTATTGGCTTGACCATCTCTATGAGGATTGATTTAATGGGGAATTCCTTCAAATTAATAATTTTTTTAGATACTGATGAATAGTTACGAACAGTCCAAAAAGGCCCGCTATATCGCTTCAGTGGTATATGTATCGATCATGGCGTTTATCCTCGGAGGAACTTATATTTCCCAACAGGAAAAGGAAAAAGCCAAACAGGCATCCACACACGAAGCATCCTCTGCGGTTGCTGACACACAGGCTGAATAGAATTCCGCGTTGCGTCGATTTCGTTAAAACTCATCGAATTCGCATGATTCAGGCATAAAACTTACAAAATCAAGCCTGAGCTTTATGTAATATTTTCACCCCAACGCGGAGAATCACCCATGGGATCCAGCGATTTTTTTATCCAATTCATACGCTTGGCCGGCGCTTACTGGCATTCGGAAGACAAGGCAACCATTCGCAAACTGACCTTGGCCTTGATTGCGCTGACCATCGTACAGATGTTTATTGCTGTCATCATCACGGAGTGGAGCGCCGCGTTATTCGATGCGCTGGAGCAGCGCTCGATGTCAGGATTTTTCAGACAGATCGGGCTGCTCGTATTGATTTTTGCCGCCAGCATGGCGGCCACAGGCCTGCATTTAACGGTCAAGCGCCGTCTGCAGATCGGCTGGCGAGCCTGGCTGACCGATCATGTGACCAATCGCTGGATGAACAAAGGCCGTCATTATCAAATCACCCACTTACAGACCACCGGGCACGATAACCCGGACAGCCGCATCGCGGAAGATATCCGTATTGCCACTGAAGACGGCATTGCCCTGTTTCACTCGTTGTTTTACAGCCTGCTGATCCTGATCAGTTTTATTGAAATTCTCTGGACACTTTCAGGCGTTGTCACGCTTGATCTGGGCTTTATTGAAATGCCTATCTATGGGCATCTGGTCTGGGTAGCGCTAATTTATGCAGCCGGCGCTTCGGCTTTGGGCTGGTTGATCGGCCAACCTTTAAGCCAAACGACCAATATCCGGCAAACCATGGAAGCCAATTACCGTTTTAGTCTCGTGAAAGCGCGCGAAAGCTCCCTGGCAATTGCTCTGATTCATGGCGAAACTCACGAGAAAAAACATTTTCAGAAACTTTTCCAGGATATTATTGACGCTTATAATCAACAAACCCGCGCCTGGACGCATATTCTGCTTTTTACTTCCGGCTACTCAGTGTTGTCTACAGCCGTCCCTGTTCTGGTGTCGGCGCCGCGCTATATTTGGGGAACCATCACATTGGGCGCGCTGATGCAGTCGGCCCAGTCATTCCAGCACGTGGCTTCCGCCCTATCCTGGCCGGTCGATAACATGGCCTTAGTCGCCCAATGGCGGGCTTCGGTTGAGCGTGTATTGAGCCTGATCCAGGCATTGGACGATCTGGAAGACGAGATCGTGCGTCCTGATCCGCACCGCATTGTACTGGTAAAAACGGATAAGCCGACCCTGCGTTTCGACAATCTGTGCATCAGCCGGCTCGACGGCATTGTCTGTGCATCGCAACTCAATGACGAGATCAAAACTGGCGAACGGGTTCTTATTACCGGTAATATCTTTACCGGTTCCAAATTGCTCAAGGCCATAGCGGGCCTGTGGCCATGGGGCGAAGGCTGCATAGAATTGCCCGATGATGAATATATGTTTTTCATGCCGCCGCGGCCTTATCTGCCGACCGGCACGCTGCGCGAAGCCATCTGTTATCCGTCTTCCTGCGACGACTTCAGCCCTTCCGTGCTCAAAGAGACGCTTGAGCTTGTGGGTCTGGCAGAATTAATCGAGCAGCTTGACCAGATCGATGATTGGGAAAAAGTGCTGCCGCGCGAACAGCAGCAGCGTTTGGGCGTGGTCCGCGTGCTGTTGCAGAAACCCAAATGGATTTTGTCGGAAACGGCGTTCGATTCGCTGGACCCCGAGGGAGAAACCGAAATGATGCGATTGATCAGTCAGATGCTGCCCGATGCCGCCATGCTGACGATCAGCAATGAGCCCAAGGCTGAGATGTTTCATCAGCGCCGGATTGTGCTGTAATCACGGCAGGGCGATAAATGAAACCGGTATTTGCAAATAAATGCGGCAAGAAGCTGCGCGGCGTCAATCTCGGCGGCTGGCTGCTATTGGAAAAATGGATGACGCCGAGCCTCTTTGAGGGCCTGCAAGCCGTGGACGAGACTTCCTTTTGCGTGGAACTCGGCCCGCGCGCCGAATCTGTGCTGAAAAGGCATTGGGATACGTTTATCACGCGCGAGGATTTCGTCTGGCTGGCCCGGATCGGCATCAATGCGGTCCGGATTCCGGTCGGCCATTGGATCATCGGCCCTGATTATCCTTACCACCGCGCCTATGGCTCGGTTTCGTATCCGTATGTTCAGGGCGGCCTGGAAATTCTCGACAGCGCTTTCGACTGGGCCGAGGAGTGCGGACTGTTGATCGTGCTCGATCTGCATGCCGCGCCCGGCTGCCAGAACGGTTTTGATAACGGCGGCATCCAAAGCGTCTGCGAGTGGCATACCAAGCCGGAGTATATCGACTATTCGCTGCAGGTACTGGAGCGCCTGGCCGAGCGCTACCGCAGCCGCCCCGCCCTGCACGCCATCGAGGTATTGAACGAGCCGCGCTGGGACATCGATACGGCGCTGTTAAAGCGATACACAACCGATGGCTACCGCCGGATACGCCGGTATTGCCAGGCCCGCGATGTCGCCGTGGTCTTCCATGACGGCTTCCGCTCGTATGCGGAATATGTGGGCTTTCTTCAGGAGCCCGAGTTCAACAATGTCGTATTCGATATTCACCGCTACCAGTGTTTTGTCCCTGCCGATGTCAACACGGACATTTACGGACATATAAAAAAGGCCGCCATTGACTGGAAAAATGAAGCCGACGACATCATCGGCCATCTCGGCCTGCCGACTTATGTGGGCGAATGGAGTCTAGGACTGGATTTAAAAATGGTCTCGCTCTGGGCGGACGGGCCTTTCGATCATAACTTGACGGAAATGGACGAGTTCCAGCTGTCTGTTGCTTATCGCGGCTATGCCGCAGCCCAGCTGGCCACTTTCGAGAAATACCTGGGCTGGTTCTTCTGGAGCTACAAGACCGAAACCATGCCGGGCTGGAGTTTTCGGGAATGCGTAAATCGGGGCTGGCTACCCGACCGCTTTGCCTGACTGCCGGCAATAGAACCGGCTGTTAAGGCGACTGCCAACAGTAGGCGGCTTAGGCGAAGTCGTCCCCACATTATTCCTGCAATACATCACGAACCCGGTTAGGGAAATCCGAAATCACGCCGGTCACGCCAGCCGCGATCAGCTGCCGCATCTTGTCCTTGTCATTGCAGGTCCAGACATTGACGGCGCGGCCAGATGCCAGCACATCGGTAATGCCGCACGGATCGAGCTTTCGGGCTAATGAATTAAGACCCACCGAATCAGCGCCTGGATGATAGGCATCGGCATCGAGCAGCGCCAGATAGGCGTCCGGTTTTGCCAGCCTATCCCCAGTCAAAACACCCGTCGCTATAGCTTTTGAGAGCCGGCGCACGCTGACCAGCTGTTCGTGATCAAACGACGAAATCAAAACGCGGTTTTCCATGGCCAGTGACTCAACGAGCCCCACAGCCGTTTCGGCCATGTCCGGATACATGCGCGGCAATGCCTTAAGCTCGATATTGACCATCAGATCTTTACATAACGCCAGTTCCAGAGCCTCCCGTAATGTAGGCAGCCTGATCTCGCCGGATGCATAAAAGGCAAGATCCTGCGCGCTGACAAATTGCTCGATCTCTTCTTCAGTCAAGCCTTGCAAAAACCACTGCCGCCGGGAGGCCGGCAATGACAACTGTTCAACGTACCAGCTGCCGGCATCCAGTTGCCGTAATTCATCATAGGTAAAATCGGAAATCGCATAACTGCCGCGGCCCGGAAATATCACGCCGGCATCGGTGCAGCGTGTGAGCTGTTCGTCGTGATGCACGATCAATTCGCCATCTTTCGACAGATGGACATCCAGCTCGAACATCAGGCAACCGAAGCCCTTCGCCTTCTCGAACGCGGCCAGTGTATTCTCGGGCGCAAATGCGCGCGCGCCGCGATGGGCGATATTCAGTACGCCGGCCGGGCGCCTGCCTCCCATCCGTAGCGGATTCAGTTCAAATGCCATGTTTATCCTCTCTGTTGTTAACTGATGTTACGCACGAATGATCTTATCCCGTTTGCCGCGCCGAGCACCGGAGCTTTTAACAGATCAGGCCCGCAGGG
>NZ_JADMKV010000055.1 GCF_015476545.1 Methylobacter sp. BlB1 | reverse complement strand
GCCAGGTCAAGCACTGGCGAGAACGGCACCATCCGGATTTCCAGGTCAGCATCAACAAATCGCCCATTCAGTTCCATAATGAAACCAACAACCATGCCGCCTGGTTCGATTATCTGCAACAACAGGGACTACCTGGACAATGCGTCGTTATCGAGATCACTGAAGGCTTATTGCTGGATGCGAGCACGGCCATCACCGATCAATTGCTCGATTTCCGCGATGCCGGCGTGCAAGTCGCTCTGGATGACTTCGGCACCGGTTACTCGTCGCTGTCCTATCTGAAAAAATTCGACATCGACTACCTCAAGATCGACCGGGCCTTTGTCAGCAACCTGGCGCCCGGCTCCGAAGACATGGCGCTCTGCGAAGCCATTATCGTCATGGCGCACAAGCTCGGCATCAAGGTGGTCGCAGAAGGCGTGGAAACGGCCCAGCAGCGCGACCTGCTGACCAGTGTCGGCTGCGACTATGGGCAAGGGTATCTGTTCTCAAAACCCTTGCCGGCCGAAGCATTTGAACGCCTGCTCAAGGACCTTAACGCAGTTCAGATGATGAATCTGCATGATGAGACCGGAAGAACCACAAAGATGTATATTTAAAGGGCCTGCTAGCAGCTTCAATAAAAAATGCTTATAAATTGTCTTGCCTCAATATTTTCGAGGCTCACTGCGGACAGAATTCATTTTTATTTCATGCGGCTTTGATACAGTAATATCTGTCTATACTTAAGGAACAGCACTATGAACTCGCAAGAATGGATTAAGGTTTGGGATCTGCCTTTAAGAATTTTCCACTGGCTGTTGGTAGCGGCTTTCTTTGCCGCCTATCTGACAGAGGATGATTTCCTGACCCCGCATGTCTGGGCCGGCTATCTGGTTTTCGGGCTGCTGATCTTCAGATTGGTCTGGGGATTTATCGGCAATCAATACGCCAGGTTTTCGAATTTTCTGTGCAGCCCCGGCCAATCGATCAGCTACCTCAAAGACATGATAGCATTGAAATCCAGGCGCTACCTGGGCCATAATCCGGCCGGAGCCGCCATGATTGTGCTTTTGCTGGTCAGTTTGCTGTTGACCGTTATCTCGGGTTTTGCGGTTTACGGAGCCGATCAGGGAGCAGGTCCTCTGGCCGGAATCGTCGACTCCCGCCATGAAAAATTGTGGGAAGAAGTTCATGAATTTTTCGCCAACTTCGCTCTGTTGCTGGTTGTTGCGCATATTCTGGGTGTCGCCGTCGGAAGCTATATCCACCGTGAAAGCCTGGTAAAAGCCATGATTCATGGCTATAAGCGTCTATCAGATAAATAACCGAGGACATTGATCTTCACTCATAAACTTAAAAAATGGCCCATACCCAACAAGCAACCTCAAGATCGGAAAGCCTCATTTCCGTTTTGAGCCTGCTCGGCATCGGCGCTTACCTGGTGATGCGCTATGCGCTCGATACAGGCCATGAAATTTATACGCTGTCGGGCAATGTCTCACTGACTGCGCCGGATGCAGACATTTACTCTGGGCAGTTCGGTTTTCGCATCTCACTGGCAGAACTGCCGTTGATCGCCGTCCTGGTTCTGGGCGGCGCGCCGCTGCTTTACCAGTTGCTCGCCAAGCTGTTGCAGCGCGATCTGGGCGCCGACCTGCTGGCTGGCATGTCCATTGTCACGGCCGTCCTGCTGCATGAATATCTGGCCGGCAGCCTGGTCGTGCTAATGCTGGCCGGCGGCGCGGTGCTGGAATCCTACGCGGTCCGCCGGGCCTCTTCAGTGCTGGAAGCGCTGGCCAGGCGCATGCCGTCCGTCGCACACCGCAAATCAGCCGATACGCTCATCGACATTACCACCGAGCAAGTCGTTATCGGCGATACTTTATTGATTCTGCCGCATGAGATCTGTCCGGTCGACGGCACAGTGCTGGAAGGCGCCGGCACGATGGATGAATCCTATCTGACCGGCGAACCATACATGATGTCGAAAGTCCGCGGTTCGCAAGTGCTGTCCGGGGCCGTCAACGGCGATACGGCATTGACCATTCGCGCCGACAAGCTTGCCGTCGATTCACGTTATGCCAAGATCATGGAAGTCATGCGTTCATCCGAGCAGCATCGCCCCAAGCTCAGACGCCTGGGCGATCAGCTGGGCGCGGTTTACATGCCGGTGGCGGTTGCCATCGCCCTGTTTGCCTGGCTGGCCAGCGGCGAAGTGATCCGTTTTCTGGCCGTGCTGGTCATCGCCACCCTCTGCCCTTTGCTGATCGGCATTCCGGTCACGATCATCAGTTCCATTTCACTGGCGGCGCGGCGCGAGATTATCATCAAGAATCCGGCCATTCTGGAGACTATAGGCACTTGCCGCACGGCGATTTTCGACAAAACCGGCACGCTGACCTACGGCCGCCCGGCGCTGACCGCCTTAATTCCCGGCAATGGTCATCATGAGCGCGACGTACTGACCCTGATCGCCAGCCTGGAGCGCTACTCAAAGCATCCTTTATCGGGCGCCATCATCAAAGCCGCCAAAAAATCCGCTTTGCCCTTATTAAATGTCACCAATATCATGGAACTACCCGGCGAGGGATTAAAAGGTGAAGTGGGAGGCAAGCGGGTCCAGATCACCAGCCGCCAGAAATTTCTTGCCCTTCAGCCGGCAGCGGAATTGCCGCCCGTCGGCGGCGGCCTGGAATGCGTCGTATTGATTAATGACGCTTATGCCGGCACGCTGCAGTTTCGCGATGAAGTGCGCGCTGACAGCTCATCCTTTATCACTCACCTGCGGCCAAGCCATCTATTTGATCGGGTCATGCTGGTCTCGGGCGACCGCGAATCGGAAGTTTGCTATCTGGCCGAGCAGGTTGGGATTGAACATGTTTACTTCGGGCAGAGTCCAACTCAGAAGCTGGACATCGTGCGCCGGGAAACCGAAGCGGCGAAAACCGTTTTCCTGGGCGACGGCATCAACGATGCTCCCGCACTGACTGCCGCGACCATAGGCATCGCCTTCGGCCAGAACAGCGATATTACCGGCGAATCCGCCGATGCCGTGATCATGGACAGTTCGCTGCTAAAAGTCGACGAGCTTTTCCATATCGGCGAACGCATGCGCGCTATCGCGCTGCAAAGCGCAATAGGTGGCATGTCGCTTAGCATAATCGGTATGATAGCGGCCGGAATGGGCTATCTGACTCCGGTCGCGGGAGCCATCACCCAGGAGATTATTGATGTCATTGCAGTATTGAATGCGTTACGGGCGGCGATACCGCCGAAAACGCTTTCCGATTTTTAATACGGCGAATTTGTCGAATTTACCGGAAAGAATACCGTTAATTTTTATGAGATTGGGCTGAAAAATGATAACGACCATTTTATCCTCTGAAACCTCGCACGCTCGGCAACAGCACGTTAACCGCCTGCATGCTGGCCGTCATATTTATTTGCCGGGCATTTTCCAGTGCTTGCGGAAACTGCTGTTGCTCAGCGTTTTCTCCGTTCTGATGTGTGAAAGCTGCATGGCCATGAGCGCCTCCGTGGATGATCATGACCAGGCTAAAAAACTACTCGATGACGGTATCGTGCAGCCACTGGAAAGCATTCTGAACTTGTATATGGAACAATATCCAGGGCCGGTTATGGATATCAAATTAGAAACGAAAAATAAGCTGATATTCTATAAAATAGACATCACTGACAGAGACGGTATCGTTCAGACATTGACTGTCAACGCGCAATCCGGCCAATTACTGCAATCCGACCCATTAATATTAGCGAGAAAAAAGGGCTCCAAGAAAAATGCAACCGCTACAAATTGAAAATAAGTGGAATTGACTAAATTGAAGGAACAATTTGCATGAAATCATTGCAACAACGCCTCAGCGTTGCTTTAGTGATTAGTTTAATCATTATATTTCCAACTTTATGGTGGCTGACCGACAGCACCATGCAGGATATAGCCGAAAAATACGTGATGTCGCACTTGGCGCAGGAGGCCGAAAGCGTATTGGCTGCAACTCAGGTTGATAAAGATGAAAAAATCACGCTGAATACGAAACAAATCAATCCTGTCTACCTGCAGCCCTTTTCAGGGCGATATTATCAGCTGCGCAGCAATGACGACCTAATACGCTCGCGTTCGCTGTGGGATAAGGAATTAATTATTCCGGACCTGAGCGAAGGTGAAAAGCGCCGGCTTTATCTATCCGGACCACAGCAGCAATCCCTACTGGTCATGGCCTACGGTTACAATAAACATGACCGGACCATTACCGTTGCAGTCGCTGAAGACCTGTCGCCGACACTGGCATTCATCAAGCCTTTCCAATCCCGGTTCATGCTGATAGCACTGGCTATGTTGCTGCTGCTGATAGCTATGCAGATCATTATCCTTAATCACATGTTCCAACCTTTAAAACGCATAAAAAAGCAGATCAGTGCGCTGGATCAGGGCGAAATAGACCGGTTCGATACTGATGTGCCCAAGGAAGTATCACCGCTGGTCGAAGTAACCAATCAGTTGCTGGATGTGTTGGATCAACACCCCGAACTGCACCCGCGCGATAATCCTGAAGCACTGAAACACGTGACAAAACTGCCTTTAGCCGAGCTGCAGCAATTGCCGGACCAAGAGACCGTACAATCAGAGCCCGCAGTTGATCCTCCATTGCAGGCGCAACCTGTCAACGCGGAGCGCATGCTTGAGACAATTTTCCAGGCAACCCCGAATCCGTCGGTTATAGAATGCGATATCGAACAGGAAATATTGACGCTGATCAGCGTTCTGGAAAGCATGTATCAGGAAAAGAATCTGGACATTACCTTTATCATGCCGCAAACCGACGTTTTGTTAATGGATGGTGAAAACCTGCTTGAACTGTCCGGCAACCTGCTCAAAAATGCTTGCAAATGGGCCCAGTCCAAAGTCTTGCTGAGCGTCGAAATCGATGAGTCCATTCATTTAAGGATTGAAGATGACGGGCCGGGCATTTCCGAAACCGGCCTGATCGATCTTGCCCAGCAGAACATTGTGCTGGATCAGGCCACGAGCGGTTATCTCCTGGGCCTGACTACGGCGCGACTGATCGCTCAACAGCATAGCGGCCAGCTGAAGCTCAGCCAGTCCAATGAGCTGGGCGGCTATTGTGTCGAAGTCGTATTGCCGCTGGCTTCGGCGCTGTAATCATGTAAACCACGAAGCTTCGTGAGGTACGCATTGCGTACCTTTACAGAGCCATGAGCCGGCGCTTCTGAAAGCTGCGTCGCCACGATGAACCAATCTCCTTTATTTAAGGACAGCCCATGCCCCGCCATCATCCCGAAACCCATCGCACCCATCGCATAGGCTGGCTGCGCGCGGCCGTTTTAGGCGCCAACGACGGCATCGTATCCACCGCGAGCTTAATCGCCGGCTTTGCCGCTTCCAACGCAGCCTTTAACGAAATTATATTGGCCGGCGTGGCGGGGCTGGTAGCCGGCGCCATGTCGATGGCCGCGGGAGAATACGTATCAGTCAGCTCCCAGGCCGATACCGAACAGGCCGATCTGGCCCGAGAACGCAGGGAACTCCATGAAAATGAACCCTATGAGAAAAATGAACTGGCGGCCATTTATATCCAACGCGGCCTGGAACCAGGCCTGGCCGAGCAAGTTGCTGAACAGCTGATGCAACACAATGCCTTGGAGGCCCATGCCCGTGATGAGCTGGGCATCTCGTCGGCGGTGTCCGCCCGCCCGGTTCAGGCCGCGTTGACGTCGGCCACCACGTTTGCCGTCGGCGCGCTCATGCCTTTATTGGTTGTACTGATCGCCCCTGTCGCCTATTTGCTGGCATCGGTGATTACGTCATCGCTGTTCTTCCTCGCCTTGCTCGGCATGCTTGCAGCCTACACCGGCGGCGCAAGCCGGCTCAAAGGCGCCTGCCGCGTCACGTTCTGGGGCGCGCTGGCCATGGGATTGACGGCCGCTGTCGGTTCTGTCTTCGGCACTGCCGTCTGATGTACTGGTCCGTTTATATCATCCGTTGCACCGACGACTCGCTCTACACGGGCATTACCAATGACGTCCACAGGCGCTTTCATGAGCATACCAACGGACTGGGCGCCAAGTATTTTCGCGGACGCCAGCCCAAAGAACTGGTTTATGTTGAAACCGGCCACGACCGCAGCTCCGCCAGCAAACGCGAATTCGCCATCAAAAAGCTGCCCCGCCCCGATAAATTACAGTTGCTTTCCTCAGACTTGAACCGGGTTCTCGATTTTATCTTATGAAAATTCTTTATCAGGATGACTATTTCGTCGCCGTCAATAAACCGGCCGGCCTGCTCGTACACCGTTCCGAAATCGACCGGCATGAAACCCGGTTTGCCGTGCAAATGCTGCGCGACCAGCTCGGCCGCCGTGTGTTTCCAGTGCACCGGCTCGATAAACCGACCGCCGGGGTACTGTTGTTCGCACTGAGCCCCGAAGCGGCCAGACGCATGATGGCTGCATTCATGGGCGACGGCATCAGGAAAACCTATCTAGCCGTCGTGCGCGGGCATACCGCTGAAATGGACACCATCGATTATCCCCTGAAGGAAGAGCTGGACAAAATGACCGATGCCAGAGCCGACCCGAACAAACAGGCGCAACCTGCCGTGACCCGTTATCGGCGCCTGGCGACAGTCGAGTTGCCCCACGCGGTAGGGCGCTACCCGAGCTGTCGCTATTCCCTGCTCCGACTATCGCCCGAAACCGGGCGCAAGCACCAGATCAGGCGGCACATGAAGCATATTTTCCATCCCATCGTCGGCGACACTACGCACGGCGACGGCCGGCACAACGATTTTTTCAGGACGCATTTCAACTGCCATCAACTGCTTCTGGCGGCAACCGGCCTGGCGTTCGCCCATCCCTATTCCGGCCGGCCAGTGGATATTACAGCCCCGCTCGATCAGGTATACAGCCGCGTCATAACGGAACTGGGCTGGGAAAATTTACCCGGCCAGTTTTAGATGTAGGGCACGCATTGCATACCTTTTAGAATCTGCCCAAGTACTGCGCTCATAGTAAAGGTACGCAATGCATACCCTACGATTAATTTGACCGATCTACTTCCTCTGATTTTTATCATATACAGCACTTTTTTAACCGGTAAACTTCAGTAAATTTTCCCTGATTTGGTCGTGGACAGAGGTATTTATGAAGAAGACTTCCCTTTGGAAAGACGATGCCGAAGCCAGCCGTTACAGTTCCCTACAGGAAGATTTAAACGTAGATGTCGCCATTGTCGGCGGCGGCATTACCGGCATAACTGCCGCCTACTTATTGGCGAACGCGGGCAAAAGCGTCGCCGTGCTTGAGGCGCGGGATATCGGCGGCGGCACGACCGGTTTTTCTACCGGCAATCTCTACGCCAGTGTTGGAGAAATGTTGAAAAAACTCCAGCTCAAGTTCGATACGGAAACGATTCAGGCCGTGGCCGCCTCACGGGCCGCCGCCGTTCAACAGATAGAAGATATCATTCATGGCTTCTCTCTTGAATGCGACTTTCACAGGCGGCCCTGGCGTCTGTTATCGGAAACCGGGAATAGCGATAAACTTGTCGAAAAAGAATATAAAGCCTGTCTCGATGCGGGCCTGGATGCTCATCTGGACAGCACAGCCCCCTTGCCTTTCATTATTAGCAAAGCCCTTCGTGTCGAGGGCCAGGCGCAATTCAATCCCATGCAGTATGTCAAAGCACTGGCTGCGCATACTCATCGGACAGGCTGTACACTATTCGAAAACACCCCAGTCACTCGCATTGCAGAGGGTTCCCCGAACATTCTGTATACAGAAAACGGCACCGTGACGGCAGACAAAATCATCCATGCGACGCACACGCCCAAAGGCGTCTTCGCCATTCATACCCTGCTGGGACCCTACAGGGAATATGCGATTGCCGTCAAACTGAATTCAGGCAGCTATCCTGAAGGCATTTTCTGGGTCGTCAGTAGCTCCAGTCATTATTCCATACGCTCCTACACCAGCAGAAGCGGTGAAAACTATCTGCTTGTTCTGGGCGAATCGCATAAAGTCGGGCACAAGAAAAACAATGAAGTCTGTTATCAGAGCCTGGAAGCCTATGCCAGGGACCACTTCGATGTGAAGTCCGTCGACTACCACTGGAGCGCGCAGCGCTATAAATCGGCCGATGGCTTGCCTTACATAGGCGCCACTAACGATAAAGCCAATGTTTACATTGCCACGGGCTTTGCCGCAGACGGACTGACGTATGGCACGCTGGGCGCCATGATCATCAGTGACCTGATTCTAGGCATCGAAAACCCTTGGTCTAAGCTTTACGATCCCCGCCGACACAATCCGCTCAAATCGGCAGGACGCTTTATAAAAGAGAGCATCCATGTGTTCATGGATTACATAAAAGATATCCCTTATAAAGCTGAAGTTGATCGGCTTTCCGGCATATTGCCCGATGAAGGCAAAACGATCGATATAAAAGGCGAGAAATTTGCCGTCTATCGGGATGAAGCCGGAGAACTGCACCAGGTTTCAGCCGTTTGCACGCATATGAAATGCATCGTCAACTGGAACGAAGAAGAAAAAAGCTGGGATTGTCCCTGCCACGGCAGCCGTTTTACGGTTGACGGCCAGGTGATCGAAGGACCCGCTATAGTTGATTTGCCGAAAAAAGAAGCCAACAACCAGCACTGATTTTGGGAGAGCCAGGCAATGATTACTGCAGCCATCGTCTTATTTTCACTTGCAGCTCTACTCGGCATTTTTCTGTTGATCTTTGTGCTGAGAGGGAAAGAAACGCCCAAAGCCATAACATTTACACATGGCCCTATAGCCTTCACAGGGCTTGTGTTGCTTATCATCTACGCCTTTCAATACAGCCCGGCGCCCATCGCAAGCCTGATTTTGTTCATTATCGCGGCGCTTGGCGGGTTCGTCCTGATTTTCCGCGACCTAACTACCAGTTTAATGCCTAAATGGTTAGCCCTGCTTCATGGGCTGATTGCTGTGACCGGTTTTGTTTTGCTATTGAAATTTGCGTTTTGATAGCGATAGTACTGATCTCTGGAACAGGATGGGGAGCCAGGAGAAGGGCGGGGTTTGCAATCCCGTCCCTAACGTTTTGAGGTATTTGAGCTAAATGGCTGCGCTTAACCATCGCCAAACGTTCCGGACGGGGCAACATGCCCCGTCCAGCTGCAGCCTGCTGCAAGACATCAAGGCGACTGCCAACAGTAGGCGCTTCGCCTAAAGCGCCTACTGTTGGTAGGCGAAGTCGCCCCCAAAATGCGGCTCTTTATTGCAGGGCTTTAATCTGACTGCCCGGCACGCTGTTCTCTTCGATGATCCGCTCTATCAACGACTCCACGCCATCCAGCTCATTATCGTAAATGCTGGTCCGGTAAGCATCCCCAGCCGTACTGGCCGAAGATGTCAACAACGGTTCGCCCGTTTCGCTGATATTGACGCGCGTCAGCGTGGACAAGCCCGGCTGCAGGGGATTTTCCTTCAGATCCTCGGGGTCCAGCCCGATGCGCACCGGCAGGCGTTCTGCGATATGGATGAAGTTGCCGGTAGCGTTATCGGTGGGCAGCAGCGCAAACGTACTGCCGGTGCCGGGGTTGAGCCCTTCTACCCTGCCGTGGTAGACCAGGTCTTTGCCGTAGGCGTCGACCCTGATTTCAGCCGGCTGCCCAGGGCGAATACCTGCAATCTGCGTCTCCAAAAAATTGGCCTCGATCCACAGATCGTCCAGCGGCACGATCGCGAGCAGCACAGCGCCGGCCTTGACGTTGTCGCCGACCTGAACGCGGCGCTTGGCGACATAGCCCGACGCCGGCGCGACTACGTTGCGGCGGTGATAATCCAGAAAGGCGCGCCGCACATGGCTCTTGGCTTTTTCAACGGCCGGATGGCGCTCGACCGGCACGCCCTCGACCTGGGCTTCGACGCCGGCTTTTTCGGCCCGGGCTTCCTGGATCGCGGCCTCCAGTTCGCGAATCTTGTCCTGCGCGTTTTGCACCTGCTGGTCTGAAACCGCGCCGTCCTGTGCGGCCGCGATAAAGCGCTTGAGATCGTGCCGCACCTGGTTCAACGAGGCCTGCCGGGCGATGATGCGCTGGCTCAGCGTATCGATTTTCGCCGTCAGCGTGATGATGTCGCGCACAGTCTCGCCCAGTTCGGCCTGCGCCTGCTGCAGGGCGATTTGGGCAATATTGCCGTCGAGCCGGACCAATACGTCGCCTTTTTTCACAGCCTGCGTGTTTTCGGCCAGAATCTCGACGACCGTCCCCTCCGTCTGCGCCTTCAGCGTGACCAGATGCCCGGTGACGAAAGCATCGTCAGTGGATACCCAATTCCGGCTGGCATACCAGTAATAACCGAAATAAGCGACGCTCGCCAGCAAGACGATCAGCGTCACCGTTTTCAGACGCCGGCTACGCGCGCGCATGATTTCTTTGGGGCGAATGATGTTATTGCCCATATTTAATTAATGCTCCTTATCATTGGAATAGCCGCCCCCCAATGCCTTGATGACCTGAACGGCGGCCTTGAAATGCTCGCCTTCCAGCACGGCTAATCGATAGCGTTGCTCATATTCGACGGCGCTCGCTTCCAGCAATTCGCTGCGATTGTTGAGCCCGGTGCGGTTCAAGGTCTCTGCAAGGCGGCTGGTTCCGGCGATGGCGTCCACGGTTTGACGCTGTTCGGTCAGGCGCGTGTCGATGTCGCGCCAGCGGGTCAGGGAGTCGGCGACTTCCTGAACGGCGTGAAGCAGGCTGTTGTTGTACCGCTCCACGGCGGCATCGTAGGCTGCTTCCTTATAACTCAGATTGGCGCGCAGCCGGCCGCCCTCAAAAATCGGCAAATCGATAGACGGACCAACTGCATAGGCAAGGCTGGAACCCTGCAATATGACATCCGACATGCTGACGCTGTGAAAGCCGGCAAAAGCGATCAGGTTGACGTCCGGGTAAAAGGCTGTCTCGGCGACCTTGATTTCATGGGCCGCAGCTTCCGCTCTTAGCCGTGCAGCCGTGACATCAGGCCGGTGCGCCAGCAGATGCAGCGGCAAATTGCCAGGCAATGCCAGGCGCTTCGGAAAGGCGAAGCGCTCGACCGTGATGCTCCGCCCCCAGTCAGGCCCCTTGCCGGCCAGCGTGGCCAGCAGATTCTTTTGCAGCTCGACCTCGGCCCTGCTAGCGGCCTCGATTTCACGCACCACGCCCAGTTGCGTCTGCGAGTACAGCAATGGCGTCGTAGCAGCAAGGCCTGTGTCCACACGCACCTGCTCCAGCTTTGTCAGGTTTTCCCGATAGGCCACAATCGCCTTGACCATATTCAGTTTTTCAGTAGCGGCCACCAGATCGAAATAGCTGTTCGCGACGGCCACAGACAGCACCAGCCGGGCGTCGGCCAGCTCGGCCTGGGCAGCCAAGGCCTCGCCGACGGCTGCATCCAGCGCCGCCTTGTCCTGCCCCCAGAAGTCAATGTGATAGCGCAGTATGAACGGGTTGATCACCAGCTTGCGGAAGTGATCACCGGCAAGCTTGGCTTCGGTACTGTTGGCCGAGAAACGCTGGGCAGTAAAAGTGACATTGGCGTCGACAGTCGGATAAAGCTCGGCCGCCTGCGCATCAACCATGGCCTGTGACTGGCGCAGACGCGCCTCTGTGGCCTTGAAGCCCGGATTATCGGCCACGGCCGTTTCAATCAGGCGATTCAGCTCCGCATTGCCGAAAATCTGCCACCAGGCCTGCTCCGGCCATTTGCCATCGGCAGGCAGCGCCCCATGCGCCTCCGATAATGTCCGTTCCATAGCCGGCATGGCGATCATCTCGGCGCGCTTGGTTTCTTCTCCAAACCAGGCGCAGCCGGACAGCGCTACCAATATGACTGAAAACGGCAAAGCGCGGCTTGTATGATATTTGCTCATTACGGCTCCTCGTCGAGTAATTCTTGGGCGGTGCGCCGCAGGGCCTGTTCACGCGTGCGTTTGGCAGGCTGCCGGGTCGGATACGCAAACCAGACCAGAATCGCCATGCCGACGAAAATGCAACCGGCAATCCAGTAGGCGTCATTGATAGCCCGGATGGCCGAATCACGCGCCGCCAGTTTCGCAAACTTGGCGAGGGCCGTAGACTCTGTAAAGCCTGCCTCGACCAGGATATCCAATGATTGTTCGTGAATCGGGTCAAAGACAGTATGCTCTTCGGCGAAGCGCGTCATATGGAACGGAGTCCGGCGGTAGAGAACAATGCCCTGCACCGCGATGCCGATGGCGCCGGCCGCTATGCGCATGAGGCTGGCCAGTTCCACAGCCCGCCATTGGCGCTCCGGCGGCAATCCGTGCAGCAGCAGCGCCGTCAACGGCACAAAGAAACTGCCCAGGCAGGCCCCTTCCAGCAGTTTGGGCCAGAACAGCTGGTCATAGGCATCGCTCACATAGAAGCGGCTCAGCCAGAAATAAGTCGCCGCAAAGCCCAGCAAATTAAAAAAAGCCAGCAGGCGCGCATCGAAGCGCTTAACGATTTCGTGGAACACCCCGGCCATGGGCTTTGCGAAAATCGCCATAGGCAAAAATACCAGGCCTGCCAGCCAGGAGGAATAACCCAGCGCCAACTGCAACTGTACGATCAATAGCGACAGAAGCCCCTGAAAGCACAAAAATCCTGTGAACATGATCAGGGCGCCGATCGTAAAATTCCGGTGCGCGAACAGAGTAATATCCAGAAAAGGATGCTTGATGCTCAATTCCCAGATTACCCAAAAGATCAAGGCAATGACTATAACCGCTGTCAAGGTTGTGATATAGCTTGAATTAAACCAGTCCCAGTCATTGCCCTGATTCAGCAGAGTCTGAAAGCCGCCCAGGACAATAACCAGCAGCACAAAGCCGACCATGTCGAAACGGCGCTGAATCGACTTGTAGCCGCGCCGGTACAGCAGCGCGCCGACAATGCCGGCGATCGCCAGCGCAATCGGGATATTGAACACGAACAGCCAGCGCCAGCCCAAGTTATCGGCTATCCAGCCGCCAATCGGAGGCCCGAACGTGAAAGGCGTCAGTGTAAACAAGCTCCAGACGCCGATTCCTACGGATTTATGCTTATCGGGATATTCCTTCATGATCATGGACTGGCCCAGAGGCAGCGTCACTCCGCCGGAAAATCCGAGCAGAATGCGCCCGGCCAAATAAACGTATAATGATGTGGCATAGGCGCAGATAAACGAAGCCAGCGCGAAAACAACAAAAGCCACTACGAACGGCCGGTATTCGCCGAGGCGGCGCGACAGCCAGCCGCCCACCGGGAAAGCCAGGGCCAGACCGATCATGTAATCGGTCTGGGTCCAGGTCGCGAAACTGGGAGGAATGCCCAGTCCGCCGGCCACGCGCGGCAGCATGGCGATATAGGCGCCGGCATTGAAAATAACGACGGCATGCCCCAAGCCCATGCAGAGATTGAACAAACCGAAACGCCAGCCGCGCAGTCGTTTACTGTAGATGATCGCCATGAGTGCCTGACTTACTATTCCCCTGCAGGCGCCAGCCTGCCGTTTAAAGATTTCAGATTTCTCGTCGCCCGTATCGCTGCAATTGTATCGATAAATATCGATTCGATACAACTAGTGCCATGCTCAGGCTTTTTACGGCACTGCCGTCCATAAGTTATGCTAAGCATCTAAGTCCCCTTTTCTGTAAAAGGGCCTTAAGCTCATGAAATATAAATTCAGCACACGCGTTATAACGCTGACCGGATAATCCAAAGCCTTTTAGCACAATGCATGCCAACTCTTAAGTCGTTGTATTTACATAAAATTTTTGACAGCCAAATTGAGATGATGTCTAAATGACATCACACTAACCAATACCAGCAAACGAATGCTCTCATTCATTAATAGACAAACCAGCGTAGATAACGCTGGACACGGCGATGTCTTATTGACACACTCTGTATCAAATTGACTACTTGCCTTCATATGAATACCGCTTTGAAATTTGACCCCCTGGACGAGGCCATCCGCGCCGTCGTCCTGAGCCTGACAGCGAACCTTTCCATGAAGGATCGCTACACCGGATTTCTGAACATCTTCGCGAAAATCACCGGCAATCATGCCTGTGCACTGCTGCGCTATCAGGATGGCATCCTGGTCCCGGTCGCGACCTACGGCCTGTCGCCGAAAGTGCAGGAGCAGACATTCCGGCCGGAACAGCATCCGCGGCTAGCCGCCGTCATTCAATCGCGAACACCGGTCCGGTTCGCCGCCAATGACAGCAGGCCTGATCCTTACGATGCGATGCTGCTGAACGATGCCGGCGGCCGGCTGGGCGTTCACGCCTGCGTCGGCTGCAGTCTTTATAACGAGAACACGCTGTTCGGCGTACTGTCAGCCGATGCCCTGGAGCCCGGCGCGTTCGATCATATCGACGATCAGGTCTTCCAGACTTTCGCCGCGCTCGCCACCGTGTCGTTGCGCTACGAGACCTATATAAGCACGCTGGAGCGTCTGGCAAGACACCGGGAGCTGGTCGCCAGCGAACTGGTCAATGAGACCTTGCAGCGCAGCAATCAGGCGCTTGGAGAAAGTCCTGTCATGCAGCGTTTGAGTCGTGAAATCGATATTGTTTCCAAATCCGATCTGACGGTTCTGCTGCTGGGGGAAACCGGCGTCGGCAAGGAAGTGGTCGCCCGCGTCATCCATGCCCGCTCGCTGAGGGCCGGCCAGCCTTTGGTTTATGTGAACTGCGCGGCGCTGCCCGAGTCGCTGGCCGAAAGCGAACTGTTCGGGCATGTGCGCGGCGCCTTCAGCGGCGCCAACACCGACCGCGCCGGCAAGTTCGAACTCGCCAGCGGCGGCACTCTGTTCCTGGATGAAGTCGGGGAATTGCCGCTTTCGATCCAGGCCAAGCTGCTGCGTGCGGTCCAGTTCGGGGAAATCCAGCGCCTGGGCTCGGATAAAAGCCACCGCGCCGACGTCAGGATCATTGCCGCAACCAACCGGCATCTGGCCGAGGAAGTCAAGGAGGGGCGGTTTCGGGCCGACCTCTACCACCGACTCAGCGTCTATCCACTGCATGTGCCGCCGTTGCGGGAGCGGATCGACGACATCGCACTGCTGGCCGATTACTTTCTGGCCCAGGCCCGCGCACGCCTTGGCCTGGATCATGTCCGCATGGCGCCGGCGACCATCGAATTGCTCAACACTTATCCCTGGCCCGGCAACGTCCGCGAACTGGAGCACGTCATACTGCGGGCCGTCCTGCGCGCCGCTTCGATTCAGGGACGATCGGTGGTGCTGGAACCGGTCGATCTCGATATCATGGCCGAAAACGAAAAAAGTACGGACGGAACAACGGCCAAAGACGCCGAGCTATCGCTCGCCCAGGCGGTCGAGAATTTCCAGCGCGAACGTATTCTCGCCACGCTTGCCGAAGCCGGCCAGAACTGGTCGGAAACGGCGCGCCGCCTGGGCCTGGACCGCGGCAACCTGCACCGGCTAGCCAGACGGCTGGAGATAAAGTAATAGCGCCGTATTTACACATTGCATACCTTTTAAAATCACTCAGATCTAAATAAAGGTACGCAATGCGTACCCTACATTTAAGCTGCGGAAAAAGCTGAAGAAAAACTTCGTATTCTCCGTGCCCTTCGTGGTAAAACTTTCTTAATTCAGACGTTATATCGTCATGATTGAATCCGATAAACCCAAACTGGAAAATGCCTATTATGAAGCCCTCTACCCGAGCCAGACTCAAATGTGCTGTAGTTTTGACAGTTTTTACCGTGCTGGGCGTAGGTCCCATCCCATTTACCAGCACGCTCGGTTTGTTCCTCGTCATTTTTCTTCCCGTCTGGTTCAAAAAGCTTGTTGACGATCTTTATGCCGACAAGGAATAGCAGTGATAATTAATCATTTCAGAAAATGGCTGAAGCTGGCTTTAATCCGACGAACGACTTTGAATCTGTTCAATAACAGCGGGCCTAGCAAAGACAGCCTGCACCGGCGCAAACTCCGGGCTTGTTTGAATGGCCGTTATCGTGCAGAACTGATCTTTGGAAAAAAGAAAACATAGCGCGATTGCCCCGGCCTTGCCCTGCTCCTCGTTGAGATGTTGG
Source organism: Methylobacter sp. BlB1 (assembly GCF_015476545.1). Classification (GTDB taxonomy): domain Bacteria; phylum Pseudomonadota; class Gammaproteobacteria; order Methylococcales; family Methylomonadaceae; genus Methylobacter. Next base: position 13,301 of record NZ_JADMKV010000055.1, on the reverse strand, counting down.
AAAGATTCGTGATAGCATCACAAGATTGTCGCGAATCGATACAACTTAAATAACACAAGAGGAGATTGAGATGGCCGCCGCCGTAAAAACTACACATCCCGGAGCCTGCCCGCACGATTGCCCCGACACCTGCGCCATGGTGTTTGAAGTCGAGAACAGCAAGCTGACCGGCGTCACCGGTAACGCCGGCCACCCCATGACCCGCGGTGGCCTCTGTGTCAAATTGAAGGATTTTGAAAAACGCCATTACCATCCAGACCGCGTGCTCTATCCGTTGCGCCGCACCGGGCCCAAAGGCAGCGGGCAATTCGAACGCATCACCTGGAATGAAGCCCTTGACGAAATTACCGCGCGCTGGAAAGCCATCATCGCCGAATACGGCGCCGAAGCCATCATCCCTTACAGCTATCTGGGCAACCAGGGCCTCGTTCATGGCCTGAACGGCGGCGATGCCTTCTTCAACCGGCTGGGCGCGACCGTCTGCGAACGCACATTCTGCGGCGAGGGCTCGGCGACGGCTTGGCTGCTGACCAATGGCCCGACCGGCGGGCTGGACCCGGAGAGTTTCGTTCACGCCAAATACATCGTGATATGGGCCTGCAACAGCGTCAGCACCAACCTGCACCACTGGCATTTCGTCATGGACGCCAAAAAGAAAGGCGCCAAGGTCGTGGTCATAGACTCTTACGCATCCCGGACCGCCAAGCAGGCCGACTGGCACATCGCGCCCAAGCCCGGCACCGACGGCGCTCTGGCCATGGCCATGATCCACACGATCATCGAAGAAGGCCTGATCGACCGGGACTACGTCGCCAATCATACCGTCGGCTATGAGGAACTGGCCCAGCGCGCCAAAACGCGCACGCCTGAGTGGGCCGCCGGGATCACCGGCATCGCGGCCGAGGACATCCGGACGCTGGCGCGCGAATACGCGGCCACAAAGCCCGCCGCCATGCGCATCGGCGTCGCGCTCGAACGCCATCGCGGCGGCGGCCAGACCATTCGCGCAGTCTGCTGCCTGCCGGCCCTGACCGGCGCTTGGCGCGATGTAGGCGGCGGCATCTACCAGATGCCGGTCTGGGAGCATCCGTACAAGTTCGACCAGATCTGCCGTCCGGACCTGATCCCCAAAGGCACGCGCGTCGTCAACAATCTGCAGATCGGCCGCACGCTGACCGGCGAATTGCCGCTGGACCCGCCGATCAAATCCATGATGTGCTGGAATTCCAATCCCGTAACCCAGGCGCCCGAAACCGACAAGATCGTCCAGGGCCTGCTGCGCGAGGATCTGTTCCTGGTGTCGGCCGAACATTTCATCTCCGACACGGCCGCCTATGCCGACATCATCCTGCCGGCCTCGATGGGCGCCGAAATGGAAGACATCATCCTGTCCTGGGGCCATTTCTATCTGACTTACAACGCCAAATGCGTGGAGTCGCCCGGCGAAGCCGTGCCGAACAACGAAATCTTCCGGCGGCTGGCCGCACGCATGGGTTTTGAGGAGGAACAGTTCAAATGGTCCGACGCCGAATGCCTTGAACGCTATATCGACTGGAGCTCGCCGGCTTGCGAGGGCATCGATCTGGCCTATCTGCGCAAGCACGGCTATGCCCGTCTGAAAGTCGGCACACCCGATACGCGCGCGCCGCACAAGGAAGGCAATTTCCCGACGCCGTCCGGCAAATGCGAGCTCAAATCTGAGTCGGCCGCCAACGGAAATTTCGTAGCCGGGCCTTTCCGGCAGATGTATGCTGATTTTCAGCCCGGCGAACCGCTCGACACCCTGCCCGACTATGTGCCTTCCCGAGAAACCGCTGCAACCAATCCGGAGCTGGCTCAAAAATATCCGCTGAATATCATCTCGCCCAAGAGCCACGGCTTTTTGAATTCCTGCTACGCCAACATGGCGCAGAAAATCCGCGGCCAAGGCGAACAGTTCGTGCTGATCAATGCCGTGGACGCCGAAACGCGCAGCATCAGGGACGGCGACAAGGTCCGTGTCTTCAACGATCGCGGCGGCTTCGAGGGCGACGCCAAAATCACCGATGACGTCAATCCCGGCATCGTTGTCGCTACGCTAGGCTACTGGCGGCAATTGAACAAAGGCACGGTTAATGTCATCAGCTCCGCCGAATTCGTCAACATGGGCCATGCGCCGACGTTTTCGGATAATCTGGTGCAAGTGGAAGCGGTGGCGCGCTAGTCTCAAGGGGATTGATGAACTACGAAGAACACGAAGAAAAATCCAGGTAAAATTCGTGTACTTCGTAGTCTTCGTGGCTTAAATTCAAAAAATGCGTGACTTAGACGAACTCTTCGCGGCTCTATCAAAATCGGCTTTCCGCCGTAAATTCCATCTCCAGAGCAAGGACCTCGTTTATCTGCAAACCAAAGGCCTGCCCACAGTCATCAATCATGCCCGGGACTTCATCGCCAAACGCCTGGCGCCGGCCGTGATTGACAATGATGGAAAACAAACCCCTTTTCGCGGGCATCCGGTTTTCGTCGCCCAGCACGCGACCGCCTGCTGCTGCCGCGGCTGCCTGGAGAAATGGCATGGAATCCCCAAAGGTCATGCCCTGACGCCGGAGCAGGAGGCTTATGTAATCAAGGTGATTGAACGCTGGCTCCAGGGCGAGATGGTTAATAAAACGCGGCACGCTGGGTTGTAGTCGCAGGCCTGGATGGGATGGAACTTCAGGAAACCCCAGCCAATTTGTTTTCTAATGACTGGGGTTTCACTGATGCTGCCCCATATACGGGCTCCTCGGTTATTGCGCTGAATATAGTGAAGCGCATCGATCGTGAACGATGGGTTTCCTGTCGTCGGCAGCATCCCAAACTAGCGCATCTTATCGTGTAAAGGCTCCGCTTGTTGGTGGATTGCCAAGGTAAATCCACCATACGAAGCATCCGTCATACGGCCATCAGGATTTATATTTCATAATGAGAACATTACATGCATCAATAATTGAGAATCGAACTTGAGATACATATTCTGCGATCTCTTTATCAATTTGATCTAGATAATCCTTACTAAAATTGGTGCGAATATTTGGGCTAGGATAGTCATCCGTTTCAGATACCACTCCTACGAAAGAGAGAAAATCTGAGTCCTGTTCCAAATTAAGTCGGTTTCTCAAAGAGACTAACTTTCTACATCCGTCGATGAAATCGACATCGTTATTAACTATTCGTAGACAGGCATCCACAATCTCTTTTCGTGACTTTTCATTAATAGTTTCCATTTTATTTAGGCCCTTTAAGATATTCTTCGACAATCGTTTTTGGCTCAACCCTTTGTCCAGTTACAGAATTTTCATACCAATGAGTTTCAAATTTACGACCATCTGTTGCTGTATGTTGTGTACTTGAGCGCTTAGCCCAATCAGAAGCATTACCACCATACTCGTTAACAAGCCTGTTTGCATCTCTCAAGACAGTCTTCGTTCCTGCTCCAGCTACTGGAATACCGGCTTCACCAAGCTGTTGCTCACTAGCTAATTGTTTACTCAATTTAACGGCATTGGCAGGATTTTTGGTAGTACTATTTTCTTTAATCAAAGCTGTATTATCACGAGCGCTTCGTTCACCGGAAGCAACCTTCTCATGATTGGTCCTTTCAACGACAGGTTGACTTTGATTACCGGAAGTTTCCGCGACATCATCACGCCCCTGTCTTTCTCTCATGGCTTTCAATTCCGGTGGCGTCGCTGCCGATGATGATTGAGATGAACTATGCGTGTCGGTTTTATTGCTTGCCAGTTTGGGATTCCGTTTCAGATCGTCCCAGTTCTTTTCAAGCCAGACGGCAAACCCGTCCGGCAACTTGCTTTGCCGCAGCAGCGCGGAGACTTCGGCCAGCGTTGCGTCGGCGGCAGTGCGAGTGCCGCCTCTGATGACAGCCTGGCCTGTCGATGCCGCGGCCTGGCCGGCACTGACCGCGCCGTTCTTGAGCACATAAGCCAGCAGGCCCTGGAGTATCAGGCGGAATAAAATGCCTGCCGCCCGGGCCAGATCTTCAGCCGCCCTGTCGATTTCGAAGGGCGGGTAACGATGTTCCGGCGCAACGGATGGCGCGCCTGAGAACGCCTGCCAACTCGCCCATTCCCTGGCCGATCGCGGCCGCAAGAAAGCCCAATCCCATCCAGGCAAGCAGCGCAGTGCCGGCTTCCAGGCCTAATTGGCCGCCGACTATCGCGCCGGGCGCGGCGCCTACGCCGCCGAGAAAGAAGCCGACAGCCGCACCGGTGCTGGCGCCCGCCATGGCGCTGATGCCGAGCGCCGCCAGCATCTGCAGGAGGCCGGGCAGTAAACCGTCAATAACCTGATCCAACTGGCAGCCGGTTTCCCGGTAAACCGCCGCAGGCGCCAAGCGCAGAGCCCGAGTATAGGCTTCGACGACGGCGTGCACCCGTTCGGCGAGAGCCGGAGCGCGGATCTCCTGCGGCGTCAGGTAGCGTGCCGCCGGCGAGTCGGGATGGGGCAGACCTTGCCAGCCAGAACTGCTGGATCGAAGAAAAGGATCGGCGCTAGTGAAGCAACCGGGACCGCCTCCGCCGGCAGGCGCATTGGGATGGCAGCGTTGCGGCTGCCAGGCATCGTAAGGGGTTTTGGGGAAATCATTGGCCATGGAAATCCTTCTCACTGACGGGTGTTGTTACTAACTGCTGAACAGAGCTGGCGCTATGAAATACCGCCGCCAGCCGCACAGCTTGTCCGACAACTCTAACACAGCGGTCGTATCCAGGACAAATAGCCTGTTACACATCTTGGCTATCAGGATGAATGCGTACCGGCGGTGTCACCCAGGAGTCTATAAAGCCCTTTCCAATCCATAACCGTTCTGTTGCGTTATTTTTCAATAACGCGATAAGCGAGACTGTAGTCCCAGGCTGAGAATATGGAGCTTCGCGGAATCCCAGCCAATTTGCTCATTAAATGAGCCGGACGGGATATCTATCCCGTCCGCAGCGTTTATTCAATATCGAATGACATTTTAACTTTATAGACAGGATGGCAAATATCTTATCCCTCACAGAATTTCGAAGCCCGTCAGGCTACTACTGTATTTGTATAGATTTACGCTGGCTTTTTTCCATTTTTGGAATAGTCACGCACAATATGCCATCTTTAAATGTTGCTTTAGCATTATCTTCATCGACATAGTCGGGCAAAGACAATGTGCGCTGATATTCGCCCCGCGTCATTTCCCGGCGTAAATATCGGCCCTCTCCCTCTGATTTTTCTTCCTGGGTGGTAGCACGGATAGTCATGATCTGATTGTTGATCGACACATCCAGATCTTCCTTTTTAACGCCAGGCAACTCCGCCTGAACCTCGATTTCTTTGTCACGTTCCACGACATCGACTTTGGGAACGCCCCTTCCCATCATCATACCCCGGCCGCCAGAGCCTCTCTCCATGCCCATCGTGGGCAAATTCCAGTCGAACAATCGGGGCCATCTGCGTGATAAAAAGTCATCAAACAAATTATCGAGTTCATCAAATGACATTAACCCTCTACCCATTGAAGGCGAACGCTGCATGCCTTGCTGTCCTTGTTGACCTTGCTGCATGCTTTGCTGCCCTTGTTGACTTTGTTGTCCTTGCTGGGCGCTAGTTCCACCATTACCCTTTTTCACATTAACTTCGCCGCTCTCTGTACCGGGTCTGCTACTATTCATGACATTCTCCTAAACAGTTCGCACTATAAAATTGCCCAGAAACTCGGAATCAATGGAATTGAGCCACGCACTTGCCACCGTTCCATTATTCGTTTTCTGCTCCCAGCCTGCGATCAAGCGCCTAACCTGGTCCAAACCATCTGAATTCTGTGCTGTGATTCGCATGATTCAGCAATCCATGCACAACAAAAACTCCTCTAACGTATTTTGTAATTGTGATCACTTTCTCTAAAAAAATAAATTCGTCCCATTACCTAATTCGGTCTTGCAGCCGATCGCTTAAGCATTTTATCTGATCCCCAAACGTTGAGAATTCGATAATTCACTTTGTCAGGTTGCAGTCGCAGTTCTACCCTCTATAGCGCCCGAGAACTGAATGAACGGCTGGCGGTCAACAGGTGCAAAAGTAAAGAATGGAAAAACAGACGCCATCAGGTTGATGCTTGCTGACGTCATCAATTCAACCCGTACGATTATCCATGCCGGTGGGAAAGGACTCCGGAACAAAGCCCGCTCAAGCCGCCTCGATGATCTTGAAATCATTGAATTGAGCAACAATCGCCAAACATGAGGATGAGAAAATGAAACAAGCTTCCGCAAGACAGCATCTTAACGACATCGTGGCCAATATACGCGCTGCTGAACTTCTGCTTGTACAGGCCAGCAGACAAACTTCCGATCTGGAGCTACTGATTAAGCTGCACATTGAATATTCGGCCTTGGATTCCTATCTGTCTCAAGTCTTGCATACGCTCGCACTTTCAGACGAAGCGTTTTTTACAACAGCGACTGATGCTTTAAAACAGCAATGCGGCGTATTGCAGCAAGAGGCGGAAGACATTGGTGTGACCGTCCCTGATTTTGACCTTGCCTCGGAAATTGCTCGTTATTTGGCACAAGCCTCACAAAGCGCAGCGCTGCTGTAGATCCATTGCGTCAATCGGGCATCACGCGAAACTCATGATTCCGGGCTGACACAGGCCGGAATGTATGCTTCATGGTGATAGAACCGTGAAACAGCGCGTGCCCTAGGTTTGTTGCGATTGATCAATCCTGATGCTCTTGATCATAAAGGGCTCCACTTGGCTCATCATGCACGGCTTCCGTGAAGTTCCAATCCGGCCTGAAGCTAAATCACAGCCGAATATTGAACCTGATCAACAAAAACCGGGTCTGTTATGGTGAAGTTTCAAGATACGGTGTTTTCATTTGGTTTTAACTCAACGTGAAGTGCGATTATGAAACATTACCTCTTATTATTTATTGGGCTTTTGTTTTTTTCTCCAATGGCACCAGCCCTGGAAAAAGCCAGCCCGGACCAGAAGGCTGAAGTGCATCAGCGCCAGCAGCAAGCAGTGCCCTATTCATTGGACCAAACCCTGCAGACATTTTCCAAGACCGTTCACGGCGGCGTGCAGCATGTCATCGCCAAATCACCAAACAATACCCAGGCAATAAAATTAATCCAGGACCACCTGCAAAAAATTGCCGATGAATTCAGAAAAGGCGATTTTTCCGCGACGGAACGCATGCACGACCCCAACATGCCGGGCTTGGCCCAGTTGAAAAAGGCTGAAGCCGACGATATAAAATTTGAATATAAAGCGTTGGCAAACGGCGGGCAGATTCATTATTCGACTGAATATCCGCAGTACGTCCAGGCGCTCCATGAATGGTTCGACGCCCAGGCGAGCGAACACGGCAACGATACCGTACCGGAACACAGCAAGCACCATGCAACGCCGGCGGAATAAACTAAAACTGGAAATCAGGCATTGAAAGGCCGTTAAAGCGGCCTTTCAATGACAACTGCATAGAGTCGCGCCACTTTCCTGCCAAGTCACATCGAACAGCCAATCTTCGGCCGTTGAGTGGGATTGTTTATAAACCTTGCCTGAACAGGTGGCCGATTTGTGCCGACCATGCCCCTCTCGGAGTAATCCATATGAACACGCTTTATTTGAAATTTAACAGTTATTTCGAATATTCGGTTTATATTTTTTTTATAGCTATTTATCCGTTTTTATTCATTCAATACGGCTTGGATTATACCGACGGCCCTTTTACGTACATTGGCTACGCTGGCCATGGGTTTGAATTTTTCAATGTGACATTTTTATCGGTTTCAATAGGATCATGGTGGGCATCCATTTTTGGCGACAGCATCATATCCTTTCGAATCTCTGCAACTCTATTAGAGATTATATCCATAACAATCCCGGTATTTTTTTTATCACGAAATGATTACATAAAGATAAAGCTGCGTTATCTAGCACTTGCTGTAATTTTTTCCACTACATTAAACAGTTATATATTGAATTATGACGTCATCTCATTATTCTTCCTATCGTTAATAGCAACGGGATTTTTACTTTATTTAAGAGACGGTGGGTATTTACTTTTGGTATTGGTAGGTGCTTTAACGGCGCTCGTCGCATCAGCCCGTCTGCCAAGCATTGTTGTGGTTTTTCCGGTATTGTCTATTTTATGCTTTCAAGTCTACAGCAAAAAATTATCAGCCCGGGAGGGTATTATTTTAACAGGGAGTTACTTAGTTACTTTTTCTGTTCTATTTTTTCTATTAAGAACACTGTTTATTATAACTGGAACCTCGTCGCCGCAGCTTGGCGCCACCCATTCATTATTTAATGTATTAAAGTCCGAAGCGAGAGACGGGGCTATAGTCTTTGAGATGATGGCGGTTTTATCTCTTCTGGCCCTGATTTACGACAAGCTTAGCGCATTATCTATATCAGCGGTTTATATCCGCGTCATACTCTCTGTAATTATCTCTCTCTATCTTTTGGTCCGTATCATTCCGCCCGCCTATAACTGGAACATATCGTTATTTTATTCCGCGATTGTTTTATGGATTCTGCTGGTACTGCTGTACGATTCCTATCGCAAAAACAATCAGGATGATATTGCGGTCTATTTGTTCTGCATCATGTTAGGCTTTGTACCTGCTCTCGGTTCCGATACAGGCCTGCTCAAATTGAGCAGTGGATATATAATTCTGATGCCTGTCTTATTATATCAATTCAGAAATATCCACCTGCCAAAAGAGGACGTTATTAATATACGTTTACTGGCTCTTTTTGTGATCGGCCTGTCGATTTTCAATAAGGCAGGACTAGGCAGAACATACGAGGATCAACCTATAAGGCAATTGACTGCGGAGGTTGATCATAAAAAATTAAGATGGATTAAAACCAGCAGGGAAAGAAAAGACCAGATTGAAAGCGTACTATCAAAGGTGAATGAATTAAGAGCATCCGATCCCCATTCCAATTTTATGTTTTATGGCAGTAAGGCCTATTTGTTTACTTATTTGACCGATTCTGAAATACCTTATTCCACCCCTTTTTATATGGCCTATCAGAATAAAGAAGACGAACAAAGAATGTCGGATTATCTATCTGAAAACAGTGCAAGGCCGTATGTGTTTCTTATATTTGATTATCCTGACAAGCCTGTGGACATGAATGGCTATTTAATTGCTGAGTGTTTGAAGAGGCATGGATATAAACTGGCTTATAATGGATTAAATTATCAAATCTATGCAATTGAGAAAACATGAATATTTCTTCTAAATACTTATTAGCAGCGCTTTTCTACGCCCTAAAATAGCCTGGATTAAATACGGTTAAATAACTTTCTCAATGATATAACGCGGGCGCCGTTTGGTTTCCGAATAAACTTTCGCCAAGTATTCACCTAGGACGCCAAGGCATAATAACTGTATGCCACCGAGAAAATAAATAGGCAAAACAGTGGAGGCCCAGCCTGGAACCGCGTCATGAGTAAACAAACGGATCGTAATTGCCCAGGCTGAAAACAAGAAGCTGATCAGCGATACCGTCAGACCTAAACCGGTAATAAGGCGCAAAGGAAGATCCGAGAAAGCCGTGATGCCTTGCCATGCGAATGAGAGCATTTTTTTCAGCGTGTATTTCGACTCACCCGCGTAACGTTCGGCGCGATCATAATAGACAAGCGTTGACGAAAACCCTAATTGAGGAATAATTCCGCGAAGGAATAAATTGACTTCGTCAAATTCTCTCAGCGCTTCAATGACTCGGCGACTCATTAAACGGTAGTCAGCATGATTGTAGACAATCTCCACGCCCATGGCGCTTAACAGGCGGTAATAGGCTTTTGCGGTAACGCTCTTGAAGAAGGTATCGGTTTGGCGGGAATCTCTGACGCCATACACAATATCGTAGCCGGCCGCATAATAATCGATCATCTTCTTAATGGCGGACAGGTCGTCCTGCAGATCGGCATCTGCGCTGATGACCACCTCGCCTTCCGTTGTCAACAGGCCCGCCAATAAAGCATTTTGGTGACCGCGGTTGCGCGACAGCTTGATGCCGTGGATAAATTCGTGGGTCTCGGACAACGTTTCTATCAATTTCCATGTCCGATCGCGACTACCGTCGTCGATGTAATACACACGGCTGCTTGGCGCAATTTTTCCCTCGGCAATAAGCGGCTGCAACAAATCTGCCAATTGCCGGGTTGTTTCCAATAACACAGCCTCCTCGTTGTAGCAAGGCACAACAATGCTTGCATCAATCGGCCGAGAAATCAGAGGTTCCGTATTCACTACGGCTATCTCATCCGGATGATCCATCGTTGCCTCTGCGTCTCTCGGTATCCGGAAAGCAAAGTAGCGACTGCCGAGATAACCGATGGCCGTGTAGGGAATAATGCCGACTGCTTGAGCCATATAGGGATTCAAATCGAAATGAGTGCCGGCAGACAGAACCGCAGCATACTGGTTTAAATCGAAATGAGCGTCAGCAAATAGGACCGTGGCGAGGTTGGCCGAGTACGCTACGGCCAGCACCAGCATATAACGCAGAAAACTGGCAGCGACGTGATCGTCATTACTGAAAGTCCAGGTCTTGTTCAAAGCGAAACTCAGCAAAATGCCGACTGAATAGCCGAACGCATTTGCAGACACAATTCCCAGTTGCAAAACGTACATGGCAAAATAAATGGTACTTAATCCGACCAATGTGTTCGCAACGCCGACAAGCAAGTATCGCACAAGTGTCACATCAACTCTCCAGCTGCTTGATTACATGAAAGAATTTGTAACTACTGACCATCAAATTTTGCTTAGCTTAAATCATTGTAAAAAAAGTAAGGTGTAAACATAAATCCGTGCAACTGCTTATTTTCAGATGCACCATAAAACAGCGGAAGCCTTAAAAACCCGGCAGCATCATTAAGTAATGGCGCGGATAGTCATAGAATCTAAGACATGCCATTAATAAACATTTAACCACGAAGGGCTCGAACGCCGCCAAGAATGAGGGCGGTAGAATTGCGTCTGGAACAGCAATCGAGAACACGAAGCTTTAATGTCATGACTTACGCAAGCCTGTGGGGGCACTCTAGGCGAAGTCGCCCCCACAGATTTTAAAATCGCTTGTTTCGACGGTTGACCAAGCAAACTGCGTAAGTCCTGAATGTGTTGATCAGCTTGTTTATCCTTCGTGACCTTCGTGGTGAATAAGGCTTTCATGACGTTTTCATTAATACTTTCACAGCCTCGCACGCATCGCGTAACTTTCCGGACTAAAGTGCCGCTAGTGCGACAGTTTTATTTAATCGGGTTCTCGCGCCCGCAGGGGTTGCCAAAAAGGACAGGGTACCTGTCGTAACTTCAGTAAATAAGCTATTGATCGAGGAATCTTGCCGGACATCCGACCAGGATAGCCATTACACGCTTATTCTGAACCTGTTCGCCGCCGCTCATTGCGCCATGGCTCAACTGTGGAGCGTCCGAAATGACAACGGCCCATTCCCTTCTTTCAAATAGTTGCCATGGAATCCGAAGGGAATAGCATGAGGCGCCTCCACGCGAGCCAGCTCTTCGTAGCCGGAAGCCGTCAGGATCAATAAGAAAGAAGTTTCCTTCCTGGCATCCAGTACGACAGAAAGGATGATCCCATCATCTTCTTTCAACGCATCAGGAGCTGACACAAACACCGGCTCGCCCGGATAGCAACCGTTCCGGTGCCAGGATGCGTGTTGCCGCCCTTCAAGGTCCAGCTTCACCAGTTTGTCGTTGAAATTGCCGGGGATCTCGCTGCCTACGCCATAAACGTAACGGTAAGGATGTCCGGCACGGTTTCGGTAGTCGAAGCGGGGAAAATCCATCGGGGTCTCGGAAAGCGTTTCGATTGCGACATTCTCCCCACCGTTCAAACCGACACGGAAACGCGTCAGCTTGCCCAGAGCCGTCAATGGCTGGTCCGAGCGAAGGCGGTCCAGATAGAGCAGATCTATGACGCCGGCATCGGGATAGGTCACAATGTCGACCACAACCTCGCCGTCTTCCTCGAAGGCGTTGACGTGGTGAAAGCCGAAATACGGCATCGAGCGGGCCGACGTCATCAGACGCCCCGTCTCTTTGTCGATCACATGGAAATGAATGCCGCGCTCCGGCTCCCAGTCATAATTCCGGATGAAAGACTTGCCGCTGAACCGCAGCTTTAGCGGATTTACCACCAGCGGGAATTCGGTGAGGACAAGGTATCGCTCCGTCATCCCGAATGAGTGCATATAAGCAGGCTTTCGCACTGGCAAGGTAGCAACCCGCACGCGCCGTCCGGCATCCGCAGCCATGCTGTAGAGGTGATACCGGCTCTGCAGGCCGAATTCCAGCAGATAGCCATAGTGGCGCATCCGCTGAAAGTCGAAGTGCAGATGGGCGGTTGAAACATGTCCTGTGAGCCCGTCCTGATAATCATAGGCGCCGAGCGTCTCAAGTGTTTCCGGGTCGAACCGGAAAGGCCGCGGGGTTTCAGTCAGAGCCACGAGCTCATCCCCGAATTTGCTGATGTTGACGCTGCAGTTATCGGTAAATTTCGAGAAGAACAGGTCAGCGACACGCTGCAGAGGGGTCCGGACGGGATTGGTCGCGAACTCGCGCCGGCTGATCCTCCCCAGTGCCATGGCCTCCCGATAGGCCCGGCTATGAAGGAAGCGATTGGCGTATGAAACGCGGCCGTCGGAGAAGGCGAACCGGTGCAGCATGGCGAGACCGTCAAACCAGTGATTATATCGCTGCCCGTCCACCTCGAACTTGGCCGGACCGTTTCGAAAAAGGGTGCCTTGCAGCCATGTGGGAACAGCGCCCTGGACAGGCAAATCGTCGATGCGAGTCTCGGTGCCAAGCGTGGTAAAACCTAGCCGATAAGGTGAATGATTCATGGTCTTCCGCCTCAGGTGCCGTTTTTTCCATCCCTGGAACTGAAGGATGTGTGCGAGGAATTATAGAGTTTCCATATAACTATCATATTCAACGCTTTAATAACCATAAAGAGTTGATCAAAAAATCAATTAACCAATGGGGCATCAAATCCGCCTATTTAATTGATGTTGCGCAGAGGCGGATTGTTACGTCGTTATGCTGTTTGATAATGACCTGGTTTTCAATTCGGGTAACTGGGGTGGGAGCGATGCCTACATCGCAACTTGTCGGGCGATTTTAAATCGCGATGAATACCCAAAGGGCATAAAGGCATCGCTCCCACGGGGACGGTGTGATTACCGAGGGAAACTGACGGACTAATTACCGAGGGACTTTGTCGTTGC
>NZ_JADMKV010000054.1 GCF_015476545.1 Methylobacter sp. BlB1 | reverse complement strand
GACGCTGAGAAGGTACGCGATGCGTACCCTACCGTGGATTTCGCCTTGATTTTGGCAAAGCAGCGGGGTAGGCCAGTCTGCTAAACCCGGCGTTTCGGCCGCCCATGCCGGCTTCCGCTAAAGAGTCTGGTAAAAGCAAGTAACTCGCTTTCGGGTGCGATGAACCCGATTAGATAAAACCGTCGCGTTAGCGATACTTTGCTAAATCGATCTGAATTCAACTTACAGCGTAACATCAGTTTATAAAACAGACATATAAACTCAGGTTTTTAATCGGTGCCACCATATTGATCACTGATCAAGATAAAATCCAGTATAAAACCGGCTTTAGAAAACGCGGCAATCTGAATGCGCTTGTTTATAAAAAACAGCGGCAACCAATAAAAAGCATCCCATTGCCCAACTTCCCCCTGATATCTCATCTTCACCCCAAAGCGAACAACAATCTTAAATGAAAGATAATTATCAAATATCAACTGATTTTAGGATTTAGAAGCCTTTGATTGAAAAGATTTTTATTTCTTACCTTAAACAGAAGCCCGCTACACCCGGGCAATCTGTTGAATTACCCACCTTTTTTTCTTGCATTATCAATTTATTAAACTATATTTGTCATATATATTAATTTTCAACAAAAATTGACAAAAATGCCATATTTACTGTTTAATACTAGGAAGTCACACATTTCAAACCCTCTTAGAACATCCCTATTGGATATCCATTGAAATGCCTACGAGCATAGGCATGTGCAAGTGAGCGTGTGAAAGCAAATTCATATAAAAATATGACTTAAAGGATCCCTTAAGAAGAAAATTACAATCTGCTTCTGCAGCAATAACAGTAAAATTTCTCTTCTGAATTGGAACATATCGATTTTAGTAAAGCTAGGAAATAGCCTAAGTGTTTAATACTCATTTATTTTGGTATAGCGTAACTTTATGTTTTTTCATGACGTTATTAGCCATCGTAGTGCTTAAGCCTATTGCCGCCAAAGTGGGGCTAACCGACCAGCCAAATTCTCGAAAAAAACATCAGGGAGAGATTCCGCTAATCGGCGGATTAACAATCTACCTCAGCGTCTTCTCAATGCAGAATCTGATCGGGCAGGCAAACACAGCTTATCTTGCAGCGGCAGGACTGATTATTTTATGCGGTCTTGCGGATGATTTCAAAAACATAAGCTTTAAAATCCGGTTAGTTATAGAAATTATAGCTTCATTGATTATGATCAAATGGGCCGGCTATGAAATTACCAGCCTGGATAATTTATTCGGTTTCGGCGAAATCCAATTAGGCGCGTTCTCGACCGTATTTACAGTCTTTGCAGTGGTCGGCGGAATCAACGCGTTTAACATGATTGACGGCATAGATGGCTTGGCAGGCAGTATGGCTTTGCTGATCTTTGTTATTTTTGCAATATTGGAAGCGCTATTTCCTTCCAGCAATATCAGCATACCCCTTTTATTAATCATCCCTTCCGTTCTTGCTTTTTTACTTTTTAACCTGCGTATATTCGGCAAGAAAAAAGCGTCTGTATTTCTAGGCGATGCAGGGAGCATGCTGCTTGGCTTCACCATCTGCTGGCTGATTATTTCTGCCTCACAAGGCCAGGAAAGAATCATTTCGCCCGTTACAGCTTTATGGGTTATCGCGATTCCTGTTCTTGATACTGTCTGCATCATGCTTAGGCGCTTCTTTGAAGGCAAATCCGTATTCGACGCTGACCGCAATCATATTCACCATATCTTGATCGATGCCGGCTTCGGGGTCAATCAAACACTCGTCATTATACTGTTCTTTTCAGGCACATTGACGACCTTTGGCCTAGCGGCAGACATTATGTTCAATATACCGGCTTGGTTCATGTTTTACCTCTTTATCAGCCTCTTCATCACCTATTATCTGGCGGTGATTTTTTCTTCAAGAGTCATGAAGGGCTCCAGGCATTTAGAAGAAAACACACTCAAAGAGGCTAATTTTTAAGCATCAAAAAGCCTTTATAGAATTATTCAGAAAAATAAACCGAGTATTTAAATGAAAGAAGACTTAAATCACTCCGTAATTGGAGTCATTGGCCTGGGATATGTTGGCCTGCCACTGGCTGTCGAGTTTGGCCGCCACTATCCTACTGTGGGTTTTGATATCAACGAAAAACGCATTGAAGAACTCCAGGCAGGAGAAGATCGGACTCTCGAGGTTTCCGATGATGAACTCAAGCTGGCTGTCAAATTGCGCTATACTGCGAAACTGGAAACACTTCGGGAGTGCAATACTTTTATTGTCACCGTACCCACGCCCGTAGACAAACACAACCGCCCTGACCTCACGCCGCTTATCAAAGCCAGCGAGACGCTCGGCAAAGTCATCAAGAAAAACGATGTAGTGATTTACGAATCAACCGTCTATCCCGGCGCTACCGAAGAAGACTGTATCCCGGTCATTGAAAAAATTTCCGGCCTTAAATTCAATGTCGATTTCTTTGCCGGCTACAGCCCCGAACGCATCAATCCTGGCGACAAAGAGCATCGCTTCACCACCATCAAAAAAGTCACTTCAGGTTCCACGCCGGAAATAGCCGACTATGTCGATGCGCTTTACGCCAGCGTCGTGACTGCGGGCACGCATAAGGCGTCCAGCATCAAAGTAGCGGAAGCCGCCAAAGTCATCGAAAATACCCAGCGCGACGTCAACATCGCACTCATCAACGAATTGGCCCTTATATTCAACCGCATGGGCATTAATACCGAAGAAGTATTAAAAGCAGCCGGCAGCAAATGGAACTTCCTGCCTTTCCGGCCCGGCCTGGTAGGCGGACACTGTATTGGCGTCGACCCTTACTATCTGACACACAAAGCACAGGAACTCGGCTACCATGCCGAAGTCATCCTGTCCGGCCGACGCATCAATGACGGCATGGGTGCTCACGTGGCCGACCAGGTTGCGCGGCTTATGACGCAAAAGCGCATTCATGTTGTCGATGCCAAAATCCTGGTAATGGGCCTGACCTTCAAGGAAAACTGCCCTGACCTGCGCAATACCAAAGTCGTGGACATCATCAACGAATTCAAAGCGCTCAATGCTCAAGTGGATGTTTATGATCCCTGGATAGATGCCGCCGAAGCGCAGCACGAATATGGAATTACACCTATCAGCGAATTGAATGAAGGCCACTATGACGCAATCGTCCTGGCGGTATCGCACAAACAGTTTGTTGAAATGGGCGTGGAAAAAATTCGTGCTTTAGGTAAAGCGAACTGCGTATTGTTCGATGTGAAATATCTATTCCCTGCGGATCAAGTGGATGGGCGACTCTAGTCGATGAAGGTCAAAAGTAATGCGTCAGGCTGATCAATGCGCACGAGTTATCTGCCAGTTTGCCTTTCAGCTAACAGTAAGCAAGCCCGTGTGCGGTTGTTTAGTTCAAGACTAGACACACCACACGAGGCGACGGTTTCGATTTTATGTTTGAGCTTCCCGAGCCTGTAGCTACTCCAGCGCTTCTGTTTGCACAATCTGCTGTCAAGTGAGTCACCTTAGGGCTGCCCATCCTTTATTTCTACCCCCTCTAAAAATCATTTAAACCACTAGGAATTATTTAGACATGCATCAAGCGACTGCAATCAGCAACATTATTGCTCTTTGGCAATATTTAGGAAAAAAGCGTCGTACACAGTTTTTTCTTTTACTTATTCTGATGCTAGTTGCTGTATTTGCTGAAATAATCAGTATTGGTGCAGTAGTACCTTTTTTGACTGCTTTGACTAAGCCAGAAGCTTTAATGATGATTACCTGGCTACAGCCTGTGATAAAACAATTAGGGTTTCAATCAGCGGATGAGCTGTTATTGGCTATGACTCTCGGGTTTGTCGCAGCAACTGTGTTTGCGGCAGGAATACGTATACTGCTGCTTTGGGCAAATACCCGTTTAAGTGCGGCTATGGGTATTCAATTACGAAGTGAAATTTACCGGCAAACACTGTATCAGCCTTATGAGTATCATGTAGCTCATAATAGTAGTGAGTTGATTAGCATAGTAACAGAAAAAGTAGTGAGTACTGTTCATGTAGGGATCATGCATGTGCTTCTATTAGCAAGCTCTTTGATCATGAGCCTCACCATTATTGCTACCTTATTGCTAATCAGTATACAAGTGGCTGTTCTGGCATTTGTGGTATTAGGGGGAGGATATATCTTGGCCGGCTATTTGGTGCGCAAGCAGATTAGGCGTAATGGCAATATTATCGCAAAAAATCAACCGCTCGCTGTAAAGTGCATGCAGGAAGGCCTAGGAGGCATTCGAGATATTATTATGGATAATAGTCAAAGCGTATTTGTAAATTTATATACACAAGTTTCTCGTAATTTACAGTTGGCATTAAATCAGAATGCATTTTTGGGTGGATTGCCTAAATCATTGTTAGAAATGCTAGCCATTGTATTAATTGCAGTGGCTGCATATAGTCTACAAATAGACTCGCCTGGGCAACAGACAGCACTTCCTGTTCTTGGAGCCTTAGCTTTAGGAGCACAACGTTTATTACCAAGCTTACAGCAGGTATATTTTTCTTGGTCTCTGATCAGTGGCAATCAAGCCATTATTGCTGATGTAATCAACCAGTTAGATCCTATTCAACCTGACTTGGATAAAGCTAAAAATCGTTCCTTGCACTTACCTTTTAATGACAGTATCGCATTACGAAATTTGCACTTTAGTTATGCTGGTACTAATACCCCTGTTCTGACTGATATTAATTTAAATATTAATAAAGGATCACGGATTGGATTTATTGGTACAACAGGAAGCGGGAAAAGCACATTATTGGACATAATTATGGGACTACTATCCCCAACACAAGGGCAGCTAATAGTTGACGGTACCGTAATTGACACACATAGTGTATGTGCCTGGCAAAACAATATTGCACATGTACCACAGAATATTTTTCTCGCTGACACATCAATCGCAGAAAATATCGCCTTTGGCTTGCCATTAGAACAAATTAATTTAGCGCAAGTAAAAAGAGCAGCAGAGCAAGCTCAACTTGCAACATATATTGAAGGACTAACAGAAGGCTATCGAACACCAGTAGGTGAGCGTGGAGTACGCTTATCGGGGGGACAACGGCAACGCATTGGTATAGCACGCGCTTTATATAAGCAAGCTAATGTAATTGTATTTGATGAGGCTACCAGTGCTTTAGATGATGAAACAGAAGCCAGCGTAATGGAGGCAATTGAAGCCCTAAATAGGGATTTGACAATAATTATTATTGCTCATCGTATTAGTACGTTGAAAGGCTGCAATGAGATTTATCGGCTGGACAAAGGTAGCATCATCGGCCCAAGCCTTTACTCTAAAATAACAACATCTTCGATGTTAAGTTGAATGTAATAATTTTGTAATGCCCTGGGAATTTTAAAAAGCATTAGATTTGGCATTTGCAATTTGCCTAAGATCAATACTTTAAAATTTGAGATTTAATTAAAAATGGACGTATCAATTATAATTCCCACACATTATGAAACACCTGTAATGTCAGCAAATATAAATTGTATAAAACCATGAAAGTTATTATTTTTGCCGGTGGCTTAGGCTCTCGGATCTCTGAAGAATCCATCTTAAAACCAAAACCCATGATTGATATTGGTGGCAAGCCTATCTTGTGGCATATAATGAAAATCTATCAGTCTTATGGGCATGATGAATTTATTATTTGCTTGGGTTATAAAGGATATTTAATTAAAGAATACTTCATTAATTATTTTTATCATAATTCAGATATTACAGTAGACCTAAAAACCAATCAGGTAACAATACATAAACGCAACGGTGATGGATTTAAGGTTACATTAGTTGATACTGGTGTTGATACAATGACTGCCGGGAGACTAAAGCTTGTTCAACCCTATCTGGATGGGGAGAAGCAGTTTATGCTTACTTATGGCGATGCAGTTTCTGATATTGATATTAATTCACTAATTAAGTTTCATAATTCACATGGAAAGACGTGTACAGTCACCGCCGTACAACCTGTCGGTAAATTTGGTGTGCTAAAAGCAAATCCAGAAGGAAATGTATCGAGTTTTGTTGAAAAACCAAACGGAGAAGGAGCATGGATAAATGCTGGCTTTTTTGTTCTAAATAATTCTATTTTTGATTATCTTGATGGTGTTGAAAATATTAGCACAATTATGTGGGAAGAAATACCCATGCGGAATTTAGTATCGAGTGATCAAATGATGATGTATAGGCATACTGGATTTTGGAAATGCATGGATATATTGCGCGACAAGAAAGAGCTTGAAGATATGTGGTCGAAAAGAGAAGCGAAATGGAAGATATGGTAAAAATTATGTTTATGGAACAAATTATGCAAAAACTGCACAAGCATTATGAAGGAAAACGCGTCTTATTAACAGGCCATACAGGATTCAAAGGCTCGTGGATGCTTGTTGCGTTACAAGAATTAAATGCTGAAGTATGGGGTATATCACTTTCAGCAGAAAATAATTCTTTTTATAATTCAATAAATGGTGATTCATTGTGTAAATCGGTGATATGCGATATTCGGAATGAGTCTAATTTGAGAAAACTTATTGTAGAAATAAACCCAGACATTGTATTTCATTTTGCCGCGCAACCTCTTGTTTTAGATTCATATGAAAATCCAATATATACATTTGAAACCAATGTGTGTGGCACAGTAAATGTGTTGAATTCTATTAGACACATAAAAAAACAATGCGAAATAATTGTTATAACCACAGATAAAGTCTATGAGAATAAAGAGTGGTCATATCCTTATAGAGAAATTGACGCATTAGGCGGTCACGATCCATACAGTGCTAGTAAGGCATGTGCAGAAATAGTTGTTTCATCATTTAGAAAAAGCTTCTTTCAGCCAGAACAATACAGCGATCATAAAAAATCTATTGTGACAGCTCGAGCAGGAAATGTAATAGGGGGTGGCGATTGGTCAAAAAATAGAATTCTTCCAGATACAGTTAAATCGATTTTCAAGAATGAGAAATTGACCTTAAGAAATCCACATTCAATAAGACCATGGCAGCATGTTCTCGATGCACTGTTTGGGTATCTTATCTTAGGCGCTAAATTGCATGATAATCCAGAAAAATATTCAAAAGCATATAATTTTGGACCAATAAATGAACTAGTTATTACCGTGGAAGAATTGGTTCAATATATTATACAAATTTGGGGATACGGCAATTATGAAATTTTATCGGAAGTTAATGATTTTCATGAGTCGGCACGATTAATGTTGGATTGTTCAAGTGCTGTAAATGATTTAGCTTGGCATCCAAGATGGAATACGCATCATGCCATTAAGCACACTGTGGAATGGTACAAAAATGTAATGCTGGAAATAGACTCTCCCCTTGATATAACAAAAAAACAAGTTAAATCTTATTTTTCAACCACCAGGAATGACTGAAATGCATGCGATTAGAAGCAATGAAACAGCAAATAGTCAGCCAAACCCTAAGCTGATCAATTTCAGATATACTCATCTTAAATTAAAGAAGTCTTAGCATGAGAATAGGCGTTATTGGTCATTCATCTTTTGTAGCAAAAGAACTAATAAATAATTTCTCTGATACAGACTTTGAATTAATATTATTTGGCAGAAGTTTTCATGTATCTTCAGAAAATATAAAATATGTACAGTACGACTATCCTCATGTACCTCTATCAATTCAATATGTTGCTCAATGTGATATAATATATTTCTGCGCAGGTTCTGGAGTTCAGCCAGGGAATGATGATCTCTGCTCATATATATATGAATTAAATTCATTTGAACCAATTAGGATAATACAAGAGCTAATTAAAATAGGTTACACAGGGAAAATAGTCACTTTTGGTTCTTATTTTGAACTAGGTGATTTTCAACTGCACAATCCTGTAACAGAAAATGAACTTGTATCGCATAGTAATTCGCTTCCCAATAATTATTGTAAATCGAAAAGACTGCTCACCCGCTTTATTGCTGATATCCTAAACCAATCGATCCCAATAGACTTCACTATACAACATTTTATTCTTACCAATGTTTATGGCCCAGGCGAAAATATTAAAAGGTTAATTCCGTATATTATTAGTGAGTCAAAAAATGGAAATCAGCTTGAATTTACATCTGGCGAGCAGTATCGGCAATATACGTATATAAAAGATATAGTGAATTTCCTACGAATGAATTTACACACAAAAAATTCTGGAATATTTAATTTAACAAATCCGAAAGTAATTCAGGTAAAAGAACTTATTAAAATTGTGATTACTGCTTGTGAAAAAAAGTTTAACCAAGAAGTTAAATATAATTTTGGAACACAATCTAAAAGAGATGATTCAATGAGTTATTTAGCCCTTGATACATCATTGAGCACTAAAACTTTTAATTTTGATTCATTTATAACAATCGAAGCTTCTATAAACAGCTATTTTGAATTTTATGGATGTGATTAAGTATTTCTTAGGTGATGTCCGCCTTATTCAATCTCCTTTGGCAGCAGATGATAGAGGATGCTTTATCAAAGCATATAATCGTGAAACTGAACCATTAGCAGATTTTTCAATATGTCAGATTAATTTAGTGAACAACAGATTTCGTAATACATTACGAGGACTGCATTATCAAACAGATATTTGGGCTGAATCTAAATTTTTTAGAGTACTGAGAGGAGGCATACGTGTGGCATTTATTGATTTACGAACCAATAGTAATTACTACTTGAAATCTGAAGTATGTACCCTTGAAAACAATGGTTATGCCTTGCTTATTCCACGAGGATTTGCTACGGGATATCTTGTAATAGAAGATGATACGGATGTTTTGTACTGCTCGGATAATTATTACAGGCCAGAGTTTGAATCTGGTATAAGATGGAATGATCCATTATTCAATATTGATTGGGGATTAACTAATGATCCCATAATATCGGATAAAGACATAAAATGGATAGATTACATTTCACAATGAAAATAGACATATTAATACCGACATACAATAGAGCAGAAGATTTAATTATTAATCTTCAATTTCTAGAAAAAGAAATCGTCACTAACAAAATACAAGACAAGATCAATGTAATCATATCAGATAATTGCTCAACGGATAGTACTCGTCAATATATAGATGAATTCATAAAAACCAAAAACAATGAGTTCTCTATTTTTTATTACCGCAATGATTTAAATATTGGTCTAGAAAGAAATGTCGTCCAGTCATTAAAATATTCTAATAGCGACTATGTTATATTTCTAGGAGACGATGATTTATTAGCAAAAGGGTATTTAAATTTCTGTATTGATAAAATTACTAATAATGAATTAGGTTGTATTATTCCAGGGCTATTAGCAGTTGGAGAAGGTAAAAAAAATGTCGGTAGCCGTGAAATACATGACGATAAATTTCTTGCAAAAGGCTATGAATCAATCTATGGCTTTTCTCATTTTGCCCATCAAATGTCTGGTTTGTTATGTTTAAGGAATGGGCTTATAGATGATTATCTAAAGCATCCTGGATACAGAAACCCTTATTTATTTATCTATTTTATTGCAAATCGTTTGAGCAAATATGATGGTGTATATGCACCACGGTTCCAGACAATGGTGAACGTTACCAATGAAAAAGACTGGTCGTATAACGATATAGGTCTGCTAGATGATGTGTATAAATCATATTATCCATTTATCGAGCTATTCGGCGAAAAGCATGTTGCCAAATTATTGTTAAGATTTACAGTAATCCACTCATATCGTATAGACTTTAATAAAAGCGATATAATTGAATTAATAAAAAAATATATAATATTAATAAGTTTAAAAAACATCTCTGGTTTTAAATTCGGCCTATTTAAGATTTTTATAAAGGATTATATAAAGATTTTATTAAAATAAAAAATTATCTTTATAAGTTATTTATAATTTCTATATGAATAAAACAATATTACTTATTTCTCCAGAACACTGGGAAGGTCATTTTGTTAGTAAACATCATTACGCAACGACTCTAGCATCTCTTGGATATAGGGTCTATTTTTTAAATCCTCCAGATAATAAATTATCTGAAATTTTAATAAAAAATACAGTATACGATAATCTTTGGGTTATTTCCGCACCAATAGTTGCAAAAGGCCTTCGTTTCTACCCTGCCCTATTCCGCAGATGGATGGAAGCACGTTGGCTGCAACAATTGGAAGATCAGATTAGAAGTGCTTTTTCGATTGTTTGGCTATTTGAGAACTCTCGATTTTTTGATATGAATTTTGCAGGAAGTAGATTAAAAATCTATCATCAAGTTGATTCTAATCAGAATTTTCACATACCTGTAGCAGCAGCATCAGCAGATATATGCTTTTGTACAACTAATTACATCAAAAAGGTCATAGAACCCTTTAATAATAAAGTTTTTAAAATTCATCATGGATTTTCGTCATCATTAACCAAGAAGCCATTATCAGAAGAGCAGCGCGCACTATTTACACAAAGTAAGCTGAATGTTGTTTATATAGGCAATCTTGATATATCTTTTTTAGATATTGATCTGCTCGTCTCATTGATTAAAAGATACCCTCATATTTATTTTCATTTAGTTGGACATTATAGTGAAAATAAAAAACTATTTAGTGCCTGCTCTGCATTTGAAAATGTTATATGGTGGGGAAAAGTTGAAAGCACCCTCATTCCCTCTATATTAGCCGAATGCGACATACAATTACTCTTATATAAAGCTGAAAATCAACAGGATAAAGAGCAATTAGCCAATCCGCACAAAGTGATGGAATATCTCGAAAGTGGAAAAATAACGGTTGCTACTTATACTGATGAATATAAAGATAAACTCTATTTATTGGAAATGGTAGATAACAGCAAAGATTATGAATCCACCTTTCAAAAAGTACTTGAAAATCTAGATTTTTATAATTCAATGGAAAAACAGCAACAGAGAATAGAGTTTGCAAAGAATAATAGTTACGAAAAACAACTTGAAAAAATATCGTCCTTGTTACAGCAACTTCATTTAAAAGCACTTTAGTATGAAACAAACTAAAGAAAAAATAATTATATTTTTATACAATCGATTATTTGATCAAGTTAATCAATCAAATTTTTGGCTTTATATTAAAGATTATCTAAAGGATGAATCAAATCCATATCAATTTCATGTGATTAGTTATGAAGACACTGCTTTTCCGTTGACTAAAGAACAAACTGTATTACTTCAAGAATGGCAGAATCAAGGTCTTGAATGGACCCCTTTAAAATGGCATCAAGGTAAAGAATTAAGTAAGAAATTTTTAGATTTATTCAATGGTTTTTTAGCCGTAGTTAAACTTCGCGCTAAAGGTTATAAATATATTGTTACACTAGCATCTGTTGCTGGGACTTTTGCTTATACTTACAGTACAGTATTAAGATTAGATTTGTTTATGTATTCATTTGAACCTCATAGTGAATATGGGGTTGACAACAATATGTGGTCGAAATATAGCTTACAATATAAAATCACTCACTTTTTAGAAGAAAAAGCGGCTAAGTCTGCTAAAGTCATTGCTTCTGGTACAGTTTTTATGCAGCAGAGACTTGAGAATAAATGGAAAACAAAAGCGAAGTTTTTTAAAATTCCAACTGTTGCTAATGATAAAAAATTTATTTTTAACGAGCAGGATAGAATAGAAACCAGAAAGCAACTAGGTATTAGTGAAGATAAATGGTTATTATATTATCCCGGTAAATTTGGTGATTTATATTATCGTGAAAAGTTTGCATGGATGTATAAGTGGTTAAAAGACGAAGAACCCCGATTACATTTGCTCATCGTAACACCTCATAGTGACGCGGAAGTCAAGGCGCTTTTTGATAGTGCAAGAGTACCTTCTGAAGATTATACAATCGCGCACAGTGATTATATAGATATCCATAAATATGCTTCTGCATCTGATTTTGCCATTATTTCAGTTCCCCCAGGCCCTTCAAAGAAATTTATCTCTAACATCAAAGTAGGTGAATATTTGTGTGCTGGGCTGCCTTTCTTAATTACGCGTGGTGTTTCGGAGGACTATATTTATGCAGAGCAAAAAAAAGTTGGCGTAGTCGTTAATGATTTCATTGAATCAGAAATTAAAAAAGCATGGCCAGAAATCAAGGCCTATTTAGAAAGAAATCCACAAGAACTTCGTCAACATTGTAGAGCAATTGGATTAGATTATAGAGGCTTTGATAAGTTGAATAAGAAATTTAAATCAGCTTTGGTATTTCTTACTACAAAAAAAGGCAAATTCAATTAATAAATATAACCATCAAAAAATTATCGGTATGTAGTTTAATTTTTTCTTCAATTGTAGTTAAAGTCAAGCTAACACCCTGTTATTCTATTTTGAAACAAACAAAATGTTCTTCTGCCGATTACACGTCCTAGAATGACATACTTAACATTACCACCGAGAAGTCATTAAATCCTTATTATCGATGCTTTAGAAAAAATCTGGAGTAAAGAAATTATTGTGCCTATTGCACTTTTCTATCGCATTTTGGATGTAACGACAACAATAGAGTCTGATACTAAGCAGCGCATTTAGCGTGAGACCCGGTGAAAAACTGGCTAAAATTATGATAACTAAAAATGAAACACCTTATACTGTATGTAGAAACAGTTATTATATTATTTGTCCTGCATAAAAAAGAATATTACTAATAAAATAATGCAGTAAAAATATAGCTCTGAGAACAATACCAACTGGTTTTCTATTGAGCAAATCACAAACGAAAATATTATTTAAATGAGAATAAGAGAAAAAACGCTCCGGGTACTTTTTGTTAGTATTGCATTTCCGCCAAAGAGTGATTCAGAGGGTCTACAGGTTGCAAAATATTTTAAATACCTGGTTAAAGATCCATCCCTTAAAATTGATATCCTTACATCAAGTGATTCAACTCTATTTATGTCAATTGATGATAACTTAAAAAAATTAACCGACGGTTATCATCAAATTATAAAAGTTCATTTTTTTGAAAATAAATATATCAATTTCTTATTAAGAAAAATAGATCGAGACATCTTAAATTACCCCGATTCTAAATTTCTTTTTTATAAAAAATGGAAATCTGTAGTAAAGCAGATTAAATTTAAACCTGATGTTATTTACTCTCGTTCCTTCCCATTGTCATCAACGCTTATGGCATATTATCTACAAAAACATTTTAAGGTCCCCTGGTTCTTGCATTTAAGCGACCCCTGGACGTTGAGTCCTATTCATAAACTTGGTAAAGCTAAACAATGGAATGAGAAAATGGAAAGAATGTGTTTTGAAAATGCTACTTGTATTTCATTTACTTCTCTAAAAACCATTGAAGTATATAGCCAAAAATACCCAGAGTTTTCTTCAAAGATATTATTTTTTCCTAACGTCTTTGATACGGAAGAAAAAAAACAGCAAGAATATATTTTCAAAGATAAAATAAAAGTTGTTTATACCGGTGGGCTAATCGCGGACAGAAGCCCTGAATATTTATTTAAAGCTATTTTTAAAATACAAGAAGAATATCCAAATATTTTATCAGACTTTGAATTTATATTTGCTGGCGCATTAGATCGTAAAAATAATGCCTTGTTTGCACAATATGTTCCTTCTGTGAGCCATAGAGGAGTGTTATTTTTCTCTGAAACCATTGAGCTACAGCAAAGTGCGGACTTATTACTAATTATTGATACCCCGTTTAAAAACAATTCTGATGCCCTATTTTTTCCTTCAAAGCTACTTGACTATATGCTAGCGCAGCGAAGAATACTTGCTTTAACAGACAAAGATAGTGTCACATGGAATCTTGTGAATGGAAAGCTCGGAAACTGTCTTGTCCATGATGATATTGACGGTATTGCGCATTCTTTAGTAACTATTTGGCATGAATGGAAAAACAGAAATATATCTTATTTCATTAATGGAACTATAGACATGACATATTCAGCCGAACATAATGCCAAACGATTAGCTTCAAAGTTAAAAGAGATAGTTGATGAAAAATAAAGTTGCAATCATTTTAGGAACTAGACCAGAAGCAATAAAATTGATTCCCATCTATTTAGAATTAAAAAAAAGTACTAATTTTGAACCTATATTAATCTCTACTGGACAGCATGCCAGTATGTTGCAGCAAATATTTCTATTTTTTTCTATTAAGCCTGATTTTGAATTGGAGGTAATGACACAGAACCAAACTCTTCCTATTTTAACAGCAAAGCTTTTTGAAGAATTGAGTTTACATTTTGATAAGCATAAGTACGATTTTGTTATTGTCCAAGGCGACACGACAACGGCTTTTGTCGGTGCAGTATCAGCTTTATATTACAAATATACTATTGTGCATGTTGAAGCGGGATTAAGGACTCATGATAAATCAGCTCCTTTTCCAGAAGAAAGCAATCGTAAAATGATTGCAAGTGTTGCAGATATTCATTTTGCTGCAACTCAAATGGCTGTTGATAATCTATATCAAGAGAACATTACTAAAAATGTTGCTTTAGTAGGCAATAGTGTCATTGATAGCCTATTAATTGCTAGACAAAAAATAGAAAATAATCTTGGTGTTTATGAAAAAAGATTTTTAGATATTATTGATCCCAATAAAAAATTGATCTTGGTGACGGCCCATCGCCGAGAGAGCTTTGGCAAAGGATTTGAACAAATTTGCTTAGCGCTAACAACGATCGCTAAAGAACATCCAGAATGTCAAATATTATACCCAGTTCACTTGAATCCAAATCTCCAAAGTGTAGTCCATAGTTTATTAAGTGACGTTGATAATATTCGTTTAATAGCGCCATTGCCCTATGATGACTTAGTTTATCTTATGAGTAAATCATGGTTAATATTAACTGATTCAGGAGGCATCCAGGAAGAAGCACCAACATTTAATGTACCACTGATCGTAATGCGAAATACGACAGAGCGTGAAGAGGGCTTAATTAGTGGCTGTAGTTTACTTGGTGGCACTGATGCAAAAACTATACTAGCGCAATTTTATAAAGTTTTTAATTCTCAAGAAGTTTATTATCGAATGGCAAGCGCAGAAAACCCTTATGGAGATGGGATGACTTCAAAGAAAATAGTGGATTTTTTAGAAAAATATTTTTTAAAAAATAAAAGTCAAGCCAATTTATAATAAAGAAACATATCTATAAAGTTAGCTAATACTTATATAAGTATTATAGCAAAATTATTTGACACAATGAAAAATGACAAGACTAGAATATATTCGTTAGATGCTATTCGTTTTATAGCAGCGATATTTGTAATGCTGTACCACTATACCTTTTCTGGTTATTTGTTAAATAAAATGTCATTGCTTAATTTTCCAAGCATTAGTTATGTTTCCAGGTATGGGTTTCTAGGTGTCCAATTATTTTTTATGATAAGTGGATTTGTAATTCTAATGACTGCTCAGAATAAAAATATAATAACTTTTATTACTTCTAGGATGGTAAGGCTTTATCCAGCGTTTTGGGTATCAGTTACGCTAACAGCGCTTGTAACGGTTTTTATGGGCGGAGGGAGATACCATATAGATTTAATTCAATACTTATTCAATTTAACAATGATAAGTGATGTTTTTCACGTGAATTATATTGATGGTGTGTATTGGACGTTATTGGTTGAGATAAAGTTTTATTTATGTGTTTGGCTGCTAATAGTTACTAAATTAATACATAGAAATACAAAATTACTTGCAGTCTTTGGTCTTTGGTCTTTCTTGTCTTTGTTGAATAATTATGTTGAATTGCCAAAAATAATTTCCTTTTTTTTATTTCTGGAATATGCGCCTTATTTTATTGCTGGTGCAATATTTTACCTAGGATATAAAGATGGATTTACAATGTACAAAATTGCAATTATTTTAATAACATATATTGCTGCATGCATGTATATTGATAAGCAACTAATTTTTCTAAGTCAATTATTACATTCTGATTTTAACCAACCGACTGCTCTTTTTATAATTCTATTATTTTATTTTTCTTTACTATTTATTTCCATAAAAAAAATAGAAGGAAATAATTTATTAAAAATAATGGGAGGGGTAACTTATCCTCTATATCTGATCCATGAAAACATAGGATTTATGATAGGAAATATTTTTTCTAATCATATAAATAAATATATACTATTAGTATCTATTATATTTTTAATGCTAAGTGTTTCTTATTACATATATAACGTTTTAGAAAAAGAAATCGCAAGACGTCTAACTCGTTTTTTTAATAGTCTAATCTCTAAGATACAACCTCTAATCACCCTGACATAGAGAATATTACATATTTTTCTTACTCTAAATTTTAGTATTTATTTTACTTATTAATATTAGTATTTAAAAAATATATTATTACTTATAAAGTAGCACTGATTTATCGCAGGTTTTATTTCTTACTTAACAGTAATTATCTGATTGAAATTTACCAAGAGACATTAATCTATTTTTTATCAAAAAAATTCTCAATACATAATTTTGCACCTTTAATATTTTAAGATATGGCGTAAAGCCAAAGATCTCTGTACACGATAAAAAATAAGAAGTTCATATAAGCCATTGGTTTTACGTTCTCAGTTTTGGATTTTGATTCCAAAAAATCAATGACTTGCGCTGCTTCCAAAATTTTTGTCATTCATAAAGGCCAAAGATATAAAATATACAATTGAAAAAACTAACTTATTATGAGATGGCATGACAGAGCTACTTGAAGATAGCAGATGAGAGATGTAGAGCATATTCCGCAAGAATTAGACGCTGGCGCCGTATTCGATCTAGGTGATAACGTAGCGATGATAAAAATTTTAAATGATTTAAACAGAATTTGTCAGATGGGAGGCCAGAGCTTGCTTAATCACGCTCATCCAAGGTTCGGCTTGGAAGTTACTGAGCGTACCTACTATGATATTTATAAGTCTATCGAGGAGATGATGTGACCAGTCTTAACGAGATTGATGTTTATGTAGTGGATGTGTGTGGCACGCTAGTGCGCGATGACACTACGCTGGGACTGTTACGACACCACTTTGCCCATACGCGAGAGCGGCGTTTGCGTCATATTTTGTTCAGGGTAATGACTGCTCGCCTGAGTCCGGTTCGGCTTGGCTTTATTGTACTAGAGCGGCTTACCGGAAAACATTTGCTCAAATATGCAGTAGTGAAATTGCTTGCTGGTGATCAGGTAGAAGCGCTAGCCCAAAGTGCTGCACAGTATACTGACGTTCTGTTGAAGGACCGCCGTGTCGAATCGGTTTGGTCTTTGATTGAGCAACCTACTCGCACCGGTCATGTAGTATTGGCCTCCGCAAGTCTGGAGCCCGTAGTTGCGTGTCTGGCTGCTAAAATCGGTGCGCGCCATGTGGCCAGCCAACTTGAGCAACAGGGGGGAATATTGACCGGCCGCTACACCGAAGATCTGACAGGTTTCAAGGAGGTGGCTATGCTAAACAAGTATGGAGCAAATGTCTTAGCTGGCCGTACTTGCACCATCAGTGACAACTTTACTGACCTTACTATGCTTGAAAAATCGACCCAAGCTTTTGTGGTATTACATAAAAAAGCGCATAAAAAGCGTTGGCAGGGCCTTAATGCAACTTTTCTGGAGATTTAGCGAATGAACTTCGTTTATTTGCTACCCTTCAGTTACTTCGCCAGAACGCGGCTTGCCGAAGGGAGTCTGGCCTTTCATGCTCTGTTTGAATGGGCTGCTGCGCTGGTGCTGGCTGCAATGTTCGGTATTGCAGGTGCATGGGGTTCCATGCTGTTTGCATTAGGCGCTTATTACGCTTTTATCTCTCTCTACGAAATCGGTTATTTATTCAACGATCTGGTCACCAGCAAAAAAGAATCAGCACCTCGTCTACGTGGCCCGCAAGACGCGCCACTATCGTGGTTCGCAATTTGGGTGGTTGCCAGATTGGCTGTTTTTATCATTATTACGATATTGCTGGGCATGATCAATCGATCAGACTGGTGGCTGTTCTTTAGTGCGCTGCTGGCCGTTTTTTCTATACACAATCTTTTGCAGAACAAGGACTCAAAAGCATCAACCTTTTTATGGCTAGCTTGGTTCCGATTTCTGGCACCTGTGATCTTTATAGTGCAACCATCACAACGCATGGGCATTGCATTTGGCGCAGCAAGCTTATATGCGGCATTTCGGTTATTTGGTTATCTGGATAGCAAAGGCCTATTGTGTATGCCAGGAAGGCAAAGCTTGCAGTTTCGTGTTACCTATTTCTTAACGCCACTATTGGCTGCTGTAGCGACATGGAATTATAACGAAGCTGCTGGCTTTCGATGCATGGTACTTTATTTTGCGTTCATAGCATCTGTTGCCTGGGTAGCACAGCAAGCTAAGGCGCGCTTAGAACTGGGGGGTTAACAAATGCTTAAAACACAAGCTTACATACATAGTTCTTATTGTTTTATTGATATTTTAACTCGTACACTCATTAGGCACATAGGCTATTATCCATGCCCCCACCTCCTACATTTTCGTTAATCTGAGATTACAGCCATTACAATTAAAAATAGTTTTATTTAGGAGCAGCCATCTTAATGGTCAGATCACAAGTTCAAAGTTTACAAGTATTTCGAGGTTTTGCAGCACTTGTGGTGGTGGCACATCATTCTGCCCTAAGTACCGATGCATTTGTTAGTAGACTTCCAGATTCCGCCAAAACGCTGTTTGACATGGGGCATCTCGGCGTTGATTTCTTTTTTGTACTCTCTGGTTTCATTATTATGTATGCTCACATGGATGACGCTGCTACATTAACTGCATCAAAACGTTACGTATTAAAGAGGCTCTCTCGTATTTACCCTGCTTACCTCCCTGTTGGTATGGCACTGCTCGTGCTATATGCGGTAATGCCTGATCTATCGGCTTCTGGTGGACGTCATTACAGCTTGATCAGTTCTCTGCTGTTGTTACCTGCGGATAGTCGACCCGCACTTTCAGTGGCTTGGACATTAGTACATGAGTTAATGTTTTATCTCGTGTTTGTGCTGTTTTTTGTGTCGCGGCATTGGTTGGCTGCTGGCCTTCTTGCATGGGCCGCCTTAATTTTTCTAGTTAATTACTGGTATACACCCACAGGTTGGCTCCGATATCCATTAAGCCTCATGAATATTGAATTCATTCTGGGAGTTGGGGCCGCATGGGTAGTCCGTTACCAAATTTCATATAAAAAAGCCGGATGGATTGCAGTATTAGGTGCCGCAATTGCTATATGTGCGCTGTTATTGATGACGCAAGAGAATGGGTTGTACCTCCGCTTGGTGCTCGCTATGGGTTTGGCGTTGGTGATTGTAGGTTTCACTGTGCATGAACAATCATCTTTTTTGGGTTGGCCCGCTTTGTTGCTAATTCTTGGCAATGCCAGTTACTCGATTTATTTGATTCATAACCCATTGCTGTCCATCACTCAGCGGGTTGCAGGACGGATGCAATTGACATGGCCACTCGCTATGATTTTGGGCATAGTGCTCAGCTTGTTTGCGGGCTGGCTCTATTACCTGAGCGTAGAACGAACAGCTTTGCGGTTTTTCCAACAGCGTTTGAGAAGGTAAACTTTTAGCTTAATACGGGGCAATTTAATGTTAGGCCGATCTGCAATAGCAGATCTCGCTTAGCCATATGCTCACCTTCATTGATCTGTTTCTCGCATCCATAGATTCTCAATTCCGGCAATACCTGGCTGAGTGGCGAATATGTAATGCGCATAGATATCTACTCATCTAATGAGGTTCGAATTATGAATCAAATGGTGAAATTTAATTAATTCAAAATTCCTTAAGGTAAATAATTAATGTGTGGATTGACTGGCTTCTGGCAAGCCAAGAATTTTTCTGCAGGCACAGCATCTATTATTGCAGAACAAATGGCTGATCGTATCATTCATCGAGGTCCGGATGATGCCGGCATATGGGTTGATGGAGATTCGGGCATTGCACTGGCTCATCGTCGCCTGGCGATTGTTGATCTTTCCCCTGCAGGCCATCAGCCTATGGTTTCGTCTTCTGGGCGCTATGTACTGGTTTTTAATGGTGAGATTTACAATCATCTCAGCTTGCGTGCGGAACTAGAAAAAATTAACAGCCGAAATTGGCGCGGGCATTCCGATACGGAAACGCTACTGTCGGGATTTGAAGCCTGGGGCATTGAAGCAACGCTGCAAAAAACAGTGGGCATGTTCGCCATTGCGCTATGGGACAGACAGGAAAAAACACTGACCCTGGCGCGGGATCGCATGGGCGAAAAACCGCTTTATTATGGCTTTCAAAATAGCACTTTTCTGTTTGGTTCAGAATTGAAAGCGCTTAAAGCGCATCCTGACTTTGTCGGTGAAATTGACCGTGATGTGATTTGCCTCTATCTCAGGCATTGCTATATACCGGCGCCCTATTCCATTTATAAAGGCATTCATAAACTGCTGCCTGGTTCCTATCTTCAGCTTCCGCTTAATCAGGACTTCAATCCGTTAACTACGCTAACGCCTAAAGCTTACTGGCGTTTGGAAGATGTTGTCGAAAAGGGTCTAGCGCAACCTTTTGCAGGCTCGGACACGGAAGCCATCGCGGCCTTGGATGCGCAATTGAAGCAGTCTATTGGTCTGCAAATGATGGCGGATGTGCCTTTGGGTGCTTTTCTGTCAGGTGGCATCGATTCATCGACTATTGTGGCGTTGATGCAGGCGCAGTCGAGTCGTCCGGTCAAGACTTTTTCGATCGGCTTTTCTGAGGTGGGCTATAACGAAGCCGAATATGCCCAGGCCGTCGCTGCACATCTTAAGACAGACCATACGGAACTTTACGTTTCGCCGGCTGATAGCATGCAAGTTATACCCAAGCTTGGAAATATGTATGATGAGCCTTTCGCCGATTCTTCTCAAATCCCTACCTTTTTAGTGGCGCAAATGGCGCGCGAACATGTCACGGTATCTTTGTCCGGCGATGCGGGAGACGAACTTTTTTGCGGCTATAATCGTTATATACTGGCTGATCAATGGAGTAAGGTTTCCAAAGTGCCCTTCGGGATTAGGCAGGCAACAGGCCGCTTGATAAGTAAGATAGGTCCAGCTGCATGGGAAG
This sequence comes from Methylobacter sp. BlB1, assembly GCF_015476545.1. Classification (GTDB taxonomy): domain Bacteria; phylum Pseudomonadota; class Gammaproteobacteria; order Methylococcales; family Methylomonadaceae; genus Methylobacter. The sequence goes on along the minus strand of NZ_JADMKV010000054.1, from coordinate 9,537 downwards.
GTATTTTTCAGCAAGTTGGCAAAGTTGTGGATTTGCCTGCCAATATGGGGCAAAAACTCGACAAACTGGCGATACGGCTAGAGTCCGCAGACCGTGTTGAAGATTTGTACTATAGTTCGGTATCTGAAATTAAACATCCGGAACAAGTGCTTATTAACGCTAAAGAACCTTTAACCTGGCTTGTTAAATCCGGACTCAACATGTCATTTTCTGATGCCAAGTTGCATATGATGTATCTAGATGGCATGACATACTTACCTGGCGATATTTTGACCAAGGTTGACCGCGCTGCAATGGCTGTCAGCTTAGAAACACGTGTGCCCTTTCTTGATCAGAATATCATTGAGCTGGCTTGGTCACTGCCTTTATCGATGAAGTTTCGTGGCGGTCAAACTAAATGGTTATTAAGACAGGTACTGTACCAGTATGTACCCAAACAGCTTATCGAAAGACCTAAAACGGGATTCGGCATACCGCTGGGTGAATGGCTGCGGGGGCCGCTTCGGGACTGGGCTGAAGGTTTATTAAATGAAAATCGTCTCCACCAAGAAGGTTTTTTTAATGTGTCGTTTGTACGTGAGCTATGGCAGGAACATCTCTTAGGTAAATGTAATGGGCAAGTTTTGCTTTGGAATATATTGATGTTTCAGGCGTGGCTGGAAGGTGAGCGCTAATGTTCGGCTATTGGGTGCTTATTGGCTTACCGATTTTGCTTTCGTTTGCGGTATTACCCAAAAAAATTCTCAACTTGTGCCTATCTGTAATAGGTCTAGTTTATATCCTGTTTATAGGACTTAGATATGAGGTGGGAGCAGATCGATGGGCTTATGCTGCGATGTACGACAGCATAGCTTCTTTATCTTTGAAAGAAGCATTGTCATATACGGAGCCTAGTTTTGCAGCACTTAATTGGCTATTGGCAAAAATGGATGCCGGGGTGTATTGGGTCAATTTTATCGGATCCATTTTTTTTGTTTCCGGACTTATCCGATTCGCAAAAACAACCCCCTTACCCTTTCTTGCCTTAGTTGCTGTAACCCCTTATTTGGTTATTGCTATCGGCATGAGTGCGGCAAGGCAATCTGTCGCAATTGGCTTGGTTTTCCATTTGATGGCCAGTTGGCGGCAAGGGTTGTTCACTAAATTGTCGTTCTCAACCGTAGCAACTTCTTTTCATTACAGTGCCCTCATGTCTTTCATCTTTGTGCTGCAAAGTATAAAAATGCCTGCATGGCTTAAAGGGATTCTGTTAATGGTTGGTGCAGTTGCCGCTTACCCCGTTTTAAACGCCACAGAAGCGGTTGCTAAATATCAAAAAACCTATTTGGAAGACAATATTGTTTCATCCGGTGCATTGATGCATGCTTTACTGAATGCTGTTCCTGCTATGATTTATTTAATATTCATGCGTAAATGGAAAATCAAGTTTGGGGAGAGTGATTTACTGCCTATGCTCGCTCTCTTAAGTATTTTAAGTGTTTTCGGTGTACCAATTTCCTCTACAGGAATAGACCGACTTGCACTGTATTTATCGCCGATCCAGATGATAGTTTATGGATCTTTACCTTTCCTGTTTGGCCGTCAATATAAAACAACGCTGTCTTCAGTCATCATCGCTCTTCACATGGTTATTCTGTTCTGGTGGTTAAATTACGCGAATACCGCATCTGGTTTTGTACCTTACAACAATTTGATCCTTCACTGGCTGGTAGATTAACCCTATCTTGCGGCTTTAATGAATAAGCATTTCAATGGATATTTTCAGCTTATTGTCGGTTTTTGTTTAGGAGTCCTGTCAGTTTGTGTTGCAGGAGCTTGCTTTTTGTTACTGGTTGACCGCTGGCTGGTGGTTGATAATGAACCGGTTAACACTGATGCTATTGTTGTTTTGGGTGGTGGTGGGGCGAGTCGCTTACGCAAAGGACTCAGTCTGTATAATCAGGGATTTGCCTATCAATTATTATTAGTCGATGAAAAGGCCAGTGACTGGTCACACATTACTCATCATCTTTGCAAAGACTGCGTATTAGATAGTAAAAATGTAGTTATTCTTACGGGTTCAACTTCTACTTTTACCGATGCCAGCATAGTTAAAGCCTACTGCCTTGAGCATGGTATTAAATCCTTTTTGGTCGTTACTGACCCCTATCATACACGCCGGGTTTCGTTAACTTTTTCGAATGAGTTTAAACAAAGTAACGTTTCATTTACCGTAATAAGCTCTGACGATTATAATTTTTTGCTTTCTCCTGGAAATCACTGGTGGTCGGATCAAGCTACCCTGGAAACAGTTTGGCTGGAAATGATTAAGTGTGTTTATGTTATAGCATCGCTCCCGCACTGAATATACCATTCAATGGTTTCTTTCTTCATCGCAATGCGCAATCGACATTGTACTCTTAACTTCTATCGACATTAATTATCATATATATCAATTTTTAACCATATTTGACAAATTTATTATATTTGTCTTTATAATATGCGAACAGTCGCATAGTTAATTATTTCAGATCACCATCAATCAACATCGCTGAGATGTTTTATATGCAAGACATCCATGCATTTTATTTTTGTTGCATATTGATCGCTCCGGTTGGTGGTCGATAACACCTGTTATAAATGCATACTTCCTATCAAGTTGATTTTTGCAACCTCAAGCTCATCGTTTGGTTAAAATTTAAGAAGGGCTAATGAAAATTCTAATTTCGCTCAACACAGCCTGGAATTTATTAAATTTCCGTGCAGGCCTCATTCGCGCCCTGGCTGCAGAAGGTTATGAAGTCGTCGCCGTAGCGCCCTACGACGACCACGCCTTACAGCTTCCTGACCTTGGCTGTCGATATTTGCCGTTAGAAATGGACAACCAAGGCACACATCCAGGGCGTGACGCCTTGTTGTTTTGGCGTTTCTTGCGCTTGTTTATGCGTGAGCGGCCCAATGTCTATCTGGGTTACACCGTCAAGCCGAACGTGTTCGGATCACTGGCTGCCCGTGCACTCGGCATTCCTGTCATTAACAATATTGCAGGCCTTGGGGCTGTATTCATCAGGGACGGATGGCTTGTCAAACTTGTCCGCAGACTTTATCGCTTAGCCCTGGGCCGTTCGGCGAAAGTATTTTTCCAGAACGATGATGACCGCCAATTATTCACGACGGGCGGACTGGTTCGGGTTGAAATCACGGATCTTTTGCCGGGTTCCGGCATTGATTTGACTAAATTTTCGGTAGCTCCGAGCCATTCCCTAACCGGCACAGATCGGAAATTCCGTTTCTTGTTGATTGCCAGAATGTTATGGGACAAGGGAGTTGGGGAATATATTGAAGCGGCCAGAATAATACGCCAACGCTGGCCGCAGGCTGAGTGTTGCTTGCTTGGGTTTGTGGATGTCCAAAATCCCGCTGCAATTTCCCGTGAACAAATGGATTCATGGGTAGAGGAAGGGATTGTGAATTATCTTGGAGTGAGCAATGACGTGCGCCCTGAAATAGCGGCAGCGGATTGTGTTGTTCTGCCCTCCTATAGAGAAGGCACGCCGCGTGCTTTATTGGAAGCCGCCGCCATGGGCCGGCCTATTATTACCACTGATGCAGTAGGCTGCCGCGAAGTGGTTGATGACGGGCGTAACGGCTTTCTTTGCAAACTGCGCGATGCCGGGGACTTGGCAGAAAAAATGGAGCTTATGCTGTCGCTCAGCGATGAGCAACGGCGTGAAATGGGACAGCGTGGCCGTGAAAAAATGGAACGCCAATTTGACGAGCGGATTGTCATCGAGAAATATCTGAAGACTATTCAGGACATTCTGTCACGGCAAACAGCGCAGTCAAACTGACGCTGCATTATTGGGTAGGAGTTTGCTGAGCATTTTCCGGCATTTGAAGGATGGCTTATCCTCTATATTGCATCATGCTCAGCAAGGGCGCTTTTCTTTAAGTAGCATGCGATGTTTCCTTGCATGCCTTTCAATCGAGCAGAAATTCGCCGCAGCCAGACGGCTTGCAGGTTAAGTTGTTAAACCGATCCTCGTCGCCTGAACAGGGATGCGTGTGTGTAGGTAGGTGCGAATTCATTCGCACTACAGAGGCCTGTACACGGGCTTTTATCCCAGGTCGAATGAATTCGACCCTACAATTTACCATCGCACTGGCGTTACTTTTTAAGCCCGTCTCAATTCAGCTGATGCGTAACATCAGCTATTCAATGCCTTTTATCATACTCAACTTTGAGTGGCCCCATATTTGTCAAATCTATCACTTTTAAACGAAAATTGGCGTATATGTTGTATTTTTCGCTATAATATCAGAGTCGCATAATTCAATTATTTAGGTTGCCGTTAGCCGGCATTTGTTGAAACACCTCGTATGCAAGGCATTTATACATAGGCTGAAGAGGTGAGAAAAACCAATCTGATAATTGAGAGCTTATGATTATAAGGATTGCAGTTTTAGAGAGGTAATGGATTTGCTTGCATCAACGCCAATCAAAAATCTCTCTTCTGAAGAGGAATCTCGGTTTCAAAAATTGAGGACTAGCCAAAACAAAATGCCTATTTATCCTTGTATAATATGTCTCTATGTTTTTCCGTAACATTATTAGCTGCTTAATGTCAAGGCCTAGTGTGACCAGAGGCGTAGAGCTGGCTGCCCAAACCGTGAGAATTCCAAAGGAGTTTCCCCTAGCCAGAGTTCAACAATCTGCTTTAGTATTTTCTCAACTTCCACAAGCATTAATCAAGGTTGGCTTTGGCATCGATAATATTGGGATCATAAACAGATATTCAATATATCGGTCTGGCTCATATTACAACATTCTAATAAAAATGCATTAAAACGTATATTTCTAAATCATTAAAAGGCTTTTTACAATTTCTCACATGAGTTAATAGTATTAAAAATAATTAATGCAACCAACAAACTAAATAATATTGTTGCTTATTAAAACAATATAAAGCCGCTAATATCTATTTTATAAAAGCAAAATTTAATCATATTCAGCATAATTAATAATAACCAAAAATAGGTATTACATGTTTAGCAATATACTTGTTGTCTGCGTAGGAAACATATGCCGTAGCCCAATGGCAGAAAGCCTTTTAAGAAAAGCCCTCAATGATATTGATAAAAAAAACTGCATAGTCAGCTCGGCCGGCCTTAATGCGCTAGTTGGCAAAAAACCGGATTCTGCGGCTTGTCAATTAATGCAAAGCAAAGGCATAGACATTTCACTTCACCGGGCCTGTCAGCTGAATAAGGAAATGATCAGGAAATCCGATTTAATTCTGGTGATGGAATCGTCCCATAAAACATCTATTGAGGCCGAAGAGCCTACTGCAAAAGGCAAAGTATTTAGATTGGGGGAATGGGGCGGATTTGATATACCGGATCCTTACAAACAGGATCTAAAAGTCTTTGAATCGACGTTGAAGTTAATTGAGCAAGGAGTGGCTCAATGGATTGAGAAACTATAAATTATTGTTATTTATTATCAAAAAATATGCATACCTGTAACCATGACAATTCGCATGCAAAGATATGCATTTAAGTTCACATGCATCAAGAAAAATTAAACTGATTATGTTACAAAAATTGTGTTCCAGCCTGCTAGTCTTAATTACCACCGGATGTACGGTTATACCGGGCATGCATATGAACCCGTTTTCCGATAAATCCAGCGTGAATTTACCGGTTACGGAAAATAATGAAACGCTGCTTAAAAAGCTCAACATTAGAACCATTACCGCGCAGCTTATTGTTGATTTAGAAAAAAACATCAATAATCGCAGTTTAGGACCGAATAACGTTGCCAATCATTATTTTGATTACCGGATTGGTTCAAATGCCGTGCCCGGAACTCCCAATAAGGAGCCTTATACCCAATATATCGTCGGCCCCAGGGATATTCTTAACATTACCGTTTGGGAACACCCTGAACTGACAATTCCGGCCGGTGAATTCCGCTCTGCCGAATCAGCAGGAAATGTGGTCGGTGAAGATGGCACTATTTTTTACCCTTATGCAGGTATCGTAAAAGCCGCAGGAAGAACTGTCGAAGATATCCGTGCCGAGTTGATTCAGAAATTATCAAAATACATTGAAAACCCGCAACTGGACGTTCGGGTGACCAGTTATCGAAGCCAGCGGGTTTATGTCGTAGGGGAAGTCAATCAGCCCGGAATTCAGACCGTGAAAGATATCCCTCTCACTGTCCTTGAAGCGATCAACAATGCCGGCGGAGTCAAGACCGAAGCCGACATGCGCAATATTACGCTTACCCGGGGGGGCAAAACTTACAAAGTCAATCTCCTCGCCCTTTATGAAGGCGGAGACACTTCTCAAAATGTCATGCTTAAACAGGGCGATGTGTTGAATGTCCCTGATAACAACTTCAACAAAATTTTTGTACTGGGCGAAACAGAGGGCAGCTCGCGCAGTATATTCATGAACAAGGGCCGCATGACCTTGACCGAAGCGCTCAGTGATGCCGGCGGTGTGGATCAGGAAAAATCAGATCCTGCGCGAATATTCGTCTTTAGAGGCGGCATGGGCAAGCCGGAAATCTTTCATTTAGATGCAAAGTCGCCGGATGCGTTATTGCTCGCGGATCGTTTCCCCCTGCAGCCGCGCGATGTGATTTACGTAGACCGGGCCGAAGGTATCCGGTGGAATCAGATTGTTTTACAAATTGCACCGACCATTGCCTTGTTAAGAATAGCTACCATCTTTTAAAAATAGAGCCTTTATGGCGGCGTATTTAAAGAATACGCTACTATTTTGAATTTACTTTAAAATATTAAGATAAAAACCCGTATTTAATGTCAACTATACCATTTAACAAGAGCCCTTCCCCTGCCAGTTTTTTCAATGAAGAAGAAAACGATGAAATTGATTTGGGTGAATTATTAGCCACGTTGATAGAAAACAGATGGCTAATTATATCTACAATATTATTTGCATTAACGATAGGGATCTCTAAAACTTTTCTTGATACGCCTGAGTACAAGAGCAATACCATGCTGCAGATCGTGGAAAATGCACCGTCTCTCGGTGAGTTGGAACCATTATCCGGATTGGTAGAGAACAAAAAGCCCATCATGGCGGAAATTGAAATTATCAAATCCCGGATGATATTAGGGGAAGCCGTTAAAAATCTTAATCTTGAAATAATTGCCAAGCCCCAATATTTCCCGTTTATTGGTGAAGCGATCGCAAGACATTTTCAGCAAAACAATGTCGAGCAAATTTCCACCCCCTTATTCGGTCAATCCCACTATGCCTGGGGGGGTGAAATTATCCAGGTCGATACCTTAAAAATTCCGTCAAGCTGGTTGAATAAGAAACTGACCTTAATTGCCGGTGAACATGGCCGCTTCAAATTAATGAACGAGGAAAAAATCCTTCTTGAAGGCGAGGTCGGCAAATATGCGACGCAGCAGTTAGAAGGAACTCAAGACAGCATTTCCATATTTGTTTCTCAATTAAAAGCCAGACCGGATACCCAATTTATAGTCATGCGCCAATCGGAATTGAACGCAATTGGCCAGTTGCAACAGCGGTTCGAGGTAACCGAGAAAATTAAAAGTACAGGAATTCTTGAATTAACGCTGGAATCTCCAAGCCCACAAGCGGCCGCAAAGATTGTTAATGAAATCGCCAATATTTACGTACGGTTAAATGTTGAACAAAAATCGGAGGAAGCTCAGAAAAGAATAGAGTTCCTTGACAAGCAATCGCAGTTCATCAAGGATCAATTGCAGGAAGCCACGGCCAATTTAAACAACTATCAGGCTCATAAGGGTTCAATTGATTTAACCATGGAAACCCAAGGCATCTTAAGCGGTGTGGTTGAGAAAAAAACCCAATTGACACTGCTGCAACAGAAGTATGAAGAGCTTCGGCAGAAGTTTACTGAATCGTATCCTTCCGTTATTGCCATACAAAAACAAATGGATATTCTGCAAAATCAAATCGGTGAATATGAGCGAGAGGTAAAGAGCCTGCCGGAAACTCAACAGACTATTTTGCGATTATCAAAAGATGTTCAGGTCAATAGCGAACTGTACATGAGCCTGCTTAACAATTCCCAAACACTGAAAGTTGCGAAAGCCGGCGCAGTCGGTGATGTTCGGATTATTGATGAAGCTATATTGCCCACAGTGCCAATCAAGCCTAAAAAAATATTGATCATTGCAATTTCCTTAATAGCAGGGTTAATAATAGGCGTTATCCTGACATTTGTACGAAAATTCCTTGACAAAGGTATTGATAGCTCCAATTTAATTGAAAAGTATCTCAATATTCCTGTTTATGTGACTATTCCGCATAGTGCTGAACAAACCAAAATTGCCAAGCAAAAAAATGGTCCATCCAAGATTTTAGCGCTGGATTTTAAGGATGATCTGGCGATAGAAAGCCTTAGAAGTTTGCGCACCACGTTACACTTCGCTTTTCTGGAAGCTAAAAATAATATAATCATGATTACCGGCCCCAGACCTGGCGTTGGCAAATCATTCGTATCCCTTAATTTGGCAATAGTTTTGGCTGATGCCGGAAAAAAAGTCTTATTGATAGATGCTGACATGCGCAAAGGACTGCTTAATAAAGCCTTTGGAATCAAAAGAGAAGAAGGGTTATCCGAATTAATTTCCGGCGTGATAGTGCCAAGTAAAGGAATTCGTCATATTGAGGCCAGCAATATCGATTTTATTACCACAGGCGACATTCCGCCTAATCCCTCGGAGCTGTTAATGCACGAACGGTTCGGACAGTTGCTGGAAGTATTTAGCAAACGATATGACCATGTAATCATCGATACACCGCCTTCACTGCTTTTAACGGATGCGTCCATAGTAGGCAGACTAGCTAGCGTGACGCTGCTCACTCTTAAAGCCGGCATACATTCCAAACAAGAGCTGGAACAATGCACTAAACGATTAGCTCAATCAGGAGTACAGGTAAAAGGCATCGTGCTCAATGACCTGCCGGAAAGATCGCTTGGCAACAATTACGGTTATGGTTATGGCTATGGTTATGGGAAAGATTTTTATAAAAACTATAACTATAAACTGGGACGCGCCTTAAATTAAGCCTGAAGGCGTTAAGCGCGAAATTGAGCAGCGCCTGGCAACTTCACGAACCAGGCGTTTTCAGGATTATGAAAAAGTTTGTCGACGAAATCAGCGCTTTGTAAGGGCGAATTCACTTGTGCCCCTTGCGGGTTTCGCCCAGGGCGACTACCAACAGTAGGCGCTTCGCCTAGAGCGCCTACTGTTGGTAGGCGAAGTCGCCCTCACACCTGTTGTTCTATAAAATTCAGGGAAGTTATTTCTCGCCTCATCCTTAACACTATTGATTATCGGTGCAATAATCAATAGTGCCCCGTCTTGCTTCTACTTGCTTGCCATCATCGCAAGAGAAACGCTGGTTAATCAACTGAGATGTTGTTGTACATCAGGTACCAGTCCACAAATTTCCCAATGCCTTTCTCGATGGGCGTATTCGGTTTATACCCCACATCTTCTACCAAGGCTTCCACATCGGCAT
>NZ_JADMKV010000053.1 GCF_015476545.1 Methylobacter sp. BlB1 | reverse complement strand
TTCTTTGCGCGGCCAAAGAAAAGGAACCAAAAGAAAGGCCGCCCGGTTGCCGCTTATTCCCTGCGCTCCTCACTTTCGCCGAGGGTTGCCAGAAGAGCCATCCTTGGCCCTCTGGCAACGCGCTGCATCCATGCAGCGCCCCTTCGGGCTGTTCTCGCCGAAAGCTCCGGTGCTCGGCGCGGCAAACGGGGAAAGGTGCCCATCGAAACATCGGCTAGAGCGTTTAGCTTGGTAGGGTACGCATTGCGTACCTTTTCAAAAATCTGCCGCTCATTCTAACTTCCCAAAGGTACGCAATGCGTACCCTACACTGAATCACGCCGCCTTTTTATGCGCATGCGTAAAGCAGTTTTTCGGGCAAACCTTCGAGCAGGCCTCACAGCCGATGCAGTCGTTGGCGTTTTTGATGCTCATGACCATGTTTTCATCGTCATCGTCCTCGAAATCGTCGAGGTCATCGGCGGCGAGCACGTCGGATTTTTCCACCAAGTCGAACACATCGCGCGGGCAGACTTTGAAGCAGCGTCCGCAGCCGATGCAGGTCGTCTGGTTGATGTTGTTGACATAAGATGGCGTCCATTCCGCACCGCCGAAGGTGACGCCGGTTACAAATTCAGACATACGAAGACTCCCTATCAAGCCACATCGGATTGCGCGGCGTTAAATTTCTGGTTGGCCTCATCCCAGGCCTTGCAGGCATCGAAAGTGGCCTGCGCGATACCCATCAGCTCCTGATAGGCATCCGGCAGGCGGTCTTCGATCAGGTCGTGCAGCACCATGGCCTGTTCGGCGGCCAGCCGTTTGGTCTTCTTGACCTCTTTTTCCAGTTTTCTCAGTTCTTCAGGACTCACGGCAGCCTCCTAATCCGTCGCGGCGGCACGATATTTTTCGATCAGTTCCAGCGCTTTCGCGATGGTCTTGTCGCTTTGCTCGCACATCGCTTCCAGGCTCGGAAAGCCCCAGCGGTGCACATCGCGCAGAACCTTATCGACCACGATCAGCTTGCCGACCATGACCAGCGCCCGGCCGAAGCCTTCGTGGGTCAGATTAACCACAGGCACGGCCATGAGGCCGCTTTTCTGCTCGATCAGCGTCGCCAGCGAATTGTAATAGGCCTTGATGCGCGCCACGGTGATGCCGTCCGGATCGCCGACGACGGGAATTTCGCGTTTGCGCTCCTTGGTCAGTACCACAGGATCGATGATTTTCGCGTTCGACCAGCCGTCGTACGTATCGTAGGTGTCGATGGCGCGCAGTTGCTTGATCAGGTCTTTGACAAGCTCGGAATCCAGGTGTACGTCGTCCTCTTGGACGACCAGTTCAGCAGTGCTCATGGTGTACTCCGTTAATTATGGTGTGATGGAGAAAGTTATTATTCATCCCAGCCCTCGCTTTCCATCTGGTCGAAGCGGCTGGGATCGGGGGCCTTCTGTCGGTTGATCGCTTTCGCCAGCCAACTGGACGGGCCCGCCTTCAATTCATTTTGCAGGTCGGTGATCAGATCCTTGATCTTGCTGCCTTCGTGCACCTTGACCGGCTGTATGCCTTTGCCGATCAACTGGTTGACGGCTGAAGCGCCGATGGCCTGGCAGTAAACCGCCGCGCAGCCGTCCAGCAGCTGAATCTTCACGGATAATTTATCTTCGTTGCCGTCCTGCGCCAGTTCGCCGAATTGCGCCGCCTCCATGAGCTCGGAGTTTTCCATGTCGACGGCGTAAACCGCAAACGACCTGGCAGAGCCGAAATGCTGGTTGACGTATTCCATATCGGTGGTGGCAAAAGCGATTTTCAATGCGGTATCCATAAATTTGCTCTCTTCTTTACTTTGCACGACGTGCAGTCTTCTGCTTAATGACATGACGGCGCGCTTGCTTCGTTCGCCGGTTTCTGCGCGTAAACCGAGCGGTAAACGGGGATTTCCTCGTGCGCGTGATTGATGACCAGATTAGCCAGATCAAATAGCGTCTGCCGCGCGCCCTTGTAGCCTATCCAGGTCTTCTGGTAGCCGCCGATGATGTCATAGAGTGGAAAGCCGGCTCTCAGAATCGGCGTGCCGAGCCGCTCGGCGCTGTCGACGGCGTGCGAGTTGCCGATCACCAGCTGTGCGTTTTCGGCTTTGGCTATCAGCTCCATGTCCTCCAGATCGCCGATCTTGATGCTGGCGACCGGTATGCTCGACAGCTGCGGCGTATTGCAGGACGTGACCGCGGCCACGACCTCGGCGCCCATTTCCTGCACCTGGTCGACCAGCGCATGCAAAAGGTCCGCATCGGCCGCGATGGCGATGCGCAGCTGGCCGAGCATGAAATGCGTATCGAGCATGGCGTCCTGAAGCTGCGCGCGCTGGCGCTCGATGCGTTCCGGCACGTCCAGGCCGCTGATCTCGGACAGCGCCGAGATCAGGGCATCGTTGGCGTGCAGGCCGTAGAGATGGTCGAACCGGTAAGTCGGCACGCCGGTCTTTTCTTCCAGCAGGTCGGCCGCTTTCTGCAGCGAGGCACCGATCACGACCGTCGCCTTCGCATGACCTAATGTGGCCATTTCCGACAGCGGCGTGCCGCCGATTGTGACTGGGCTGAAATCGTCATCGGTCAGGCAGCCGTCCAGCGAATCGGACAAATCCGGCACGAATACCGGGCGCAGCCGGAACTGCTCGAAGATGTCGCGCAGCGCTTCCAGATCGCCCGGCGTCAGCATGTAGCTGACCAGCACGTTCACCTGGCGTCGGCGCCAGCCCGGCAGGGTGCCGGCTTCCTTGGCGTCGGGCACCAGCGTGCGGATGATTTCGGTCAGTGTCGCTGCGTAGCCGGTTTCGACGCTGCCGGTAAAGTCGGGCGTATTGACCGCGACCACGGCCACATCGTCGAACTCGGGATGGGCGGCCCTGAATTCGCGGACGTTGCGGTGCACGTCGGCGCCTTGCGTCTCGGCCAGGCCCGTAGTCAGGATGGTAATGAGGGCCGGGCGCGATTTCTCCGCGATGGTCTTGAGGCCAACCACCACGTTTTCGTCCGCGCCCAGCACCGAACTGCTTTGATCCATGGCCGTACTTTGCAGCGGAATCGGTTCGCGGAAATGGCGCACGAAGAACACTTTGGCGAACGCCGTGCAGCCTTGCGAGCCGTGCAGCATCGGCATGGCGCGGTTGAAGCCCAGCGTCGCCAGCGAGCCGCCGACGGGCTGGCTGGCTTTCAGCGGGCTGACCGACAGCGCCTTGTTGCGTTTCAGAATCTCGGTCATGCCGCCACCTTCGCCTTCTTCCACGGCGCCGGTGCCCTGACGGATTGCCAGACCGGGCTTTCCATCGTCAGCGCCAGTTGCCGCACCAGTTCCAGCATGCCCTGATAGCCTTCATAGCCGAATTCGCGTTCCTGGTTGATGTCGAGGAACGGGATTTTCGCCTTCAGCGCCGTGTACATGTTGCGGCCGCCGGCGATCAGGATGTCGGCCTTGTAATCGTGCACGATGCGGATCAGTTCCCGCGGGCTGCCGTCCTCGATCATCAGCGTATCCTCGCCCATCAGTTCGCGAATGCGCGCCTTGTCTTCCTCGGTCGATTTCTTGGTGCCGGTCGCGACCACCACCATGCCCAGATCCTGCAGCGCCGAAATCACCGACCAGCTTTTCACGCCGCCGGTAAACAGCAGCACGCGCTTGCCTTGCAGGCGTTCTTTCCACGGTGCCAGCTCGGCACGGATGCGCGCTTCCTCGCGCTCGATGAGCTGCTCAGTGCGTTCCGTCAGATCGGGATCATTGATAGCCTTGGCGAAATCGCGCAGGGCCTGGCTGGTGTCGGTAATACCGTAGAAACTGCCTTCGAACCAGGGCGTGCCGTATTTTTCATTCAGTTTGCGCGCGACGTTGAGCATGGCCTTCGAGCACACCATCATGTTGACTTCGGCCTTGTGCATGGTCTGTACCTCGCGAAAGCGCGCGTCGCCGGACAGCGTGCACAGGATGCGCAGGCCCAGTTCATCGAACAGCGGCAGCACATGCCAGAACTCGCCGGCGATGTTGTATTCGCCGACCAGATTCACGTCGTGGATCTTGATTTCCGAGCGCTGGACCGACAACGGCAGCGGGTCGGGATCGCGCGTGCCGACCACATACTTGAACATGGCGTCGCCGGCGATGCGGTTGCCGAGATTCTTGGTGCCGTAAAAGCCAGCGCTGTCGATCGGCACGACCGGCACGCCCCAGCGCTCCTCGGCCGACCGGCACACCGCGCCGATATCGTCGCCGATCAGCGCCGGCACACAGGTGTTGTACACGAACACGGCCGGCGGCTGGTAGGTCTCGACGGCCTGCTTGATGGCATGGAACAGCCGCTTTTCGGCGCGGCCCATGACGATATCCTGCTCGGTCAGGTCCGTGGTCATGCCGATGCGGTACAGGCTCGCGCCGGAAGAGCGCGTGCCGCGGTTATCCCACGAGCTGCCCGCGCAGGCGATAGGCCCGTGCACGATATGCGCGACATCGGCAATCGGCAACAGCGCAATCTGCGCCCCGTCAAACGCGCACCCGCCCGCCGAAGCGCCGGGCTTGGGCTTGGCGCAGCCGGATTTCTCCTTCTTGTTGTGCTCGCAGGAGGGTTCGTCCAGTAGTTCAGCAATGTCTTTGGTTGATTTCATGGCTCTGACCGGTAGTTTTGTTTTACTTAGGGCAGAGCAATGATTGTGCCAGTTTGGGGTTTGTTGATTTTGCTGGGGTTGGTGGGGGAGGGGATTGTAGGAAATGCTACAAAGTTGGGGGATTGGTGTAGGAAGTAGGTTGATAGATAAGCATGGTGTTTAAGGTGCTTTGTATTGGTTTTAAACCAATTCCTTAGTTTGATTATTTGGAGTGATTATTTAAATTGAAGTATCCTTAAATACTGAGCTTGAGAACGAGCATAGAATATCTGGGTCTGGACAATAACTTATTAGCGACTACAAATTAAGGAGAGTGGGATGAGGCTTAAGAAGCTGAAGTTAGAGAACTTTAGAGGTTATGCAAAGGAAACTGTTGTTGATTTTACTGATGAGTTAACTGCTTTCCTTGGTAGGAACGATGCGGGCAAGTCCACGATACTCGAAGCGCTCGAGATATTTTTCAACAATGAAACAATCAAAATTGATATCGGTGACCTAAGTAAGTCTGCTACATCGAATATGATATCGTTGACTTGCATATTCGATGAGCTACCCGGGCAGGTTGTTGTTGATGCTAATTATCCCACTACTCTTCAAGACGAGTTCTTGACGAACGCTGATGGTGATCTAGAGATAAGGAAGGAATGCAAGGTTCAAGCGATTGTTGGCAAGCCGTCAGTATTCGTGATCGCGAATCATCCGATTAACGAGAATATAAGTGATCTGCATAGACTTAAGATATCTGAACTTAAAAAGCTTGGTAAGCAGCTTGGCGTTGAGGGAGATGTTCAGGATCAGCGTGTAGCGTCTTTATGGAGAAAAGCTATTTGGGCTCATGAGAGTAACCTAGAGCTGAAGATACAGAAAATTGCGGTGAGCGATCTTGGAACAGATTCGAAAGAGGTGTTTGCGAGAGTGGAAGCACTCTTTCCCACGTTCGCACTTTTTAGATCAGATCGAGCAAGCAGCGATGTTGATCCTGAGGCAAGAAATCCTCTGCAAGCAGCGGTAAAACAGGCGCAGAAGGAGCTACAGGACGAGATTAATGAAATTCAGGCAAAGATCGAAAGATCTGTAATTGATGTCGCAGATAGGACTCTAGACAAAATAAGAGAAATGGACCCTAATCTTGCCAATGAGTTAACTCCTCGTTTCAAAGAGCCTCCCAAGTGGACCTTTAACTTCACATTGGACAGTGACGACGGTGTTCCTATGAATAAAAGAGGAAGTGGAGCGCGTCGTCTGATTCTTCTAAATTTCTTTAGGGCTGAAGCTGAAAAGAGAAAGACGGATAACCACTCGCCTCGTGTAATATACGCTATTGAAGAGCCAGAAACATCGCAGCATCCGAATTATCAGGTGATGCTTGTGGAAGCATTACTTCGCCTATCGGTGCGAGAAGACTGTCAGATATTGCTAACTACACATGTCCCTGCGCTCGCAGGGCTTCTGCCTACAGACTCAATCCGCTTCGTATCTAAGGATGAGAGCGGTATTCCCTCAGTGGAACCGGGCGATGAAGATACCTTGCTAAAAGCAGCTTCTAGTTTAGGAGTTCTTCCTGAGGCTGGGATGGCTGGAGCAAAAGCTGTACTCCTTGTAGAGGGACACAGCGATGTCACCTTTGTTAATCATTCAGCTCAGGTGCTTCATGAGAAAGGCTATTTGCCACGCACTTTAGCCGACTGTGGTATTGCAGTGATACCGATTGGCGGTTGTGGCAATTTGAAACATTGGGTGACAAAGCAGTTGATAGAGCAGCTCGGCTTGAATTGGAGCGTGCTTCTTGATTCCGACTTCGGCGATTCGATAGAGCATCCACGTAACCTTAAGAAGATTGAGGAGATAAGGGAACTAGGGAAAATTGCTTTACTCACGAAGAAACGGGAGCCCGAGAATTACATTGCTCCAAGTGTTGTTAAAGATAGGTACGGCGTTGTGCTTACATACACGGAGAGTTGCGACGCCAAGAAGATTATAGCGTCAGCTACAAGGACTAGACCTGAAGATGTGCTAGAGAAACTTTGGCCGTTAATGAGCGCTCAGGATATTGTTGAAATGTCCAAATATCAGAGCGACGGTTCGGAGCGAGTCGAGATAGTCGAAATGCTAAAAGCAATTCTTGATGCTCATACAGATATAAATGAAGTAATCACGGCCGTGCTTGTCTGCGAGACGGCTTAGCATGGTAAACAATGGCCGTATGGCGGATGATTCGTATGGTGGATTTGCCTTGGCATGGCCGTATGATGGATGACTTGTAAGGTAGATTTGCCTTGGCAATCCACCACAAACGGAGCCTTAAAACCGAAATGTTCCGCAATACTATCTGGCCTGTTTGAAATGGCGGTTTGCTGCGCGAAACCACCCTACCTGACTAAGTTTCTTTCGAAACAGAAAAAGAATTAACAAAGCGCGGTAGGCTGGGTTGCTAAACCCAGCATTCGAAGCCGCCCTATCTGTGGCAAGTGAAAAGGTGATTAACAGGAATATAGAAGTGACTGCAAGGTAATAGCATGGTAGGCTGGGTTGAAAAACCCAGCATTTTTAAGTCGTCCATGCCGGGTTTCCACCAAGCTCCAACCCAGCCTACGCACTACGCAATTAATTTGAAATCTTGCAAATTTAAATAACACAAATTCTTGCCAGGCAATGGCTACAGCGTTTATAAAACGCATATAACTTATGATTCAGATGGGCCCAGTAATTAAACCATGGGGATATCTTATTATGTCAAAACCAGAAAATAATGATGATGCCGAAACATCAAAATACATTAAAACGATACTAGTTGTTATCGCTTGTGTGATTATATGGATAGCGCTGCAATCTGTTATTGGTGTGCCACTGAAGATGTGAATAAGCGGTAGGCTGGGTTGATAAATCCAGCCTCTCGAAGTCGCCAATGCCGGGCTTTCGCTAAGGCTTCAACCTAGCCTACAAAAGCGGGTTCAAAAAGGCGGCCGACCGGCTTCCGTATGGATCTGCTTAAGCTCTGAGCAAAGCCAGGTAGGGTACGCATCGCGTACCTTATTCAATGCCAACAATTTTCAATTTTTAGAAAGGTACGCGATGCGTGCCCTACAGAGCTTCAACTCAGCCTGCATGTTTGAGGTTGTGTAAATGATAGCTTGGTAGGCTAGGTTGGTAATCCCAGCGTTCGAAGCCAGTCATACTAAGCTTCCGCTAAGCTCCATCCCAGCTTGCCACGCTATACAGCGCGGTAGGCTGGGTTGGTAAACCCAGCATTCGAAGCCGCCCATGCTGGGTTTCCGCCAAGCTCCAACCCAGCCTACATAACCTGAGCGCGTAGGCTGGGTTGTTAAACCCAGCATTCGGAAACACACATGCTGAGTTGGTAAGCCCAGCATTTCGAAGCCGCCCATGCCGGGCTTTCGCTAAGCTCCATCCCAGCTTATCGCGCCATACAGCGTTTGGCAGCGGATTAAGCATAACATTAGTCATCATAATGAAATGAAAAGTGAGGTTCATGCATGTCCACAACAGATCTCGATCTGTATCGTTCCATAAGAATTGAGCAGTTTCCCGACGGCGTCTTTGATGGAAAAGATCCAACTCCCGGAGTGTTATATCCTGACTTCTACGAGAAGGATTTGGGAAATGGAAACGTCAGACCGCCAGATGTTGAAATACGAAAAGAAAACGGAGTCGAATACGTTCTTGCTGGCGGTGGAACTTCGCTTTTTGATCGGCCAGGCGTTTTTACAAAAGAAGGCTGGCTTTCCTTTGAAATTCCGAACGGGACGATAATTCCAGATTCACTCATCGTCAAAAACGACGGATGGCGCACTAGACAATTTTGCACGCAATGCCATCGTCCGAGCAGTAGAACTCGGGCGCGTATCTTTGAAGATTGATTAAGGAGTCAATAATGCCAAACATAAATGGAAGAACTCTCGCCTTAGCTATTCAAGCTGTCGATTTCAAGATAGCAGATCTTGAACAGACAATTGACTCCTTACCAGCAGATGAAGGAAGCGAATTGGAAACATTGCTATTGAGCTACACCAATGCGGCAGAAGCTCTCAAACGAGCTTATCAGGAGGCCCTGGCTGAATCGGATAATCTCCCTCCGTATGAAAAGCTCGTCCGTAGCGATGACTAGCGCGTAAGCTGGGTTGTTAAGCCCAGCATTCGAAGCCGCCTATGCTGGGTTTCCGCTAAAGCTCCAACCCAGCCTACATAAGTTACATAAGCTTATTCCCATGAATAGTCCTGGATATCCGGGGAGGCGGCCCAGTTTTCGGGGTACATGCCGC
Organism: Methylobacter sp. BlB1; assembly: GCF_015476545.1. Taxonomy (GTDB): domain Bacteria; phylum Pseudomonadota; class Gammaproteobacteria; order Methylococcales; family Methylomonadaceae; genus Methylobacter. Next base: position 22,746 of record NZ_JADMKV010000053.1, on the reverse strand, counting down.
GCTTGATCCATTGTTGGAACGACGAATACGGCCAGTCTTTGGCCGCTTGGACGTAGCCGTGCTTGACGGGGTTGTAATGGATGTAATCCAGATGGTGATGGAAATCCCGTTCGTTGCGTATGTAATGCTCCCAATAGCGCCGTTGCCAGATGCCTCTTTCGCCTTTGCGCTTGCGACTGGCGGAAATGGCTTCATCAGCAGTCAGGCGCATTGAAAACCGTGTCTTGATTAGACGCCAACGCGTCGGGTAATCGTCATCGCCGGGCGGCAGGGGCCAGATGCAATGCAGATGCTCAGGCAGGATGACGATAGCATCGATATTGAAGGGATGGTCGTCGCGCGTTTGCCGGAAAGCGGTGCGCAAGTGGTCGACATGCCGGATCAGTTGATCGTTACCCTGACGCTCGGCAAGATTCACGGTAAAGAAATACTGTGCCCCGGTTAGTCGGACGCGTTTATAGATTCGCATCTGCAAAGCTTAGATGAATTACCTTGGTTGTGCTATTTCAGTGGTTATGCTGGGTTTCCGCTAAAGTTCCAACCCAGCCTGTCGCGCTATTTCCATAACCCAAAATTGCAAGCCGGGCTCAGTTGGGCACGAAACAGCATGTGCCCAACCTTGTATCTTTATCCCGGTCGTGATTAGCTATCATGACTTGAGACAGAAAGAGCTTGTTACCGCCCTTAAGGATCAACCTTGTACTGTAGATCAAGCCTTCTGTCTCGCTTCTGATGCCAACACAGACACTGAACGGTAGCCAAGGGCGTTGACCCTGTATGCACAAGGCAAGTGGGCTCAGTTGGTGGTTTTTTATACTCATGGAGGTCTTTTGTTTATGTACTTTATCGGCATCGATGTTTCCAAAGCCAAACTCGACTGCAGCCTGTTGCTGGATGTCGCCACCAGCAAGCGCCGCGCTAAAGCCGCTGCCAACTCGAAAGCCGGCATTGCCGATTTACTGGCCTGGTGTGCCAAGCAGCACGTGCTTCCCCATGAACTTCGCGCCATCCTGGAAGGGACTGGCGTGTATCACGAACAGGCGGCCTTGGCGCTCACCGATGCCGGTGTGACCGTCTCTATCGTCAATCCGGCGCAGGTCAAAGACTTCGGCCGTAGCCTCGGCATCCGCACCAAAACCGATGGTGTCGACAGCCTGATCCTGGCCCGTTACGGCGCCTTATTGAACCCTAAACCTTGGCACCCGCCCAGCCAAGAGGCGCGTGTCCTGCAAGCTCTGCTGTCACGCCGCGAAGCCATTGCGCAGGATTTACAACGCGAACGCAACCGCTTGGAAAAAGCCGGCGCCACCGACACACCCGCCTTGATTCATCAATCCCTTCTGGATTCAATTGCCTTTCTGGAAAAACAGCTTGCCAAACTTCAGCACGATATCGATGAGCATATCCACAAACATCCCGGCCTGAAAGCCGACCGAGAGCTGCTGACCAGCATTCCGGCGGTAGGGCCGCAAGTCGGCAATCATTTGCTCTCGGTGATGCACAATCATTGTTTTCAGTCCGCCGAACAACTGGCTGCCTACCTGGGCCTGGTGCCAGTGGAACGGCAATCCGGCACCTCGCTTCTGGGTCGACCCCGCTTGTCGAAAGCAGGCCCTGCCCGTATTCGCGCCATTTTGTATATGGCCGCTGTGGTCGGTACTCAGCATAATCCACATCTCAAAGCGCTCTATCTACGATTACAGGCTCGAGGCAAAACCAAAATGTCTGCCTTGGGGGCTGTCATGCGCAAATTGGCCCATTTATGCTTCGGCGTGCTGAAAACTCGTCAACCTTATCGACCTGATTATGGAATACCGGCTTGATTTTTAAGACGGTATCTACAGTCTATGTGGACGGGACGCATATCCCGTCCGGCGAAGCAGGCGCCCGGTACAACCGGACTCAGGGCGTGCCGCAAGGTTGTGGCGCGGCGCCTGCGGTGCTGCCGACGGTCCGGTTAGCCCAGGACAGCATTTGGCTGTAGGCTGCATTCGCGTTGGTGTGCAAGTTCAGGTCATGGCCCGAATCGCTGATCACGGCCGTATCGACGCACGCTTCGGCACTGTAGAAGGCCTTCTCGTAGTTCTGGACTGCGGCCTTGTTGGAACAGTTCACGAGGTTGCCGCAGAAGACGTAGTCGAACTCACCGATGACAACTTGCACCGGTCCTTTGATCTGGAAAGAGATTGGATCGGAAACCATCGCTAGTCCTGTGCCGAGCTCACCGACGGTCACGGTTTGTTTGAGAGCTTCGTCGAGCGCGAGCACCTCGGGGTTGGCATTCGGCAGGTAATAGAATAGATCGCCGCGGGTGTCCGGCATGGTGGTCAGGTAGTCGGAACTCGGGAACTGTCCGGCGAATTTCTCATCGAGCGTGGCCGGATAGACGGCTGGCGCGAACGTGGAGTTGATAAAGGAGTCGCTGAGATCATGCAGAAAACCGGTCAGAATGATGCCGTCAGCCTCGCCCGGAAAGCTGCCGGCGTAATTAACGGCGGTGAAAGAACCCATCGAATGACCGACGACGATGACCTTTTCGAAACGCTGCGAGGCGACTTCGCCAGCGCACAGGGCTTCAACTACCTGATGGACGACGAACGCATTGGCATCGATGTCGACGCGGTTGCCATCGGGATGGTCGCTGGCGCCATAGCCGATGCGGTCGAGATTGAAAGTGGCATATCCGCGCTTGGTGGCTGCGCGAACGTACGAATAATGCTCGGTCTGGTACGGGAAGTCCCAATAGTACCGGGCGTAAGTGGAACCGTGCAGCAGAATCTGGACGGTTTTGCCTGCGGCCAGTCCCTGCGAGCATAGCGTTCCTGCCAGTTGGAGTGTCTCGGTCTCGCCGGGAGCCAGAGTGACATTCAGGGTATGGTCACTGCATTTCGGCATGGTTTCGGCTGCTGCCGGCTGAGCCGTTGCGAACACGCCCGCTGCCGTCATCAGTATGGCTATGATCAGGCTCTCGCGGTTCGCCAGTCGGCCGGTCGTTTGTTTGTCATGGTGTTTCATAGAACATTCTCGCTAAATACGTTAATTGCATGGGATTGAGCTACCTATACTCAGTGCAGTGCCATCTGATACATCTTGTAGATAGGATTGCGTAGAAAGGCAGCACAGCCGCCCATGAACAGGTTTTCACCATCGAATTTCCAGTTCATTTAAACCCGCGACAGACCTGTTTGATATGTTTGGGTTTGAGCCGCAATGGCACGGGCAACCGGGCTCAGCGCTAAGTACGGGCCAGTCGGTGAAGTCCATGGGTGTTGCTCTCAATGGCATTCCTGGCCTGGAAATAGCAGCTCTTAGCCGGAGTTGATATCAAGCCGTGATAATGCTTAGCTTGAGGTTGAGATTTTAGGTAAGCAAAACAACATATTCAAGCGCTATGTGCAAATCTGGCGTATAGAGAATCAAGCGGCATCCTGTTGCCGATCCCCGGTTTGCTTGATGCCGTTAATGAATTTCACGCCGGTGATAACATCAGCTAACTGTTGGTCGCCTCTTAGCGTCTAGAGTGGGTTGGCAAACCCGGCATTTCAGAATCGCCCATGCCGGGTTGAAAATAAGCGGCTACACGGAATTATTTACCCCTCGTCCTATCTATAAAATCTGTAAAGTTGGCGGACTCGATCGACCAGATCCAGCAAAGCAAGATATTATTTTTTACGATAAACAATGATTGGGGAGACGAGCAACAGCAATCTTAAAGCATAACTGGAACTGTAGCCGCATTGAATCCTGGGAAAGAGTAATTCATCAAGGATGCCTTTCATTTAGGAGGAAAGCCAAAATGACTAATTATCGAAAGATTCCGGTTTATTTGCTGTTTGTAACTGCTGTCCTGTTTGCGGCGGGAGCGATTGCCAGAGGCGGCAGTATTACGCCGGAAAATAAGGTTCCCGACAGTATTGAAAGCAAGGCGCAGAGTCTCACGGACGACCTGAAGCAGCTGGGCTTCGAGGTCAGCCGCGGCTATTTCAAGCTCTACACAGTCGATGATTGTGACTACACCTTTGACAAAATTGGAAGTTGCTACGGCAATAATCCTGCCGCCCCTTATGCAACCTTTGCGTTGCCGCCTTGGCCGGAGGAATTTGTCGATCCCGTATTCAATAACATGTGGGGGCCCTCTCAAGAGGGTTACAATGATATCTATCGCCTCGATCCGCGTGAAGCGATCATAATTCTCGGGCAGTTGCCGCCGCCGGGCGCTTTTTTTTCCGAACAGACATGGATTTTTACGCGGGAGGGGGCTTACGATAAGGACAGCCAGAGGTATAAGGATATTGAAAAGTATATGCCTGAATTCCTGTCGATTTTTTTCGCGAATGTGCCTGATCATCCGGAACGCATTCAGGTTTTATCCAGCCTGAGCAATCCCAACAACAATGTGGCCATCGAAAGACAATCCGGCGCAGCTTTTGACCAGATCCGCTATTTCATCATCACCCCGGACCAGGTCATGGACCAGGAGGTCCGGAAGGCCTTCAGCCGTGTCTCGGTGGAAGATAAGGACGTTTTTACCGAGCCGATCCCATCCGACATGAAGGTCGGTCTCGATCAAGGCGCGGATGACTTTACCCACCTTATGCGCTATGTCAAACCTGATGACGGAGGCGCGCCTGGCACGCGCTCGGACATCTGGAGAAAAGATCTGCCTCTGGTTGTACTTCGCGTCAGGGATAAACATTCCGATCGGGAGCCTCAACCGTACCCTCCGGTCCAGCTCGAAGCCAGAACAGCACAGGATGAGCTCTATCTCAAACCCGACCTGTTGAATCTGGTGAAAGCGGTCGGTGAGCGATGGGAGCAGCCTTGTGCCACTGCCGATTGTTCGGACCGGGCCGGGAGCTTCACAATGCTGCAGGAGTTCCCCACTTATATGGTGGGGCCGCTCTGCCTCTCGATTGGGCAGAACTGCCTTCTCGACACCTTGGACACTGCCTATCAGCTCTTCGGCCCCATGCCGCTCGACAACGGAGAGATCTATGCCATTGCAGGCACGCTCGGAACGGAAACCGGCAACGCAACATACGTGGGCTTTGGCATCAATCAGCGATCACGCCTTGTAGGGGTTGCCAATCTGTTCAATGATGACCTGAGAGGCACTGCGAACGGATATGCGGGAAAAGCAAGCAATACCGGCAAATTCTATCTTTACTACTTCACACGGGACTGTTCCGGCCTGGAAGACCTCACGGACGGCCACTGCTTTCCGCTCTCGGAGCAGATAATTCCGGCGGGTGATCAATTCATAGCCACTATACGGGATTACATCAAGCCGAGCACGCAACGAGGACCCGATTCAGCGCACGTTTTGCCTTCGATGGTGCTCAAACTACAGAGGCCGTGAAGGAGATCAGGAAGCGGAATGTTATATGACGTCCCCGCGCCGCTTTGGGGACGTATTCAATGCCAGCAATTCTTGATTTTCAAAAGGTACTCGATGCCCACGCTGCATAGCTGCAAAGCACGATAGGCTTGGTTGGTAAGCCCGGCATTTCGAAGTCCCAATGCCGGGTTTCTATTAAATTTCCGACTCAGCCTATATACTAATGTGATTAATCAAAAATATAAGAAGGGATTGAAAATATGCTGATTGTAGCCAAGGTAGCCAGTTGGTCTTTTGAGAAACGGCTTGAAGAAACTTTTACCAGAACACTCCCCAAGTTAGGCCCTGAAGCCCGTGCCCAACTTCAAGCGGTAATCAATCCGACATCGCTTGCCATAATATCGGGTGTTCTGATCGCATGGGTAGTATCTCATGCTGTGGGAATCGGCGAGATAATTGACATAATTATTCTGGCGCTAGGGATAACTGCGATTGGATTTGCTGTCTTTACGGGACTGGATTATCTTTATGACTTTGCAACGGGCGTTTATCAAGCCAAAACCATACATGATATCGATAAGGCGGCAGACGACTTGGCAAAGGCGATCGGTATCCTTGGCATTCAGGCAGTGTTAGCAATATTGTTTCGAGGGGCAAAATCCCCACGCACTGGCAAAGGGGGGCGCATTCCACGAAAATTGCTTGGTGCACCTCCGCCGAAAACACCAGGTATTCGGTTAAACCAACTGTAAGAGAAAGTCTTAGCCTCCCTGCAGGAGAAGGTAGAACTAGTTTGTGGGGCGATATCGCTATCTCAACCCATAGCTCTGCTAATGACCGTGCAGTGATTCTTCTACATGAGCGTGTTCATCAGTTCCTTGTACCTAAGCTCTACGTTTTACGTGAATATAGAGTAAGTAATCGCGCCGCTTCCTATCTTCGCTCATCCCTGTATCGCTACATTGAAGAAGCTCTGGCTGAAACAGTGGCGCAAGTTGGAGTTTATGGTATCCGGCAGTTTCTCACCGGAATACGATTTCCAATTCAAAATGGTTATATGTTTTTAACCCAAGGAGGAGGCCATTATCCATATTTCACCGGAAGTGGCGTCATCATTGAAGCAGCCGGCCTGCTTTTTAACGGAATGGTATCTGGCATTGCATTTGAACTACGATTTCAACCTGCGAATGTTCCTGTTCGGGAAATCCCTGCCGAAAAATAGCATGAGGTAAGTAACGTGTTTCATATACTTGACAGGTGGCGGAGCAAGAAAAAAAAGCCCCCAAAAACCCGGTTATCTGAACAAGAGGTAGTTGCCATTGCGCGAAAAGCAGCCGCTGGTCTTCCGAACTGTGAAGACCTCTGTCTGGTAATGCTAGAAGAAAATGCCGGTGCTTTAACATGGATAGTAGGGTCAGCCACAATTGGAGGCTCACTAGAAGTATGGGTCGATGACGCTAGTGGCGAAGTGCTCGAAATAAAACAACTTGGAGTTCGCTAAAACTTGGCAGGCCGGATTAAGACTAACCTGCGAATGTTTCTGTTCGGGAAATTCCTGCCGAAAAAATAGCATGAGATAAGCAACATGTTTCACATATTTGATAAGTGGCTGAGCAAAGAAAAAGAGCGCCCCAAGACCCGGCTATCTGAAGACGAGGTAATTGCCATTGCGCGAAAAGCAGCCTCTGATTATGAGAGTTGTGAATACCTCGGTCTTGTAACGTTAGAGGAAAATGCCGGTGCTTTAATATGGACAGTAGGGTCAGCCACAATTGGAAGCGCACTCGTAGTATGGATAGATGACGCTAGCGGCGAAGTGCTCGAGATAAAACAACTTGGAGTTCGCTGAGTGCGGTAGGCTGGACTGCTAAACCCAGCTTTGGGAGCTAGGTAGGGTACGCATCGCGTACCATTTTCAAAGTTTTTCGATGAACCAAACTTCAAAAGGTGCGCGATACGTATCTACAGAGCTGCGGTTCTTTATTGGACATGTTTATGCCAGCTCGGCATGGCGATGATGCAGTTCGGCGTCAGTCCGGCTTTTTTCAGGACGTCAATCGTCGCGACCACTTTATTTCGAGTCATGTCGATAACGCTGACAGAGCCATCGTCCATCTCCGGAAGATTGAGGAAGCTATTTTGAACAAAGGCGTAGCGGTTATCAGGCGAAAAAACAAAGTGGTGAGCGCCTCCCGCGGTCGGAATGGTCGCAAGGAGCTTCGGCTCGTAAGGTGCGGTGATGTCGAAGATGTTGAAAGCGCCCGGCTTGGCCGTCGTGACGAAAAGGCGGTCGCCTTTGTCATTGAAGCCCATTTCCAGCGGCAGACTTTGGCCGGTGCCGACAAAATCGAATACCTGATGAAAACCGAAATCCCTGGATTGAGGACGCCAGGTCGCGGTCCAGAGCGTACCGCCGTACATATTGTCGATGTAGGCCATCGGAGGATTTTGACCCGGCGCAAAGAGAATTTCAACGGGCGCTTCTCCCGAAGGAGACGGCTTGGTCGAGAGTTTATGCGTCGAAAGAATTTTCTGTGTCGACGCCTCGATGACCGTAACGGTCTCGCCAGCGTCTTTGGGATCGTTCGGATTTACCGTGCTGGTAACGAATAGCCGGTCCAGCTCGTCGTTCAGCATGATGCCGTGCGGATATTTGATGAATTTATCGGTGGAGTCGCCGCTGTCGACGGTTGCTATGGGTTTGTCGGTCTGGGCGTCACCCACGATAATGTTGCTGGAGCCCATGCAGCTCAGGAACCAGCGCTTCTTGTCGGCCGAGAAGGTGAGGTCCTCCCCGACCTTGCAGTCCGGAACCGGCACGATCGTTTTCGAATCGGGAAATCTCGCTACGTCATAGATGTAGAGTTCGGGGCGTCCGAGCGAAGTGACATAAGCCTTGGTCATATCCCCGTTGTAAAAGATATGGTGCGCCACGAAATCCGGGGGCAGCGGGGTATCTTTAATGATCTTGTTAAAGTTCGGCGATTTCGGGTCGACGTCTATGACGGCAATGCCTTCGTGCCGGTTTGGCCGGCCAACCTTGCTCTCGTAATTGAGCAGCGCCAGCAATTCCGCGCTTGCGGTGACGGGGACACTTAGCGCCATTGCGCATAGAGTAAATATCTTAAAGGCGTGGTTCATAGATTTTTCTCCAGTGTTCTATCCGGTTAGCGGGCAGGCTGGGGTTGCTAAACCCGGCATTTCGAAGCCGTCCTGAAATTTAGCAAGCTATCAAATTGACATATTGCGCGGGATTTCGTTTCCCTTTCATCGCATCCCTTAATACGTAAATACGTGCAAATTTTGATAGCGCAATCCTTTGCCGGGAGTGGGGTATAAAAAATATTTCCAATCTGCAGTTGAAAATTAGCTTCCCCGATACTATATCTTTTACATGATCAAGCAGAATTGCATTAATCATTGCTCTCCTTAGACCTATCTATTGAGCCCCTTAACCGGGGCTTTTTTTTGCCTTTTACAGTGATGGCAATTATGTGCGGCAGAAGCTGCACAATCAGGAGCACCGCGCAGAGCCCATTTTCGTAAAAAAGTGAGATAGGGTGCGATTGCCTTTTTTGGAAAAGGCTGAGTGTCGTCAAAGAGCCTTCCCCATGATACAATCCGTTAGGGTGCCTGATGTGCTATTTTGTTAAGAGAATGCAGGCCACCTCGTTTAGCTTCTTCTGAAGCGTTATTGGCGTGGTGCTCATTAACTCAAAGAGTTAAACAAGGATCGCCCGTTTTTATGAATAATCGAGTTTAGTCTGAAAGCAATGTTAATTGCTTGATATTCAGAATCGATCAATGGAATAAACAAGGAAAATAAAAATGAATCGAGTCATTGGAATAGCTGGAACATGCTTGTTATTAACTGCCTGTGGGGGGCAAGGCTTACCCGGAGTCCAAGTGGGCAACATCGGCGGCGTTAATGTCGATGCCGCCCTAGGGGCTGCGTCCGATCTGGGGAAGGCTGCAACTTTGACGGAGGAAGAAGTGAAAGAATCTTCCCGGCAAATGCGGTTATATGAAGAACAATCCAAGGAAACAGTCGCGCCTGCATCGAGCGAGTATGCTCAGCGGCTCGCCAAGTTGACCGATAAATTCCGCAAGTATGATGGTCTGGATATCAACTTCAAGGCTTATCTCAGCGACAGCGTTAATGCCAATGCGACGGCAGACGGCTCGGTGCGTGTCTACAGCGCGCTGATGGATCTGATGACTGACGAAGAGTTGCTGTTTGTTATTGGTCATGAAATAGGTCATGTCAAAAACGGCCACGCCGCTAAAGAAATGCGTACTGCCCTGGCTCTAAGCGCTGCCCGTAAAGGCGCGGCCGCGAGCGGAACAGCCGTCGGCTCTCTTGTCTCTTCTGAGTTGGGCGGGTTGTTGGAATCTGTCCTGAACGCCCAGTATTCCCAGAGCCAGGAAACGGATTCGGACGATTACGGATTGCAGTTCATGCGTAAAACAGGCGGCGATCTGAGAGCCGCAGAGAGTGCGCTGCGCAAGCTGGCCGAATTGAGCGGAGGTCAGCATTCAATTCTGTCTTCTCATCCTGAACCCGGCCAGCGTGCCGATCGTATGGCGCAGCTTGCCAAGCAGGAGTAGATGTAATAGCACTGTACGCTGGGTTGCTAAACCCAGCGTTTCGGAGCCGCCAAAGCCGGGCTTCCGCTAAGTCTTCAGCCCAGCCTACACATTTTTGTAGGCTTCCTAATGTCCGTTTCAAAGTTGCCGGCGAAGCAGATATGAACAGATTCTCAATCCTTTGTTGCGTAATGCTTGCTTGTACGGCCTTTTCGTCTCTGGCAGCCGTGCCGGAGCTCGATCTTTCGGTAAGAATTAATCCGGACATAAATGAGTTCTCTGCCGAGGCCGAGCTTAAATTAGAGGCAATTGAAAAGTATGTATTCGGGCTTGCCCCCGGATTGGCGCTTGATTCCGCCGAAGCGGATGAGGTTGCGGTGCTTGCCCGCAACATCGGGAGTGCCAATCAGCCGCGCTTTGAGCTTACGCTGCCCAAGCAATTTTCGGCGCATAAATTGAGAATCCGCTATCACGGACGCCTTGTGAAATTGAATCCCGAGGAGCATCGAGATACCCTCGCACCTTTGCCGCCCATGGTTTCCAAAGAGGGTAGTTATTTGCCAGCCGGGCGCGGTTGGTATCCGGAGCCGGGAGCGTTTTTCAGTTATAAGCTTGCCGTCCAGACTCCTGCAGGCCAGATAGCAGTGGCGCCCGGCACCCCAAGCCGCGAGGCGTTAAAGGGAGATAGCCGCACAGCTCTATTCACCATGGATCATCCGGTTGAAGGCATCGATCTCATGATCGGGCCTTACGTTCTGAAAGAGCGTGTCATTTCGACCGATACTGCTCCTATTGCTTTGCGAACCTATTTTCATCCCGATATCGCCGAACTCGCGGACGGTTATCTTGATGCGTCAAAGAACTATCTGCAGCGTTATGCAAGCCAGATCGGCGCATATCCCTATAGCCATTTCAGCATCGTTTCCAGTCCATTGCCGACAGGGCTTGGCATGCAGTCACTGACTTATCTCGGGCGCGATGTGCTCAAACTGCCGTTCATCAAGGCGACTTCGCTGGGCCATGAGGTTCTGCATAACTGGTGGGGCAATGGCGTGTTCGTCGATCTTGTCGATGGCAACTGGTCGGAAGGCCTTACGACTTTCATGGCCGATTATGCCTTTAAAGAGGATGCAGGTCCCGAAGCGGCGAAGGAGATGCGCTACGGCTGGCTGCGGGATAGACAGGCGATCCCGCCCGGTGAAGAGCGGCCGTTGTCCGCCTTTCAATCCCGGCATCATGTCGCCTCGGCAAATGTCGGCTACGGCAAGGCGGCCATGCTGTTTCTTGCTCTGCGGGACCGGATCGGCCGAGAGAGCTTTTATGCGGCCCTGCGCCAATTCTGGCTTCAGCATCGGTTCAAAGCCGCCGGTTTTAAGGACCTGAGGCAGGCGTTTGAAAAGAGTTCGGGCAAAGATCTGTCAGATTTCTTTGCGCAGTGGCTTGAGCAGATCGGCGCCTCTATGTATTCATTGGACTCGGCGTTTTTTGACGGGAAAGCATTACATCTGGCTATCGGCCAGACGTTGCCAGAAAATAAAGCGCGCCTTCCTGTGCGGGTTTATTCCGCCAAATCGCATGAAGACTTTTTTCTGGACCTCAGCGGTCAGGTATTTAAAACGTCCCTGACGCCTGAAGCAGAGCCGCTCTCGCTGTCAATCGATCCTGAAGTCACGGTTTGGCGCGCCCTCGCCCCGGAAGAATCCCCGCCTATCCTCCGGGATGTTGTTGCAAGCAGGCATCTGGCCTTGCTGGCCCTGAACGATAAGCTGGCGACGGCCGCGCTGTCATTTACAAAAGCCTTCGCCGAAGGTGAGGTAGAAAAAGTATCGGAACAGCAGGCAACGCAGGACAAGTTTGTCATCGTTTTGGGCGAGCCACAGGAAGTCGATGCCTGGCTGTCGCGCAGCAAACTGCCTCCACGGCCAGCCGTTGTTTCGGGAGGCGACATTCAGGTGTGGATGGTCAACCATCCTTCCAGGCATGTTCTCGCGGTTTCAGTTCATGATCAGGATGAAAAAGCTCGCTCTTCGCTTGAGGCTGCCGGCAAACGGCTGCCCCATCTCGCACGCTATTCCTGGCTAACCTTTGAGCAAGGGCAAACCAGGCTTCGAGGGACCTGGCCGACAGAGCCGCCGCGCTATTTGATTAAAAGATAACGGCGCACAAAGTTTGTCAGGCAGCGCTATCCGGATGAGATTGAAGTAGCGCATAGGATGCGAAAAAGACAGCTGATAGAATGTGCCGGCTTACAAGCGGTTTATGCCTTAAGCACAACAGTTTGCCCGTAAGATAAGCGTGACTTGAACCCATTCAATATTTGCGACAGAACCCCAAAACGCCGTGAAAACCATGCATTCGACTCTAAAACACGCCCATACCCCCTACGATAGCTGGCGCTCAATTTCAATTTCCCTATACATGACGCTGGTAGGCTATGGCGTCCAGGTCGCCATTCCTGTTATCAGCACTGCCCGGGTGCATTTACTCGGTTTTTCTGAAGTTGAAGTGGGATGGCTCGCAAGCGCCGACCTCGGAGGATTGGCGGCTGGCGCGGCGCTCGCTTCGTTTTTCATGGCGAACGCAAACCGGCGCGTTCTAGCTTTAATCGGCGCGGTTTTCGCGATCTTGGCCAATTTATTGTGTACGCGCTACACGCATTTCGAGCCGGTGCTTTATTTGAGAATCCTGGCCGGCATCGGCAGCGGCATATATACGTCGGTCGCAGTCGCCAATCTGGGTGCTACATCAAAGCCGGCTCGCGCTTATAACATGATGCTGTTCGCATTTGCCTTTTCCCAGGCGCTGGAACTCCAGGTTTTGCCGCAATTATCCATGAGTGGGATTTACTACGTATTTGTAGGCGGATTTATGGCAGGGCTTTTAGGCTTGCGGTGGATTCCTGTTCATGCAGAAGACAAACCCTTGGATGTCGAAGTGGATGTTGAGGAAAACAGCGGCCGCCATCATTCCGAGCATCGTCATGTCCCTGCCTACATCGTCTGGCTTTGCCTGGCCGCAATCTTCCTCACCTATATCAACATCGGAGGCTACTGGACCTATATTGAACTGGCGGCCCGCGATGCTGCGATAGCCGACGAACTCATCAGCAGATTATTGGTATGGGGTTCATTGTGCAGTGTAGCCGGCTGTCTGCTGGCTACCTTGATAAGCAACCGTTTTGGACTTGCCCGTCCTTTGCTGCTGGCGCTTCTGGCAATGACTGCAATCGTGGGCATGCTGTATGAAGGCATCGATACTACCAAACTGACCATCAGCATGCTTTCGTTCAATCTCTTGTGGATCTTCATTGACGTTTATCAGATGGCTTTTGTCGCCAATGCCGATCATTCAGGCGCTTTTGCCTCCTTGATACCGTGCGCTCAAGGTTTGGGACAGATCGTCGGCCCAAACGTCGCCGCATCCATTCTTGGCAATTCTTTAGGCTACGGCAATGTGTTTTTGATGTGTGCGTTATTTGCGCTATTAGGCGTATTAACTTACCTGACAGTATATTTAAGACTTCGCCGTATCCTTCCTGCCTTGGCTGATGCATCCTGATTGCCGGAATGGGGAAATCGGATTTAGCCAGGGAAGATAGGGGGCGCGCAGCGTGATCTTGGTTCAATACCGGCGATTTCCGATTTTTAAAAAATTACCGTCTCGCCTGCAGCGAGTTGCCGCGTTTATCCGGCAAATAGCGATAGTGTCCAGTAATAGGATAGGCAAACAGGACATCTTCCAACCGCGGCCCCTGCCCAATGTTGTGTACCACAAGCGGCCGTTTTACAGCTATAGCCATTTCACCCGTGACGATCCCGATATGAGGCAGATTGCCCGGAAGCATCCAGGTAACGATATCCCCTGGCTTATAAGTCTCCGCCTTGTCTGAGACAGGCAGTGTTTGTCCGTGACGCTTGAAAAAAGCCTGCAGATTTGGAACTCGGCGATGGTCGATGTTCGGATCTGGCCGCGTCAGGCCCCATAATCTCTTCGAGGGGTAAGCGCTGAAATTCGCAACCATGTCCTTATGTACGAGAACTTGCAGATCAATCCCCAGCTTGCGATAGCTCCGGATGACTTCATCTGTGCAGACGCCGATTCCTTCGGGAACATCGCCCCCGGGGTATGGTATCCGAAAGTACCGGCCGTCATAAACCACTTTGTGCGCGGTTCTCTCAATTGCGGCAGCCGCAAGCTGGTCCGGTGCAATTTCTGCAAAGACATTTGATGGGAAGCATAGCGCTATAAGAATCCATTTTGCAGTATGTTTCATAGTTGTGAATGTCATCATGATGTAAATTCGAAGGGCCTTCTCATTTTCCTCACCACAGCCGTTTTCAATATGACAAAGCGAATGACAAGTCCCGTCCATGGGAAAGGTCAGGGCGCAGCCGGCGATCTCAAAAGATCATAAACAGTTAACGCCAGCATTTATCGGGAAAGACGAACGAGTGTTATCGCCGCCTAACTCGATAAATGCGCAAACCGCAGGATGCTGCCGACGTAAGGCCTGTCCTGAGCGCAGTCGAAAGGAACGCAGTCGGAGGGCGGCGCATCGGCCGCATTGGATGCGCTTCCTTACGTTCAGCATATCGAGTCGGGCCCCCAGATGAGCATTGGGCCGGAAAGGCCCTTCGCCTCTGGGTTTTGCCGCTCGATTGCCGGCATGAGGCGAAAAGCTTCGCTTAACCTTCCTGAAGAAGCTCTGCAAAAGGTACGAATGCATCACTGTGATGCTGGCCGCAAGCAACAAATCGGTACTTTTGACGATCGATGGTTATATCGAGCGTTTCCAGGTTGGTTTTGCGTCTGCATTGCGTGCTTTTCGAAGTGGCCGACTGGCATTGTGTGGCGTCCTTAGCCAGATCAATGACTTTGTCCGATTTTTTGGCGGCGGACGTTGATTTTTTTTCAGGTGCCTGTTCCGGTTGAGCTTTCTTCTCTTCGACAACAGATTTCTGCTCTGTTACCTTGGCCTTGGCTTCTTGTTGGACCGCTTCCGGTTGAGGCTTGTCGGATGGCGCGCTTTGCTGTCTAGACAGATATTTCTCTACACCCGTCGGCTTCTGCGTATTTGCTGGTTCCGCGGTTTCTGTTTTATTGCCGCCAAGAGTGGTTGTTATTTCTTCCACTCTGGACAGATATTTCTCTACACCTGTCGGCTGCTTCGGCGTATCTGCGGATTCTGTCTTGTCGTCGCCAGGGGCGGCTGCCGTTTCTTGTTCCTGTTTGGCCAGATACCTTGCCACACCTGTCATCTTGGCAAGTGCGGCTGCCTCTGCTGCCGCTTTTTCCTGATCTTCCTGCTGCATTTTTGCCAAGTATTTTGCAACGCCGGTCACTTTGGCGGTTTCAGCAGCTGCTTCCTGCTGCAGTTTAGCCAGGTATCTTGCGACACCCGTCGAGCCGTCTTCCGGAATTTTCGGCTGCTGTTCATTTCTGTAGGCCGATGGGCTGTATTGACCATGCGCCCCGGACGTTTTTAGGCCTACCATTTCAAGCAATTGATCTATGAAACTCTTTGCCATGTTAAGCTCCTCTTTATTATATTTTTGTGGTATTGGTTTATGTTTAGTTGGATATTTCAAACCCTTGTATTTGGAAAAGAAATATGGGCCGGGGGTAAGCATAGCCCAATCGGAGCACTGAGGTAAACGTTATTGATTTATGTCGATGAAATCGTACCGAGGAACTTGCTTGAGATAAGTAGAGATGGGGGCGATAAACCCGGCATTTAGAACTGTTTATGCCGGGGTTGTCAGTCAGACACGGGCTGTTTATGTGCTTACAGCCTGACTGTTGGCCACTTCATATAAACCGATAAAATCCTGCATGCCCAATGCAGCAATGCTGTTTTCTTCATCATCGAGAATTTCATACATCACGCCTTCGGTTCCACGGATGCTGAACAGCACAATTGCCCCTTCATCGCCGCCGCATTCTCTGTGAGGCACCGGGTCAGGCTGGCTGACAGTATAGCTGCCGACGGCGCGGATGGCTTTTAATTCGCCATTGGCATAATAAAGCCGATGTTCGCCATGAATCACAAAAAGGTGATTTAACGCACAATGCCGGTGCAGGACTATCGGGTTATGAGGTTCAAATTTGAAAATGACGTCGACAGTTTTGTTGTCTTTATCGATATTCAGAATCGAGTAACGAAAATTCTCAAATTCGCCGAGTTGCTGCCACGCGATGTTTTTGTCATTAAAAAGGTAATTGCTCATAGCGGTTCTCCTTATTTGAAGTGCAATCCTCAACCCGGCAACTGTTCGGTTAGCTAAAGCGCATTCATAAGCTTTGCCGCTGGCTGTACAGGTTGTGAGGGGGAATCTGAATGCTACTGAACGAACGTCGGGCCAGAAAGAGAAAATTACCTTTTGAAAGCGGGCATTTTGCCCGATGTTGAAAATTTCATTTTTCTTTAAAGTTCAGCACGGCAGGCTGGGTTTTCGCTAAAGCTCCAACCCAGCCTGCATGACCGTCAACCTTATTCAGAGCTGACGTTGAACGAATATAAGCCGTTTAATCTTTACTACCAGGCTGCTTTCCAGCCAATGCCATAAGAGCTGCCAGTGTCTGAAGAATGGCTGACGGAACCTGAGAATTTACCAAATTCACTGCCAACGCCAACCCCTAGTGAGCTATCACCAGTGTTTGGTGAATGTGTAACTGAACCTGAATACTTGTCATGACCAACACCTACACCATATGAGCTATGTCCCGTGTCTAAGGAATGGCTGAACGAACCGGAGAGTTTATCGCGTTCGCTGCCCACGCCGAGCTTTAGTGAATTCCCGGTATCCGGCGAATGTTTAACCGAACCTGAATATTGGCCTTGCTGCGCACTTATAGATACGGTTCCATCTTTATTAACATCTAATTTACGTAACGAATCTTCTTTTTTTGATTCAATCCAGCCACCGGTCAATGGTGATGAGCTGGCTTTCGGGCTCTTGTTTACAGTTACTCCGGTAACGACTTTATTTCCATCTTCTTTGGTTGTAGAAACAGGAACATCAACCTCCGCGAAGACGGCATAATTTGTCAAAACCAGTGCTATTGACATAAATACGACGAGGATAGTTTTTTGCAATGTTTTCATAGTCACAGGAAGTTCATTGATGAGTTTGCGAAAGTTTGCTTTAGGTATTTCAATACCCAACCAAACGGCAAAAATTACGCGGCAACCCTAGCCTTCAGCGGTTCCGGTTCGTTCTGCGTCCGTATCATTCTGCTCCCATGCTGTTCGCGCAGATTCAGGCAAAAACACTCGATGCTGCCGCTATCGGGGGCTAAAAATATTCAGCTCGATAACGCTCCGTTCCAGGATTTTCAGTGATTGCGAAACGAGTCATTCGGAACCATCGTTCGCCCTTGAACTTATCAATATTTCTTTAGGAATAACTTAATTATTCCGTTGAGTACCACAGCCTGGTAGAGGCCGGGCAGGTAAAAAGAGACACTTCTGGTCCAGCTGTGTTCCCCAAAGCCGAAATTATTTTGTTAGCAAATTCGTTTCGAAGCCGCCCATGCCGGATTCCCGCTAAAGCTCCCCAATACAGCCTGCGCGGGATTTTGAGATTCGGCTATTTCGGATTTGTTGCCTTTTTATCCTCGACGCCGGGCAACGGGCGTGTCGGCCCTGGAAATTTGCCTTTCAGTGCATCGACGCCGGCCTGTGGCTTGGCCAGGGCCTTTAAGTCAGCACGTTCATTGCGTTTCTCGTTGGCGCTGACTTTCATATGTTGATCGCGCTTTTCGACCAGGCCGGGCAGGGCTTCATCGTCCTGGTTGAATGACCACTCCAGCGTGGCCTCTCCCAACGGTATTTTGTCGCCGGCTTTTCCAAACGGGGCAGAGTTCCATACGTGCCAGGTCTTGCCGTAACTGTTCATTTTGCCTTTCATCAGCTCCTTTTCCGCTATGCCGGGAATACCGGGCGCAATGAGCAGGCCGGACAGAATCTCGTAATTATGCGGGTGCCAGTATTGTTTCTCCTGCTCGGGCAAGGATTCGAACAACGTTTCCGAAATAATATATTCGATGCCGATCAGGTTCGCCTGCCGGGTATTGCCGTCGAACAGGACGCATTGCGCGAAATCTTCATTAACCTGACGACAGAAATGGTGGGCCTCCATTTGATGAGCCGGATTGTTTTTATCGGCATGAAAGCCGTCCAGATAGATATTCATGGGCTGCAAAGGCGAGTCGGTCTGTAAAATGGCCGCTCCCGATTCAAGCATCTCGGTTTTCGTTGTCTTTTCCTTGCCGGACGGATGCTGAGGCGCCTCAGTTTTCGGGTTGCAGGCCGCCAGGAGGCCCGCAGAGACAAGCGTCATGAGAGAAACAGAATGAAAGGTGGATGCCATCGTTTTCTCCTTTTGGTTTTCAGCCGCTATCTGTAGCGGATGCTGCACTGAAGGGTAGGAAATACCCGCCGCTTAGTTTCTTAAAAGCCGGATAAAGACAATATTGTCCGGCTATGCCGCAGGACAGCTTGTTGGCAAGTTCTAGTACTCGGTCAGTATTGAGATGTCTGTAAGGCTTGACCGAGTACTGGCATTAGCAGCTTTTATCTGCCTGGAGCATTCGATAAGCGCAACCTGCAGTAGTTCCTCATGATTGGCCGCATAGGGACATAAGCAGCCTTGAGGAATACTCACAGGGAGCGATGCAGAAGCGGTGCACGTCCCGATTTTCTCGGCAGCCCGGAATTTTCAGGCTGACGTAAATCCGGCATTTCGAAGATGCTTATGCCGGAGTTACGCTAAAGTTCCAACTCAGCCCAGATGGCCTTGATCGGATTGAACATCCGGCCAGGAACTTAACATTCACGGCGATATCGCTCTATTTTTAACGGACTGTATCGAACCGAAGGCGACGTTGACAGGTCTCACAAAACAGACAACCGGTTTGAGACGTGTTGCCGGCAAACCGCCCTGGTTCAGGACTGCCGCTTATTGTGCCTTGGTTTGTTGCTTCGGGATGGGAATGCCATCCATCCCATTTCCGTAAGTTCGGCTTATCCACAAGGGTGTCACCTCTATTGATTAGAAGGTAAAAGCGATGAAATCCAACGTTGGAAGATGGGCTGTGGTTGTTCTGCTGAGCATCGACCTATTCGGTTGCTCCAGCGTTCGCGCCAGGAATGAAATCCCCAACCAGGAATGGACAGTCTATCCCGGCCCTCGGAAAGCCGTGAACGAGATGGGGGATATATTCAGCAGCAGGCGCTCGGAGCCGGATTGGATCAAGGGGTTGATAACAGCCATTCTGGTTGTGGACCTGCCTATAACGACCGTCTTCGACACAGTTGTCGCGCCCTATGATCTCTATCGCATTTACAACCCCGAGGACTTTGAAAAGACCCGTAAATCATCAGAAGGCCCTGCGGAGAGGAAAGCTGAAGGCAAGGAAGCCGAGTAGGATGCGCACTGCGTACCTGTCAGGCTTGCGGTGCATTGGATGGGCTCAGAGTGCAAAAGCTTGCTGGGCAGTCGTATTTTATGGCTAGAACCCGATACGCAAATTTAACACTTCGGTAATCCTTTTCCCCCTAGCGGAAAATACTCTAGGCAGCATTATTTAGGCTGAGGTTATACCTGTTTTCGATGTGTTAGTGTGCATAATAAAATTGGCAGGACTTACGAAAGCCTGAGGGGCGACTGCCAACAGTAGACGTTCTAGGCAAAGTCGTCCCCACAGTTTTTAAAACCACTTGGTTCGGTGGCTGAACAGGTTTGAGAAACCCTGCATTTCGGAGTGATTTATGCTGGGTTTCCGCTAAAGCTTCAACCCAGCCTACATGGGCGTTTAAAAGAGCGATCACCGGTCGCCCTTGTGGCGCCGTTTAAGCTCTGAGCAGAGCCTTGACCATTCTTTCGGAAAGCTGCTCTGCCGTGAATTGTGGTTCGTTGGGTGGGTACAATTCCACTTCATCCAGTTCGAAGCCATACTCTTTGGCGAGCCCTAAGATTTCCTTTATTTTCATGCAGGCAAGTAGCTTCTCCTTTAATTCAGGGTCGGCTTTCGCTTTTTCTGAAAATGCCTTGATGTCTGCAATTGCCATTGTATTTTTCTCCTAATCTATTGAAGATGATGATAGTGAGTGCGGGCACTCGGTGTTAAAAATCGTACGAAGCCGGCCCTGAGTAGACGCTGTAAGGCGTTTCTATCCAGTCTTGAAGCACGGCGGCATCGCGTACCGGCAGGTAAGCGAAATCGCCGCTGATGTCCTGAAAGACGGCGATGCCCGTCTGCGGGGAAACCAGTTGGCCTTTCAGCATGTGGAAGAACCAGGCAAACGGATAGCCGGCCTGCCGGTCGAAGCGCGTCAGCGCGGTGTTGAGGGCTTTGCCTTTCTTGCCGGCGATAGCGTCCAGCCGGGGGAGGTTCTTTTTCTGCGTGTTGATGATTTCAACGCTGATGATTTGTTCGCCGAATCGGCCGATCGTCTGATGGGGGCGAATGAACCAGTCTTCGCAGAACACGGCTTTCTGTCCGGCGCTGCTGCGGTTCCAGTCGTGCAGGAAGCGCCGGGCCGGGTGTTCGTCGTTGTGGTATTTATTGATTTCATCCATGAAAACCGGCACGTCAGTTTTACGTCGATAAGTGTAACGGGCCGTACCTATGCTGAATGACTGCAGCCATTCAGGCTCCAAAGGATCAATAAATTCTTCCAGGTCTTCCGGCGGCTTGTGCGGGCTGACCAGCAACCGGTCGGAAACCTCGTGCGTCTTGTCGATTTCCAGCTGAATGAAATCCTCGGCCCTGCGGCCGGTCTGGATGACGATGTATAGCGTATTGCCGATTTGCCGGGTAGCGATCAGGTTCTGTTCCAGTGTATGCTCGATCAAGGTTTGCAAATCGCGGCCGCATTCGATGAAGGTACGCTCGGCCCACTCGATCAGGTTGGCGGCGATGCGTCTGCCATTCCTGTCGACGATGCCGCCTATGCGGTACCATTCGCCGCCAATCGCGGCCAGACGGACAGGATAGTCGGGGACCAGCGCCTGGATTCTAGCCAGCAGGAATTCATCGTCGGGCAGGGCGGTTTTGCAGATTTCTGCAAGCTGATGCCCGTCCAGTTGGGGTTTGTCAGGATGTAATGGGGGTACGGACATGCTTAAATTTCCGGTTTGTCATTCCCATGCGCTGCCTGGGAGTCATGATTCAATCGTTTCTGTGCGGCCTCGCGGACATCCGGTTCCGGATCGTTCAGCAGACTTGACAAGGCTTCCGGAGGCACGCGCTGGGCGGCCGTATAGCGTACGACCCAGTCGGAATCGTCGAGCAGGAGGACGGCATCGGCGGGATTCATGCGCTCGGCGACGATGCGCCTGACTTCGGGGGCTTCATCGTTAGCCATGAGACCCAAGCTGACCTCGGGCAGACGCTCGGCGACGAGCTTGCGCACCTGCAGGTCTTCATCGCGGATGAACCGGAACAGGCGGCCCTGCGGCAATCGCTTGGCGATGGTCAGCCGGACGATGTAGTCCGGGTCGTTGGCCATTTTTTCCAGATCTTCCGGCGCGATGCGGTCGGCGACGGTCATCCTGACTTCGCGGTCCGGATCGTCGATCAGCGGGTGCAGTTGTGTGACGGGCAGGCGGTAGGCTACCGCACGCCTAACGACTTCGTCCTCGTCATGGATCAGTTCGGTCAATGATTTCTGCGGCGCATAGCGCACGGCAATGGCGCGCCGCTCCCAGAATCTGTCGTGCAGGTAATGTTCGGCGTAAGCTGGGTTGACGCGGAAAAACCGGTCGATCTGCCGGCCGCTTTCGGCCAGCACGCAGGTATCGCCGGGCATGCAGCGGCCCGCCAGCAGCGTCTTGCCGCGGAAGGGGCACAGGCTGCAGTCGGCGATGGGTAGCATGACAGGGCTTTCTGTAGCGGACATGAGCTAATCGGGGATGATTTCGGCGACGACGATGCCGGTCGCAACTTCAGGGTTGTCGGTCAAGCACAGGCAGTGCTCACGCCCGTCGACCAGGTACAGATTGAAATCGTCGTGCGTCAGCACCGGCTCGTTATTGGGAATGTCGTCGTCCATGCAGTAGGTAAAATGAATGCCTGGATAGGCTTGCCTGAGTGTAGCAAGTACGCTTTCATTGATTCCCAGCTGGGCGATTTTCCCGGCAATTTCCCGAGTTTGTTCCACCGTTATCATTCCGTAGCTCCCCTAATCGAATCGGATGCGGTCGGTACCGGGCATGGCGCCTGTCGCCAGCCCGATACGCAAAGCCAGTCCCGTGAAATCGCGTTCCGGCACATGGACTTATGCCGTAAGCGGCAAAATGCAGTTGTCTATCGGGCAGACTTTGACGCATTGGGGTTTGTCAAAATCGCCTACGCATTCGGTGCAGGTTCGGGCGTCGATTTTAAAAACGACGGCGCCTTCGCTGATGGAAGTGGTCGGGCAGACCGGCTCGCAGTCGCCGCAGGAAATGCAGTCAGCTTCAACTATATACAAGGCCATGGTTAAACTCCTTAATCATCTATACGTTTTGCACGTAGGGTAATGGGGAAGGTGGGCGGCACGTCCATCGGCTCGAAGTAGTATTTTGAGCCGTCGCCGAGCACGACTTCGCCGCCCCATTTGTCGGGGCGGTCAAATTCGATCGATTCGGCCACTTCTTCCAGATCTTTTTTGGGTACATAGAAGACCAGTTTGCCTTCTCCGTTTTTCTTCAACATGACGCTGGGCATCGGGTTCTCCGTTGTTGTGTCGCTTACGCGACTGTTGTTTTAATCGGGTTGTTCGCACCCGAAGGCGAGTTACTTTCTTTTGCGCGGCCAAAAGAAAGTAACCAAAG
>NZ_JADMKV010000052.1 GCF_015476545.1 Methylobacter sp. BlB1 | reverse complement strand
GCCGAGGAGAGGACTTGAACCTCCACTGGGTTGCCCCAACTAGCACCTGAAGCTAGCGTGTCTACCAATTTCACCACCTCGGCTGAGGAAAGCTGTATAAGCTGAGTGAGCGCATATAATATTGGCTTATTTGATTTTTGTCAAACAAATTGTAAATTTTTTTAACATTGAGGTTATTTTTGAAGTTTAAGGAACTCTTAATAACCAATTTCCTCCAATGAACAATTTAGTCTGTAATCTATTCAAGATCTGAAGATATGAATTTCAGGCCGTCTTGGTCATAGAAATGTTAATTAACTGCACAAATGGAGATCCAGATAAATGGAGATTCTTTTTTTGTATACACGCGAAAAATTCAAAAGTTTTTTCTTTTCATGCTAATCGATATACTAAGTAATGTATTATATGAATATTACTTATGGTATCCATCACCTTGCATTTCATTAAAATAAATGACAGCGAAGTCAAAAAAAGACGTTGATTTTAGTTCAACAATAGACCCATATGCTCAGCGCGAAGCTGAGAAGTATGAGAATCCGATCCCCAGCCGTGAGCTGATCCTGCAGCTTATTGAGGAGGTAGGGCGGCCTCTGCGCCGTAAAGAGATTGCAAGAGCCTTTTCCTTGGCAGGGGAAGACCAGTTGGAGGCATTGCGGCGTCGGCTCAGAGCTATGGAAAGGGATGGGCAATTGATCTTTAATCGGGCGCAACAATATTGCCTGGTTAACAGCAGGGATTTAATTGCCGGCCGCATTATCGGCCATCCCGATGGTTTCGGCTTCATTAAACCTGATGACGGCTCTGATGATCTGTTTCTGTCACCACGGGAAATGGATCAATTAATACATAACGACAGGGCCGTTGTCCGCGTTTCAGGAATTGATAAAAAAGGCCGTAGGGAAGGTGCGGTTGTCGAAATTATTGAAAGGAATACACACCAGGTTGTAGGGCGACTCTACAAGGAAAGAGGCTTTACCTATGTGGTGCCGGATATTAAGAACATCGCGCAAACCGTCCTCATTGAAAAAGGCGATGCTGGCAAAGCCAAAGTAGGGCAGATCGTTGTTGCGGAAATCCTTGAACAACCGACCAAACTGCGGCAGCCTATCGGCCGGGTCATCGAAGTGCTGGGCGATCATATGGCGCCCGGCATGGAAATTGAGATGGCTATTCGCTCCTATGAATTGCCCAATCAATGGCCCGATGAACTGCTGAAAGAAATTAAACCGTTGAAGGATGAAGTGCCGGAAGCGGCCAAGCAGAATCGGGTCGATTTACGGGATATTCCTCTCGTCACAATCGACGGCGAAGATGCCCGCGATTTTGATGATGCGGTCTATTGCCAGAAAACTTCAACCGGCTGGAAATTATTGGTGGCAATCGCCGATGTCTCTCATTATGTGCAGATCAATACGGCTTTGGATAAAGAGGCGCAAAACCGCAGCACTTCTGTCTATTTTCCGGAAAGGGTTATCCCGATGCTGCCGGAGATTCTGTCGAACGGGTTATGCTCGCTCAATCCCGACGTAGACCGTTTATGCATGGTCTGCGAACTCTATATAAGCCAGCAGGGTAAAGTCTTCAGATCGCGCTTCTTTGAAGCCGTGATGCGCTCACATGCCAGATTGACTTACACCAATGTAGCCAAGATACTCGTCGAAGGCGATAAGAAACTGGCCAAGCAGTATAAAGCTTTGATGCCGCATCTGCAGGAGCTATATGCTCTGTATAAAGTTATGCGTAAAAGCCGGGAAGAACGCGGGGCGATGGATTTTGATACGCAGGAAACACGCATTATCTTCGGCCCAAATCGTAAAATCGAAAAAATAGTGCCCGTGGTGCGCAATGATGCGCACAAACTGATTGAAGAATGCATGATTACAGCAAACATGGCGGCAGCGCGATTTTTAAATCGCAAAAAAATGCCCAAGTTGCTGCGGATACACGATGGTCCAAGCCCCGACAAATTGCTGAACTTGAGAAGTTTTTTGGGTGAATTGGGCTTAAGATTAGGCGGAGGCGCCAAACCAACGCCTCTGGACTATATGCATTTGGTGGATTCGATTCAAGGCAGGCCTGATGCACACTTAATACAGACCGTTTTATTGCGTTCCATGTCTCAAGCAGTCTATAGTCCTGAACTGAAAGGCCATTTTGGTCTTGCGCTGGAAGCTTATGCTCACTTTACTTCACCTATCCGGCGTTATCCGGACCTGCTCATCCATCGCGCTATCAGACATTGCTTGCAAGATAAAACTGCGGAGAGTTTTCCTTACGGACTTCCTGACATGGAGAAATTGGGGGAGCATTGTTCTGCCAATGAACGCCGCGCCGATGATGCTACACGGGATGTAATCAGCTGGCTCAAATGCGAGTATATGATGGATAAGGTCGGCGAAGAATTCCCCGGCATTATTTCATCAGTTACTTCATTCGGCTTGTTTATCGAGTTGACCGAAATTTATGTGGAAGGTTTGGTTCATATCAGCAATCTGGCTCAGGATTATTTTCATTTTGATCCGACCAGTCATCAGTTGCTTGGCGAAAAAACCGGCATCCGCTATCGGTTGGGCGACAGCGTCAGGGTCAAAGTAGTCCGCGTAGACTTGGATGAAAAGAAGATTGATTTTGAACTGGTGCATAAGCAAGCGGCGTTGAGCAAACCTAAAAAAAAGCGGCGTAGAAGTAAAAAATGAAGTTAACCAAACTATTCGGTATTCATGCGGTACAGGCCGCTTTGGATTATTCACCCAAAAAAATCAATAAAGCCTGGGTGGACACGCAACGGCAAGACAAACGCTTGATGCAGGCTATTGACGATTTGCTGTCATTGGGCATAGACCCGGAAAAAACCGATCGCAAAAAACTCGACCGATTTGCCGAAGGCAAGAATCATCAGGGCATTGTGATCGAAGTGGAAATGCCGGCCGAGCTATCGGAAAGCGACTTAAAGCAGGCAGTGGAAGCTTTATCAGGAACGCCCTTATTGCTGGTGCTGGACAATGTCCAGGATCCGCACAATCTTGGCGCTTGTCTTCGGACAGCCGATGCAACGGGTGTGCAGGGCGTGATTATTACCAAGGACAACGCAACCGGCATTACACCGACAGTCTGTAAGGTGGCCAGCGGCGCGGCCGAAACAGTGCCTGTTTATCAGGTGACCAATTTGTCCAGAACTTTGCGCTGGCTCAAGGATCAAGGCATCTGGATCATGGGAGCTGCCGGTTCCGCAAACCAAACTGTCTATCAGACTGACTTGACCATGCCGCTTGCCGTAGTGGTTGGCGCCGAAGGCAAGGGCTTGAGACGGTTGACGCAGGAGCAATGTGATTTTCTGGTAAAACTGCCCATGCTGGGACAGGTAGAGAGTCTCAATTTATCCGTGGCTACCGGCGTATTGTTGTATGAGGCTGTAAGGCAGCGCTCGAACTAAAAACATGATAGCGACAAAGCAACAATTATTTCTGGAAGGCAGTGATTTAAGCTGCATACGCGATGACAAAGTCCTGTTTGCCGGGCTTAATTTCGCGCTATACTCGGGCCAGGTTTTATTGCTGGAAGGTAAAAACGGCAGCGGTAAAACGTCGTTGCTGCGTATCCTGTGCGGGTTTCGCGAGCCGGATGCGGGGCAGGTGCGCTGGTGCGGTGAAGCCGTAAACGACAGTCAGTTTTATGCGCAGATGGCTTATGTCGGCCATCTGGACGGCATTAAAAAAGAATTGACCGTGCTGGAAAATTTAAAAATGGCATTGGCATTAAGCAAGCCTGGACGCTATACGATTGAGGCAGCTTTAGATAAAGTCCATCTGGCCGGATTCGATGATGCACTCGTGCAGACCTTGTCGGCGGGGCAAAAAAGAAGACTGTCGTTGGCCCGTTTGCTGATCACGGACAATCAGTTGTGGATTCTTGATGAGCCTTTTACCTCATTGGACAGACAAGGGATTGCTCTTATTGAAACTTTAATGATCGAACATGCAGTCAAAGGCGGCATGATCATTTTGACTTCACATCATGACATCGATCTGCATGATGTTGACGTGCAACGTATTAATTTGTCCTGATGTCTTTATCTCGTGCATTTTTCGCCATTATCCGGCGCGATCTGGTCCTGGCCTTGCGCCGGCGCTCGGAAATGGTTAATCCGTTGCTGTTTTTCATCCTGATAATCACGTTGTTTCCGTTGGGAATAGGCGCGCAGCCGAAGTTATTACAAGCCATTGCCCCCGGAATTATCTGGGTTTCGGCACTGCTGGCCGCCATGCTTTCGCTGGATAGCCTGTTTCGCTCGGATTTTGACGATGGTTCTCTGGAGCAGATTTTGTTGAGTCCGCATCCGACCTCTGTTTTGGTTCTGGGCAAAATAATTGCCCATTGGCTGGTGACAGGTTTGCCGTTGCTGCTGGTCGCGCCGCTGCTGGCTGTTTTCCTAGGTATGCCTGATTCGGCGTTAAGCGTTTTATTGCTGACGTTGCTGCTGGGAACGCCGGTGTTGAGTTTAATAGGTGCCATCGGCGTCGCGCTAACGATAGGCCTGCGCCGGGGCGGCATGATTCTGTCTTTGCTGGTTCTGCCTCTGTACGTGCCGGTACTGATTTTTGCCGGCAATGCGGTAGAGATGGCGGGCAGCGGCTTGCCTGTGGACGCGCAAATCAGTATTTTGATAGCGATTTTATTGATGGCATTGGTGTTGGCGCCTCTGCCAGTAGCGGCGGCATTAAAAATGAGTATTAGCTGATAATATTTCGTAGAATGGGCGAAGAATATTACAAACTGATGTTACACAGTAAGTTCAATTCAGATCGGTTTAACAAAGTGTCGCTAACGCGACGGTTGTATTAATCGGATTTACCTCGCCCGAGGGCGAGTTACTTGCTTTTAACAGCCTGTGTAGGCTGGGTTGAAGCTTTAGCGGAAGCCCGGCATGGGCCCTAGTCTGCCGCCCCTAAAAGCTGCGGTGCTTGGCGCGGCAAACGAGATGAAACCGCCTTTGCATAACATCAGTTATAAATTAAAGAATAGAGCGTTTTTACCGATTACCTTATTTACACATTATTCTTCAATGATATTTCCGAAGCAGGTCAATTGGCTGGTATTGATCGGGTGATTAAAGACGGCATTGGCTTTGATTTTAATAGATTGCCTGAGTATATGATTGAACGAAGTTTGGATGCCATCTTAATTGCAGGGCATAAAAAAACGGGTTTGTAAGGCTGCTAAAGTAATTCAGGGGTCTTCCACTTTTTGTCTTTAACTTTTCGCTTTTTATCTGTTCATTATGTTTTTGATTCCAGATCCGGTTGTTAGATTCTTCCATCGCATGGCTTCGCCGCCGCATTTTTATGCTTTTACGGAGCGCCTGATGCCGTGGCTGGCGGTAATTTTTCTGCTGCTGCTGGCGGCAGGTCTTTACGGCGGACTTTATCTGGCTCCGCCGGACTATCAGCAGGGCGACAGCTACCGCATTATCTATATCCATGTGCCCAGCGCCTGGATGTCACTGTTTATTTACGTCGTCATGGCCGTTGCCGGCGGCATAGGACTGGTCTGGCGTATTAAGCTGGCCGAGATTGTCGCCGTCAGCAGCGCGCCGGTCGGCGCCGGTTTTACGTTTATCGCGTTAGTGACCGGTTCGCTGTGGGGCAAGCCGATGTGGGGAACCTGGTGGGTCTGGGATGCACGTTTGACGTCCGAATTGATTCTGCTGTTTTTGTATCTCGGCGTCATCGGCCTTTACGGCGCTATAGATGACAAGCGCACGGCATCGAAGGCCGTGGCGATTCTGGCGCTGGTCGGCGTGGTCAATATTCCGATCATTCATTATTCCGTCGAATGGTGGAATACCTTGCATCAGGGGCCAACCGTGACCAAAATGGATAAGCCTTCCATTCATGTCAGCATGCTGATACCACTGCTGTTGATGGCGGTGGCTTTTAAATTTTATTATCTGATCGCCATGCTGCAACGCGCCCGCGTCGAACTGCTTTCGCGCGAACGCAACGCGCAGTGGGTCAAATCTATGGCATCATTGGGAGCTGAATGATGAATTGGCAGGAATTTTTTGCAATGGGCGGTTACGCCTTTTATGTGTGGACTTCTTACGCGGTCACTCTCATTGTATTGCTGGCCAATATCATCATTCCCATCGTGCGGCGTAAACAATTTTTACGTCAGCAGGCTTTAAAGCAGAAACGACAAGGTACGCTATGAAACCAGCCAGAAAACAACGCTTGATACTGATAGCCTTGATGCTGATCGGCACCGGTTTTGCCGCCGGTTTTGCGTTGAAGTCATTCAATGAAAATCTGATGTATTTCTTTTCGACAACCGATGTGATCGAAGGCAAGGCGCCTAAGGATGCTCTGTTCCGTTTGGGCGGCATGGTCGTCAAAGGCAGCGTTGAGCGGCCCGGCGACGGGATGACGGTGCGCTTCAAGCTGACTGATTTCAGCAAAGACGTGACGGTCGAATACACTGGCATTCTGCCGGATTTGTTCAGAGAGGGGCAGGGCATCGTAGCGCATGGCCGTTTAAATGGGCAGGGCGTTTTTGTCGCCGAGGAAGTCCTGGCCAAGCACGATGAAAACTATATGCCGCCGGAAGTGGCTGGCAGCTTGAAAACCGGCATGAATCAGGCGACAGGGCAAAAATAATGATTGCGGAACTCGGGCATTTCTCACTGATTCTGGCGTTGTGTATGGCCGCCATTTTAGGCACATTGCCGATTATCGGCGCATCGCGCGCCATTGCCGGATGGATTGCCGTGGCGAGGCCTGCGGCTTATGCGCTGGTTTTATTCATGATCATCGCTTACGGCTGTTTGACTTACGGCTTTTTGACGCATGACTTCTCGATCGCCTACGTGGCGACCAATTCGAACACGGCCTTGCCTTTCCTGTATCTGATTTCAGGCGTCTGGGGCGCACATGAGGGCTCGTTATTGCTCTGGGCGCTGGTACTGTCATGCTGGACGGCGCTGGTGGCGCTGTTCAGCCGCAACATTCCCGAGGCGACCGTTGCCCGGGTGCTGGGCGTCATGGGGCTGGTCGCCGTTGGCTTCATTCTGTTCCTGCTGCTGACCTCCAATCCTTTCGAGCGCCTGTTTCCAGTGCCCGTCGAAGGGCGTGACTTGAACCCGCTGTTGCAGGACCCCGGCCTGGCCATACATCCGCCCATGCTGTACATGGGCTATGTCGGCTTCTCTGTCGCGTTTGCGTTCGCTATTGCGGCGCTGCTGGAAGGCCGGTTAGATGCCGCCTGGGCGCGCTGGTCAAGGCCCTGGACCAATATTGCCTGGATGTTCCTGACGCTGGGCATCGCCCTGGGCAGCTGGTGGGCATATTACGAGCTGGGCTGGGGCGGCTGGTGGTTCTGGGACCCGGTGGAGAATGCCTCATTCATGCCCTGGCTGGTCGGGACCGCATTGATCCATTCCTTGGCGGCAACTGAAAAACGCGGCGTTTTCAAGACCTGGACGGTATTGCTGGCCATTTTCGCATTTTCTCTGAGTCTGCTCGGCACGTTCCTGGTACGGTCCGGCGTATTGACGTCGGTGCACGCGTTTGCCAGCGATCCGGCCAGAGGTTTGTTTATTCTGGTGTTTCTGGCCGTCGTTGTGGGCGGTTCGCTGCTGCTGTATGCGGTCAGAGCGCCTTACGTCAAAAGCAGTGCGACTTTTGAACTGGTGTCTAAAGAATCCGTGATTTTGCTGAACAACGTTCTGCTCGTCGTGACGGCAGCCAGCATTCTGCTCGGCACCTTATATCCATTGATTATCGACGCGTTGGGGCTAGGCAAGATTTCGGTCGGCCCGCCTTATTTCAATGCCGTATTCATACCATTGATGGCGCCGCTATCGATTGCCGTAGGTTTGGGCGTGCTGCTTCGCTGGAAGCGGGACGACATCAAGACGGTCGCCTTGCGCGTGCGCTGGGCGATCCTGATCTGCGCGGCAGGCGGTCTGCTGATCCCTCTCGTCATGCCTTTTTATTCCTGGGCGGCGGTGCTGGGCATGACGCTGGCGTTATGGACCGCGGCTATTTCGATTCTGGCCTTTATGGACCGGACCGGCGCACGGGGCTTTTCATGGCAGCGGCTGCGGAGCGTGCCGGCCGGTTTTTACGGCATGACCCTGGCGCATCTGGGTATCGCAGTGTTTGTGGTCGGCATTACCTTCACGACCGTTTACAGCGTCGAGCGAGACGTGCGCATGGCGCCCGGCGAGACGCTGGATATGTCGGGCTATCTGTTTGAGTTTCATGGCGTGCGGCAGTCCGATGGGCCTAATTACCGCGCTGAGCAGGCTTTCGTTACAGTCAGCCATAAAGGTGCGCAGGTTGCCAAGTTAGAGCCGCAGAAGCGTGTTTATCGCGTGCAGACCATGCCGATGACCGAGGCGGCGATCGATGCCGGCCTGTTCCGGGATCTGTTCGTGGCCATAGGCGAGCCGCTGGGCAACGAGGGCGCCTGGAGCCTTCGCATTTATTACAAATCATTCATCCGCTGGATCTGGCTGGGCGCCGTATTCATGGCGGGGGGCGGCTTGTGCGCGGCCTTCGACAGGCGCTACCGGTACAAAATAAAAGAGGCAAGGTAAGAACTTTTTGCGCCACAACCTTATTGATGAGACATGCTTAAATATATTATCCCGTTAGTCATCTTTATCGTCATGGCCGTTTTCCTGGCCGTCGGTTTGAACCTGAATCCGCGCGATATTCCTTCGCCGCTGATCGATAAGCCGGCGCCGGCGTTTTCGGCGCCCAAACTCGGCGCGCCTTCCGAAACACTAAGCCAGACCGATATGAAAGGAAAAGTCTGGCTGTTCAATGTCTGGGCTTCCTGGTGCGTGTCATGCCGGTCCGAGCATCCCATCTTGAATCAATTGGCTCAGCAGAAAGCGGCCGTTATTGTCGGCTTGAACTACAAGGATGAGCCGGACGCGGCGAAAAACTGGTTGACTCAACTAGGCAATCCTTATGACGTCAGCATCATGGATCAGGATGGCCGTATCGGCATAGACTGGGGTGTTTACGGCGTACCGGAAACGTTCGTCATCGACAAAAAAGGCGTGATCCGGTACAAGCATACGGGACCTGTGACATCGCAGGACGTTCAAGCTATCTTTCTCCCTTTAATCGCTAAATTACAGGCCGAGAATTCATGAAAATTTTAATGCTGGTCTTGCTGTTGACCTTGTCCGGTTTTGCCGGCGCCGGTGTCGAATACCGGGAATTTGCCAATGCCGGGCAGCAGCAGGCCTATGATGATCTGATATCGGAATTGCGCTGTCTGGTTTGCCAGAACCAGACCATTGCCGACTCCAATGCCGATTTGGCCAAAGACCTGCGTCGGCAGGTCTATGAAATGCTCCAGCAAGGCAAGACCAAGCAGGATGTCGCCGATTTCATGACCCAGCGCTATGGCGATTTCGTTTTATATAATCCGCCTTTCAAAGCCAAAACCGGCGTGCTGTGGGTTGGTCCTGTCGTCTTTCTGGCTATCGGCCTGATTGCCGTATTGGCATTTGTGCGGCGCAACAAGACGCCGGCGACGGCTGAGATCAGCGCTGAGAAGCGGAAAAAAATACACGGCTTGCTGGAAAAAGGGGACAAATCTTGACTACAATATTTTGGATGCTGGTCGGCCTGTTGATTCTGGCCGCTTTATTGATTGTCCTGCCGCCGATATGGCGTTCTCGCGAAATTGCGGCAGCCGACCAGGACCAGCGTAATATTGTCATTGCCCGGCAGCGCCTGGTTGAGCTTCAGGAGCAATTGCAGACAGGGACGTTAACTCAGGCGCAATACGAAGAACAGCGCGCCGAGCTGGAAGTCGCGCTCAGCGATGATCTCGATATACCAACTCAGGCGAAAGCATCCGGTACGAAAGGGCGATGGATGGTCTTTGTGCTGGTTTTGCTGGTGCCGCTGACGGCGCTGACACTTTATGCGGGACTTGGCAGCTATGCTTCATTGAATCAGACTAGCGATAATTCAGCAATGCCCGGCCCCGAAGATATCAACCGCATGGTGGCAGGTCTGGCCGCCCGCATGAAGAGCAATCCCAATGATGCGCAGGGCTGGCTCATGTTAGGTCGGTCCTACAAATATCTCCAGCAATACCCGGAAGCTGCCGATGCTTTCGCGCAAGCCTACCGCTTGCTGGGCGATCAGGCTGAAGTGCTGCTGTCTTATGCCGATGCCCTGGCCATGGCCAATGACGGCCGGCTCTCAGGAAAGCCGGCAGAACTGGTGTTTAAGGCATTGGCGCTGGAACCGAATAACATGACTGGCCTGTGGCTGGGCGGCATGGCCAAGGCCGAAGCGGGCGATGCGGCGGGCGCGGTTCAGTTGTGGCGCAAGCTGGAAGCGTTATTGCCGCCCGATTCGGAAGCACGGCAGGAAATTCAGACGCTGATGGCCAATGTCGAGAACCGGAGGCCCGAGGAGCAGCCCACTGAAGCCGCTTCGCCAGGCATCGATGTGGAGGTGAGTCTGGCGCCCGAGCTTCGGACAAAGATCAGCCCCGAGCAAACTGTTTTCATCTATGCCCAGGCGCTGTCAGGCCCGAAAATGCCTTTGGCGATTGTCCGCAAGCAGGTTTCCGATCTGCCGTTGACCGTGAATCTGAACGACAGCATGGCCATGATGCCGGAAATGAAATTGTCGCGTTTCGATCAGGTTAAACTGATCGCGCGCATTTCGAAGTCCGGCAATGCGACGCAGCAGCCCGGCGACCTGATCGGCGTGATCGATTCCGTAGCTCAGGCCGATCATACCCGCAACATCATAGTGATCGATAGCGAAGTGAAATAATGGATCAATCTATTAAATTCGATCTGGACCTGATTAACCGTTATGACAAGGCTGGTCCGCGTTACACCTCTTACCCGACCGCTCTGGAGCTGCATGAAGGCTTCGGTGATAAGGAATACCGCGAGCATATCGCCAAATCCAATGCGGCGGGCGGCCCCTTATCGCTGTATTTCCATATTCCGTTTTGTGATACCGTCTGCTTTTACTGCGCCTGCAATAAAATCGTGACGAAAAACCGCAGCCATGCGCAGCCGTATTTGGATAATCTCTATAAAGAAATCGCTATGCAGGGCGATTTGTTCGACCGCAACCGGGTCGTCAACCAATTGCATTGGGGCGGCGGCACGCCGACCTTCTTGAGCTACGAGCAAATGCAAAAGCTGATGCAGGTGACGCGCGCGCATTTCTCGTTAAGGGACGACGATCAGGGCGAATACTCGATTGAAATCGACCCGCGCGAGACTGACGACCGGACTATTCACCAGCTGCGCGAATTGGGATTTAACCGCATCAGTCTGGGCGTTCAGGACTTTGATCCGGCCGTGCAAAAGGCCGTCAATCGCCTGCAGAGCGAAGAGCAAACCTTCGCGGTTCTGGCTGCCGCCAGGGCTGAAGGTTTCCGTTCGACCAATATCGATCTGATTTACGGCCTGCCGTTACAGACAGTTGCAACGTTTTCCAGGACGCTGGACAAGCTTCTGGCCGTTGCGCCTGACCGGTTTTCCATTTTCAATTATGCGCACATGCCGGCGCGCTTTAAAACGCAGCGCCAGATCAACGATGCGGATCTGCCGTCGCCTGATGTCAAGCTCGATATTCTGCAGATGGTCGGGCGGCGGCTCACGGAAGCCGGCTATGTCTACATCGGTATGGACCATTTCGCCAAGCCCGATGACGAACTCGCCGTCGCGCAGCGCGAAGGCAAGCTGTACCGGAATTTTCAGGGCTATTCGACGCACTCGGACTGTGATCTGGTGGGCCTGGGCATTACCTCGATCGGCCGGGTAGGGGATGCTTATATTCAGAATGTCAAAGAGCTGGCCGAATATGACCAATTGATCGGGCAAGGCCGGCTGCCGGTTTTCAAGGGCGTCGAGCTGAACGATGACGATAAGCTGCGCCGCGCTGTCATCACGCAACTGATCTGCCACTTCGATCTGAGCTTTGCGGCTATAGAAAAAGCATTCGCCATCGATTTTCACGATTACTTCGCCGACGAACTGAAAGCCCTGGCGCCGATGCAGGCCGACGGCTTACTGACCGTGTCGGAACAGAACATTCATGTGTTGCCGGCAGGGCGATTATTGATCCGCAACATTTGCATGGTATTCGACCGCTATCTGGCGCAAAAACAGCAGCAGTTTTCGAAAGTGATTTAAGCAAGCGCGAATAACTTCGCGCCTGCATCGAACTCTTCAATCAATAATCTCGTTTTGTCATGCAAGGATGGCTTGATGACTGGATCACTAACTACGCTGTAGGGTTGAATTAATTCGACCCGAAACACACAGTGCTTTACAGAAGATTGTATGGTTATCGTTGAGTGCGAATTAATTCGCACCTACAATTTCCTGATTTATTTCATACTCATTACTCAGCCGTCAATCAGCAATCTCATCCTGTTCAGTCAAGGGCGGCTTGATGGCTATATCACCCACCAGCAGGGATTCTTCCTCTTTCTGCTGGTCAAGCCATTCATGCCAGACGGCGCGCAGTGTTGCCAGTATGACCGGTCCCAAAAAAATACCTATCACGCCAAAAGCCGTCAGTCCTCCAAAAACGCCGAACATTACCACGAGGAGAGGCACCCGGCTCGCGCCGCTGATTACCAGCGGACGGATCACGTTGTCTACCGTGCTGACTACCAGAACCCCCCAGGCTATCAGCCCTATGCCGGCCCATACCTTATTCATGAAAATGAGTCCGACGGCGATGGGCAGCCATATCAGAGGCGCACCCATCGGTATCAAGGCAAACAAAGCGGTAAGTGCGCCAAACAATACCGGTGCCTGCACGCCGGCCACAGAAAAGCCAAGGCCGGCTAGAGTGCCTTGCGCCAATGCTGCCAGCACCATGCCGAAAACGACCGCATTGGTCGTATGACCGGCAGCCTGCAGATAAACATGCTGATGCTTGCCTAGAAAACGGATAAGCCCTTGATGCAGTTGCCTGACGGCTTCTTCACCATCGCGAAAACAGAAAAACACCGTGACCAGAATGATGGCTAGTTTTACCAGGTTATTGCCGATACTGCCCAGAAACTTAGTCACGTCGCCCAGCCAGTGTTGCGCCGTATTGGCAAGTTGTTTGGCCACGCCAGCCCGGTCTGTGCTCAAGCGCGTTATGCCGTCTTGCAGATAATCGCCTAGCCCCGGTATGCGCTTGATGGCATCCGGTAACTGAAGGTTATCTAGAGAAAAGTTGACGCTTAAGGTTTGATAGGCCATTGCCAGCTCTTTCTGAAGCAAAGCGACCAGCCAGAAAATGGACAGAAAGATGATCATGGAGATGATCAATGTCATGACCAGCGCGCTGAGCATTTTCCTGCCTTTCATCTGGCGGCGCAGCCACCGGTAAGCTGGCCAGGTGACATAGGTA
Organism: Methylobacter sp. BlB1; assembly: GCF_015476545.1. Lineage (GTDB taxonomy): Bacteria > Pseudomonadota > Gammaproteobacteria > Methylococcales > Methylomonadaceae > Methylobacter. Next base: position 19,750 of record NZ_JADMKV010000052.1, on the reverse strand, counting down.
ATAATGAAAGCCCAGATCAACGACAGCAGGAATTCACGCAGTACCATATAGCTCAGCACAAGGAGGCTGACTAAAAGAATGCCGGGAATGATGTCCCGGGAGGAGGGTCTGTTTAGAAAATCATTCATAAACCTGAAAAAGTTATCTGCTCAATCGGACAGCCTGTTTGTCGGCTGTCTTCGTTGTCATGCCGGTGGCCTTTGGGTCTCTGAATTTATCGAGAGCTGCCGGCTTTATATAAATTAATCACACTGCCCGCTAAAACCATCCGGACCTGCCGTGGCGTCATCGTGTGACGGGCCAGAAAGGTTTTGTTCCGGGTTTTGTTGATGACTGTGACCGTATCGCCTTTTTGAATTTCTTCCCTGGCGTTTGGCAGCTCAAGGCTGTCGTTCAGATCGATCGCATCGTAATCCTGCTCGTCGATAAAGGCCAGCGGCAGGATACCGAAATTGCAGAGGTTCTGCCAGTGAATGCGGGCAAAGCTTTTGGCAATGACGGCCTTGACGCCCAGATAGCGCGGGGCCAGCGCCGCATGCTCACGGCTCGATCCCTGGCCGTAGTTGATGCCGCCGACAATCACGGAACCGGTCTGCTGATACGGCATGGCCCGGTCGTAGTACGACTCGTCAATCTGGGAGAAAGTGAATTTGCTGATTGCCGGAATATTGCTGCGGAACGGCAGCACTTTCGCGCCAGCCGGCATGATCTCATCGGTCGATATATTGTCGCCCACCTTCATCAACACCGGCCCTGCCAGGCTTTGCGGCAACGGTTCCAGCGGCGGCAGCGAGGCAATGTTCGGCCCCTTCACCAGCACCTCCTTTGAGCCGTCCTCAGGCGGCGGCGCCAGCGCCTCGATATTGAGGACATAGGTTTTCGGCTCCTCAAATTTCGGATAAGGCATGGGCAATGTGCGCGGGTCGGTGATGACGCCGGTAATGGCGGATGCGGCGGCCGTTTCGGGGCTGCAAAGATAAACCAGGTCTTCCTTCGTGCCCGAGCGCCCCGGAAAGTTGCGCGGCACGGTCCTCAGGCTGATGCGATGGGTGGCCGGCGCCTGGCCCATGCCGATGCAGCCGTCGCAGCCAGCCTGATGGATGCGTGCGCCCTGATGGATCAAGGTGCCGAGATAGCTCAGGCGCGTCATGTTTTCGAGGATCTGCCGCGAGGTCGGATTGACATCGAGCGATACATCTTCATGTGCCGGATGATCCTTCAGGATCATCGCCGCGATCGCGAAATCCCGAAGTCCCGGGTTCGCCGATGAACCGATCATGCACTGGTAGACTTTCCTGCCGGCGACCTCGCTGACGGGCACGACATTGCCGGGACTGCTGGGGCAGGCGATCAGGGGCGCGAGTTCCGAGAGGTTGACTTCGATATGCTCGTCGTAGTCTGCACCCTCGTCGGCAAGCAGTTCGGTCCAGTCTTCGCCGCGCGCCTGCGATTCCAGAAAGACTTTCACGGCCTGATCCGATGGAAACACGCTGGTTGTAGCGCCGAGTTCGGCGCCCATGTTGGCAATCACGTGCCTGTCCATCGCGCTGAGCTGATCCAGGCCCGGCCCGTAATATTCCATGATCTTGCCTATGCCGCCCGACACGTCGAGGCGGCGCAGCAGTTCCAGGATGATATCCTTGGCGCTGACCCAGTCCGGTAGTTGGCCGGCCAGTTTGACGCCGACGATCTTCGGCATTTTTACATGAAACGGTTCGCCAGCCATCGTCAAGGCGACTTCGAGACCGCCGGCGCCGATAGCGAGCATCCCCAAGGAACCCGCAGCACAGGTATGGCTGTCCGAACCCAGCAGCGTCTTGCCGGGCTTGCCGAAACGCTCCATATGGACGGGGTGACTCACGCCGTTGCCGGGCCGGCTGAACCAGAGGCCGAATTTGCGGCAGGCGCTTTGCAGAAACAGGTGATCGTCGGCATTCTTGAAGTCTGTCTCCAGCAGATTGTGATCGATATACTGGACCGATACTTCGGTCTTGACACGGTCGAGCGCCATGGCCTCAAGCTCCAGCATTACCATTGTGCCGGTTGCATCCTGCGTCAGGGTCTGGTCGATTTTCAGGGCAATTTCCTGCCCGGCAATCATCTCGCCTTCTACCAGGTGGCTTGCAATTAATTTTTGCGTTACATTTTTAGGCATGGGTTTCCTCCTGCGCATGGATTGGTAGGAACGCCAGCGACGGCGGTTCCCGCGTCTTCGCATCTTTCCGTGTATTCGCCTCAGATTGAGTGAATTCCATGCAATCTGATGTCGTCGAGCTCTCATGTAGGCATCACAAAATCTGATCAGACAATGCGATGATCAGCGCATAACGCAAGCTTTTGCCTACTGCTACCAGAATCATAAAGATCGAAAGGCGCACCTTCATCATGCCCGCGATAAACGTCAAGGCATCGCCGCCGGCCGGCAACCAGGACAATAATAAAGACCAGACGCCGAACCGCTGGTACCAGTTCTGGTAGCGGTGCAGTTGAGAGATTTTGAACGGAAACCAGCGGCTGTATTCGAAATGCAGCAGATAACGGCCCAGAGCCCAGTTCACGACGGCGCCCAGCGTATTGCCCACCGATGCAGACAGCCACAGCAGCCAGGGATCATGGCCGGTAGCCAGCAGACCAACCAGCGCCACTTCCGAATAAAACGGAATCAGCGTGGCGGCCAGAAAACTTACTCCAAATAAACTTAAATAGGCGGTCATCTCTTATAGCCTCTCACGAGCGGCTTTCACCAGCGCGCGGAACAGGTTACGCTGGCGGGACAGGTAGAGCAAGTATTCCGGATGCCATTGGACGCCTATCAGGTATGGTTTCGACGGATCTTCTACCGCCTGCACAATATTATCCAGGTCACGGCCGACAACTCTCAATCCGCTGCCCAACCGATTGATGGCTTGCGTATGCAGACTATTAATCCGACAACGCGTGGTCCCCAGCAGTTCCTCCATTTGGCTGTTCGGCTCCACCAGCAGGGTTTTCAGCGGCAGTACCGTGAAACGGTTGCGGGTATGGCGGCGCAGCTCACGCAGATTTTGATACAGATTTCCGCCCAGGTAAGCATTGAGCAACTGTTCTCCGCGGCAGATGGCCAGCATGGGAATGTCCTCTTTCAGGGATTTTTCGATGTACATGAGCTCGAACATGTCCCGCTCCTTGTCATAGCGCGTATTGGGCAGTTCCTCCGATTCGTAAAGCGTAGGATAAATGTCATCGCCGCCGCCGATCACGATGCCGTCCAATATCTCATTCAGATGAGAATGCCTGGGTGTGAGCCTCAGGGGGTGCCCTCCTGCGGTGAGAATGGCATAGCGCGTGAAAAACCAGGCGCGGTCTCCGCCTTTGCTGGGACCTGTTACGCCGATCACAGGGTATATGTGCGATCTAGCCATATCTCGACCGTATCTTTCCAGTTTTTGAACAGGTCGGTTAGAGGCCTATCCAAAAATTGTGTATAAGCCTGACACATGGCATTCAGATATTCGGTATCACAGGCCAGCCTTTCGACCATGAGCCAGTTGTGCCAGTCCACATCAAGGCCCCAGCCAGGCTGGTCAATCCGGCAGTTGGGCAGCCGGTAATGCAGGGTAGGCCGGGCTTTAACACGGTCGTCATCGATGACTGATTGCGTTCGGGACTTATCGAGATAAGTGAACAACGGCAACATATCCAATGCCCGATTGCGCGTGGGGTTGGCGACCAGGTAATCGTCGATCAACGCCCTCTGATCGGGACGATAATCCAAGCTAATGACTTGCCGGATATAATCGGTTGGAAAAGGGGCAATATAGCCGGTCATGGTTCGGGTCAGGTCGATCTCGCTGTGGTAAACCAGCCAATCGTAGAGGCACAGGAAAGCTTTAAGATAGGATACGATAGTTTCGGGCTCCAGGCTGGGCAATTCCGGGTTGAAATGCAGGCCGAAGGCGCTCAGTGTGCCGCTATCCGTACCTTGGGCGCCTGATGCCCGCAAGTTTGGAATCAAAAGCTCCAGCTCGCCGAGACGGTCCATCGGAATCGGCGGCGAGACGATTTCAAAAGGCACAATCTGTTCGGCCGCCAGGCGCACGAGTTGCTCCGACCATTCGTCAAGTAGGGCGAAAGGGGCCTCGGGGTCCAGCTTGTTGCGGCCTTTTTTCTTCAGGTACTGAAAATCCAGCTCGACTCTGAAATCACCCAGGCACGTGCCCGTAATCGTGTTTTCGTAGGCGCTGTTGACCAGTATGGTGCCGCCGAACTGTTCGCGGATCAATCGGGTAATGTCTTCAATGGGGAGCCCTGCAAACTCCAGCTCTACGCCTACCCGTCTCATATCTCCCGATGCCGTCGTGCTGATGGGAGGAAGAAGGAATGCGGGAGGCTGATGCATAAATGTCCGTTTTTGGAGGGATGATGTTTGAGCTGGAAACAGGATGGCGCCAGGTCAGGACAGGATAAATGTAATTCCGAAAGGGCTGCTTGCATTATCGCGTCGCGGCAATAAAGATCAATAAGTTGAATTACTTAAAGAGAACCGGCGGTTTCGGATGTCCTTCACGGCGCACAACCAGAAGATCACTCACGCCGGGAGAGTTGGAAGGCTTCGCACGGCATTTTTGCAGCTGTTCGGCGGCATTGATATGTAAACAGCGGCTCCGGCAGAAATGCCGCAATCCCAGGTCGCCATGAATTGAAAGCTGGCTTACAATTCATAGCATTGTCCTGTTCATGCATTAAGCACCTCAAGCTGAGGAAAGAGTGCCTTTATTGCGTCATCTTTCCTAAGTTGAGGTCAGCAAAGCATGCCAATCCTATTCCTTTCCTTCTGCCGGGATCTGGAACAGCGCCCCCAGGTTGATACTGCCATGTTCTGAGGGATCCTGCGGATTATCGGTTCTAGGATTGCCAGGGTTCAGATTTGATGCCGTATCGTCAGGCGGGAACAGCACCAGCGTAGTAAGAAACTCCAGAACCATCTGTTGTTTGTTATCGCTCAGTTCGGCAAAATTTTCTTTTGATTCCTGTGCTTCGCCGCCATGGCGCAGAATCACTTCTTTAAGGTTAATGCTGCGTCCGTCGTGACCGTAAGGGGCCGTGCTGCCTACGCCCCATAGTGGCTCGGTCATGAATTTTGTTACGAGGTTTCCATCATACAGCCTTTCGTGAAATGCCGGCCCGAGATCGTGGCGCTTGAAGTCAGCGAAGATATTTTTAACGAGGAAGGAGTTTCCTTTGGGAAGCAGCTTTGGAAATTCCTGGCCGTCATCGACAGTATCGTAAAGCGTTGTGGCGGTTGCGAAAAGCCGATTGAAGATTCCTTTCTTCGGATCGAAGCCAGTCTCAACATCGGCGATACGGCGGTCATGCTCAATGCGCAGGTTTTCTACATGGCAACCTGTACATCCGATGGCCTTCATCAACTTCAGGCCAAACTTGGCGCGTGCGCTCATTTCGCCTGTGCCAGGTTTAAAATAGTTCAGCAGATAAAACTCCATATGGTCAATGATCGCTGGGTCAATTTCATTCAAGACCCCATCTCCATCGCCGTCTTCGTTGGGATTGCAAACAGGCGGATGCTTGATCTTGTCCAACGTCGGATCGTAAACCAGGCCGGCCGGGCTAACGGTCTTGATCGGAGCGACTGGATCCGTAGCTTGGCAGAGCACAGGATCGGCAGACTCCAGCCCCATCTCATCTTTAAATGCGCCAATGGAGAATGCCCGCATGGAATATTCACCGCCTTGAGCAAAGAAGGGGCGGACACGCAGATCCGGGTTTACGCCTTCCACCATAGAGGTATCAATTTCTCCATTCGGCAGTGCCTGGATAAATCCGTAGTGAATCTGCTTGCTGACAAGCGGCAGTTTGACGGGTTCTTTTGTATGATCAGCAAGCTGCAGCGCTCTGTCCCGGATGGCGCGCAGATCGCTTGTGATTTCGTCCCCCAACATCTCCACAAGTCCGAGACCGAAAAGATGAGGCGCATCGCGGCTGTCAGGGCGGGTGGCCTCGTCACCGCCAGATCCTGCGCCACCTTTCGGGCGACCATGACAAGCTGCGCAACTGTCCGTCAATCCGGCCCCTAGCGCTGGATTTTCATGGATATCCCCGGTTGAATCATTGCTCACCCGCGGTCCCAGTCCTTGATCATGCGTAAACTTGCGTTGGAAGATTTGACGCCCCCGGCGAACCGAGCGGGTTGGATCACGTTTTATGAGATAGATCGACGAGCCTGGCGTAAACTCATCCCCATGTCCTGCACCGATCTGCTGCTCCAGTGATTTTTCTATAGCGCCGCCCGGTACATTCGGCGTCGTTTGGGTTACGTCAGTCAGCTCTGCCCGAGCACTCGCTGCCATTAATAACAAAATTCCGCTACAACATGAATTCAGTATAAACGTATGTACGGTCTTGGTAGTCATTCTGGTCTCCTGTATTGGATTGCCTTCGCCACTTGTCCGGGCAAACTGCCAGCGGCACCAGAATTTATCTCCACTGATTTATACCAAATACATGGGTATTAACTTGTTAGCGCAGCGAGTCTGTTAACAATAATCATGCGAAATATTACTGGAAATAGCGAAAAACGATCTAACACTAAAGTTAAGTAGAATGGTCGCAAGCGGTGCAAAAATGCCGCTTGAGGTTGGTCCACCGAATGATTATCTCCAAAAGAGAGGCATGCATTACGCTGCATTGGGTGGATAGTTTTAACTCTAGCAGTGCAGTAAAATCCAAGACAATCGTTTTGATGAGCTTTTAATGCAGTTTTGATGTGTTTTAGGATAAGGCGAGAAATAAATTCCCTGAATTTTGACGAGCGGCATTGTGTGGGGCGACTTCGCCTGGAGCGCCTCCTGTTGGCAGTCACCCAGGCGAATACCCAAAGGGCATAAATGAATTCACCCCTACATAAGCGCTGATATCATCGATAAATCGGAAAGTTAAGTTTAACCGAATCCTTAGTGGGCAAAAATGATTGCTCCTTTGGCTAGACTGCTCTCAATCTTCAAACTTCTGGACCAGACGTTTTGTTTCATGGAAACGGAAAGCGAAACTTACAGTATTGTTGAGCCTTTTGCTAATATTGCCGAGCGCTGGCGGGATGAGGAGGCGCAGGATAAACTCGACGGCAATTTATAAATTGCGATGTCCCATAAGCTGCCGTCTGGAGTACGCTTATGGGACGGGGATCATTTAAGATGTCTTAATCGTCTTCTGTTTTTTCTTCAGTTTTCAAAATATTTCCGTTGGTATCCAGCTCAAGCTCGACTTTCTTGTTATCCATTTCGATTTCCACTTCGTACCCGGCCACTGTGCCATCCGGCTTCATTAATTTTTCCGCTTCCTCGATTTTGCCTTGGGGGTACTTCTTGTTGGCAGCCTGAGTGACGGGTTCAGGCAGTGATGAGACTTCTATTCCCTCTTCCTTTTGTACAAGTGTGCCGTCTTCGCTATACAGAATGTCGTACTCTTTACCGTTCTCCTTGTATTCCACTTCATAAACCATTTTGCCTTCAAACGTCTCTTTTTCGAATTTCACATCCTTGGCGTTGGGATAACCTTTTTCAAAGGCGGATACGACTGCTTTGGGCATCTGGTCCTTGCTTAATTTGTCTTCGTCGGCGCTCGCCTGACCGAATACCAATAGAACGCCGAAGGTCGCTATCATCAGACATTGATTTTTCATAAATCTTCCTCTGGTTGTGGGTGAAAGTTTTGATTCAATTTCATCAACCGCGTTCCTACGCGAGTTCATTTAATCAATTTCCATTTATTTCCTTAGATAGTTTCGTCGAAGGATCAGCGATGCACAAATAGTTCTGAGGACGGTTGGTCTCAAACATGGTGAGCCGTTTTACAATGTCCTCAGCACTGCTATTTCCTATTGGGCCGGCAGTGATTCGGCCAGTCGCTGTGCTCATCAGATGCACGTAACTTTTATGCGGCCCATTGGCCAAGGTTGAGTTGATTAAAAACTCGGTTTCATCCGGCTCCTGTATTTTCTCCGGAGCCGCGCTGCCCGGATTGCAGGCGCCGAAAAAAATCAGGCCGTCCGCCGCTGTCAGGGAACTCAAGGACTTTGTGAAATGAAAGAATCGTTCCGGCGATATTTCTGTGGATGTCTTGAATTCGAATAGCGGTTCCCGGCAGACGAGTTCGCAGAGATTGAGCCTGGCTCCACGCTGATCCTCCGGAATTGCCGCCAATTGGTTGGACGAACAGTAGCTGTTATAGCAAGCCCGCCCCAGCGGCTGTATCTGTTTTTCCAGTCCCTTGAGCAGATCCCAGGCATCGCTCGATTTCATCGGCCCCAACTCCTGCCAGTGCGAAGCCATGAAGTCGCTGAATTTGCGGTTTTTTTCGGTATTGTAAGTAATGGATAATGCCTTTCTAAGTCCCGGCTGCGCCTCGGAGAACTTAATAAATTTGCCTTTGCCGCCTGCTGTCTTGAAGTCCTGCCAAAACACGGCGTTTTTGAGTACAGGCCCATCGAAACCGCCATGACTGATAAAAATAACCCGGTCAAAAGGCGGGGACTGCTGAACGAGTTGTTCGACCTGATCATAGTAGTCGCTCCAGCTCCAGATATCCCGCATCTGAGTAACGGCCGCCTTAAAGCGGTTGCGATAAAAGGCTTCCACAATGCGAGCGGGCTGCTCGGACCACCTCGGACTTTCATTGGTATGCGGATCCCTGCTCAGCAAAGGCACAAGCAATACTCGCTTCGGCGGTTGCTGCACATTCAAGTCCTTCAATTTGCTGTAAAAGGATCGGCACGATTTTAAGTGATTTGCATCGCCGTAAACATTGGCAGCACAGATCCCCATTAACAATGAAACCAGTAACCGGATGCGCATAACAGGTCTCCAAAAAAGTTATGTCGTTAAAGTATGCCCGCAAAATATAACTAAAAGCCATGCCTGATCCATTCTGGCCACGGATGCGCGCCGCATAGCATTACCCTGGTATAGCAACAGCTTCAGGATTTTAAAACAACATCCAATATTGTCCACTTTCGGCTTCAAATTTTTACCAGGCAGAAAAATAAATTATTGATGGGAACAAGGTCGTGTATATTATGGCTGTTAATCTTGATACCTCTTACTGGTAAATATTCAATGCCGTTTCACAACTTATGGACATCTTAAACGCAGCAAATTGTTCCTTGAGTTTTAAAAAAACGCATATTTTCACGGCCTCGCCGCCCTACTGTGGGGCATTGGCCCATCCTGATATTCAGATGAAATTTGGTTGTTTTTCTAGCAAGTTCCTGCCCATGATTGCCTTGCGCTCGCTTTGTTTGCTCACTGTCTTGTTTTTTACGGCGGTGCCGTCCCATGCCGCAGTCACGCCAGACACGCATATTCATGTCATTGTGTCCCTGGTCGACAACGTAGCTCAAGGCATCGTGCCTGTTCCCGCAAAAATCGGCAATGGCGATGATCCGCGCAGCAATCTTTACTGGGGCGCGGCTTACGGCGTGAAGACCTTTCTGAGCAAAGCGGAAGGTTGGCGTAAGCTGGGGTGTGAAAATAATATTAACGATATTATTTTGGAACGCTGCCAGTTTGCCTGGAAGGATAGACTGACCGTTACCGCCGATGCTTATCGCGGCAGCCGGATTGATCAGGCGATGCTTGATTTTATGCAACAGGCAGCCAGTCCGCCCAATACGGCGGAGCGTGAAATGGTGGTGTTCATCGGCCATGACGGTTTGATGGACGCACAAAACCAGCCCATCATAGAACGCTTTCCAAAACATGCCGGGCACGATAAACAAGCGGTTGTCCTGGCCTGTATGAGCGATGAGTTTTTCACCGGGCATCTGCTTGCCGCAGGCTCAAAGCCGGTGGTCACCACTTTCAGCTTCATGGCGCCGGAAGCCTATGTATTGGAAGCAATTGCCAGGGGATTTGCCGATCAGGCGAGTGAAGCGGAATTGCGCAGTTCTGCCGGTATTGCTTATGCCAAATACCAGCGTATATCAGCCAAAGCGGGAAAGGCGGTTTTTGGCGTAAAAAATTCAAAAAGTTGGACAGTGATTGGCAAACATTAAACGCTAATATACGTTTTCGTACTACTGGACTTCATATCCCTATATTGTCATCCTTGTCATCTCATAACCGGTTAAATCTCTTGCTCCTCTAATCACTCAAACGATAGGCAAAGGAGGCGATATGGTACCGAACTGTTCACTACATGTGACGTTTGTCAACTTCAGCAGACTATTCGTAGGAATTCTTCTAGGCAGTTGGTTCACGGTTGCCCAGGCTCAGGAAGCCGCCGCGCGCAACGATGCGGTGGCTGCAGCGCAGACACCGGAATCAGTGCCCATCGAGCGGCCCGAGCAAAAGAAGACCCAGCACGACCTCTCGGATATTTTTAATGCGACGCGTGCCAACCCCTCTTCGCCTGCCGTTGGGGAGCAACCCAAGCAAGGCAAAATTTCAGGTTTCGATTTCTACAGGGATCCACTGAATGCCGATCAGCCGTTTCAACAGCCTACGGCTATCATGAAGAAGGAGATTGAGAATAAGCCGGCTGTGATGTCGGCCCAGCGTCAATTGCTGGAGCGCCGGTATGACCTCAAGCCGAAATTTGACCCGGAGGTCAAGATGTCGCGGGGCAAACCCGTTCTAGTGGGGCCTACCGCCAGACTGGCTGACGGCGTGAGCTGGGATGAGCTTGCGTCAATGAATCCTGACGAGATCAAAGAACGCGGAATTTTTCCCTATCCTTCACTGCCGCATCCGTTGCATGCCAATGGCGGGCAGGTTTTCCCGAAGATGCAGATCAAGATGTTTCCGCGGCTTGAACGCTTCGATGTCGAATTTGATCTGCCGGAGGCGTTTCTGCCTGAGTTCCCGCCAGCCATCTTCCTGCATAACCGCCCCGAACTGGGCGATGTATCGCGAGGGGAGGTGGTTTCGATCAATAACTTCTACCGATTGTTCAAGGACATCCTGACGCCTGTGCAGCTCAACGGCTTGCAGTTTCTGTTAACGCCGTTTCCGCAGGAGGAATTCAATCCGACCGATGACCGCAAGAGCGCTCAGCCCAGCCTCGGCGTGGCTTGCTTCGATTGCCATGTCAACGGCCATACCACCGGGCAGTTCCATCTTAACCCGGACGACCGGCCGCAGGAGCGGCGCTTCCGGCTGGACACCACGAGCCTGCGGGGGATGTTCAATCAGCAGATCCACGGCTCCAAGCGCAGCTTGCGCTCGGTCGAGGATTTTACCGAGTTCGAATTCCGCACCGCTTACTTCAACGGCGATCCGATCCACGCCATGAAGAAGGGTTTTCCGATCCTGGACCGCATCCATGTCAGCCACATGGCGCAGCTGCAGAATATGCTCGATTTTCCTCCCGCGCCTAAGCTCAATCCTACGACCGGCCGGCTCGATCCCGCCAAAGCAACAGAAAGTGAATTGCGGGGCGAGAAGGTTTTCTTCGGCAAGGGCCAGTGCAGCAACTGCCATACTCCGCCGGCCTATCTCGATCACCAGATGCACGATCTGCATCTTGAACGCTTTTTGAAGGGCGAGCCCGGCGACGGCCAGATGAAGACCTTCACCTTGCGCGGCATCAAGGAAAGCCCGCCTTATCTGCATGACGGCCGGGCGTTGACGCTTGAAGATACGGTGGAATTTTTTAATCTCGTGCTGCAGCTTAAACTCGAGCCCCAAGAGAAGCAGGATCTGGTCGCTTTTATGCGGCAACTGTAGCTGATAGCGGAAGCCGGCTAATCCACCGATGTGATAAGGCTGAGCGTTTTCCCGAAGCATATTTTGCGCAGGGAAAACGCTCAGCTATTGCCGATGCCTTTGCACGTGCAGGTCGACGGCATGCAAAACAGGCTATCCATTTCATACAGGCATACGATTGGATACCTCAATCAGATTCATATCCGGATCACGGAAATAGACCGATAGTATAGGCCCTGTTGCGCCTGTACGTTGTACCGGCCCTTCTATTATCCTCACTGCACAGGCATCGAGATGCTTTATCACGTCAGGCAGAGGCACCGAAGTGATAAAGCATAAATCGGCAGAGCCCGGCGCCGGTAGTTGAGCTTTGGGTTCAAACTCGCTGCCATGCGCGTGCAGATTAATCTTTTGTGAACCGAATGACAGCGCCTTGCGTCCTTCGCCGAAGTTGATGATCTCCATTCCCAAGACTTTCCAATAAAAGGCGCAGGTGGTCTCAATGTTTTTGACGGTCAGCACCAGGTGATCAAGGCTGTCTATTTTCATAAGGGCTAGTTTACCGTTAATGCTTGCTTCGCAGGGCAGTACATATTCAGTCTGGAGCTAGCGATTGCGTTTGATGATGAAGCCATTTTCAATCTTCTCGAAGCCGACTTTGGGGTAATACGCCATGGCATCAGGCGCCGACAAGAGGATAAGCGCTACTTCATCACTGATAGCGGCACGGATACGGGCAATAAGCTCACGCCCGATGCCATGTTTTTGGTAAGCCTTAGCCACGGCCAGGTCGGACAAATAGCAACAATAACTGAAGTCAGTCAGAGCGCGGCATACTCCGACAAGTTTGCCGTCGTGCCAGGCAGATAAGCAGAGGTCGGCATTGGCAAACATGCGCTCAAGCCGAGCCAGATCGTTGGTGGGACGGCGAATGCCGGAGGCGTCAAGAACCTCAGCTACGTCAGCGGCAGCCAGAGGGAAATTGTGGCGGTATTCAATTACAGACATAGAAGCATAACTTTAAAGTTGACCCATATAGCATGGCGGCTTCGGCCAGCCCATAACCGGACGTCCTGAAAGAGCCATAAATTACATTCAATTTGAGGTAAAAACGGAGCCGAACTCTAACACCGCCTTAACGTCCAGGACAAGCGTTTTTTTGCCATGTATTTAGTCAATCGATTGCATGGCCCGGCATACAGATAGCATTAATCTTCTTATAAATTTGTTGAATAAATCTGTTTGGCCGATATGGACACCGTAGATCGACTAATGCTGGCTGCTGGTATCTTCGGCTTGCGTCTGGCTTGCCGATATCGCCATTCCCGATCGGATTTTACAGAGCAAAATCATCTGTCTCGATGATCGGTTTCAAAGGGCTTTTTGAGCTATTGGAGCAGCTGTGAATGGCCGTAAAATTCGATAGAAATTTCATGATAAATGATTAAAAATATTGTGTTTTTCTGTTAAAATATGAATATATTCATAATGATGGGTATCAATATCTGCTTGTTTTTCTCTGCACTCAGAGAGCCTAAAAAACGGCAGAAAACAGGGGCAATTTTTTCGAATTAGTGAGCTTACAAATGTGATTCAATCCATAGATAAGGAATCGGTTCAAATTATGAGTATTTTCATGATTTGAGGTTTCTAATCTTCCTTTGAGAAATTTCATGCCAGTTGAATTAGCGGAAAAACAACGGCGGGCGGTTAGCGTCGTAGAAACCGCTTTGCTTAATGTCGGCATTAGCGGGCGTTCGGTGTGTGTCGTTGTCGATAAATGGGCGTTTAGCTATAGCTGTTACAGCGGCGAAAACGCTAACGTTGGCGTATTTGTGTCTGCTCCGGTCGGGGCGGATGTCGAGCCGTACTTTGTGACGGGTAAAACCATTGTGGAGGCCGTAAAAAATATGATTGATTCAATCAAGGGCAGGGTGAATGGCGCCAAATCGGAAGTGTTCGAGTCAGCGCCATTCTAGTAGGTGTTTCCTATGTGGCTCAGGGTAGCCGACCTGGCTCACATTTTCCTAAATTCGCACGTTAGGAACTGAAAGATTATGTCAACTCAATCAATAAATCAAGTTAAGCCGTTGTTTTGCTTCGAGTCAATCATTGCCAAAACAAGGCGGAATGACGATTGTACCGCAATCGGAAATTTCGCCGCCGGCATTGTCAAGCCGTCATTAGTGCGGCGATTGGGTTTGGGAATATACCAAAGCCGATCGTTCGGCAACGGCCATTTTTAATCGAGGAATATCAAGCAAATTAGCGGGGCTTGTAGCCGCTTGCCCCGCTGTATTATTTATTTCGCACAGTTAGGAATAGTATTTTATGTATTCATCAACCCAATTAGTTGACCAGGCAAAGCCGGTCAAAAATGAACATAACCCATTGCCGGTCATTTCCGCGAACCCGCTGGATCTGCCGGCCGATACTTTCAGAGAAGGCCTGGACCGGCGCAGGGCCAATCGCGCCGTGCTTATGGCATGGGTGCATGATGCCTTAGTGGAAGGCATTGATTATGGACGAGTTCATGTTGTCAGCCGCAGCAAATGCCATGCCGGTAAGGATTGCAGAAATCCGGCGCATTTTAGCAAACCCAGCCTGTTCAAGCCCGGCGCCGAGAAAATCTGCGGCATGCTGGGATTGACGGTTCGGTATCCGACCTTGCCGGATTATGAAAAGGCCGCGCTCACGGGCGCGAAACTGAGCCAGATCATTATCCGTTGCGAGATCCTGGACCCTTCCGGCCGCGTAGTGGCCGATGGGGTAGGGGCTCGTCTTCTTGCCCAGGATTACGGCGATATTAACAAAGCGCTGAAAATGGCCGAGAAATCGGCCCACATCGATGCAACGCTGAGGATGGCAGGCTTATCCGAAGTCTTCACGCAGGATATCGAAGATATGATGCAGCGCCGCGCAGAAGAAAACGCCCAACTGCCTGAGATTGAGCCGGACAGCAGTGTTCAGCTCATTACCGAGGATCAGCATCGGCAGCTTGAAGCCAGGATTGAAGAGCTGGGCCTGGATCGGGACAGAGTTAAAAACTGGATGATCAAGGCTTCGAAGAAACGCTTCGCCGACTTTGAAGAACTTGACCCGGAATTTTACCAGGTCCTTTACCGCAAGCTTGATCAGTTCGCGAGGTCGGCACAGTGAGCCGTTTGACTCTCTATCAGTTGAGCGCCAATTACCTTGAAGCGCTGGACGCCTTGACCGATCCGGAGGCCGATCTTCCGGCTGAAGTCGTTAACGGCACGCTGGAAGCGTTAAGCGGCGAATTGGAAGACAAGGCGATCAATGTAGCCAAATTCCTGCGCAACATGGAAGCCACGGCCGAGGCGATTAAAAATGCCGAGGCGGATATGAACAAGCGCCGGAGAATCTTGGAGAGCCGCGCTAAATGGCTGAAGGATTACCTGAAAGGCAACATGGAACACACCGGCATCAGCACGATTGAATGCCCGTATTTCAAGCTGTCAATCCAGGATAATCCATCTGCCATTCATATCATGGATGAAGACGCGATTCCGGACCGGTTCAAGGAGCCGGTCACTACCTGGAGAATCAATAAAGCCGCGATCAGGGATGCGATCAAAGCCGGCGAAACGGTGCCCGGCGCTGAACTGGCCAACAGCACGCGCCTGTCTATCCGATAACTTTTTTCCACCGATATCAGAGCCGCTTCGGCGGCTTTTTTTGCCTTCCTTATGAATATATTCATATAATGTCGCGTTTCATTTAGGGTTGGCTATCCGATGCAAATTGGCGACATTATAAAGCGCAAGCGACTTGAACTGGGTTTGGTCCAAAAAGAGCTTGAGGTTCGTTCAGGCGTAACCCAATCGATGATCAGCAAGGTTGAAGGCGGCAGCGCCGAAAATGTGTCCATTGATGTGCTCAGGCGATTGGCCAAAGCCTTAAACTGCACTTTGGTGGATTTGCTCCCCGAGGCCGATAAAAAGCAAAGATGATTTTCCAAAAATGGAGATAAAGGCCAATATCTTCCACTAGCGTCTATTTTCTTTTTCGGCGGTTGAACAGGCAAACTGTGTAAGTCCTGCTCGATGTCATTGTAAGCGCTGCCCGAACCGCTCAAGGCGTAGAATCCAGCTTCCCTTGATATCCGCAGACACCAGTATTCGCTGGGCTTGTCCGATCAGCAGATGACGAGGCACAAAGCCAAAATAGCGAGAATCTGCACTGTTGTCGCGGTTGTCGCCAAGCATCAAAAAATTTCCTTCGGGAACTTCCATTGGGCCGAAAGTGCTTTTAGCAAACAGACCTGCAAGCAGCTGAATTTGCCGCTTGTTCTGGCCAGAGGTTTCAGTTAAACGTAATGCCTTGATGCCGCCGCCTTCATTTGGCTCCCACAATGCTTTCGGTTCACTGTATTCGGCGGCCTTGCCATTGATGAACAGAATCTCGTCCCGCATTTCAACCCGGTCGCCCGGCAGGGCGATAATGCGTTTGATCAGTCGTTTACCGTCTTTGGGCGATGAAAAAGTAGCAATATCCCCGCGCCTTGGCTCACCAATGTGCGCAACGACGATATCCGTCAGCGGGAGCTTGAAATCATAGGCAAGACGGTTCACAAAAACAACGTCTCCTTCAAGCAAATTGGGGCGCATTGAACCCGATGGAATTGTATTCCAATCCGCAATTGCTGTGCGGAAAAAAACGAAGCAGAGTAAGAAGGCGATGAAGCCTCCATTGTCTTTGATCCAGTTTCGCATAATGCTCCTGATTAATGAAATTGTATGAGTGGCTAGCTCTTAAATTCAGTTGCCGTGCCTCGCGCCGGCCGCATTAAGATGCGGCAATAAAATTATATTCCATAGGCTATTTGGGTCTGGACTCTATCACTGCCAGGGGTCTGAGACAAGCGTTTTTATAAACCCTTTTCATTAGTGAGCGCCGCATTAATGGGATATTTCCCGGCCGAAGGGCGGCTATGCAATTAAAAGCCTTAAATACCGGCCAAGCCCGCCGACTCTGAACGTTATAACTGGTAGTGGAATTTTTAGCGGTTATCTGGAACTTTATGGTTCCCGGGAAAATCTTTGCCTGTAATTACAGAGACTGATCCTATGCAGTTAAATTCTTAGTGAAAATCGATAAACTTCAGAAAAGACCGTGTTTTGATTTTCGAAAAAATAGCGATACAAAAAGTTAATAGTTGATACAATCGAACAATTGGGATTCTTGGCCAAAAGCTGAGATTCACCGTTTTATCAGAGTTAAAAACAATAATAAAATCATTAACTATGGGGCAGCACTTATCAAGTAATTCCCTTGATACCTGTCCTTTCCATTGATAAGCGTTGTACTTTTAAAAACTAGCAGATTTCGATTTATAGTCTTGTAGAGGTGTTTATATGTGTCAAGCTAGTCATCAGGTTTCATTCGGTTTCAATGAGCAGACTTTTCCGGCAGGACTGCACATCTGTTATTTGTACAATAATGAAAATGAGCGGCGGCGTACTATCGCGGAATTTGTCCAAAGCGGACTGGCTGCCGGCGAAAAAGTCGCCTATCTTGCAGATATTCCCTCCACACCTTCCTCAAATGAAATGGGTGAATGCCTCTCTCAGCTAGGAATTACGCCTCCCGGCAATATTAAACCGGAACAACTGATTCTGGCTCAGGCGGAAACATCTTATTGTCCCGATGGCACCTTTATGCCGGAACGCGTGATTGATCATTGGCGTGCGCTTTATAGGCAAGCCCAGCATGAAAGATTTGCGGGAGTACGGATGACTGGAGACACGAGCTGGCTGTGCAAGGGCATGCCCGGCGCTGAACGCTGGGTCGAATACGAAGCGATGCTTAACACTCTGGTGGAAGAATATCCTGTCCACGGCGTTATCTGCCAGTATGACGTTAACAAAATAGACGGTGCGACTCTTTTTGATGTGCTGAATGTTCATCCCATGATGATCGTAGCCGGACAAGTTGTGCATAACCCCTATTATCAACGACCTAAAAAACATAATGTGTTAGCTTCCGCATCATAAGAACGGATTTTTTTGGGTTTCGGTTAGCAGACGGTATTTCCACATGCCAAATCATTGTTTTATAGCCAGCTTTATCCATGATGACTACTCAATGTAAAGCCGAAGTTCTTGGCAAATTATTTGTTATTCCCGGCACCTTGTGCATTCTTCCGGACCAAAAGACCATTGTTGATTTTGTCAATAAGGCGCTGAATCGGATAGTGCCGGGGCTGGCGGCGGTATATTTCTGTTTGGAAGGCACCGTGAAGTCGACAATTTCGGAGCCCCTCATAAACTGCTCCGAGTGTGCCAACAATTGGGACATGCCATTTGATATTGTCGGGCTTTGCTCGATGGAGCAGGTGAGCTTGCGTCGCCTGCCGCTACGTACCTCATCAAAATTATATGGTTTTTTGATTTACTCGATTGAGAACTTTGATGAGTTTTTGCCTTACGAACCTTATATAGCGAATCTTGCCAATATCGTCGCTGTGGAACTGGAAAGGCGTTCACTGGAATTGACAAGGCGGACTGTCCAGGATCAGCTTCATCAGGTATTGCAGGAACTGGAATCTGAAGTCGTTGACCGTACGGCTGAGCTGGCTCAGCGCAATGCTGAACTTGAGAAGGAAATTCAGTCCCGGAACAGCCTGGAAAAAGCGTTGCGTCTCAGCGAGGAGCGATACCGATCCTTGGCTATTGCCACCACTCAAATTGTATGGACCACTAACCCTTTGGGCGAAGTTGCTGAAGATATACCTAGCTGGCGGGCATTTACAGGCCAAAACGAGGCTGAAGTCAAAGGCCATGGATGGATCAATGCTGTTCATCCGGAAGACCGCCATAATACTATGATGCGTTGGTTGCAGGCTGTGAGGACATGCTCCATGCACAACGCAGAGTATCGCTTGCACAGGCATGACGGCGAGTATCGCCATATCTCTGAGCGCGGGGTGCCGGTATTGGAAGCGGATGGAACGGTCCGGGAATGGATAGGAACCTGCACGGATATCACTGAACAAAAGTTGGCGGAAGAAGCGCTTCAGAAGTCTCACGAAGAGTTGGAAATTCGTGTGCGGGAGAGAACTTCTGAGCTTGCGCATACCAATGAAGTGTTGAGCAATGAGATTGCCGAAAGAAAACGGATGGAACAGGCGCTACGCGAAACCGACCGCCACAAGGACGAGTTTCTGGCGATGCTGGCCCATGAACTGCGCAATCCGCTGGCGCCCATCCGTCATGCGCTGCATGTGTTAAAAAAGCAGAATCATCCGGATGCCACGCTTGAATGGGGACATATGTTGATTGACCGACAAGTCACCCATATGGCGCGACTGCTCGATGACCTGCTCGATGTGGCGCGCATCATTCAGAATAAAATCCGCCTGCAAATGGAACGCTGCGATTTAACCGATATTATCGTGCATGCAGTGGAAGACTGCCTGCCTTTGATTGAAGAGCGAAAACATCAGCTCGTGGTTTCCCTGCCGGATGAACCTCAATGGGTGGAAGGCGATGCGACGCGGCTGGAACAGATCATAACCAATCTGCTGAACAACGCTGCCAAATATACAGAGGAAAACGGCAAGATCACGATCAGCGCTGTACGGACCGGCATTTACGTGCTGATACGCGTGGAAGATACCGGCATCGGCATTGCCCCGGATCTTCTTGCGCATGTTTTTGATCTCTTTACCCAGGCCGACCGTTCCCTGGCCCATTCACAGGGAGGGCTTGGGCTTGGGCTGACGCTGGTGCGCCGGCTGGTAGAGAAGCACGGCGGCACGGTCACGGCCTCGAGCGCCGGCATCGGCCAGGGCAGCACCTTTACGGTGCGGCTGCCGCTCTTGCCGGCTAGTCAATTCGCCGTCGAATCAGTGAGCGCTTCTATGGGCAATACATCTGCTTCTTTATTATCCGAACGCCGCATTCTGGTGGTCGATGACTATGCCGATGCGGCCGAGAGCCTGACCCTGCTGTTGCAGGCGGAAGGGCATGCAGTGGAAACCGCCGACTGCGGCCTGAAGGCGCTCGAGCGGGCGCAGGCGTTCCGGC
>NZ_JADMKV010000051.1 GCF_015476545.1 Methylobacter sp. BlB1 | reverse complement strand
GTTACCTCCATGACTGCTTCGATTGCTTCCGGCTGGAGCGATTTAGCCGGGTGGGCCTTTCACCCACTGGTAAAGCGCCGCCTTTGCACGGCGCACACCCTTAACAGCCTTATTGTGCGGCTTCTTGATTGGCAGATTAGTGTCGCATTGCAGACGATCATAAGAGAGGCTGATAGAAACCGATGAATATTGCTGAGTTTATTGCCTAAAATCTGGTTATTATGGAAAATAGAGTCACTTTGGGATTTTCGGCTGAATGTCGTATTTGCCCGCACGATCTAGGGCGTTGGATACCGGGACAGCCGTCAAATCAATTACTTAAATATAAACAACTGGAGTTATATGACAAATGCATTGGATTATTGGACACTTAATGTCGTATATATTTATGTTAGCTATAAAGAAAATCCATGTCGCGATTTAATCTCAAAAAATCCCTCCCTTCAACGCGCGTGACTCGTGAATTGGTGCGCTCGTTGGAGAAATACATAGAGAAAAAAACGGAATTCCTAGCGGCTAAGCCGACAGAAGAACTGGATGCGTTGCTTGCAGGCCGTCGAACCACGGTTATGGATGATCTCGGTACAGAACAATTCGGCACTATTGATGAGTATGCGCCGTCATTATTCTCCAACACTACCTCCAGCATTGAGGTCGAATTCATTGGGCCATACCAAACTTCACTTAGAGGCCTCGTTATCAGAGTTCGGCTTTCCGGGGAAAACATTCATACTGGAATCCAGATCGACTACGATGCCCCAAATGCTCGTGAAGTGGTCGTTGGCTTATATGATGGAATCAAACGTTGCCTCGAAACTTCGCCTGCCCGCAATGCTTTTTTTCACCCTTCGGCTTTTTGGCAGGGTGTAATCGGCGCTCTCACATATATGCTGTTTTTAGCGACAATAGCCACATGGCGATTCATGCCCACAGCAGTGACTTTTCTGCTCATAGCACTATGGCTTACTCTCTATTTGCTCTGGTCTTTCGCTCCACGGTTCCGCCCATATACGGTCTTTGACTCTGAGCAGGCAAATCGATATGCACGAGACTTTGACTGGCTCATTAAGGGGCTGCTTGGCTTCCTGCTCTTTGGTACGTTGATGACATTAATGCGCGACAAATTGCTTTCGTTGTTCCATGGTACTAGCTAACAAAACGGTCAAAGGGATGCGCCGCCCGTTGGCGATTTTGAAGGTTTGCTTTTTATCTGATTCGGTGGCTTCGTTGAACGTCCCTCAGCGGCGCGCCCCTTACCTTTACGTTAGCCATCATTTATATATAACCTGCTGGAGAATGGCAAGTGAATGAACAAAGACAAGCACTGTTGGGTGGAATATCGGTAATAGTGCTTTCGATTCTGCCAGTCATATATACGTTGCTTACCAGAAGCAGAGATGATTACTTTAATTACTCGCTAATCATTGGGGTCATTTTTGTCTCACTAATTGTCGTTTCGCATTTTGGCAATGGAGTAAAAAAAGCTTTTGAAGATGTGTGGCTACTAAATTTCGTTCTGTTTAAAGCGATTTTTGTTATTCCGTTTTCTGGATTGTTCTATTACAGCTTGCTTGTTGTTTTACATGACCTATTTCTATTCTTGTACAAAAGTTCGAGCGAGCATTTGACTGTTGTTGTGCCAGCCGTATTGACGCTTGTATTGGGAATATCGCTTTACAGACTTCGCTTAAAACAACGTGTGCTGTATGGAATTAGTGAAGTTATAGTCGGTATTACAGTAGCCGTTTCGCGGGTACAAAGCGGTTTTTCTATAGAGCATCCAGATAATACTGAGTTGTACATTGCAATTCTTACCGCCGGGATTTATTTAGTTGTTCGCGGACTCGACAATATAGATGCGGGATTAAAAACAAAACCAAATACACGATTTTTTAAGTGGCTATTTGGCAACCCTTCGTCTTCAATGTAGCTCTTAATCAATAGGTATATGGCTAACCCATCATTCAACCCGGACTGGCGCGATAAAGCCGCGCAGGTCCGGTGAATTCAAACGTTATGAGGGACCGCTTTCCGAGATTCACCAGCCATTCTACGCCATTTATGAACGACCGGTTGTGGCACAGCTACGTCAGTCAATCGATAGGCAAAAAGCGACCCAAACCGGTCTCTTAATTCAGATCTAAAAATGTCGATTGAGAGTCTTATTGCAGTCATTCGAAAGGAACTTTTCGGAATCATCCTTCTCTCTTTATCATTCAAAATGAATGTGTTCTATCATTTAGAAAAACTAGCGTTGAAGTGCTATTAACCGATACTCAATCAAAAATTGATGTAAGTTAGTCAGATCTGGATAGTAACATAAAAGATAGTGGTTTGGAAATCATTTATGCGAGGAAAGAAGGCTATGCTGTAAACGACGTGCTGATGGAAGTGCGCGCGATGGGCGCAGAATTCTTTTAGTCACAGCGGCCGAATCAGAGGTAGAGGCGGTCTTGGGCTATTAGAACACGCGAAGATGATGGAATGTTTTAGCCTTATAGTACGCAATGGGTATAGGTGGAAAAAACACTAATAAGGAGTAAACCTATATGGTAGACAAAAGGTTATACGAACGCGATAATAACATCAGGCATACATTACACAGCTATATCACTGATGATCAAGGCGGATTCTATTGGTACCATAATTTTGAACGTCTAAAAGCTGTACCAGACGGCCAAAATTCAGAACAGTTAAATCATTATGAAAATACGCTTGGTGGCAAGCCAATAGAATTTCTCCAAAGCTTTCTCTATTCCACTCTTGATGAAGCAAGACTCAGGAAAGCGAACATTTTCGCAGAATATGCATTATTTATATCAGATAAAAGTAGTTTCGCATATTTTCGGCGTGCCGAGTCAAGGCGGGAAATCAGCGGTGAAGTTGATTATGAAAAGCACCGTGATCACGCTGTTCATACTCTATACAATTATTTGCTCGGTTGGTATATATTCGAGAAATCTAAAATAATCCAAGAGAACTTTAGAAACATATTTCAAAAAATATATTACGCAGATAAATATGAAGAGTTCCGCAAAAAAGGTGAAAACGAGTTCCTTAGTAAAAAAGAGAAGGAATTCTATTTCGATGATATAAATAAAGAATTTAAGCTTGGCACTAATGAAATTACAATGGGTCTTGCTAATCTCTTCGGAGACGTATGGCCTCAAGCAAGTTTACTTCACGATATTGGTTATATTTTGGAAGGTTCTCTATCCTCCATTACTTCAGAAGTAGAACATGAACGTGTAACTAACGGCGCAAAGGCTTTGCATGATTATTTTAACCATTGGGCATGGAAGCGTCTAAAGGTCGATTTTAGAGCCGCGCGAGAAATCGCGAAAGTGGTTGCAAATTGTAAAGTACCGAATTTTAAAGATTCAAGATCTTTTCCATCTCTTGCGGATCACCTAAGAGATGTTGGAGTTCTGGAGAATATAAGGAATAAGGATGAAGATGCCGTCAATAAATTTTTAAGTTTAACCGCACGAAATAGTGAAGAATACGACCTAAATCTCGAAGCCTTTAAACTTTGGGAAATATTTTATGAAAAATACATTGAACCGAGAATTGCCGAAAAAATTTTAAAGGAAGTAAAAAAACAGTTCGAAAGCGACGTTTGGGAAGGCGGTCCTACGACAAAGAGTAGAAACCTCAATCATGGGGTTTGTGGTGGACTTATATTACTGCAGGCAGCGACATTCTGGTACGAATTGGTATGGGGTTTAGAAAGTAAACAAATTATTACTGCAAAACATAAGGAAGATACCGAAGTCTCGAAAAAAAATTTTCAAGAGATAAAAGAAAAAATAGGTAATAAAAGAATTCCCCCTCATATAAAGCATCGGTGTCTGGATCCGGATTTTTTTACATTTGAGGACTGGATAAAGGATCTTTGGGCTAGTAGTTCCGTTGCAATTCACGATTACGTTACCAAAGAAACTTGGAATGTTAAGAAAAATGCCGAGCTAAAAATTCAGATTGAAGAAGACCCTTTGGCTTATCTGCAAATTTTAGTCGATCTCATGCAGGAATGGGATCGTTATACTGTCTTGGGCGAATCAGCTTTTGTCGGCGCAGAGCTTTTACAGAGTTATGAAGCTTTACTCGAGTTTGATGAAAAAACAAGTAAGTTCAAGTTTGCTTTTCCATGGCGTGAAAACAGCACAAAACAATATGGTGACGAAATTGGAAAGAATCTTGAAAGAATTTTGATATATTGGAAAAAACATATAGACCTTCGGCAAGAACAAGAAAATGGATATATGGAAGAAGTCGACCCAAATAAAGCGCGGTAGAATACGGTGAGGCACGAACCGCATCGTTCGCGAGTGTATGTGCCTCATTCGTTGACACATCCTATTAAATTTACTAACACAGCGGTCAAAGGGACGCGCCGCCTGTTGGCGATTTTGAAGGTTGGTTTTTGAATCAGATTCGGTGTCTTCGTTGAACATTCGTTGGCGGCACGCCTTTACCGTAACGTTGAGCGAACAATTTGTGATTCATAGCTGCCATTCGAAAAGACTTATCGACAGGCTGGAAATGGCACATAGCAGCTATTCATTTTAGCCAAACCGAGACAATCAATGTCAGGATCCACTTAAAACAATGTTTGAAACTTTCAGATCAAATTCAGAATTATATAAGTCACCCACCGGTCAATCAGATTTGAAATTAGAATTTAATGGTAAAATCAGATGCACCTAAGGCATCCGTTAATTTATCTGTTAAGCGGTTAATTGGTTAAATTCTGCTTGATAATTCGAATTACTGATTTCTTGACGTCCACTTCCCCCTTGGAATTTATCAAAAGTATCTAATTCAAGTTGCCTTAGTTTAAAATAATTATATGTATATGAGCCTTTTTCACTATGGTTAACAATACTGTACTTTAACAAAACCTTTCTTCCTTTTTGCTCCATATGCAATTCTAAATGCGCATCATAATTATCTAAATTAGGATGAATAAACTTATAGTACTTTGATTTAAAAACCTTCTTTGTCCCACTACTTATTTGTACGGATAAAAAATCTGTTTTATTTTTCTTTATGTTCATGTTGCACCTTTTACACGCAACACTCAGATTTTTCATAGTAAACATGTGCTTTAAGAAACTCGACTTGGGTAATATATGTTCAATATCTATTACCATAGGGAACTCCCCATGCAGGTTTCTTCCGCAATAGCAGCATCTCTTGTGTGTTTTTAAAAGTCCAAATTTTTTTACCTTTGTCTTGAAATTAGATAGCTTAGGATTGTCCCATTCTTGGTGCCCTTTAGCTGAAGCTGCGCGCATGGCATGTAAATCATGGACTGTAAATTTGGGTCTATTGGGCATTTTTACTCGCCTTTAAACTCTTTATTATTCTTACTTGTTTTTGAATCCCTTATCTTTGCTATGATCTTAATGACACCGTTAAGAAAGTCAGTTTGTCTTTTATCGCGTATTCTCTCTCTATATATATTAATTTTTATTTCTGCATCATCATAAGTGATTTTGCCTGAATCATATAAATTAATGATGTTAATTAATTGATCTGAGAGATATCTATTTTCAGGGGTTACTACGCCAAAAATGTCAGAAAGAATTTCTTCATTATTACTTGTAGTCCGATCTACTTTGATTAACTTATCCTTACTGATTGAATAGAGATTAGCTTGCTGACTTCCAGTTGGAATAATTAGCGGAGAGTGAGTTGCAACTATCAATTTTGGGTGGTGATAATAAAATACATCCAATATTCTTTGGATATATTCTCTCTGCCATCTGGGATGAAGACTATTTTCAGGCTCATCAATTAAAATCACAGTTTCTGAGTCAATAACTGAAGATATGTGCATCAAAGTCGATATCATCATCAGCTCACCAGAACTCGCGTCTTTTAATTCAACAAAACCAAGATTATTTTCAAGGAGAATAGATACTTCAGCTAGTATCTTTAACCTTTTCATCACGCTCTCATGCCGTAAAATGGCAGATAAAGCGGATGTATTGGACATAAAATAACCTAAGTCGATGGGGACGACTATGTCTATTCCAAATATTTCTCGGTAATTATCTAATAGATATAAAAGATCATCCATATCTCTTTCAGAGATATCTTCAGAATGCTTTAAGAGAAAAATATTTTGAGGTTTGAATCGTCTAATTTTTAATCCTATTCTTGGGCTATAGCCAACATATTCAAGAACTCTGACTAAAGATTTAAGACGATTATAATCAGCATTATTACTGACAACATAAGATAGCGACTTTTTGATGATTTTACTCACCATATTCCGCCCTTGCCTACCACCGAAAAAGTGAAAATAAGGACTTTTAATATCAAATTTATCATGTACTGACGTTGCAATAGCAACTACAGTATGTCCTGAGTTAATATATTCTCTAGCTATCTTATTAAGCAGAATACTTTTTCCACTACCGTTTTCACCGATAACAACATTTACATCATATTCACTATTACTTCTCTTAATTAAATTTTCAGGTATAGCATGCATTGATTAATTTCCATATATGGGCAACTCTGTACCCTAACAAATATTTCTGTATATCATCCCTAATTACCATAAGCTAGACAATCTTCGATCATATCCGCTATCAGTGATAGCTCAATTTTAATAGCATTAGTTGATTTCAAATAACAGATAATTGCTCTAGAAACTGAATCCAGGATCTATTTGGCAATTCCAATCCAACCGTGATCGAATGTAAACGTCCGCGCGTGAGTTACTGGATCTTGTATTCGGAGAATTCTAAACTTATCGGGGTCCGAAGCTTGCTCAACCACATATAACCAATATGCAGAGCCACGCTTTTGGGCTTCTACAAATTGCTTTTTAGATAGCCCCACAGGTCTGTCAGCTAGAGTACCGCTCATTGCCTTGACCTCTACCCACCGAATCGGCTGGCCGTCTATACCTTTTTCGTAAAGGTCATATCCAGGATTGAATACGGGAGTTCGATTCAATTTTGGTTCGATCTTGATGATTTTTTGAATTGCCAACTCCTCGATTTTCATCCTGGCAGCTTGGTCCAACCCATCTGGATCGGATTCCTCTTCGTCTAGATGGGTTCCTACGTAGGAAATGAAAGGACGGCCACCTGCATGACCGGGCGATCTTTTTCCGTGAGTACCTCCGCCCGTACCACCATGCGATCCAGTCTTACCATCGGTATCTGGTGAACCACCATCAGCTCCTCGGCCACCCTCACGCGAATTACCTGCCCCACTCGTACTGCCGTTTCTTCCATCATTAGCTCCACCGGCTCTGATATTGTCACCACCGCTGGGATCAGGATCTCCGAGAGGAAAGTCAGACATATCTCCATACAAATCCTTTGCGTCATCGTAGACATTATCACTAGTCATTTGTGTAGGTTCCAGTTTGACTTCCGGTTCTGACGGCTGCTCTGTAATGCCGAGGCGAGACTTAAATTCGGCCTCACTGGTGATTCCATGTTTCTTTAATAAATCAAGCAGAGCTGGATCTATACCAGCTTCTTTCGCAAGCTGTTCGATGATTGGAGGCTTAAAGGTAATTTTCGTTAGTAAGAACGGATTAGCTTTCCATCCCAATGTATCGAATACCACTAAGTCTGGTCGCTGCAACTCACCATTGGCGTCTGGTATCCACGAAACGGTATTAAGCTGACGTAGAAATGCGGAGGGAAACTCTGCCTTGTAGCTGCCATGGTGTGTCCATTCATACCTGCCCTCGAAGACACCTCTTCCTCTTCGCTCCTCGAGGTCTCCTAAACTCTCCCAGATTAGTCGTGCTCGCTTGATACGCTCTTCACATTCTAGCTGATGAAACATATTGATGAGATCGTCAAATCCATGCAAATTCCAATCCTTTATTTGCTCCCATCTGCCCAATGCTTCGTGGCCAGCTTGTTGTCGTAGAGCTCGCCTCTGGTCATAGGTAAGCGCATAGGGCGCCTCGACCGGTCTCGGGCATCGTACTGCACCACAAGCTTCCAACAACTCGCGAATATTTTCGCCACGCAGGCAAGCGTAAGAGTCATCAACAATAAAAACTTTATGAATACCCGCGAACAACTGCTTTAATCGATCAGTGGCAAGATAACAGTCACCTGGTTTGGACACATACCTTGTTCTGTCGCCTGCGTCCACAACAATAACGAATGGAGTGCCTTGCAGCTCCTTTAACAACTTGTCACGCTGAAGCTTCGAATCCGTATTGAATGCAGCTTGGATTCGCTCGATATCTCTGGTGTAGTTCTCGACAGCAATATTGACTTCTTTCTGTCGAAATCGCGGCAAAATATTCCAAATGACATCATCGACTGGATCTGGCTCTGTGATGCCGAGGGAAATGAGAAATAATCTTGCTTCTCTCGTCTTACATACTTCTTTTCGCATTGTTGGGAATCCGGTCTCAATGGCGCTTGGCAAGAACGCGTTGGGACGGCCGTTTTCCCTGACGACAACGTGCGTGCCGTCTTTCAGGCGGATCAAAGGTGTTGTATCCAAATGACGTCGTAATGCTGCCTCTTGACCATTCAGGTATTCATAAAGTCTTAATACCCAGTCATCGGTTTGGGCTTCGAGGAATTCCTTGTTGAGTTCCCGTAAAATGGTTTGAGGCGTAATTTCCGCGACTGCTAGTTCGTGTATGATGTACTGTCGAATTTCCGGGGTCCGATCCTGGGTGATATCGCCAGACAACCACGCTGACACATCCTCGCCGAAGAGTACCGCAATTTGTTGGGGACTAAAAAGTTCACGTAGTTCCTTTGTTCTGGCCAACTTCGTTTGTTTCGCTGGGACGTATCCTCCATCGAAACAAGGTAGAAGAGCTTCATTCATCAAAGCCTCTTTCACAGCATCGAAAAGCGGCGCAAATATTGAACCTTTAGGGAACTTCTCGCGTTCGAGCGGCAGACAGCGCAATGTAGATGTATCGAGCATTTTTTGGTCGCGTAGCCAACGCAACGCCTCGACCAATAATGCGGCGGTCTCCTTGACCAGATACTGATTCCAGGGATTACTACGTAAAATATTGTCGCGGCTAGGGGTCGTGCGATACGGCCCCTGCACCAGGAAACCGAGGTTAGTGGAGACAACAGTCGGGAAAAATACCACGAGCGGTGATGTTTTGACTGGCTGTATAGCCCAACGATCAGGTACATTCTTATCAGGCAAAATTGAAAATGCAACCTCAACGCGCCCGACTTTTTCCTGACCATCAGCCATAACTTCATGGTGGAAAACCAACCAATTTTGATCGATCTCAGGCTGATCGCTCTCCTGTCCAATTACTGTAATGTGCTGAACATTTGGTCCCATGCTTACAGGGGCACTGCGAAGATAAACACCCGATGTATTTCCATCGACACTCCAATTGATCTCATTGATGTGGCGTAAGAACAGCAAGGCATCAGCACCAAGCTTCTTGAAACCGTCAGTGATCTCTTCGTGGGCTGATCGGTCTTCGGGCTTCAAAGGGAGGACGATCAATGTTTCGTCCGAACTCCGTTGTTTACGTTCTATCCACGTTGGCTGAACGTAGTTTTCAACGGCAAAATCTTCGTCGCCTGAGTGTATCTCGGGTCTGTCAGTGAACGTGTAGACAGACTTGAAACCGATGCCGAATCGGCCAATCGAGTTCTCGTCTTTCGTACTCTCGGCAATACCGCAGACACCACGTACATCAGCTTCGTCGAACGGTTTGCCGAAATGGCGCAAAGACAGGTTCCTTTCGGTCAGCTGAAAGGACACACTTCGCTGCCCTGTCCAATCGCCCCGTCGAGCCAAGGCATCTTCAGCGTTTTGGAGCAGCTCAAAAATGAAGTGCGTTCTGTCGTCATAACGATCTGCGAGCAGCATCGGGCCAATGCGCCCAATATCAGTCCCATACCGTTTTTGGTTTTCTTCGCAGATAGCTTGGTAATTTGATGCCATTGTTTCGCCCTAATCAAAAACAATAAAATATTGACTCACGTTATCAGATTAGTCAGTTAACTCTGTTAAGTTGGCTTCTTTACCGATCGATAAGTACATTTGGCTACCTCCCTGTCCAAACAATAGCTCTTTGTAATCTGATGTTTTTGTACTGGGCATAATTGCATAAGTCATCTTACTGGCCGTCGCCATTTGTTCGGCAAAATCACGTTTTGCCATGACAATTGGATCTTCAATTTGATAGTCAGCCTTCACTTCAACAATCACATACGTGTCATCTTCTTTTTGGAATAGGAAATCCGGGTAATAACTGCGCACAGCATGAGTTTCGGGGTCGATGTATTGAATATGAAAGTCGCTTTGACCGTGTGTCAACATGCCGGTGAAATATAGTTTCTTAACTCGTTTTTCTCGTAACAAATCCCAGAACAATTGACGTTCAGGGGTCGAGTCAAAACAATAGGCATCCACATGGAAACTTTTGTCACGCTCTTCCTCTTTTACGTCTGTTCTCCGAACGATTTTATCCTTAGCAGCGGTGACCTCGTAATAACCACCGGGCGGCAACTTGACCAGTTCCACTTCGTGTTCTTCGGTTTGTTGAGTCTCTTCGAGATCGAAAAGTTGTCGAAATAGACGTGGGATAATTTCGTCGTAGAGCAGTTCGTTGAACTCATTAACCATTTCCACCAATTCGTTCATACCCTCTTTGGTCGATTCAAGGAGGGTCTCTATTTCCAGTGGGCTGCGATTTAAATAACGTGACACTTCAGCAACAAGCGTTAACTGAGAAAATATTCGCTTTTCTCGACGGGAAGTCAGATCGATGGATTGACTATGCTCGGCAAGTGCGGCGTCTGCGGCAGTCAAGCCCTTTTGCTGCGTTTCAAGTAGCCGATATTTATCTATTAACGCCTTCCAGGCTTCTTTATCGGAACGATTTAATCCAAGTGCTTGCCCCGGAGAGAGAACTTTCTCCCGCACCTCAAATTGCTTTCGTACCCGCATGAGCTTGATTTTTACAGGCGGCAAGACAACCTTCACCTGGACACGTTCCTTGTCCTTTGCTGTTTTCTGTAGCTCCTCGGCATTGATATGGAAGTTCTGTTCTAACTCATCGTTCAGAATCTTCAAGTTTTCGTTGGAGAGAAAAACATGACCGGTGTGTTGTCCTTCTCCGATAGCGCGCAAACAACGCATCGTAGCCTGTAGCACGAATACTTTGGATTTGGGTTCACGGAACAGGCCAACTCCGAACAAGGAACGGCAGTTCCACCCCTCTCGACCCTTGTTTACTAAAAGGATGAACTGTTTATTTGATGCTTCGGTATCGAGCCGATTGAACTCTCGAATGTCGTCATTGGTGGTCAGTTTGTCATCGCCTACATTGACCAGAATACTCGATGTTGGAATACCTCGTTTTATTAGCGCCTTTTCAACCGCAGGCCTAAGTTCTTGAGTGAGTTCATCGATAGTAGCAGCGAAGAATGCCAGCTTGGGCAACATTCCTTCAGGTTTTAAGTCCGCGGTTTCCTCAAGGAATCGTTCAACGGCAATATCAACAAACTCATCGGTACGGGTATTGCTGTAGCCGCGCAAATCCACTTTCTTGAGATACCCTTTATCGATTGCATCCTTTAATCCATAAGCGTAAACCACTTCAGGTAACACCTCGCGTCCAACGTAAGGTGTGCCCGTGTAGTTATAGCAAGCTACTACGCGGGTGCCCGAATTGTTGAGGCTTGCGGCCAACTTGTCGATCGTGGTACGCAGGCTAGTATCGGTATCCTTGGCACCAAGTCCCATATCCTTGGCCAGGGATTTGCCGAAGGCGTGATGGGCCTCATCGACATAAATGCCGAGCTGTTCCAAGCGACGGAGTTTCTCGAAACGTTGGTTGGTGATAAGTTCACCTTCCTCTTCCGGCTGATCGAATGCGTAAAGATCGGCTGCTTCGGCATAAACGCCATTAGCTGCTAAGGCATTGCTGGTAGCACCGAATAGTTGATCGGTAGCAGTCTTCTCCTTACGCTGTCGTTTGAGAATGATCTTTTGAGTATTCGAAACAATAATGTTGAAACGCGAGCGGTCGAGTGTATCAAGCGAGGTGCCCGCTTCCTCCAGGAAGTGGAAGCGCAGGTGGGCAGTCAGGAAGTTTACATACTCCGGCGGGACAACTAGGGTGAGGTCAAAAGACTCAATCTCCTTTAACGATTGCAGTACCGTTTTATCCGGCGCAAATACCAGAGCGTTATGACAGTAGCGCGGCTCTTTATCAAATTTATTGCCCAATAAAAACTCGTAGAAGATGCAAGTGGCCATAAGGATGGTTTTACCAGTCCCCATTGTCAGCGCGAAGATATAGTTTGGGTAGATACGCGAATTCTTTCGCATCGTCGCGAAGACGGTTTTGTACTGCTCCTGCGTCAAGTTGTCGAGCAAATCGTATTGACCGGTATTGCGATTAATGCCGCCTTCGCTCCGGTCCGCAAATCGTCCTTTCTTCTCAAACCAATCGCGGAAAATTTCCTCGACTTTGGCGTTACCAAGAAACTCTTTCAGGAAAACATAGACCTCCAACGCTTCAAATTGCGGTTGCCTCAGGAAAGCCTTGGAATTCTTTTCGGGGTTGTTGAAGTCCAAGAATTTTCGCGTCAACTCCTTGTAGTGCGTTCGGATTGTGCCACGGTTGGACTGGTGAAAATCCCAGAGAAAATTGAAGAAGGCAAAGTCGAGCGAAGCGTTCGCTGCTTTAGCGCCCTTAGCCATTTTCTACACTCCCTTCCCATGACTCGGATAGCAGATCGGTGATCTTCACGCGGATTGTGCCCGCATCTTCCGGGACTTTATAGCGCCCTTTGGCCAACTCGTTTTTGCCAGGAATGTCGACTACTACGGGCTGCAAAATTACACCGTCGTAGTTCCAATCAATGAAGATGCTTTCGACCAGCTCCCTCCAATCCTCCGCTGATACTTTTTGCAGCGAAAGCTTTTGTAGCAGGTTCATCGGATAAAAGCGTTCGATGATAAGTTCACCGTCTTTTACTACTGCTAACGCTTCGGAGTCACGTTTGAATTCGAGGTTGGCCTTGTCACGCAGGATGTCCACTACCTCAATATCGACCTTGAACGGCTTGGCGGCAAGTTCCAACTGCGCCTTTAGGTCGGCCTCATGGCCCATGCAGATGAGGGCAATCTTTTCCACTGGCTGATTTGGGTGTTCACTCTGACGACGATCCCAGGCCTTGTAGTCGAAACCAGCAATCAATTCATTCAAGTCGGCACGCGTTGCGATGCGGTTAACGGGCATAATTTTGACCATCCGACCGTCTTTCTCGCCGTCGTAGACAGAAGTAAAATCGAGCTTCTGTATTTCCAGCGCTTCTATTAACAAATCCTTTGCTTCAACGGGATTACGGAATACGTCATAGTTGTTGACGTTGTAAACCTCAAGCCCTTTATAAATTTTTTTTTCGATATCAGCAGTCTCTAATAATGCTGCAGAAGTTACCAATCTCTTGACGGTCATTTGCACTGAGCCTAGATTAATATCGGCACCGATAAAACGCCTTCCTAATTTCAATGCGCTTGCTTGGGTCGTTCCTGAGCCCATGAAGCAGTCGAAGACGAGATCCCCAGGATTAGACGAGAGTAAAAGGACACGCTCTAAAAGCTCCTCAGGTTTTTGCGTTGGATAATCCAAGCGTTCAGTTGGACTCGCCCCCATCCCTGCAAGGCTTCGAATGTCATCCCAAACATCTTGCACTGGTCTTCCGGGCATCTCATCTAGATATCGTTTATATTTTGGAACAGTTCCAGGAGAAGTTTGAATGATCCGTCCTTCTTTAATTAACTGGTTCATTCTTTCCTTGCTGTATCTCCAGTGTCTAAAAACCCCCATGACTTCATAATAGGGATTGCCTTTTGAGGCACCACCGGGGCCTTGAAGGTTATCCAACCAATACCGACGACCAGTATCCTCTTCAATGAATTTATAGTATTTATCAATATAAGATTGGTCGTAAGGGGTATACTGCTGGTTGAATGTTCGCTCGCTTCCTTTTGCATAAACTAGCATTTCTTCATGGAGTCGCCCTAGATGTGCACTTCCCTGTTTTGAATCGCTATGAGCATGGCCACGTTTCCAAACTATTTGATTCACGAAGTTATCTGGGCCAAAAATTTCGTCCATTAGGCAACGCAAATGGTGTGATTTGTGCCAATCACAATGTAAATAAATCGTCCCGCGTTCTGTGAGCAATTCGCGCATTAAGACAAGACGCTCATACATGAACTGAAGATACTCATCGTTGTTCCAAATATCCGAGTATTGCTTTTCTTCGAAAGTGCTATAGTCACTAGTAGTAGTGCCAGACGATATTTTTTGCTTGTAGTCCGCGCGTGAATCAAACGGGGGATCAATATAAATTAGATCTACCTTGCCTCGAAAATCCTTCAACAAGTGGCTCATCACCTGCAGATTATCCCCCCAATAAATCTTGTTCCGCCAACCTTCCACCTCCTCGCCATGCAGTTCTTTAAGCTGCGCAGGGTAATATTGTGTCGACTTGAATGGACGCTTGCCGCGCCAATTCAACATTGGATAACCCTTGATCGGCTCGAACTCGTATTTCTCAACACTGGCCACACCATTGTCGGAAGTGGAAAAAGGCAAAGATTCTTGGGTGAGTTGATCGTTGTTCATGTGTTAGTTTGTCTAAATTTCCAATTTTTGTTGTCACAGTAAGCTCGCATGTCGCAGTTTTGGCATAGCTTGGCTGGTCGCGCAGCCAGTTGGTAGTCCTGCCGCTCAATGCGGGCGACGATTTCATCAAACTGCGCAATCGTTTTGCTAATTGCGTGGTTGTCTTTAGTAAAAGTTACGTAGGGATTGCCGCTGTCTTCACCGGTATAGTAAAGATGCATCTTGCTTACTTTTTGGCCGGTACGCTCTTCGACAAGGTGGGCATAAACTTCGAGCTGGTGCTGATACTGGCTTAGCCGTTCGCGGTCCTTTTCCATGTCGGGTTTCTTCTCTGACTTGAAGTCAACAATTTCAACTGTATTATACTCACCCCGAATAAGATCGACACTGCCCTTTAGGATATATTGATCCTTGACGAGCGAAATCTCGACTTCTGCTTCTTTAATACGATCCCAATGCCCATTTTCGCGCTCATAGTAACGTAAGATATGTTGCAGCGCGGCCTGTAGCGAACTTGGAGCGAGGTACACCCTCTCTTTCTTGGAAAGCATCGCGTAATTTGCGGAAAACCAGCTACGGATTACGTCTGTGCTGATGGCGTGTTCCTCACCGCGCAGGATGGTTTTGTGAATGTCCTCTATGGTTTGATGCACTAACGTGCCGAACAGCATGGGGCTTACCCGGATCGGCGCAAATTCCAACTCCTTGAAGAACCGGTACTGTTCGGCGCAGTTTTCAAACAATGTAATATGTGAAGTAAAAGAGTATTCTCGCTTAAGATTAATCTCCTTAATCACCTCGAAGCTGAGTTGGCTCAAATCAAAGGCTGGGTTTCTCCAAGCAGGTAAGGCATAGAAAAAGTTCTCGAAGTACTTCGATGGCGATTTCCCCCTACCTTTGCGCTCTTGGGCTGCAAGAACCAAGAGGTTTTGGGGACGAGAGAATGCCGTATAAAACAACCGACGAAAGTCGAAGTGTTTGATGTGCTCCAACGGCTCAAAGCGAGGCTTGGAGAGGTAGCCTCCATCTTCCAACAGCTCATCAAGAGCTGTGTGTTGCTTACGCGGCACTGCTTCCAAAGAGCCGCACACCACCACCGGAAACTCTAAACCCTTGGACTGGTGAATGGTCAGGAACGAGACGCAACCCTTCGGCGCATATTCGGCCTCGTCTTCATATTCGCCAATGCCGCCATCCATAAGAAACCGTAGGAACTGATTGAACAAGTCGCGCAGGTTCTTTTCCAAATACGTAGGGTTGAATACACTAACGTAATGCAGGTACTCGAACTTGGTAATAAGCTTGGAAAAGGTTGCGAGGTTGCGCGCAGCCCTACCTTTGTCCACGCCCTGCAATGCTTCATCGGACAAATATCGGGAAAATAATGGGAACTGCAAGAGCTGATAGAATAACCCTGAAAAGGCATAGTCAGCATTCTGTGCGAGCACAATATGGTTCTTGGCCAGTGGCCTTGCCCAATCAAGTAAGCGTTTATTTTCAGGCTTGCGCAATTCGTTGACAAACGCCTGGAAACAGTTGTGATCGTAATAGTTCCACACGTCGAGCGTAACGTTTGCATCCCATTGTCGCACCCGCGGAAATTGCGGAAATAGGAAAATTAGTGCGCCGATCATCAATCGGATTTCTTCACGTTCGAAAAACATGTTCGAACGTGGGGAGTAAACTGGCACTCCTTGGCTCTCAAGGAACCGTGCCAGAGCAACTACTTTACTGTTTTTAACCGAGCGAAATAAAAAAGCAATCTGGTTCCAATCTTCTAGGTCTTTAGTGTTTTTCAGTGCATGAAGGAAATTAAGAATTTCTGCATGCCATTTGGCATTACCATCCTGCTCATCCGCTGCCGATAAACGCACGACAGTCGGAACATGGGGAAACTCTTCTTCGCGCGGCGCTATAGTTTTGGAGTATCGAAACTGTTTTGTGCCATCCGTCCATTCTTGCGCTTGCATCCATTCGTTGTAAAAGCGAATGATGTCTGGATGTGAACGGTAGTTTATCGACAATGTAACCTGCTTGCACGTCCCCGGCGGAAACAAGTATGGGAACTCCAAAATGTTGCGAATGGTGGCCCCACGAAAGCGGTATAAGCCTTGATCATCGTCCCCCACAACACAAAGATTCTGATGGTCATTTGCCAAGAGAAGCAAGATGCGTTCTTGGATGGTATTGGTATCTTGGTATTCGTCCACCATCAAATATGAAAACTTTTTGCGCAGCTCAGCCAACACCTCGGGGTGTTTTTCCATAAGTTGTAGCGCCTCATACTGAATACCAGAAAAGTCTAAGCAGTTGTTTTCATGAAGCAGTTCCTGATACTTGTGATAACAAGCTGCAAGCGCCCGCACCTCAACATCTGGCGCTATTTCAAGCTGAACGGGGTCGAGAGCTTCCTCTCCAACTTTATTTATCCACTTGAGCAGTTGCTCTGATTGCTTCCATCGTCCCGTATAGTCATCGCCCATAACAAGCTGGGCATCTGGTACTGACCGGAATTCATTGATGCGCTGGTAGAGAAAATACTGTTGGTCGAACTGGTCAAACATTGTGAAATTACGCTTGAGCCGCGTAAATTCCCGGAAGTCCTCCAAAATCCGCAGACAAATTGAATGAAAAGTACCAAGGTACATCTCGTTCAGGTTGAACTTAATGTCCAAGTCATTTAGACGGTTGGAAATACGTGTCGTTAGTTCGCGTGCGGCCTTGTCGGTGAAAGTCACGACAAATAGTGACTCAGGCGTGACGCCTTTGGACTTGATGAGATAAACGATCCGTTCTACTAGGGTGAAGGTTTTACCGGATCCAGGTCCTGCAATAATCAATAAAGGTCCGTCTGTTGAGAAAATAGCTTCTTGTTGTTTAGAGTTTGCTTTGGTGGCATAACCCAAATCCTCTGTATTTTTTTCGGTCATATTTCTCCTATTTTTGAGGAGGATGATTGTTATAGGAAACTAGCCTTTATTGCAGGCTATCGGCACAAGCCATGAGGCTTTGGGCTTTTGAGTGCGGGCCTCGCCGGTAACGAGGAGGTGGGCGCCGACTTGTGTTTCGATATTGGCCACCGTGATTAAGTAGCGATCGATTTGGCTTGTTTTAGCGTCTTGGGTGTTGTGGACAATCCAAAAAACGATGGTCTTGCCGATTTTGAAAGCGGGACATCGCCTTTGAACTTTTATTGTAGTTGCGCTTCCAGGCATCATATCGCTAGTTTCCTTTTTGTTATTCCGCTCGTTACAAAGTCGGCTTTTCATTAAGAGATTTGAAAGTCTCAGGCTATTTTCTTATACCGCGAAAAACTCCTTTTACTCATCTTCAAAAGCACGCGCAGCAATCTTTTCAGTCAATTGAATACAGCCTTTGCCGCTATGCTGAACGAGAGACCATGCCCCATTGTTCTCCGCTGGCATATAGACTTCAACGTCAGAATTCTCAAGTGCATTTCGTACAACACAGACTCGATAGCTCTTTCGATTGATTTGAAGCTGGGCATATTCATTCGGCGTTAACTCAAATTGAATTACGTTGCCGATATGGCCCTTAACCTCAATAAGTAGGTACTCACCATTTTTCGAAACCTCAAGATCCCAGCCGCGATTGTCCTTTTCTACCGAGATAACCTTGTAGCCTTCTTTCTCGAAGTAAGCGGAGGTTGCGGATATGGCAGCCAGCTCTATTTGGATTACGCGATCTTTATCAGGAGCCGCCGACCATCCAGCCTTCTTCTGAGTCGGAGTCTTTGTTGCCGAGTGGCCTTTCTGTGATGAAGCAACGTACTTGCGAAGCTTAGCAACAAAGTTTGCAACCTTAATGCTATCGGAATGAGGATACCAAACGTTTGATTGACCGGGAAAGCCTTTGCCGTTCACGGGGGCATACGGTACTTCAAAGGTTCTCAAGTCTTCAGGAAGAAGTACAGCCCTATCAGCATCTACTTGGCATAGGTAGTCCAGTCTGTCCCAATCTCCAAGTCGTTTCTTTCCACGACGCTTCCTGTACTTCTTGTGGAAGACTGTTGCTCCTCTGTACCAGCCGACAACGACTTGGCGACCACCAGAGGGCTTCTTCGCGATAAATACGATATCTACATCATCAAGTTCGTCGTTTGTGCTCCATTGATCGTCTGGAGCGATTCGGCTAAGATCGACCCCTGCAAAGTGCCGAGTCATAACATAACCATAACAACGCCCGCCCTCAACGCGGAAGTTCCACATTTCTCCACCTTCGCCATGCTCCTCAATGTGAGCTCCTCCACCGGAAATCGGGCCTGCGCCGTCGTATGCAGGCATGTAACCAACGCGAAATACAAGCAAGCGAATGGGCATAGGTGCTTTTCGTAGTTCTAACGATTAAGCAGTGGGATTTGAATCGCATTGCAGCGAAGCGTTCCACACAAACGCATTGTTATGTGATTACAGAATTGGATCATCGGTATATTTCAGATCAAGCTGCATGGCGATCCGGCTTATTAACTCTTCACGTGACAATGCACGGCTTACAGTTTGGCAATTTATGTGGCGCCCTTGATCTTGACATTCACAGACCTTTTTATTCCAACTTGTATCGTCGGTCATTGGTCCAACAATGTTGAATACTTTCTTGTCACGATCGGTGACGATTAGATAGAACGCTTCAATAGGCATTTGATTCTCTTTTTACATAAACTTGAACACATAAGGTTTAAGCTCACCGGCGACCAAAGACCGTCCGATGGAGCGAGAGGCTAGTTATACATAGTGATCACCGTACCAGCGCATTCAGTTCGTCCTTGTACGCCACAATTGGCGAATACAACCTATGAAAAGCGCGACCGATAGCACCAGAGAACAAAATAAGACTGGGGTTCTTCGTTCCGCCCTGCAAAATGTGCGTGAGTGCTATTCCCGGGTACGGGTCAATGTAGAAGATAGTGGTTATTCCAAGCTGGTACGCTTTCTTAGCGCACAATTCGCAAGGGCTGGCTGTCGTAAAGAGAAATCCTCCTTCAATTGAAGATAGGCCGTACTTTGAGATTTGGAGGAATGCGTTCTCTTCGGCATGCAGAGATCGGGTGTGAACTTGGTTTTTATCATTTTTAAAGTTGTTGTATTCGGTCTTGAAGCAAAACGCCTTGTTGCGCCCATTCATTGGTATGTTATCGAAACGGACAGTGCTCTTTATAAAATGCTCCAAATATTCTTCATCGGTTCGCTCAAACTCGCTGTACGCCGAGGAATCGCGCCCTTTAATTAGATCTTCACGACTTCGAAGGTTGCACGGAACCTGTCCGTGCGGGGCATCGTTCCAACCCACCGATCGTACTGAATAATTGGTATCTGTTACTACTGCGCCGACCTGCCTGGAAATGCATCCCGAGTTAAGCTTTGCGGTGTAGGCGATTTGCATGCAACGTTCAATGCCACTAGGTGTGACAATACCTGGCCGGCGGATAAGTGATACAAACCGAATAAGTTGATTTGCTAAACCTTGAAACTCATTGACTTTCGAAGTAACGTTCGGATTGCTAATGTATAGGTCAGCGCGCTGCAGACATGCCTGAATATCCTGGACGGAATAGAAGTCTGGTTCGTCTAAGTCGTGGGGCGTGTACTCAATCTTGTCGATTGAGGCTATGTCTTCCTCTGAATATTTCAGCTGCCTTAGTCTGTTGATCCGATCCTTTTCCGGTGCAGAGACTGCTACGAGAAAAAATGATGCGTATCTATCTTGGAAGAATATTGCCTCGAGTGGGTTGCGGATTGCATCAATAACAATAAACGTCTTTTCCCCATTTTTTTTCTGTTG
Organism: Methylobacter sp. BlB1; assembly: GCF_015476545.1. Classification (GTDB taxonomy): domain Bacteria; phylum Pseudomonadota; class Gammaproteobacteria; order Methylococcales; family Methylomonadaceae; genus Methylobacter. Next base: position 13,820 of record NZ_JADMKV010000051.1, on the reverse strand, counting down.
AGTGTGAATCTGTTTGATTACAGAGTTCATTCTCTCTGCTAATGTGAAAAACTTTCCTTCAATGAGGTTCTGATTGTACGGAGTGCCCGAGAGGCGAATGTTTCTGCCGACAGTTTGGTATAGCTTTACGAAGCCGCTTTCACCCAAGAGATTCTTAATGGCCTCGCATCGCTCAGGTAGGGTTGCTGTGTAGTAAGTTTTTGCATCTGTCTCGTTGGGCTTTTCAGCTAGCTCTTTATACGGTCCCTGGAGTCCATCTAAGAGCTTTACAAAAGCCTCTCGGGTTTCCTGCTCAGGCATCAAATCGGAGAAGGCATCAGCGACGTTAGTGGTTTCTTCATCGAGAAGAAAAGTCGTAATTAGTGCGCGAACCTGTACCAGTAGAAATGGAGTCCATGTTGTGGCGAAGTGGTGATGAATGATGCGTTCTTTTCGCTGCTCGTTTGAGCCTGGGCTCTCCCCACTGAAGAGGCTGTGCTTTATCTGGCTCTTCTGGGCTTGAAGAATACGTGCCGCAGTACTGCATCCACTACCTGTACGGCCCGTAAGTCCAAGAACAATGAAATCGTCCTCGTCACCATAGATCTTGGAGATAGCGGACTTTAAGTAGTTTGTATATGGCATTGGGCCAACGTTGCTTTGCATAGTTTGGTTCTTCCAGAAGATTCACTCGAAAGGGAATGTGGTTGTTTGGCTTGGCTACTGTATACTTAAATCCAGTAGGGACGGCTCCGCCGCAAATCGGATTCCGTTGAGCCTAACGTAATATATGCGACATCGAAATTCATATAAAAAATCTAACTTGGTCGTATATTCTTCATGACTTTTCTAATTAATTGTTTTTTGTTATTCCTAATCTAGCCAGTAGAACATGGTGTTTAGGCAAATACGACATTACATCCTTTGTCCAAAAGATTTAATAAAGTTTACTGGATTTTGCTTGCAGAATGAAATAGGCAGCTAATTTGACTAGCTACAATTGACTGATAGCAGTTATTTATTTTTTGTCTTTTAAATAATGCCAGTATAAATCTGAATATAATCCCACTTAGTATGGGGTTATAAATCCAGACTTTTACAATTTAGCTTTAGATAAAGGTAGATTGGCTATTTGCTTAGTTCTGCCTCATCCTTTTTGCTATGTGATTTATTTGGCATGTTATAAAATTGAGATATGCTGCGATATTGTTAATGTTTGCTTGCTTATTAAGTAAGTAAATTAAGTAAGTAAATTATACTAAATATTGGTAAATTCTAATAATGACACCATTCCTAAAGTGGGCCGGGGGCAAGCGCTGGTTCGTGCATAAACATACTGAATTATTGCCAAAAAAATTTAATCGCTATATCGAGCCATTCCTTGGTGGCGGTTCAATGTTTTTTCACATTAAACCGCAACATGCTCTTCTAGGAGATGCTAATCCAGATGTAATTTCTGCTTATAAAGCAATTAAGGATGATTGGAAAAACTTGGTTCAGCAATTAGAAATTCATCAGATCAATCATTCCGATCAATACTACTATCAAATACGTGCTAAAACACCTAACTGTTTAGTGGAACAGGCTTCGCGCATGATTTACCTCAATCGTACATGTTTTAACGGGATCTATAGAGTCAACAGGAATGGTTTATTTAATGTTCCTAGAGGAAGCAAGAATAGCGTGATACTTCCAACTGACGATTTCGAATCTATGGCTAATTTATTAGCAAGTGCAGATATCCGCTGCTCAGATTTCCAGAAACTCATTGATGAAGCACAAGAAGGGGATTTAATTTTTGCTGATCCTCCATATACTGTTCGACATAATCTAAATGGTTTCGTGAAGTACAATGAGAAGCTATTCTCTTGGTCCGATCAAGAACGGTTGGCTGAATCACTTCTTAGAGCCAAGGACCGTGGTGCTCAAATAGTAATGACGAATGCCAATCACGCTTCAGTAAGAGAACTTTATCAAGATAAAGATTTTAAATTTCTCACTGTTTCAAGAGCTTCATCAATTTCTGCCTCGACTAAGAGCCGAAAAAGATTTGAAGAACTTGTAATTCTTTCCCATTCTTCATAATCAAGAATATAAATGACTACTCTATCTGCTCTAGTAAATACGACTGTAACACAAGATAATCCTATCGATGCTCTTCGTGCTTTTTTGGCAAATGAAGTGAATATGGAAAATGCTAAGCAAGTTGAAAAGATGAGGTTTGTTGGCTATGTCCTAGAACTTGGTTATGACAGTGCGAAAATTATTACCAGTGACCCATATAAACTGGCTGTCGGAGGAATCCCTAGGGGCTCTTTTTTAATTATGACCCCCATTAATGCTAATAATGCGCCACCTCATTTTACTCTCTTAAGAGTAACTGGAGTATCGCCTACACCGTTGAGCAATCAAGTGCAGCAGACCTATTTCGAGTTACACAAAAAATCTATGCCGGAGCTCGATGTCTGGACACAGAGTGAATTGCAATGGGGAGCTCTAGATTGTGATGTGCTTGGCATGTTCTACGCCAATCCTACTAATACGAAAGAGTTGGCATTCTCTGGTGATGTGAACAACGTTGTCAGCGCCCACCGTTATAAAGTGTTTGCTCCAGACGATGCTCTACTTGAATTGATTGTGAATGGTATCGTGAAACCCGAAAACCAATTCGATATCGGTACGCTACGAACTATGGAATGTGGGTTGTTTAGTACTGGATCAGCCAGTAAGATCCCCGTCAATATTTCTATGCGGGATTTCAAAGGTTGCCGTACAGCTATGTTTGGCAAGACTCGTTTAGGTAAGTCTAATGTGGTTAAGCTGATCGCCCAAGGCATGCTAGAAGCAACAAAAAACGAAAACAGCGTTGGACAACTCATATTCGACGTAAACGGCGAGTATGCCAACGACAATCCGCAGGATGGTAACGCCTCAATTCGGTCAGCTTATGAAAATCGTTGTCAGGTATATGCATTGACTGAGCGAAAAGACACCCCATCCAACCCTTTGCGCCTCAACTTCTATGAGCAGCCAGATTCTTGTATTGAGATCCTGGCGTCAATGCTTGAACAGGACAACAGAACGTCAAATTATGTTCGGAGCTTTGCAAACGTTAAGTTGCCCTCCATCGAGTCAATAGCCTCTCTCGATTTTAAGGAGAAAGCACGCCCCATCCGCAAGATTCAAATGTACTGGGCGATATTAAAAAAGGCTGGTTTCCCAGCTGATGAGTCACGGTTACGGGCAAAGGGACTTATTAGTCCTCATACCAAGCACTTCGATCCGCACTTTAACAAGGATCTACGTATCGCGGCATATCAAGAAATCCGAAACACTGTGCCAGCGGATGAGCCTAATACACTGGAGGAACTGGTAAGTGAGTTAGAGGTGATATCGCAATTTCGTCGCGACACTCCCAATCATCCTGAATTAAACAGCAAAGGAAAAGCTATGTTCGATGCGGACGATACTGCATTGCTGGACTTTCTTAGCCCTTCAAGTGGTTCTGGTCCAACCATCCTTCGTGCATACTTGGGCTTTCATGCCTCAAACGCTGGTGATTTCGTGACTGAGATACTTAAATTTTTGGATGCGGGGAAAACTGTCATACTCGACTTAGGCAATGCTACTGATCAGATTCGCCGATATTTTTCAGACATGTTGTCAAAAGCTGTATTTGGTCATCAAGAAAAGAAGTTCGTCAGCAATAGTCTAGGTCAGCACTTTGTCCAACTGTATTTTGAGGAAGCGCATAATCTCTTTCCACCAGATAGCAAAGATCTCACTGGTGTCTATGCTAGGTTTGCCAAAGAGGGCGCAAAATTTCACATCGGCATGGTCTATTCGACACAATCCCCTTCCACTATTAATCGAGAATTGCTAGCTCAAACGGAAAACTTCTTTGTCGGTCATTTATCCAGCCAGGACGAAACCAAGGCACTCGCACGTGTACAAATAGCCTTTGCTGGCATCGAGGATGACATCTTACGAGCTAAAACGCCAGGGTATATGCGTATGCTCACTATGTCGCATCGTTTTGTCATACCGATGCAAGCGCATAAGTTTGAAGTTAAAGCCCCAGAACAGGATTAAGGAGAAAACGATATGGCTTATTCGCAAGGTACGCGTCTTCCAGGTGAGTCTGCCTCTAAGCTTGGTCATTTAGCTGTTATTACCAGCAAATGGGTTAAAGCGCTAGTGGGTGAGTTCGAGCACGCTAGTAGTGCAACATCTGATCCTGCTAAAACGACTTGGCAATCGTTTGATGCTGTCGACGTAATGCCTCTACGTAATGTATGGGCGGTCGACGGCTCCTATGTTTCTATCCAATCGGCACAAAAACCGCCTAAGGAAGTAGCATTTGTCAAAACAGCCCTTTTCACAGTAGATCGTGCTCGCTTAGATACCATCGATAAAGAACATCCTCATCCATTGCTCCTCCAAGATGTATTGACCAGCAGTGCTGTTTTTCACGCTACAGTGTTTCCACTTAAGAATGTGCGGACATCATTAGGTTCTAATTATGATGCCGTGCGACATATCGTTCATGACTCTATGCAGATTGATGAAAACGGTGCGTTCTACGAAACATTAAAGTGGCTTGCTTATCGTAAATGGGAAACTACTCTTCACGCTTCATCTCCGGCATTTGAATGTCCGCATTGTCATCAGAAGCTTGAGACAGGTTTACCTTATGATGCGGACGAAGGTAATTGTCCAAATTGTAATAATTTGGTTTTTTTATCAGATATGCTGGGCTTTCATTTGGATATGGACGAAGATAGTGCTCCAGATTCCGTAGCATCAGCATACATGCTCATTATGGAACATCTAATGCTGTTCACTGCAATTCGATTACTATGGGGGCATACAGATAAATCACTAGTTAGCGAAACGCTATTCATCAAGGATGGGCCGCTGACTCTTCGTAGCCAATATTCTAAGATTGTTCCCAATATCCGTGCCTTTTTACAGCACGCTAAGGGTATTGGGCGTCCATTACATATTAGTGGACAAGAAAAAAGCGGTGCTTTCTTTGATCATTTGGCATCAATTGCGCGATTTCCAGCTCCTCATGCGCGAGGCGAGCCTATGGCTTACGCCGTTCTATCTCACGATTACGTTCGGCGTGAGGTATACCGTTCGCCAGATCTCTCTAATCCCTATGGCAAAAGGACAAATTGGGGTGAGAAGCTTTATCTAAAGATGGATCCGAATACTTATATGGTTTTAAATGTTCCGACAGGAGATTACAACGAGGCAGGTGCTTTCCCAACAGATAACGATTTGATTGGCCTATCTCGCATCCTGGCCACTTTACCAAGTTTAGTCAGCCATAAATTTGAAGGCGCACTTTTCCCTATAGAGTTAGCAAACGGTATCGCATCCATGTCAAGCTATCCTTCAGCTGCAATTTTGCAACGTTTTGTGGAAGACCAGGCATCTTAAATGTAAAACATTGGATAATAACAAGGCCTTAGACTGCCTTGTTATTATCCCGTCATTTGATAAATATATATAAACTCCAATTCGTTCACCTGTGCTAACGCAGCCAAAACGGTCATCCTTATTATTTTTTAAAGAGGATGAACAATGGCAATACGAAAACAGTAGCCCGATCATATAGAAACTGGCAACGTAACAGTCTAAAGCAGTCAACCTATTGTCGGCAGCATGACTTGAATACCCATACGTTTTTCCGGCTGTCTGTCTAATCATGAAATATATTGGCCAAGCTGCTCAAAGATCTGATCGACCTGCAACGGGCGCAACAACAGTTTTCATACTCCCTGATTCAATCATCACTGTTAGGATAAGCAATAGTCCAAATTCGCCTTAATGGAAATTCAGCACGAATACTGGCATCGAGTTTTTCAAAATTATCTAAGAGCTGCTCGATTAAATCGTCACGATCCCATAATCTGACACGAAAAAATTGGGTTGCTTTTTTATCGACACTGGTTGTTAATCACCATGCAAAATTTACTAAGCAACCATAGCAATCAACATTGAAAATTTTCCAGACACCAAGAGTACTGCTTAGGAAATCAATACTTTATGACACATCAAGCTGATAAAATAGTGTTGATAGCTAGAAAATATTGAGCGTTGATTTACAAAATTGCTGCATATTGAACAATGCTGTCTATTATCATCTGCATCAGTGACAGGTACTTGGCAGTGTATGACTTCAATTTTCTGAAAATGGCTACTTTGAATACTGCCAAAGCTGCCAAAAGGGCTTTTGACAGTTTTAGCAGTACCTTCCGTAGTGTTTTTTTCAAGCTCTATGGCTCTCAGGCGCTCCAAATAGCTCATATGTCAAACCCTTTCGGGCTGGCTTCATAGACAGTTGCCGTACGCCCTAGGGTTTCCTGTTTGGTTATACGTAACCAGTCCAGTTCAACCAACAATTGCAAGGCTTCAGCCACTAGCTCACGGTCAGACAGCATTGCCCAACCGGGCCGCCATACGTCTCGGCTGGAAAATTTTGTTGCCAAATCGCCTTTACGTAATCGATAAATAATCGCTTTAGCCGCCGCTATTTCCGGTGTAGTCACACTGGCGTAAGCCCGTCGCGCATGAGTCTCGAGATATTCTGACCATGCTAGTGCTTGCACCACTGCTCGTTCCGATACCTGCCCCGTGTCGCCATTGGCAAGGTGTAAGATCAACGCCAGTCCCGGCACTAATTTGCGGTATTTAGCCAAGTGGGACTCCAGTGCCGGATGCAATTCACCGTTGCGCAAGCGTGCTTCCAGACCAATACGCCAAGCCAAAAACAATTCCAGCCCAGCAGGATCAAATCGCAAATAAGGTATGCCATCCGCTTCTCCACGATGATCAACATCTTGCTGAGTACCAATAGCAGCTGGTTCAAGTTTGTCTAGATAGTCGAACACTCGGTTGGATTCATGCTTGGCATCGCTATCGGGCCAGCGGTCCACATCGCGCCACTCGCCACCGATATCCGGCCACACCAACAGGCCAAAGCGCTGAATTAGGCCATCATCCGCTGATCCGCCGCGCACGGCATGGCGAATGTAGTCGGCAATTCGGCCCGGCTGCGTCGAACCCAACAAAGACAAACAAACCGCCGGAATATGCAGATTCATTCCTCGTGTGATGCGATCGAAAGTGTAGGCGCTATCTCCATTCCATCCGGTTAAATAAAAACCTCTTGCCTCGGCGTTGTCTTCTCGATCCAGCGATTTCAACAATGAGACCAGTTCGTCACGAAACACCAATATTCCGTTGTGATTCTGCCTGTGTAATTCACCCAACGCAGCGGCCGTCGTATCATTGGCAATATAGCGCCTTAATACAGGAACTTCGGGCTCTTCTCCTTCCAAATAGCCAGAAACATCAGCATTTGGATCTTTGGAAAGCGCCTTACGTGCCACTTTTTCGCCTTCATCAGCTTTCAATTTAGCCAGTTTGACCGCAATCTTGTGTTCCTGCATTTCCATTTGATGCAATTCGGTCGCTTGAGTAGCTAAGCGCTTCAGTGGCGACAACGCAGCCTCCATGGCAGGCGATTTCAATACGCCCGGACGACCTATCACCAGCCCCCATTGATTTGCCGTTACTGTCCAATCAGTATGGGCCTGTGGACGAATGCCTAGTTTGCGGCCAATGACTGAACCCAAACCGGTCATAATGGTTACACCTACGTAATCAGGTGCACATTGGATACGTTCGCAAATATCAAGTGCCCAAGGCCTTAGCGTATCGGGCAGCAGCGCAAAATCAAAAGCAGCCACGTTTGGCAAACCTTCCGATAAAGGCTGTGGCTCTGGCCACGGAAAAAACGGGGCATTAATACCGAGTTCGTCCACCTTTTTTAGCAAACTCATCGAAAAATTTCCGCATTAGGGCACATTACATATTGATAGACCTGCAAGGTGTAGTATTTGTCAGCATCAGACATAACGTCCTTAATCTGGAAATCATTCCAAGCCACCAGCAGAAAACAAGCGGCTTCCCATACCAAGGCAATTTGATTAAAATCTGATATGCAAATGTTCTGTCGAGCCGTTTGGGTGTCCCCACACCCGGCGGCTTCATTATATTTGGTCATGTTCCCTCCGTGCGCTGAAAAGCAGCATTGAGTTGGTATAAAAGATCGCTATAAAAAACAGCATCGATTTAAAATACTGACGCTGTATTTCATAAATTCACTGTAGTTATTGGCTATAAGCCTCGTAAACTCTGAATGTCATCCGCATAGCCCATGCGATATTGACTATCTGTGCCCGATCATCCGAATCGGTAGCCGATAAACATAGGTGCGAAACCGTGCAGAATTACATGCCCCTACGATCAGCCAAACACTGAATGAATGTTGGAATGTGGACTAGGAAATTTCTTGAGGTGACTTTCACGAAAGCTTTCGCAAATCCATTAATCTCGCGATTCTTGAATAACCAGTTAAATTCTGATTCCCTCAGAGGATTATCAGGGTGCTTGGAAAATTTCTCTTTGGGACAATACTCACTTAATGAAGCGTTAGTGGTAGAGATAGGATTAGTTTGTGTCATTTGATAACCTCGCTGAGTTGTATGAAATCGCAAGGCTATGTTAATTAGGTCGACAAGCCTTAACTTGTTAATGTCCATATTGTCCAAAAAATTAATTAACATCCAACTGATCTTGCCCTGATCTAGCGGACACTCGGTTAAGAGAGTAATCTCTAAACCCGAGGTCAACAATGAAAACCAAAAAAGAATCAACACTGGCAGCTGCTCGCTGCAAATATACAGTACAGTTTAAGGAACAGAAGCTGGAGCGTGCAGAACGAGATGGCATTTCCAGGGTGGCTCAAGATTTAGGGCTTTCCGAGTCGATGTTGTATTCATGGCGAGCCAAACGTCATCAAACAGGCCAGGCATTCGAAGATCAGAAGCTTCAACAAGCTGAAATAGCGCGTCTCAAACGAGAGAATTCACGTCTTGAAGAGGAAGTCGCTTTCCTAAAAAAGGCGGCAGCGTACTTCGCGAAGCTCCCCAAGTGAAGTACGCCATGATCAAGACTAACGAAAATCAATTCCCCATCGGTATGATGTGCCGCATGATATCAGTTTCACGTAGTGGCTATTACCGCTGGAGACACAGGCCGCTTTCCGATAGAAACCAAAAGAATCAATGGCTGGCTAAAGACATTAAACGCATCTTTGATGATGAGAAAGGCTGACTTGGCTCACCCAGAATCACTCGGCGGCTCCGGGCAGAAGGTAAATCAGCCAGTCGGCACCGAGTGGCCAGAATTATGCGAAGCAACGGCTGGCGGGCAAAAGCGGTCAGGAAATACAAGGCTACAACCAATAGCAATCACACATTGCCAGTTGCACCTAACCTGTTGGAACAGAATTTTACAGCGGATGTCCACTAATCAAAAGTGGGTATCCGACATAACCTCTATTTGGACAGAAGAAGGTTGGCTGTATTTGGCGGTGGTGCTTGAGCTTTATTCACGCCGAGTGATTGGCTGAGCAATCGCCGAACGCATGACTGCAGCGCTGGTGTGTGATGCGCTGATGTGGCTTTATGGCGGCGCCACATGTCGAAAGATGTGATCGTTCATTCTGCGTCCGAGGCAGCCAGTATTGTTCTGCCGCTTACCAGAGATTTATCTCAAAACACCCATTGATTTGCAGCATGAGCAAGAAAGGCGACTGTTACGATAACGCGGCAATGGAAAGCTGGAACCACAGTTTTAAAGTTGAAGCCGTTCATGGTGAACGGTTTTTGACTCGAGCAGATGCCAAGCATCAAGCGTTCGACTATATTGAGGTGTATTACAATCGCAAAAGGCTCCACTCCAAATTTGGCTATCTCAGCTCGGAAGCTTTTGAAGCTAACAAAGTCGCTTAGTCGAGTGTCTATAAAATCAGGACAAGCTCAATAACTCATTAATTCTCATTATCAAATTTTTCCTTCCATTTTTCTATTAGACTCAATGAATTCTTTATCCCAATTTCAAGGGCATCTTCAGTCCCTCCAAAGTACCGTTTAAACCTTTTAGCAAAAAGCTCTCTATCTATTGGGTGATCTACCCCCGGAATATACAGCTCTACAACTTTCTTACCTCTAAGATTTCCGGTGATATTAGTTCCATGTGGAGGAGTATCATACATAAATTTCATCAGCTCCTGCCATTTTGGAGCGCGATTATACTGTGATACAAAATTTTGAAAACTGGTGTACATTTCTTCTTGTCCTTCGCGTCGTCGCCGCCTTCGGGCTATTGCCTGAGCCATATTAAGCCGTGCCCGATTTTTATCGGCCAAGACAGATGTTGGTATCTCTCCATGTTCTTTTATGAAGTAAAGATATTCTTTATACCAAGTTAAGCTTTGTATCTGCACTGCGGCAAGCCATTTTTGATTAAAGTAATCATCAATATTCGGATAATCATCCTCTAGACTGTATGTTTTACCCTCATCATCCTCAAATTCTGGCTCTAATTGGTAACTTAAAAATATAGCTTTTAAATACTCATGGCTTAAGTGATTGTATGATAAGCCCCTTGTCTCTTCGCAATCAATTATATAGCGATGAAGCTCTTCATATATAATGAAATCAGGCCAAGATCCTCTTATTAACTCTGAATAAAGAGTTGGTATTTCTTCGACCAAAATCCCTATTGCATTCTGTGGTATTTCATTTTTGCCATAATGAAATAATAGATCAATCTTTTCGATCAAATAAGAAGCAAGCGAGCGTTTATCAATGGTTCTATAAAAAGAGGAACGATTATCGTACTTTAAAAAATTAAATGTCGCTAATGCACACTTCTCCCAAAAATGGATCGCACATCTTCTTCCAATTTCAGCGGGCGTCAAAGATTGATATATCTTGATCGCCATAGGCAATGTTTTTACTCTTGGCGGAATTTCATTATAAAAAAACGATTTTAAGTTAACTAATAAAGGATTTGATTCTTCATCATTAGCTTCTAGAACCTCATTTTCAGCTAGATTGTATAATAGTTCTTCGTCCATTTTATTGTGATTGGCTAATACAAATTATTAGCTCACTCCCATCTGTCTTGTAATTGTAATTAATCTAGTACTCAGTCATTCTTTTAATGTCGGGTAAAGTTTTTTCAACTTTACCCGAGCCTCTTCAGTAGTGAATCACTAGTCCATAGGGCGGGCCATGGTGTTTCTATTGTCGGGCCACGGGCAACTCCGCTTGGGGATTAATTGAGGCTTTGCGCTGTGCCCGATCTAGCCACCGAGCACTTTGGCTAAAAAATCGTTTTCCACCGTCAGCTGGCCAATCTTGGCGTGCAACTCTTTGATCCTGTTTTCTTCATTCGCTTCGCCGGGCGAATCTTTGGCAAAGAGCTGGCTGACATTGTCTGCTAACTGCTGCTTCCATTGGGTAATCTGATTCGGATGCGCGTCAAATTGCTGGATAAGCTCTGATAACGTTTATCGCCTTTTAATGCCGCTAACGCCACTTTGGCTTTAAACTCGGCCGAGTGATTTCTTCTTTTTTGCTCATTGTTCTTTCCTCATGCTTTGAGATCATAATAAAGCAGTTTTATCACTTAAGCGACTGTCTAATTTTTTGGGTCCATTTCTCAAAATCTATTTATGCCACCAAGTGGCGATATCAAATACAGTCTTTATAAAGAGTAAATGTCCGTTTTTAAAAATGGCGAACGCTACTATCGCACCCAAGCTTTCAATCGTCGATCTGTCTATATCAGCCGATAGAAATATTTGATGCCTTTGATACCGTTAAAACGATTGTCAACTTAAAAGGGCAGTGTGCATGCAAAGGAGCGTTTTATATCTCAGAAAAATATGTCGTTATGAGATGTAAGGAGCTGTTTGCAATTAAATGCAGTAGTATGACATACCCTTTTGATTTTCAAATAAAAATACAATTGACAAGGAGTACTCTATTAGTCAGAATTGTTCCTGCTTATAGAATTTTCCAGGGTGGAACTTTCTGCAACTGCCAGTTCAGCAGTCTAAATAAGGAATCGCAACCAGCCCATGATGGCCCTTCAGGGTGGCAACGGACGCAGCTGGCATATATTTATTTGTATTTTCCAGGCTCGACGCATTACGCTAGAGCATTTTTGTATGAATGGGGCTTCGACAGAAGCGCCAGAGATGGTTCGATGTTCATCGCAACCTTGATGCCGGGATCAGGCTGACTCGCCCGATCTTCAGGCCCTTCTATATACGGTTTCTTGGCAGGGAACTCGTATCGCGCTCACGTGCGCCCCGACAATTGCCAATAGCACCGCGCTAGTAGATTTTTTCCAACGGTGGTGTTGCCGTTGCGCTGCGCCTTTTATGGCGTTGCACAGAAAGCTTGTGCCGGAACCCCGGTTCCCCAAGCTGGATACCGATTTATCGGTGGCGGCAATGAGCTATTGACGATTGATGCAAGTGTTTCGTCTTCTACAGAGTCGGGAAGCAGCAGGCTTCTCATGCAGAATGGCCGAATACCTTGATTTATCCCGTAAGAATCCCCTGCGACTGCTCGTTGGCTATCGTTTTTAATGGTAGCTGCCATGCCTTTTCGAATGGCTGACCTGAGCTTTTGTGGCAGTCGATTCTTTGTTCACCTGAAAATGCGCCCAGTCGATCGACCAGGTTCGTTTTTCATTTCGCGACTCGCTTTGTTCCCGGCTTTTGCCTTTGAAAAACAGAAACAGTCAAATTTCTTCTTAATTCAACTTAATAATCAACCGGTTACACACAAAATCGCTGTGGGTTTTTCCGGGGCACGCCTTTCCAGGAGCCATGATGGGGCCGAGTTCATTGTCGCGTTGGGACAATGGATGCGTCTGACCAGCACCCCTAGCCCTGCAAGGTATTAACTGCTCGCATTGCGCAGCGAGTAACAAGACGCGCAAATCCCTACGATGTGCACACAGTTGCAGAACCTGTGGTTCATGCGTCAACACTCACCGTTGCGAGAATGGTCCTGTGTACAAAGAGGGGTTGGAGCCGGGGTCCCCTGCTCGCAACGTAAAAAACACCATGGCCGACCCGGCTCCGTTTCAAAGCGGATGACCTGATCTGTTTTGAAACGGAGCTGAATGCCATCCATAAATTGATTGAAGGATAACAACAGATGCATACAAAAAATCACCCTCGTATGGCGACGGGACGCCAACGAAAAACCACCCGAAACTTCGGCATCGGCACCCGGGACCTGCTGCGGGCCGGAAAACTCTGGTCACACGCATCGGCTAAGGCCTTTGCCACGCGCGGCACCCTGGCCGAGCGCTGGACCGTGTTCGCCAAATGGCTTGAGAATGAGCATAGTATTTTCAAAATGGAGACCATCACGCCAGAGCACCTGATTCAATATGGCGACCATTTAAAAGCCCGGATCAATCAAGGCGATCTCAAGCCGTCTACGGCGCAGCTGTATGTGTATCGGCTCGCATTTGAAAATGGTCGGGCTCGCAATTATCCTCAGTTTCGGCTCGGATTAGCTGCGACTGAAAGTCCGGCTCGGCTTACAATAAATGCCACTGAGCTTGCATTTACCCGCATGGGCTCGCATTCCATTTCCATGGGCTCATTCTAATTGCGAATGAAATTCGGGCTTCAGTCATCCATCCTGGACGCGAAGCATCCAACTGACAGCCGATCAAACCATGGAACCAATCATCTTGTTTAGCCTGACGCGACTATCCTATCTGTCGCAACAGGAAGTCTGTTGCTGGATCGGCGGACATTTAACCGAACCGTAAGAGCAAAACACGCAGCAATCCCCCAGCTTTGGTTTGAGCAATGTACCGCAGGATCTGCATTCATAGAAAAACTGGCAGGCATCGGTCGGCATGGTTTCCGTTTCGGCATG
>NZ_JADMKV010000050.1 GCF_015476545.1 Methylobacter sp. BlB1 | reverse complement strand
TGAGCTACATTTGGGGCATCTAACCATGATCACTGACTCGGTAAAAATGGATTAGGTTAGCTCAAACCATACCAAATTAACAATGCCGAATTTTCTTCTTGATTTCTGCGATTTCATGAAATGCCCGGACTAAGGGCTTGAAATCTGCAACCATCTGACGACGACTGACCGGCAAGGTGCGGGTCGATCGGATTTAAGAAACCTGATCTTCATAGGTCATCCAGCGATCCCTCGGGCGGGCGAGAAGCGGAGTGAGTTGGCGGATCGTTTCGGCGTTCTGGTATTTTTCCCTGACAGCGTCCGCATTCGCACGACTCTGCCATTTAGCCAGAGCGATGATATGCCCTGACGCATCCTGATCAATGAAGATCTGATGCGAAATATAGCCGTCGAAACTTTTCATATCCGACCACACCTGGCGCGTGAGGCGCAGCCCTTCTTCTTCCGCACCGGGTTTCAGCCAAGTGTCCCAAATAACTGTGATCATTTAGTCTCTCCAGCATGCGGCCGATCTATAAAACCAATTAACGGACTTCGATCATTTCTCCTGTCATAATGTCAATCTTGACAACGACGGGATGGCCATCGCGGACAGTCCTGACCACATAGTACCGGTCTATTCGTTCGATACTCTGAATTTCGCCGTAGCCGGCAGAAGATACACGTACGCGGGCTACTTCTTCCGACATGACGCCTACTCCGGATTCCGATTCCGGTACTGGCGATTCATATTCATCGGCATGAGTATTGACTATGGGTATCGAGATCAACATCAAGATAAGGATAAGTTGCCTTTTTAGTGAGTGTTTCATCACCAGTTCTCCTCTCTTTTCCTATCCTTGTGAGATAGCGGGTTCATAACCCTGACATGGAAAAACTATGGAATCATTAACCGATTGGGGGCCTCACGGTTATCAGTCGCTGCTTGGGTACGCGACGCTAAAGTTACGCAAACATGATCGCCTGGGAATGCTTCGCGCCAGACATAGCCTTGCCGGCATGTATCCGGGCCATACGGTCCGCCGCCCGGATTGCGGCGGGAGGCGGCGGCTGCATTGTCCTGCCGGGTTTGTGTACGAATCTGGCTGGTCACGCAAACCCAATCGCTCGCATCGGCTTCCCTCCAGACATAGCCCTGTTTGCAGGTATTAGGCCCATAGACGAAACGAGCCGGATTGCGCCGATTGGTGGCTTGGGAATTGTCTTGCTGGGCTTGTGTCCGAACAGCGGGCGTCACGCAAACATGATCGCTGGGGATTACTTCACGCCAGACGTAGCCTTGCCTGCATGTGTCCGGACCATACGGTCCGCCGCCCGGATTACGGCGGGAGGCGGCTGCTGCGTTGTCCGTACGAGCCTGAGCCCGTGTTGCGACAGTAACGCATACCTTGTCGCCAGAGAAGGCTTCACGCCAAACATAGCCTATGAGACAACGGGATGCATATTCGCTTTGAACAGTCACCTGCGCCTGATTGGGTCCAATTGCAGCTGATCTCGGATTGACCTGGATGACGACCCCATCGCGGTTTAAACTTTGCACAGGCGCTCGGCTGCCACTGCGTTCCCTCAGCAAGAAAGAAAGATACCGGCCATCTGAATGACGCTTCACTTCATGGATCAATACGATGTCGGCAGGAATTCCCGAATCCCAGCCATCACGTTTTCGGAACTCAATAGTGAAATAGTGGAATGGATCGGCAGGATCGAACGGCACCCGAACATGCAGGTCACCGGGGACTTCAGGATGGTTCAGTGCGGCAAGGGTTAATGTGGCGCGCGAAATGCCGTCAGCACTGAATGTCCGGATTCGATGCCTCGGAAACCACCCCATGCGATCAACGTGATAGCCATTGAGGCCAGGGCCGCCGTTACCGAATTCAGGATTGGGGCGCGCAAACACGTTAGCGTAGCTCATAACATCCCAAGGATCGTCATACTCGGCATTTGTCGCGGCATCGGAGAACGAGTGGTGAAGGCCGAGTCCATGTCCATTTTCATGCCCTAATCCACCAATATCCACATTGTCCGGGAAAAATGCACGTCCGACACCGCCATACAAGTCCACACCTGGGGAGGTAATGGCGGCAATAAGATGACCTTGCGGGACGGTATACGGTGATACAGGATCGTTACGTGCCGCTGCCACACAATCAGTGACCAGTTCTCCTCGTTTCGGATTAGGGCCGCCTGCTTTTGCCTGCGCCTGTGCGAGAGTGAGAGATTCCTGATGCCAGCCGGTGACAACGGCATTGGCGAAATCAACCCCGTTATATGAAACAGCGCGCCAGTAATCCGCAAACGAACCATTACCTCGCCCTAGAATCATACGGCGATAAAAATTAACGTCATACGGAGGTTGTGGACTATCGCTGAATGTGCAGAGTATAGCACTCAGCCCGATCTGCCCTCGGAAAGGCCGAGCGTCAGCAACATTGACCAATACAATTAATGCCGTTACTGCCAGGAAAGATAGCTTCTTGATCCAAAGATTGTATCCGAGAATCCCTCTCAGTATTACCATAGGCCTCATCATTGTATTGACCTCCATTTTTAATAAATGGTGTTTGTTCTTGCCAAACCAAGTTGAGCGTCATGATAGGGCGCGCCTGGCTTGCGCTGAGCCTCTTCTTCGAGGGAAATAAATACCGCCCCATGCATGGTCTTTTCTTCTGTGCTCAGTTGGCGCTTATTCTCCATTTTATGGAGTTCACCAACTAGCGAAATCACATGGGGCCAGACACATCCTATATAGCAAATGGATGTAGCGTGCAGTCCTGGTAAAGAGGCTGGTTATTGATCTTGATGAGCCAGGCCAGATTTCAGCTGCCAAGGCACTATTGTTCATATTTCGGATCGGATTGCTATTCGTGCTATTACTGTCTGCCTTAGCTAATAGTTTATAGGGCCTATAGACAGTCTCGTCTTAAAGCGGCTCTTGATCATCCGTAGATAATCATAGATTATGTGGCATGCTTATAAGGAAAATCACAACTTCAGGTATCGTTCCGGCTCAGAGCGCGCAACGTTCTCTGCAGGCAGTCGGCCACGCGCCGCCGGTCGGTTTCGTTGGCGATTTGCGAGGCGTCTTCGCCGATGAGCCGGGCATGCCGTACCAGCACGGCGCGGTCTTGATCGCGATGCAGATCAGGCGCAATTTTGGCGATGATTTCGAGAAGATGCGGCATCACATCAGTATTGTCGGCGCCGTAATAACGGATCTGGTCGAAGGCGGCGTGCGCCAGTTCCTCGAAATCGAGCGTACAGGCAATTACGCGTAACTGTCCGTCTTCGTCCTGACGCAACGTTGTTGGCAGTTCACGTCTTGCCACGCCGCACAGCGATGCGCCCAGCCAGTCGATGCAGGTCAGAGCGGTGAAGGGTTCGTTGATGCCCGGCGAAAGTGCATGGAGCGCGATTTCGACCAGTTGCTGCACTATGTACAGCGCGTTCTGGTGGGGAGTGCGGTGCGGGCCTTGGCTGAAGCAGGCGCGCAAATCGAGCTCTAAATCATGATTGACGTTCGAACGCGGCTTCACGCGCAGCAAAGGCTCGGCGTGCGTCACAAAAGCACCGGGGCGTTTTTCCAGTTTCAGCATCAGATCGTGCCGGATCGCCAGCCGCATCAATTGTTCATTGCCCATGCCCTGAAGATAGCCGTTGGCGGCCGATATCACGACATGCGCTGCCTGCCATTGGCTTTCGTCGGGTAAACGGCATGGTTTCGTACGTTGCCTTGCGGCAGCCCGATGCGTTCGGGAAATAGAACAGGCAGCGGTTTTTGAAATTCCGCGCCCACATCCGCGATGAGATTTTCGGCCTGAATGCCTTGCGAAACATGATGAATGAAATAGATCAGGACCGCAAGCGACGCAAGCTCCAGCAGCATGCCGATGTTCACCGGCAGATACGGTACGAAGCGGGATGCCTCGACCGAGTGTTCCGACCGCACCGTCCGCAAGACAAACAGTAGACAAAGGTGGTTTGGTTGTCGAGTTGAACGGAAATCGGTATCAGCTTTGCAAGGCTATTGAAAACCGGGGAATATTTCTGAGCCATCCTGATGAGCTCCTCCTTCTGATTCTCGGAATCATCGGCCTCGATTTTGAAGTACACCCGGATATTCTTATAACCGACGGGAACCTCCTCCGATATGCCCAAAAAGCCGCGAAGGTCCTGGGCGCCTTCATATCCGGATTCCACTTTCTTGAGTTCCATCCGTACCGTCGCTGATAGTTTGGTTTCTCCACTACAACCCCATTTTCAATTTGGCCAGCAAGTCCTGAAGCTCGGATTTAGGCGAAACCCGCGTTTGATAAATCGCCTGGATAGTGCGGCTGATTTCCGGATCGGTCAAGTAGCGGAATTTCACATGCTCCGCATCCTTCGGCACGGTGAATTCCGGCAGCAGCGCGACGCCGATCCCGGCCTTTACCATGTTCAGTATCCATTCCTCGCTATTGCTGCGGTAGGTGGGGTAAAGATCGATGTGCCTGTCCTGACAAACGCTTTTGAGCTTGTCGCGCAGTTCGCAGTTGAGCCGGTCCAGATAGGGTTCTGATTGAATGGCTTTTAAATCGATACGCTGCGATTGATTGAAGCGATGCCTGGCGCTGAAGGCGACGACATAGCGTTCCTCGTAAAGCGGCAGAAATTGATAGGCGCCTTCCTGTAAGTCTGTCGGCGCGCTAATCACCAGATCCAGATAGCCGGCATCCAATTGGGTCAGTAAGCTGCTTTCGCTGTCGACGATCAATTCCAGCTCGATGCGGGGATAAGCCTGCTGGTAGTCGGCAAAAACGGCACTCAAGCGATGCGAGCTGATGGTGGCCATCATGCCAACCCGCAAAGGAACGGTGTTCAAGCGGGTAAAGCGTATGGCCTCGGCTTTGATCGCCTGGGCTTCACGAAAAATCTGCCGGAGATTGGGCTCAACCAAACGCCCCAGGTCAGTCAGCCGGCAACCGGCTCTATCCCGGCTGAACAACTCACCGCCCAGTTCCTCTTCCAGTTTTTTGATCGCCTGCGTCAAGGAGGGCTGGGAAATATAGGCGGATTGCGCGGCGCGAGTGAAAGTGCCTTGGGCGCACACCGCCAGGAAGTAGCGAATCTGATGCATTTCCATGATTAGACCATCTCATAGATAGGAAAAACCTATTGTTCCATAGAAAGCCAGTATTTTACAAACCCTATCAATAGGTTTTACATAGCCCAACCTGTCAACAACTATATGAGAAAGCTATGAAAGCTGCAAAATTGATTGTGATGTACCCGGTGCCTGTCGACCGGGCCTTGTTCGAACGGCGCTATACGGAAGAGCATGTGCCGATGGCTGTCGAAAAACTGGCCGGCAAAACCCGCTTCGTCGCCTCACTGATTACTTCAACCGCGGGTAATGCGCCGGCTCCTTTTCATCGTATCGCCGAAGTGTATTTTCCGTCGATGGCCGAGCTTGAGGCCTGCCTGCATTCCGAAGGCGGCCAGGAAACGGCCAGCCATGCCATGGAAATTTCCAGCGGCGGCGCGCCTTTATTTCTGATTTCCGAAGTCGAAACCTTCGATTTCCAATAAGGCACGGCAGGAGTTTCTATGAACCAACACCATACTCCAGGCAATCGGCGGCACTGCCGCCGCAATTATGATATACGGTTGATGTTGCTTTTTTTTCTGCTGGCCGGCGTCCCCTTCGCAGCGCAGGCCCATCGCGGCGCCGCCGATGAAATCGATGCCTGCAATATCCGCGTGGGCCTCGAACGCGTGCATTTCACCGCCTATACGCCGGCATTGTCAGGCAACAGGGAGTATTGCAAGGCGATTCCGCAACTCGGTGAGACTCATCTGGTTTTTGATTACGAGGGCAAGCAACTGCGCAATTTCAGCGTCGAATTCGAGATTACCAAGGAACCGGAAGGCACTCGGATTTTTTATCAGGAACCGCAAAAAATAAAAACCGGCACCACAAATGGCGTGGTCGATTTCCGCCAATACGGAGCGGGCAATTATCTGGCGCATATCGCCATCGTCGATAAGGACAAACGCCTCGACACCCATATTCCATTCTCGGTGGGTATCGAAGACGCCGACCAGAAAAGCTTCAGTCCGCTGCTGGCGACCACCCTGGGCCTGTTGTTGGTTATCTGTTTGCTGATCGGATTCGTCCTGATGAAGGAAAAGTCGAGAGCATGACAGCCAAAGCGCCGTCCTGAACCCGATAGACGATGCAACTTCCCGGAGACCCATGATGATCAATTTTTCCCGCTTAAAGCCTTATCTGACTTCGCGTAACAAATGGCTGGCGATGTTATTTCTGTTGCCGGTTTTGCTGGCTTTCGTGTTGTTGCTTATGGACAATAGCGGCGACTTTGCCCAAATGGGCACGGCCTCTTACCGGCCCGAATCGGTCCAGGGCCGCTGCCAACCGGATCTGCTGGCCGGCGAAGCCGGCGCCAGCCATGGCGAATCAACCCAGGATGGGATCAAATACAACGTCCGCACGCCGCTCAATTACGATCCGTCCATTGCCCACCCGCTGTTGCTGGTCTTGTCGCCGGCCGGCTCTAACCGGGCCAAAACCGAAAAGACCACGGGCCTGACGCTTCCGGCAACAACAGCCGGCTTCATCGTCGCCTATGCGGACCATCCGGAATTGTCGCCTACCACAACCATTGACCTGGGCACTATTCCCAAGCGGGTGGCCGAAAAGTGGTGCATCGATGAAAAGCGGATTTTTATTACCGGCCATTCCGACGGCGGCACTGCGGCGATGGCTTTGGCATTCATGGCCGGAACCCGGCACATTCCTGGCGCCATAGCCCCCAGCGCCGCCGGCATCAGTTACCAGGACCTGCGCGACCGCCAATGCCCGAAACCGCTGCCGGTCATGATCATGCACAGCGCCAACGATCACCTGTTTCCCGGCTATGGTCTCGAGTCGTCGGGGTGGTGGGCGGCCTGCAATAAATGCGACCCGATCCCGGAAAAGCTGGTCAACGGTTGTTTCGGCTATTCCGGCTGTGCCAACGATGTTAAAACCTGGTACTGCGAAGGCGATAAACTGCATGCGCAGTGGCCGGCTATTAACGGCACGCTCATCGATTTTTTTGCTTCATCGGGCCGTCGGCAGCGATAGTTTCACCGGGTTGGAACGTTGCAGGCTGGCTTTATCAACCCAGCCTGCACGACTGTGCATCTGCCCCATCAGTAAATACAGCAAAGCCAGATTGGCAAACAGCAACAGCGCTGACAGTCCTTTCCAGAAACCGGTTGGGTTACGCTACGCTCTTGTGCCCTTCAGGGTAAATCAGACCTACAGATATCTATTTTGATTTAAAATATATTATTTATTAACTTAATGACAGTGACCGTTTACACGGATTACAAAGCCAACGTTAACAGCTATAATCGGTCCGGTATCAAATCTATTCATGGAATGAATTCTATGGAAAGCAATCAGCCAACACCGGAACAACAAGCCAGAGCAGGGATCGACCAAAAACTGCTTCAGGCCGGTTGAGTGATTCAGGATAAATCCCCCCCAATCTCTATTATTAACAGAATGTCGCCTCATGGATAAAAAGAAACTCAGCGAACGCGACATCTGCACCAAATTCATCACTCCCGCCATTCTGGAGGCGGGCTGGCAGCAGTCTCAGTTTCGAGAAGAAGTAAAACTGACAGACGGCCGTGTGATGGTCCGTGGCAAATTGGCCGCTCGTATCAAAAATCCTGATGCTAAAGGGGGCCCAAAACGCGCGGACTATGTCCTTTATGCTCGACCTAATGTGCCGATCGCGGTCGTTGAAGCGAAACAAAACAAATTCAAAGTCGGCCAGGGTATGCAACAGGCCCTGGACTATGCCGAGATGCTGGATGTGCCATTTTCCATAAGTTCCAATGGCGATGGCTTTTTGCTCCACGACAGCACGGGCCTGACCAAGCCAACCGAGCGCGAACTGAGTCTGAAGGAATTTCCAAGCCTCGATCAGCTGTGGCCTCTATATCTGCAATGGAAGGGACTAACGACCGAGGAATCACTCCAGTTAATCGAACAGCCCTATTATAGCGATGGCACGGGCAAGGCACCGCGTTATTACCAGCGAGTAGCCATCAATAGAACGATCGAAGCCATAGCCAATGGACAAGATCGCATATTGCTCGTCATGGCCACTGGCACAGGCAAAACCTATACGGCATTTCAGATTATTTGGCGGCTATGGAAAGCCAAAAAGAAAAAACGTATTTTGTTTCTTGCGGATAGAAATATTCTCGTTGACCAAACCATGCAACAAGACTTTTCGCCATTTGGCGAAGTCATGCATAAGATCACCAATCGCGAAGTCAAAAAAAATTACGAAATTTACCTGTGCTTATATCAGGCAGTGACGGGAAAGGAAGAGTGGAAAAAGATCTATCGCCAGTTCCCGGAAGACTTCTTTGATCTGGTTGTGATTGACGAGTGCCATCGGGGAAGCGCTGATGAGGATTCCGCGTGGCACGAAGTTCTGGACTATTTCAAAGCCGCCACACACCTGGGATTAACCGCGACGCCAAGAGAAACGAAAGACATATCGAATAGCCGCTATTTCGGGGATCCCATTTATACCTATTCACTCAAACAAGGCATCCAGGACGGTTTCCTTGCGCCGTATAAAGTCATTCGCATAGTTAGCGATAAAGACGCGGCAGGCTATACGCCCGAAAAAGGTAAAGTCGACAAAGCAGGAAATTTAATCCCCCAGCGGGAATACAACACCAAGGATTTCGACCGGAATTTGGTTCTGGAAAAACGAACCCGCTTCGTAGCGAGAAAAGTCTGGGAATATTTAAGTGAAACCGACCCCTATGCGAAGACCATCGTATTCTGTGATGACCAGGACCATGCCGAAAGAATGCGGCAAGAACTGGTAAAACTGATTCCCGAAGCCGCAAGCAATCGCAAATACGTGATGCGGATTACCGGTGATGACTCGGAAGGCAAAGCGCAACTGTCCTATTTTATCGACAATGATGAAAAGTTCCCCGTCATTGCAACCACCTCAAAATTACTGACCACAGGGGTGGACGCCAAAACCTGCAAGCTGATTGTGCTGGATCAGAACATCAACTCCATGACCGAGTTTAAGCAAATCGTCGGTCGCGGCACCCGCCTGCGTGAAGACTATAACAAGTTGTACTTTACCATCATGGATTTCAAGGGCGCGACGCGTTTATTCGCGGACCCGGACTTCGATGGCGAGCCTGTGGTGATATACGAACCCAAGGAAGAAGACCCCATCGTTCCGCCGGATGACATGATCACGGAAGAAATGAATAATATTAATGAGCCCGAGCCGCCATACGAATCGGGCGGTGAAGAAGGCGAGCCGGGTGAAGGCCGTATCAAGTACTATATCGATGATGTTGAAGTGGGCGAAGGTGTCGTACAAACCCGTTATCTGGATGCTGATGGCAAACTCATCACCGAAGACCTTCGCGACTATTCACGGCGAAAGCTCAAGGAAGAATTCGGCTCGCTCAAGGATTTTCTCAAACGCTGGAGTGAAACCGATCGCAAGCAAAAAATATTACAGGAACTGGAAGACCAGGGAATACCCATTGATTTGATAAAAGAAGCCGTACCCAAGAGCGATGACTTTGATGTTTTCGACCTAGTCGCACATATCGCTTTTGATCAAAAGCCGCTGACCCGTCAGGAACGCGCCAATAGGGTGCAAAAACGGAATTATTTCGGCAAATACGGCGATCAAGCCCGTGCCGTGCTCGAATCCTTGCTCGAAAAATATGCGGATCACGGAATTGCAGACATCGAAGACCCAAAAATATTAGAATTACCGCCTTTTGACCAATACGGCACCAAAACCCAAATACGCCGAGGCATATTTGGCGGGCCGGAAAAATTCACCCAGGCATTAAGCGAGCTTGAGCAGGCACTTTACCAAGACGAAAGTGCGTAGGTCGGGTTAGCGTAGCGTAACCCGACGTTTTACGCCATCAATGTCGGGTTACGCTACGCTAACCCGACCTACGGCTACGGCGATGTTGCTCAAGCAATAAAGAGAAGTGTTTATGAACCTAAGCAGTACCATTAAATCCATCCAGGACATCATGCGTAAAGACGACGGTGTCGATGGCGATGCCCAACGTATCGGCCAGCTTACCTGGATGTTGTTTTTAAAAATATTCGATCAGCGCGAAGAAGATTGGGAGGACGATGCCGGAGACCGGGGCGAAACCTACCAGTCGCCATTGCCGGAGGCGTGCCGTTGGCGCAACTGGGCGAAATATAAAGACGGCAAGCCTCAGATTGCGCCCAATGAGCTGATCAACTATGTCAACGGCACCGTATTTCCCGGCCTGAAAGACATGAACATCGAAGGCGCGGAAAACAATGCGCATATCGCCAAGGCCAAGGTGGTGCGCGAAGTCTTTGTCGATTCCAATAATTACATGAAATCCGGCACCCTGATGCTGGGCGTCATTGAAAAGCTCGACGAAGCGATCAACTTTCACGATTTCAAAACCCGCCAACACCTCGGCGACATTTACGAGCAAATCCTCAACGACCTGCGTTCAGCAGGCAATGCCGGTGAGTTCTATACTCCGCGCGCCATTACCCAATTCATGGTGCAAAGGGTCAATCCCCAGTTGGGCGAAACGGTCCTGGACCCGGCTTGCGGCACCGGCGGCTTCTTGACCGCCGCTATTGATCATCTGAGCGGACAGCTCACTGATAAATCCAGTCCGGAACAAAAAAAATCCATCGAAGCATCGATTAGAGGCTTTGAGAAAAAGCAACTGCCGCATCTGCTCTGTACGACCAATATGCTGCTGCACGGCATCGATGTGCCGAGTCAGATAGAGCACCGCAATACCCTGGCTAAAGGCTGGAATGATTGGGGGCAGAACGACAAAGTGGATTGTGTGATCACTAATCCGCCTTTTGGGGGGATGGAAGACAATAAGTCTGGATCAGATTATCTAATCCAAACACGCGAAACAGCAGATATGTTTGTGACTTTAATTGTTAATAAGTTGCTCAAAGATGAAGGAGGCCGTGCAGCGATTGTATTGCCAGATGGCTTTCTGTTTGGTGAAGGCGTGAAAGCTCGTATTAAAGAAGAATTATTAACTAAATGCAATTTACACACGATTATCCGCCTGCCCAATGGCGTGTTTAATCCCTACACCAGTATCAAATCCAACCTGCTGTTTTTTACCAAAGGCAAACCGACGGAAACCATTTGGTTTTATGAGCACCCGTATCCGGAAGGCTATAAAAGCTACAGCAAAACCAAACCCATTCGGTTGGAAGAATTTGAGCAGGAAAAAGCCTGGTGGGGCAAGGAAAAAGATGACTTTGCCGAACGCCAGGAAAGCGAACTTGCCTGGAAAATCGATTTTAAATCGATTAAGGAAGCCGCCGAAGCGAAAGCAAAACCCTATTGGGATAAAGCAGAGAAACTTAAAAATGAAGCTTCCGATACATTAAGGCAGCGTAAGTATTTGACCGATACACTGGTTGGTCGGCGCAGTAGTGATGATTTAAAGCAGTTGCTTATAGTGCAATTGAAGGATTTAGAGTCTGATCTTAAAAATGAGACAGGGTCTCAGGAATATACGCTAGTGCTGATCAATGCCTTGGACGAAGCGATAAAACAAGGAAGCAATCAGAAAATTATTGAGTCCATGGAAAGCGCTGCTGATGATTTGAAAAAAAGCGCCGAAAACCTACAATCTCAGGCACGCGACGAACAAGCCGCGGGCGACCGCATCTACTGGCCGATCTACAATCTGGACATCAAGAATCCCAATGCGCCGGAAGCGGAAAGCCATGACCCGGACGAACTGCTGATCAAATACAAACAACTGCTGGCGGATATCGAGGAAACGCAAAACCTGCTAAAAGACGAACTCGCCGCGGCCCTTGCCCACCATTTTGAAGAAGAGGAACAAGCCTGATGGATGCCAAGCAGTTTTTGGCCGAGTTTGGGCATATTGTTAATGCGCCTGGTGGGGTGCAGCAATTGCGGGAGTTGGTGTTGCAATTTGCGGTACAGGGTCGACTTTTTGCAGAACGACAATCAAGGACTCTGTACCTTCTAAGCGATGTGGGTAAATGGGGTAGTGGTGGAACTCCTCTAAAGACGCACGCAGATTATTACGGAGGAGATATTCCTTGGTTAGTAATCGGTGACTTGAATGACGGGATTGTGACGTCTGCGTCTGGCTCAATCACACAAAAAGGACTTGAAAACAGCTCTGCCAAACTTATCCCGCCAGGTGCTCTATTGGTAGGAATGTATGGGTCGATTGGAAAGCTGGGTATAACCGGTTTTGAGTGTGCGACAAACCAAGCGATTGCACATTGCGTTGTTAACGAGGATTTAGCGCTAACTCGATATCTCTTTGTCTTCATCAGGGCAAATCGTAGTCATCTTTTTCTACAGGGAAAGGGACTTGCTCAGCAGAATATCTCGCAAACGATTCTTAAAGCCCAGAAAATTGAGTTACCACCAATCGAAGAACAGGCTCGCATCGTCGCCAAAGTCGATGAACTCATGGCGCTTTGCGACAAACTGGAAGCCCAACAACAAAAACGCCGCAAACTGCAAACCCTTACCCGCACCACCGCCCTGGACGCTCTCGCCAACGCTCAAAGCCCCCATGAACTCAAAGATGCTTGGCTGCGTGTGCAAAGTATTTTTCCCTTATTATTTGATGGTCCTGAGGATATCAATAATTTGCGTAATACCATTATGAATGCAGCAATCCGTGGGTACCTGACACGAAGAGGTGATTGCGACGCATCTGAACTACTAGCGAAGTGTCACACGCACAGGGAAAAATTGATCAAACAAAAAATAATTAAAAAGCCAAAGCAATACCAAGAACTTGTAGATTATCCTTTTACGATACCCAGCAATTGGGTGTGGGCGAAATTTAGTGAAATTGGTATTTTTGGAAGAGGGAAATCAAAGCATAGACCAAGAAATGATCCTAAGTTATTTCTTGATGGAAAATATCCATTCATTCAAACAGGTGATGTAGCCAGATCTGTCGGTAAAGGAATAACTAACTATAGCAAGAAATACAGCGAATTTGGTCTTGAACAAAGTCATATTTGGCCAGAAGAAACTCTATGTATTACGATTGCTGCAAATATTGCGGATAGTGCAATTTTAAAGATTAAAGCGTGCTTTCCTGACAGTGTCGTTGGCTTTATACCATTTGAATGTGTAGGTAATGTTGAGTACTTCGATCTTTTTGTTAGAACAGCAAAATCAAGTTTGTTGGAATATGCTCCTTCTACTGCACAAAAAAACATTAATTTGGGAATATTAGAGCAAGTAGCTATAACTTTGCCACCTAGAGAAGAGATGGAAGAGATTGTTACAAAGACATATCAATTGATGCAACTATGCGACCAACTTGAAAAACAGCTGACCAAAGCGAATAAAACGGCTAAGACCCTTGCCCAGGCCGCTATCGCATCCATTACCGGTAATGAAATTAAGGAAGTCGAAAAAGTGAAAATCCCAAAAACTGAATTAGTATCAACACTCAGACTAAAAGTCAGCCCCACCAACAAAGATCAGGCCCCGCTATCCGCCATTCTGGCCAAACACAATGGCGAACTTTCATCAAAAGCCTTATGGAATTATTCCGGCATGGATGATATTGATAAGTTTTACCAACAGCTCAAGACTGAAATGGCGCGTGACTGGATTGTGGAGCCTGAAAAGGCCCGCATGATTGAAAAAGATGCCGATAACCAGAGCGGGGCGGAGGCTGGCTGATGTTTATCCGCAGGTTAAAGATCAAGGAATTTCGCAACCTGAAAGATTTTGAGATTGCGTTTTCAGAAACAGCACAATTGCCGGCCGGCGAAACAAAAGCATTAAAAAGCCATGCGATTATCGGCCAGAATGGCTCGGGCAAATCCAATCTGCTGGAAGTAATCATAACCATCTTCAGGGATCTGGATTTAGACAATGTCGCTAGTCTGGATTATGAGATGGAATACGAACTGCGAGGCCATGTCATTAACCTTGAAGCCATGAAAGGTAAAAAGCCGAAAGTGCTGATCGATGGCGAAAAAAGCAGTACGAAAATAATCACCGATAATCCCCATACTTATCTACCTGCGCATATCTTCGCTTATTATTCCGGTAAAAATCAGCGCATCGAAGAACTGTTTTATCCCCACCTTGAGCGCTTCAATAAAAAAATGCGCTCCGGTTCCCAGGAATATATGCCTGCCCATTTATTGGAAAACTTCGATGGCACGGAAGCCAGTGCCGAGAAAATAAAGGTCCATGAAGAACGTGTGCAACGGGCGCGGCAGAATATGGGCAATGATGAACTGCGGCGTTTGTTTTATTGCCGTGGTCCGCATACCCAGCTTGTACTATTGTCTTGTCTGTTATCCGACGATCCGGTCTTTCGCCAGTTGACGGATGATCTTGGCATTATCGAGTTGGGTTCCGCCTTATTCGTATTAAAACAACCCCACTATTTAAAATCCAGGCTCGATGAAAATGACATCGCTAATGGCGACAGCCGTTTCTGGTATGCGGGCGGGACCGTCGTCAGTGAATTTCTGGATAAGCTTTGGGATGTGGCGATTGCGCCGATTGATCAAAAAGTCCAAAAACGCATCGATTTTCGTGGCCGTCGTGAGCAGCAAGAACAGCTCTACCTGTTTGTCCCCGATAACGAAAAGCTCAAGGAGTTGGGCGAAAAAGTCGGGCCGCCGAAATGGTTCTTTCGCTACGCGGAAGGGGCTTACATTGGCGACTTGATCGATGAAGTCAGAATTACCGTCAAACATAAAGACGTCGAAGGCAACATCAGCTTCGATCAATTATCGGAGGGCGAAGTCCAACTGCTGACCGTGCTCGGCCTGATGCGCATCACCAGCCAGGACCATTGCCTGTTTCTTTTGGACGAGCCGGATACCCACCTAAACCCGATCTGGAAACTGCGCTATTTTGATGACATCGAGAGAATCATCAAACAGGAAGAAGGCAAAACCCTTGCGGGCGATTCGCAAATCATCATCACCACCCACGATCCCATGATGGTCGGCAGCCTGCGAAAAGAGCAAGTACGAATACTTCGAAACGAGCGGGGAAGGTCGGCTGTTGACGAACCTGATGAGCATCCGCAAGGAATGGGAGTGGCTGGGTTACTAAAAAGCGATCTCTTTGGACTGCGCTCGACACTTGACTCGGAAACCCGGCGTCGCCTGGATAAACGCAACTATTTATATGCGCTGGGCCGGAAACGAACGCAATCCCAGGACGAGGAGCTATCACGACTCAGTGATGAATTATCTGATCTGGGTTTTTCATCGGATTTTAGAGATCCTTACTTTGAGTTGTTTGTTCAGAAAATGGCAATACATACAAAATTTCATAAGGAAATATTAACGCCTGAGGAAAAGAAAGAGCAGGATGCGATAGCTGATGAAATTATCGATGAGATCTTGAGGGAGGAAGGGGCAAAATGAGATTCATTGATATTGAAGGAAAGACACCTATCAATACGCCGCGCGATGCGGACTTTCCTGACTGGGAACCCTGGTCCCAAGAAGCCTGGGTGGCATGGCTGGCCCAGTCACAAGCTTATTATCAGCAGCTGGAAACCTTACACAATAATAGTGATATAGAGGGACGTAATAAATTTATAGATGACCATGCCGCTCATTGGGGCAGGTTAAAGTCCTGGCTGCAAGTGCTATCAAAGGGAAAGTGTTGGTTCTCAGAGGTAAAAGAACTATTTTCTCACTATGATGTAGAACACTTTCGACCTAAAAAAGAGACAAAAGCGCTGGACGGTACTGTCCGTGACGGCTATTGGTGGTTGGCTTTCGATTATACGAATTACCGATTATGCGGCAACGTAGGTAACCGTAAAAAAGGAGGATGGTTTCCTCTTAAAGAAGGATCGCTTGTCTCGGAATTCAATAACCGTTGCGAGGAATCGGAAGCCATTTATTTGCTCGATCCCACAGATCCGGATGATGTTAATTTAATTGCTTTTGATGAAGAGGGAAACGCTATCGCCGCACCTGGGATTTCTGATTGGGAAAAGCAAAGAGTTGAAGAAACGATTAAGCGATTGAAGCTAAATGAACATGCGGCACTGCCTGAAGAGCGCAGAAAAATATGGCAAAAAGTATCGCAGGAAATAGAGCTATATTTAAAAGCTAAATCCCGCTGTTCACATGGGGGTAACCCAGCCGCAAAACAAAAAGTACGAGATCATCTGATTAACATAAGATCGATGACCCAAGCGGGCGCGGAACTTTCTTCTGTCGCGAGATGGTGTATTTTATTTAGAAATGAGCCGCAATTAATAAGGTTAGCTGCCTGATGGCTATAACCATATCATCACATCGAAGTCGCTGATGCGTTCAATGTCCCGCGAAAAAAGTCTACCAAATGAGCATAGCGAGTGCTTTTATTGTTGGTTCGTATTGAAACAAAGAGTCACCAAAAAATTAAGCAGTCCAAAGAGGCCAAATGGATATTTCTAAGCTTCAAAAACATATACAGGCTTACAAAAAATCAGGAAGAATGAGCCTGATCGTTTCGCGGAAGATTCAGCATCGCGAATGATGCGCTTCGTACCTCAGCAGCATCCTATGGTGACTTTAGACAATCCTTAAAAACCCACACATCTAACCCATCAGTAAATACAGCAAAGCCAGATTGGTAAACAGCAACAGCGCTGACAGGCCTTTCCAGAAACCGGTCGGGTTTCGCTGCATGAGCGGCAGCCGCTCTTCCGGCCTCAGGAATTTCGGATTGGGCAGGGACAGGTCGAACAGGAACTCCGACAGGTCGTCATAGCGCAAATGCGGGTTGATGGCCGTGGCTTTTTTCAAGGCGCCGTCTATCCAGGCCGGCACCATGATGTTGTGATAAATGCTGGGCACGTATTTCAGTTTTGCCAAGCTCGATTGATTCGGCCGTTCCGGCATGTCCGGGCCGAAGGGCAGGGCGCCGTTCAGCATTTCATAGGCAATGACGCCCAGCGAGTACAGATCGGATTTGATGCTGCCGCGCTGGCCCAAATGATATTCGGGCGCGGTGTAATTCAAGGTGCCCAGCACCTCGGTATGGTCGATGTGCTCCTGCGGCGTCATTTCCTTGATGCCGGCGATCTTGACGGAGCCGAAGTCGATGATCTTCACGGTGCCGTTTTTAGCGAACATGATATTTTCGGGTTTTAGATCCTGATGCAGCATTTCCATGCGGTGGAAGGCGCGCAGCCCTTTGGCGATTTGCTCCAGGATTTTGCGCGTCTCCTTGATGTCGGCTTTCGGGTTGGCATCCATCCACTGCCTGAGCGTGGGGCCTTCCAGAAATTCGGTGACATAGTAAATGCCGCTTTTTTCGCGGTCGTTGCCGAGGGTTTTCAGGACATTGTCATTATGAATCCGTTTCCCCGCCCATTCTTCGTGCAGAAAATGTTCGATGTAGTGCGTATCGTCGTCATACAGAATGGACGGAGTTTTCAGTACGGCCTGCGTGCCGGTTTTCATGTCGAAAGCCCGGTAAATCTGCGTGCGCTTGCTGGCATGCAGTTCCTCTTCAATCCGGTAGCCGTCCAGCACCATGCCGGGCTTCAGCGGCGGCGGGAAAGGCAGGTTGGTATGGCGGCGCAGGATTTCATCCTCTTTCGCCGGCGGCAGTTCTTCGATCCTGACCAGTTGGCAGGTTAAATTGTCGTCGCTTTTATTGTCGGCTGCCATGCGAACGATTTTTTCAGCCGTCAACGTTAAATCAGTGCTTTCCTGCAAAAGCCTTTTCAGGGCCTTTTCATTGATGAAATCATGCACGCCGTCCGTTGTCATCAGGAACAGGTCGCCTTTTTCCAGCGGCAGCGCCTGGTAATCGGCGTCCAGCCGGGGTTCTATGCCCATTGCCCGGTTCAGGTAGCTCTTTTCCTGGCTGACCCAGACGCGGTGGTCGCGGGTGATCTGTTCGAGATTGCCCTTGCGCAGGCGATAAATTCTGGAATCGCCGATATGAAAAACATGCGCCGTGGTCGATTTGAAGACGCAGATGCTGAGCGTGCTGACCAGGCCCCTGGCGGACGCGTAGCGGGCCTGCCCCTGGCTGTACAGCCAGGAATTGGTCGCGGAGAGGATCTTCTGCCCGGCATGGATCACGGACCAGGAATCAGGCGTGCTGTAATAATCCTCCAGAAAACCGACCACGCAGCAATGGCTGGCCTGCTTGCCGGCATCGCTGCTGCTCATGCCGTCGGCAATGGCAACGGCGATGCCTTTGTAGGTCAGCTGGGGCTCTTCCGGCATCAGCGCGCCGTGGAAGTCTTCATTATCGGCCTTGACGCCCTTGTCGCTGGCATGGCCCAGGCTGATCCGGAGTTTCGCTGATGACATAACCGGCGTCCTGCCTAACTCACTTCAATGATGGCCACGGTGCCGTCTTCCTCAATCTCGACCATATGACCCTGCGGTTCTTCGATGAACTGCACGGCGACCAGGACCAGCAGCGCGCCGCCGGCGATCACCATGAAAAACACGGCGGGCGAGACAAAAGACAGAATGGTCAGGAACAATACGCCGCCGACATTGCCGTAGGCGCCGACCATGCCGGCGATTTGCCCGGTCAGGCGCCGCTTGATCAGCGGCACCATGCCGAACACGGCCCCTTCGCCGGCCTGCACAAAGAAGGAGCAGGTCATGGTCAGAAGCACGGCCACGGTAATGGACCATTCCGACGTGATTTGCGACATCAAAAGGTAGCCCACCGATAAGCCGGAAATAAAAAGCGTTAATGACAGCTTGCGGCCGAACTTGTCGCTGATCCAGCCGCCGCCGGGGCGGGCGACCAGATTCATGAAGGCAAAGCCCGATGCCAGCAGGCCGGCCTGCACGGATGTTACGCCTTGCGATTCATGGAACGTCTCGAAGAAGAACAGGGGCAGCATGGACACGACGGCCAGTTCGGAACCGAAGGTAATCAGATAAGCCAGGTCAAGAATGGCGACCTGTTTGAATTTGTATTTATGAATCTCTTCAATCGGTTGCTGCAGGTGTCCTTCATTGACATGGATGATTTTGTAGACATTGTAGATGAACAGAAGCCAGATGCCGGCATAACAGCCCAGCGCCGCGGGTTGCGACAGCAGGTGCGCGCCGGCCGGCGACAGTTTCCAGGTCAGTAAGGTCAGGGTGGCGTAGAGAGGGATGTTCATGACGATGTAGAAGAACAAATCCCAGATGCTGCTGACTTCCATGGCGCCGGCCTTTTTGGGCTTGAAATAAGTGGAGCCCTTGGGCGTGTCCGAGACCGAGAAAAAATAGACGCCGGCATAAAGCAGCGACGCCAGTCCGGTGCTGGCGATCGCATAGCGCCAGCCATCGGGGCCGCCGTAAAGCAAGGCGAGCGCCGGCAGCGTCATAGCGGCCGCGGCGGAGCCGAAATTGCCCCAGCCGCCGTATATCCCTTCGGCAATGCCGACCTGCCGGGCCGGAAACCACTCGCCGACCATGCGGATGCCGATGACGAAGCCGGCGCCGATAAAGCCCAGCAGGAAGCGCGCCAGCGCCAGTTGTTCAAAGCTGGAGGCAAAGGCGAACAGGAAGCAGGGCGCGCTGCCGACCGCCAGCAGCGCCGAGTAAGTGCGCCGGGGGCCGAACTTGTCGACCAGGATGCCGATGACGATGCGCGCCGGAATAGTCAATGCCACATTCAAAATCAGGATGGTCTTGATATCCGTTTGGCTCATGCGCAGCGATTCGGCAACGGCCAGCATTAACGGCGCGTGGTTAAACCAGACGACAAAGCTGATAAAAAAAGCCAGCCATGACAGGTGCAGGATTTTGATATTGCCCGAGAAAGAAAGCAGATTTAATGTGGGTGAAGACATAATTATTTCCTGTTGAAAATTTTCTCCAGGAAACTGCATGTTGCATGCCAAGAGTGCAAACGGGGGGCGGCTCTGGCGTTAAGCCTGATTGGGGAAATAGCGGCCGGCTCAAAAGCGGCGGGTAAGCACCAAAATCAGGCAGTCTGCCTGATTTTGGTGCGGGCATGGCAGGAAATGTCAGGGTACGCAATGCGTATCCTATGTTGCTCGCTGTTAATTGACTTTGCCGGGCTTCAACGGCTTGGCATCCAGCTCGAAATCCATGCGGATGCGCTGTGCAACGGTTTTGACTTCTTTTTTGTTCTTGAACGGGCCGGCGATAACCTGATAAACGCCGTCTTTCTCCATTTTGCGCGCCGGGATCGGTGGTCCCTGATGCGACAGCATTGCGGCCAGTTGTTGGGCTTCGGTTTCGTTATCGAAAGTGGCCGCTAACAGAGCCCAGTCGCTTTCCTTCAATTCTTCGACAACAGGCTGGCCATAGAGCTGTTCGGGGTGATCCAGTTGCACGGCCGCTGTCGTCAGTTCTGCTATATCAGGGCTGCCGGTCAGTATCGGCGTAGGAATGCCGTCTGCGCGTTCAATGATACGGTCGACTTTTTCCCAATCGATGGATATGTTTTGCTCGGTGCTGATCCGTTTCAACTCGCCGACCAATTTCTTTTTCAGCTTGGGTTTTTGCTTGGCCCATTTTTGCAGCGGTTCATGCGCTTCAAGATAAAGCATGTCCTGATCCCATGCCGTTAGATAAGGCTGATGAACAATCTGTACGGGCATCCCAACTTTGGATTTATTGAACAGAACCTCGATATCCTCGGGATAAAGCTGCACGCAGCCATGACTGATCTGCATGCCGATGCCATAGGGTTTATTGGTGCCGTGGATCAAATAGCCTGGAAAGCCGAGCGGCATGGCGTACTTGCCGAGCGGATTATCGGGGCCGGAGCGCACGACTTTCGGCAGCGTATCGCCTTTTTCGGCATGCTCTCGGTGTATCGACTCAGGTACGGTCCAGGTCGGGTTGGCTCTCTTGGCGACGATTTTGGTTGCACCCATCGGCGTATTCCAGCCCTGACGGCCGATACCGACCGGGTAAGTGAATAAGGTGTTCGGCTGTTTTTGAGGGTAGAAGAACAGCCGCATATTGGCCAGATTCAGCACGATGCCTTTATGGGGGGCTTCGGGCAGAATGAAGCGTAAAGGCAGCAGCGCTTGGCTGCCCGGTTGGGGTATCCAGGGATCAAGCCGGGCGTTGGCTATTGTGATGTCGTTATAACCCAGGCCGTAGTGCCGGGCAATATCGGGCAAGGTATCATTTTCGCGTATATCGACAGTCGCCAGTGAGCCGACTATGTTCTGGCCGTCAGCCAGCTGAAAATTGTGGGATTCAATATTTTCCTGCTTCGGCAATGAGACTGCGGCCGGCGGTGCTTCCGATGGCCCGAAGGACGGCATGATCTGACAGCCGGCCAGAACACTGCTGAGCAATGTGCTGACTATTAAAAGCGAAGGCCGAAAAGCTGTTGATTTTGAATGGGACATGCTGGTTTTTAATTTTTCTTCTAAGGTAAACATCTATGAAATTCATTCAAGTATAGTTGTAAATACCCGAGGCGAGCTGGAAATATCGCACGTAGGCAAATCAGACGATAGCCTAACGCGTCTTAATTAAGAAGAAGTTAAGTTTGAATTAAGAATAGATTAACGTTTACGTAATTCAACAGCCAAGCTTATGAAGGCCGGCAGGAGGGTGGATTTAATCGTAAATAAGGCCGTATGGCAGACTGAGAGGGCAATGAAACGCTGATAGGGATGGTTGTGAGCGCCCCTTTAACAGTATGCTGCTGTTAAAGGGGCGCTCCGGTATGAAGATTAATGCTTTTTGCCACCGCCATGGCTGTGTTGGCCGCCTTTGCTGGCTATTTCGCGTTGTTTTTCTTCATCCATTGAAGCAAAACCGCGGGCTGACTTGCCTTTGCCGCCTTCTTCTTCCTCTTTACCGCCGCGAGCGGCTTTTCCGCCTTTGCGTCCGGCTTCCCGGGCTTCCTCGGAAGTAAACTCGTGGGCGGTGCCTTTTTCATGAGCGGCTTTTCCGCCTTTGCGTCCGGCTTCCCGGGCTTCCTCAGGAGTAAACTCGTGGGCCGTGCCTCGCTCATGAGCGACCTGGCCGCCTTTGCGTCCGGCCTCTCTTGCTTCTTCCGGCGTAAACTCATGGGCGGTGCCTTTTTCATGAGCGGCATGTCCGCCTTTGCTGGCTATTTCACGTTGCTTTTCTTGATCCATTGAAGCAAACCCGCGGGATGATTTGCCTTGGCCAGAACCAGTACTACCTCTTTGTTGAGTCATGATCGTGTCTCCTCAAACATAAGATTTAAATTAATGGTTAGCTCCTCATGGGATAAAACCAAACACCATCTTCTTTTTTATATATAAAAAAGAATGATTAAAATATACCAACGACATAGTGAAGTTCTGTGCGTTAGCGTACATTCGAGGTCTGCAATGATTAGGCAGAATAAAAGGCGACAGGTTTCGTCAAGCAAGCGATATCGCGCCGTATAAAAAAAAATTACTATGCAGAAGAGGGAATAACATGTCTGACAGCATTCAATTACAAATTCATCACGTCAGCATTATCGTGTCCGACACATCGAAAGCGCTGGCGTTCTACAGCGGTATACTGGGCCTGAAGACCTGCGAGCGCCCCAACCTGCCGTTCCCAGGCGCCTGGTTGCAGCTCGGCGAGCATCAGATCCATCTACTCGAAGTACCTAACCCCGACCGGAATGAAAATCGCCCTGAACATGGCGGACTAGATCGCCATACGGCTCTACTGGTCAATGATCTGGACGCCGTTCAGCAGCAACTGGAACAGCAGGATATTTTCTACACATTAAGTAAATCGGGACGCAGGGCCTTGTTCTGCCGCGATCCTGACGGCAATGCCGTGGAATTGATTCAGGACCTGAGCGTCATCAATTGAAAACAAGACGTTTGTCGCGCCGTAGAATGGGCAGCGCGTAACCTTCCCGGAGCCGTAATAATCCGGTAAATTTCGAAAGGTATGCTGCAGAGCCAGTACTTTCCGCAGCTTCCTATTATCTTCTAAAGTTGCATAACCGCTAATGCATACGAGAGGAATCCCATGAACCGGCTAAATCAGTTAATCTCGGCGCTTGCCGATCGGCCTTTTGATCATATACAGGCCTTAAAAGGCAGCTATGATTTTCCCGGCTTCAATTTCAGGGTGATCAGGGTTCAACACAGTGCCGGCGCCCATCCCGCCTCAATCGCCTCGGTCACCGTATCCTGGCAGGATAGCGTCATTCCAGAAGTTTTTTTACAGGCCGAGGCCGGCAGGCTAGCCGTCGCAGATTTTCTGATTCGCCGCTTTCGACAGGGAATCGATATGTTTGCGCTGCAAAATCGCGGCAAGGAAGGCAGCGGTTCATTCGATACCATCGAGTTAAGCCAGAAAATGCTGGAAAGGGACAGCGTTTTAATCGATCAAGCCGCCATTGAATTACGCTTTATGATCAGTTGGCCCGCCAAGGGGCGGGGGGGTGGTGTTTTTGATGCCGAACAGGCGCGGATCATGATAAATCAGGAACTGCCCGCCATCATCGATGCCACGTTTTTTTATGAGCGCTATGACGGGCAAACCAAAGCGCAACTGGAACAGTTTGTCGATGTGCTGACAATGCGTACAGAAATCAGCCGATTTATGGACGAACATCGGCTGATCGCTTTTATCGCCGACGGCGCCCGGCTGCCGCGCAACAGCGGCATCGACGACAGGCCGGCCGAGAGCGAGGCTGTTATCGCCTTTCAATCGCCCGATTCCCTGCAGGTCAAAATCCCGCTATCGGATGGTCGCTGCCTGACCGGCATGGGTATCCGAGAGGGCATCACCTGCATTACCGGCGGCGGCTATCATGGCAAATCAACCCTGATGCAGGCGATTCTGGCCGGCGTCTATGCGCATGTGCCGGGCGATGGCCGCGAATTTGTCGTGACGCGTGAGGACGCTTTCTTTATCCGGGCCGAGGAAGGGCGCAGCATCAGGGACGTGGACATCAGCCCTTTTATAGGCGACTTGCCGAACGGCCTGAATACTGATCATTTTTCCTCGGGCAACGCCAGCGGCAGCACGTCGCAGGCGGCTGCCATTGTCGAGGCTGTCGAAAGCGGGTCGAAATTGCTGTTGTTCGATGAAGATACCTGCGCGACCAACTTTCTGGTGCGCGACGCCTTGATCAGACAGGTGCTGGATGCTTCGCTGGAACCGATCAGGCCGCTTTATTCCACGATACGCCCGCTTTGGAACGAACGGCGCGTGTCGATGATTTTCGTGGCAGGCGGACTGGGCTGTTTTCTACAGAAAGCCGATACCTGCCTGCTTATGGCCCATTACCATTGCCAGGACATCACTGCCAGCGTGCGCAGCAGGCTGGGTGAAATCGCCAATGAAGATGAAACGATTAAAGACTTCTCATCAGCACGCCGGCTGGCCGCCGATAATTTTGATCCGGCGTATGAAAATAAACGCCTGAAAAAAACCATCGCCAAACGCATCAAGCCGTTGCGCAGTGCACTGAGACAATTGGAGTACGGCATGGACCTGATCAATCTGGAGGCCGTCGTGCAGATCGCTGAAGCGCCGCAGGTGTTGGCTCTGGGCTATTGCCTGCTGGCGCTGCGCAATAAAATCAATCAGTCGGCCGATGAGCCCGAAACCATCCGGTTCTGGATAGACCGGCTTTACAGCGACATCACCGAACAGGGTTTACAAGTGCTGGCGCCCGATTACCCTGGCACGCTTTCCATGCCGCGCAAATACGAGCTGGCTGCCGCCGTCAACCGGATCAGGTCGTTGCGAATTGCTCAGTCCTGATGGCGGCATGTGAAGTTGAACAGGCATATATCGAGCCAGTTTTACTGGGCCTCTCGCTGTCAGTACACGCCAAGTATTGGCGGCACCCGGCTGGAGAATATTGCTAATAAGACGAAGGGAATGTTAGTCTTGCCGGAATTGATTTACCTGAACGGTCAACACGATGAATATACGCGCGCCGATCTTGCGAAGCCAGCATTCAACATTGTCTTTAAATTGATGAGCCCGATTATCGGCATACTGTTGGCCGCCGGAGCCAGTCGGCGCTTCGGCGCCGACAAACTGACCCATATTTTGCCCGACGGCGACCAGATTGCAGTGCGTGCCTGCCGCAATTTACTGGCCGGCACGGATGGCGTGCTGGCGGTGGTTCGTCCCGGCAGCGAGGCACTGGCTGCCCGGTTGCAGACCGAAGGGGCCGAAGTTCGAATCTGCGCCGATGCTGGGCAAGGCATGGGCGCGAGCCTTGCCTTCGGGATTCACGCCCGGCCTGAAGCCGCCGGCTGGCTGGTCGCTTTGGCCGACATGCCCTGGATAATGCCTGCGACCATTCGTAGGGTAGCGGATGAGCTTCGTTTGGGTGCACTTATCGCCGCGCCATGCTGGCAAGGCCAGCGTGGACATCCTGTCGGCTTTTCGCACGTTTTAGGTCCGGATCTGACTGCGCTGAGCGGCGATGCCGGCGCGAAATCGGTGATTCAGGCCCATCTTGAGCAGCTTCGCCTTGTCGATTGCGATGATCCCGGTGTGCTTCGGGACATTGACAAACCGCAAGATTTGGAAATACTGACAAAAATTTAAAAAACCATCGTGACTCGGGACATTCTCAATCTCCAGCTGGAACTGCGCGAAGCGCGTCATCCCTACGTCCTGGCGACGGTGGTCGAAATACTGGGTTCGTCCTCGGCCAAGCCTGCTGCCAAGGCGCTGATCGACCTTTCGGGCAAGATTGTTGCCGGTTGGGTCGGCGGTGGCTGTGCGCAGGCCATGGTGTCCAGGACGGCGCTTGAGTGTCTTGATACAGGAGAGCCCTGCGTGATCGAAATCGACCTGAACGATGAAGTTTTCGGTGCGGGAATGCCTTGCGGCGGCAGCATGCGGGTATACGTCGAACCGGTATTGCCCAAGCCGCTACTCTGGCTGATGGGGCATGGGCGCATTGTGGAAAGCCTCTGCGAATTCGCTCACCGGGTAGGATTTGAAGTGGTTGTCAATGATCCGCAGGCCACCGAGGACCGCTTTCCCACCGCTTTCCGCGTGATCAGCGACGACAGCCGATACCAGCAATTGCAGCCGCAAACGGGCGATTTTGTGGTTATCGCCACTCATCATAAGGGCGACTATGAATCGCTGAGCCGCGCTCTGCAATCCGAAGCCCTGTATATCGCGCTGGTCTCCAGTCGCAAGCGGGCGAAACTGGTGCTGGAGCGACTGCGGCAGGAAGGTTTTCCCGAAACCAGCCTTGCCAGAGTGCGAGCGCCTGCCGGTCTGGATTTGGGGGCGAGATTGCCG
Source organism: Methylobacter sp. BlB1 (assembly GCF_015476545.1). Taxonomy (GTDB): domain Bacteria; phylum Pseudomonadota; class Gammaproteobacteria; order Methylococcales; family Methylomonadaceae; genus Methylobacter. The sequence continues at coordinate 9,398 of NZ_JADMKV010000050.1, read as the reverse complement.
GAGGAGATTGCCTTGTCCATCGTCAGCGAAATGGTACGGGTGAGGCGGAGAGGAAACGGCGAACCATTGAGCAAAATTTTGCCGGCAACGGACTAAAGGAAACGGATACCGCTCTGCCGAAATCGGCGTACGACTTTTACGGTCTGGAAATGCCCATGTAGAATTCTGGCTAATACGCCACGGATATTTATGCGGGCGCCTTGTATCTTTAACGACTTGAGGAGAAATGCCTTATGATCACGCTCGATATCAACGGCAAGCCCCATCAGATTGATTTGCCCGAGGATACCCCCCTTCTTTGGGCCCTGCGCGACTATCTAGGCCTGACCGGAACCAAGTACGGCTGCGGCATGGCGTTATGCGGCGCCTGCACGGTGCACCTCGATGGAAAGCCGGTGCGCGCCTGCGTAACGCCTGTCGCGGCCGCCACAGGCAAAAAAGTTGTCACCATCGAAGCGATCGATCAGGATGCGACGGGGAAGAAAATCCAGGAAGCCTGGTTAACGCTGGGCGTACCGCAATGCGGTTATTGCCAGCCTGGCCAGATCATGGCGGCCACCGCTCTGCTCAAGCAAAAACCCAAACCTACCGATGCCGATATCGATGCCGCCATGAGCGGCAATCTCTGCCGTTGCGGCACTTACACGCGCATACGCGCCGCCATCAAGCAAGCTGCCGAAACAATGGAGGCTAAGCCATGAAAACCCCACTGGATGGCTCCGAATTGAACATCGACCGGCTGGATAGCGATGACCTGCATATCGTCAATATCAGCCGGCGCGCGTTTCTCAAGGATTTGGCACTGACCGGATTCGTACTGGCCGCCGGGTTTCCTTCGCTGATAGAGGCGGAGGAAACCGCTCCTCATACAGACGAGGCGAAGTATGGCGCCGACGCCATGCCGCACGGCTGGGTGGACAATCCCCTGGTGTTCGTCGCGATAGCGGATGACGGCACAGTCACCATCGTTTGCCACCGTTCGGAAATGGGGCAAGGCATACGCACCAGCCTGCCCATGGTCGTGGCCGACGAACTCGAAGCCGACTGGAACCGTGTACGCATCGAACAGGCGCCCGGCGACGAGAAACGCTACGGCAATCAGGATACCGACGGCTCCCGCAGCATGCGCCATTTCTTCCTGCCCATGCGCCGGGTCGGCGCGGCGGCCCGCGCCATGCTTGAAGCGGCGGCGGCCGCACAATGGCAAGTGCCTATCCAGGAGGTTCGTGCCGAACAGCATCAGGTCCGCCATGCTGCGACCGGCAGAACACTCGGCTACGGTCAACTGGCCCAGGCTGCAGCAAAACTGCCGGTCCCTTCCCGCGAAAGCCTGCGCTTAAAAAAACCGGCGGAGTTCCGTTACATCAGCAAGGGCCAGGTCGGGCTCTACGACGGACAGGATATGGTCAAAGGCAGAGGCGTGTACGGTATCGATGTTCGACTCAAGGACATGCTGTATGCCGTGGTGGCACGGCCTCCCGCGTTTGGCGGCAAAGTCCTGCATTATGACGCCAAAGACGCCCTGAAGGTGCCGGGCGTAGTACGCGTGCTCGAACTCAAAGGCAGTCCTCCGCCTGCCGAATATAACCCGCTCGGCGGCATTGCCGTGATCGCCCGCAATACCTGGGCGGCAATCCAGGGGCGCAAGGCGCTCAAGATTGAATGGGACAAAGGGCCTAACGGCAGCTATGACTCGGCAGCTTACAAGGCTAAGCTCGAGGCCGCCGCGCGCAAACCGAGCAAGGTGATGCGCAACGACGGCAATTTCAATGCCGCGATGGAAGGCGCAGCCAGGCAAATTGAAGCCGAGTATTATATTCCGCATCTTGCCCAGGCGCCGATGGAACCGCCGGCGGCGACCGCCCGCATCGTCGACGGCCAGTGCGAAATCTGGACCTGCACGCAGGCGCCGCAAGTGGCCCGCGACCGTGTGGCCAAATGGCTCAAGCTGCCGGCAGATAAAGTCACGGTACACGTCACCTTGCTGGGCGGCGGATTCGGACGCAAATCCAAACCCGACTATGTCATTGAAGCGGCGCTCCTGTCGCAGGCCATGAACGGCCAGCCTGTCAAACTGACCTGGACGCGCGAGGATGATCTGCATCATGCCTACTTCCACACCGTTTCACTCGAGCGGCTGGAGGCGGGGCTGGATGACCAGGGCAAGCCCGTGGCCTGGCTGCACAGAACGGTCGCTCCTTCGATTTCCTCTATTTTTGCCCACGGCAGCAAGCACGAGATGACGGCTGAACTTGGCATGGGCGTCATCAATGTGCCTTTTGCAATACCCAATGTGCGGATCGAAAACCCGGAGGCCGAGGCGCATACACGTATCGGCTGGTTCCGGTCGGTGTCCAATATCCCTCATGCTTTCGCTGTCCAGTCTTTCGTTGCCGAACTGGCTGCGGCGACAGAACGCGATCCCAAGGATTTTCTGCTGGACCTGATCGGGCCGCCGCGCCGCATCGATCCGCGTACGCTTGAAGATACCTGGAATCATGGCGAATCACCCCAATTGTATCCGGTAGACACCGGGCGACTGCGCCGCGTGACCGAAACCGTTGCGCGTGAGGCCGGCTGGGGACGCTCGCTGCCTCGGGGGCGGGGACTGGGCATCGCGGCCCATTACAGTTTCGTCACTTACGTCGCGGCCGTGGTGGAGGTGGCTGTCGGCGAAGACGGCAGACTGAGCATACCCAGAATCGATGTGGCGGTGGATTGCGGTCCTCAGGTCAATCCGGAAAGAATCCGTTCGCAGATCGAGGGCGCCTGCATCATGGGCGTCAGCCTGGCCACTCTGGGTGAAATCAGCTTCAAGGATGGCGCCGTGATGCAGGATAACTTCGATACGTATCAGCTCACCCGGATGGATGACGCGCCTCGGGAAATTCGGGTCCACATGCTGCCGGCAACTGACTTCGACACGCCGCTGGGCGGCGTGGGCGAACCGGGCGTACCGCCTATTGCGCCGGCATTGTGCAACGCGATTTTTGCCGCCACTGGCCAGCGCATCCGGCAACTGCCAATCGGGGATCAACTGCTTAAAGACTGAGCAGGGATGGGCAGGAAATACTTCCTCAAGCAGGCGGAGGATTTTCCGGTGCAGGTGCGGATTGATTCGAGCAGTACGAATGAATTCGCCCCTGCAATTTTCTGATTTATTCCTTGCTCACTGCTACTTCGCGTTGAGCAGCAAATTTGCCATCCTTCTGCCGCGGCGGCTCTACTGCACCGTTAACTGCAGGCAAAACGGGCATGCCTCGCCCTTAATACACTGAGTCAGCATCATGGCCAACCAGACAGTAAAACCATGTTTAAAAGCAGGAAATTCTGTTTGAGCTGAGGTACAATTTGCTCGGGCAAGCTCTTGCTCAAACTATGCAGTATTTGCCCGTATATGAGATCTCCTGTCTAGTATGGAATTAGAGTAATGATGGACTAGTAGGGAATAACAATAACTTATGGAAGAATAATAATGACAAAGCTTGAATCAACAGTAACAACCATCCCTTTGCGCAGCACAACGGAATGCTCTTGCTTATCATCCGGATGGGTTTCCAGCGGTCGTGCCATGCTGGCACTGCCAGCCTTATAATTTATCGGCGGATTCGCATCTCCAATTTCTAATAGTATCCGGAGACTTAAACAATGAAATTTTTTATTCGACACTGGATATTGTTTGGCGTGTCAACGACATGCTTGCTGAGCGCCGCCATCTCACAGGCTGATCCCAAATATACTACGGTGTTCTCAGAACCGGTGGAATATTGCTTCGAGCAAACATCCCTGCGAGGCGGACTCGACAGAGCCATCCTGGAACACCATTTGATCGTACCTCCAGAAGACCATTTCAAACTAGGGGAGGTGTTTGTCGGTTTTCGCCGCAAAAGCGAGCCTGACAAGTTATGGCTATATGGTATTTTTGGGAATTGGATCGATTCCAACGATACTCAGTACATATACTCCAGGTCCGTTTATTCTATGCGAAAGCTGGAACCAGTGATAGATGTGTCAATTTTCCTGGACCCTACCGATGTTACCGAGTTCGTAGGAGATGGAGAGATATGGGTAGGTTATGGCTTGAGAAAAGACGAGTCAGCAACGGAAGAAGATTCGTTTCAGGATATGATGGACAATCAGCGCTATTATCGGCTCTGGCAAATAGGCGGTTCTATTGAGAAGAATTCAACTGTCTGCCTGACCGCCATACAAATGGAGGAAGATACAGGCACTGGAAATACTGGACACGGGACCGTCCCGATAACATCCCAATGACAGTCCTGTAAAAACAGTGAGTCAGGCATGTTGCAGCCATAAAGACCGGCCTTTGTGAGCATTATCGCTGCGGGCGCTACGGCTCGAATCGTCATGACGGGCTGTATTTCCATCATCGTTTGTGCCCGAATTTATTGGCGGACTCGTATCCCCAATTTTTAAAATTATCTGGAGATTTAAAAATGAAACTTTCTATCCGGCACTGGATGTTGTCCGGCATATCTGCGGCTTGTCTGCTGAATGCCGCCCTATCACAGGCTGAGACAGTCAATACCACGGTATTCTCGGAGCCTGGGCAATTTTGCTTTGGACAAACAAGACTGCGAGGCGTACCCGATAAAACCATTCTGGATCACTATTTGATCATACCGAAGGAAGACCACTTTAAAATCGGGGATGTGTTCATCGGCTTTCGCCGCAAAAGCGAGCCTGATGCATTATGGTTGACCGACGGCTCTGAATGGCGTGCTTATGACGATAACGAGCATCCCTATATGGCTTATAAAAGGCCAGCAAAACTGGAGCCGGTGATAAAGGCGAAAATTTTCATGCAACAGATGGATGTGGCCGAGTTTGAAGGAGATGGTGAGATATGGGTAGGTTATGGTTTGAGAAAGGATGAATCAGCAACGGAAGAGGATTCGTTTCAGGATATGATGGACAACCGGCGTTATTACCGGCTTTGGCAAATAGGCATCGGTTACGAGGAGAAGTTTTCAATTATCTGTTTGACCGCCACAAAGATGACGGAGCGTAAAGTAACGGCTCAGTGAACACAGCAGGTTGGGGGGACGCCATCTCTACGTCACGCCCTCGGTAAAAGCAGCTAATCGGCCGGATGGCTGAGCGGAGCCGGATTGAGGATTATGTGGTCGGGAAATCGGACTGGATTATCCGAGCCGGCACCGCAAGGCATATCCCTTCGGGTAGTAGAAAAGCAATATTGTTTCTCTTGGCCTGTTATTAACGCTCAATTAGGTGTTTAAGAACAACGGGAAATTTCATTTAAGTTGCGGTACAATCTGCTTTGGGTAAACTCTTACTCTGCCCTTATAGGAGCAAGCCTGTTCTGTATGAGGTATTTGGGTTAGCCCGCTACAATAGTGATAATTTAGCGATAGCCAAAAAAGTGCCTTGTATTTGTGTTGCTTGATATGTCCGGGGGCGTCAAAAGCAGCGGTAAAAGAACTCTTTAAATTTCCCATACCATTGACGAATGAAGCTTGGGCGATTTACATTATAAATGTTGTGGGAATGGCTGATGAAAAGAGCTTGGCTACTGAGCCTGGGGAAAGGTTCAGCGCGCTTAACTTTGCAGGGGCATAACGCGGATTTATAAAAACCCGAAGCTCAATTGATTTTCCGCCATCGTGACGTGAAAAGTCTCAGAACTATGTGACGATTGCGGGATTTCCTGGCGATGCTGAATAGACAACTGCCGATCACGAAGAAGTCTAATTCAGGAAGGCCATACAATACAAAAATAAAAAACAAAAATTAAAGACAAAATTATATAAAAAGGGACGCAGTGAAAAATATAGGCATTTTAGCCATGCGGGGAAGTATTGTCTGCGCAATGCAGCTCACCATTTCCTCCAACGCCATGGCACAAGGAGAGCAAATTCCAGGCTCCATTCAACCCGGCCAGATCGAGAAACAACTCAAGGTAGCGCCTATTCCAAAGGCCGAGCCGCCTGCCATACAGATTATCCCGGAGCAACCGATTCCAGCACCGGAAGAAGGCGCAGTTTCTTTTGAGCTTAAGGAAATTGTTTTTTCAGGCGCCACGGTCTATCCCGAAGCCGACTTGAGAGCGTTCTTTGCGGATCTGGTGGGCAAAACGGTGACGCTCAAGCAGCTACGAGCCGCTGCCAACAACGCCGCCACTCAATATCGGAATGACGGCTATGTGCTGGCCCAGGTGCTCATTCCCAAGCAAACACTGAAAGACGGACTGGTGCGCCTGGATGTCGTTGAGGGCAGTATCGGTGAAGTCAGGTTCCAGGGAGATACCTCTGACGATAGAATTGGATTGCTTCAGGATTATGTCGAGAAAATCCGTGCAACAAAGCCGGTCAGGATTGATGTGCTTGAACGCTATCTTCTGCTGATTAACGATCTTCCCGGCATTACCGCGCATGGTTCGCTCTCGCCTTCGGCCCAGCAGCCCGGGGCGGCCGACCTGGTGATCGAAATCGCCCAGCAAAACTTCGGCGGTTCAGTCGGCTTCAACAACCGACTGACCGAACTGTTGGGCACCTATCGGGGCGAGGTGTACGGCGAGGCAAACAATATCTTAGGTCTACAGGAAAAATCCTACGCACGGGTCTTGCAATCGTTCGAAGACAAAATGACCGTGCTGTCGGTAGGTGAAGATTTGCCGTTGTCCAGTGAAGGAACCCGGCTGTCTCTGATGTTCAACGAGGTCTGGTCTAACTCCTCCCTGTTCGATATCTCTAATGATTTAAAATCAAATCTGGTTTCCTTCAACCTGGGAGTATCGCATCCGCTGATCCGGAGCCGTAACACGAACTTGAGCGTACGCGGTACTTACTCGATGGTCGATTCACGCTCAAAGAGCGACTTCTTCAACGAAACCATCACCAGTGATCGTATCCGCTCCTTCCGGGTGGGCTTAACCTATGACCTGGCCGACAGCTGGCGCGGTATCAACATAGCTGATCTGGAACTGAGCCAGGGCATCGACGCGCTCGGCGCACGCAATCCTTCCGACGCGTCCCGGGAAGCCGGCACATCGCAGCTTTCAGCGGCACAAGGGCAGGTGGACTACACCAAAACCAACCTTTATCTGGCCCGCCTTCAAGCCCTGGCGCCCAACTGGTCTTTTCTGGCTGCGTTTCAGGGTCAATATACGGAAGATGTTCTGCTGGCGCCTGAGCAGTTTTCGCTGGGCGGCGAGCAGTTTCTCCGTGCCTATGACCCATCGGAGTTCATCGGCGACAAAGGCTTTGCGACCAAGGCGGAACTGCGTTACACCTTCAATCCCTTCGACGCAGCCAGCGCAACCCTCTATGGCTTCTTCGACTACGGCGAAGTCCATTACAACTACGACAGGCCTGGCGTTTCCGTCGAAGCGGCCGGTGTCGGCATGAGGCTGTCGGTGACCCGTTATTTCTCCGGTTATATCGAAGGGGCCAAGCCCATGCATCCCGATCAATCGACTGAGCAGAACAAAGACATGCGCTTGTTCGGCGGCTTTAAATTGACCTTTTGAAACACCAGGATACCAGAACAGCAGGAGCAACTACGATGAAGACCGCAACCGACCAATCACCGAACAATAACAATCTGAAAACACTGCCTGCCGTGATCAAAAGGCTGCTGATGGCCGAGGCTGTCGGGGCGATTGCCTTGGGCTGTGCGCCGATGGCGCATGCCAACCCGACCGGCGGCGAAGTGGCCGCGGGCGCTGCCGAGATCGTTCAGCAGGGCGCCCGGATGGACATCAATCAGGCCAGCCAGAGAGCCGTCATCAATTGGCAAGCTTTCAGCATCGATAACGGGGAACACGTCAATTTCAACCAGCCCGGCCGCGACTCCGCGACACTGAACCGCGTGGCGGGCAACGATCCTTCGGCGATTTTAGGGCGGCTGACCGCCAACGGTAGCGTCTATCTTGTCAATCGGAACGGCATCATGGTCGGCAAGGATGCCGAGATCGATGTCGGTTCGCTGACTGCCACCACGGCGAACATCAGCAATAAGGATTTCATGGAAGGCCGCATGAACTTTGCTGAACCCGGCAATCCGGATGCCCGCATAATCAATCACGGCAACATCACCGTGCAACAAGGCGGTCTGGTTGCTTTGGTGGCGCCTGGCGTGGAAAACCACGGCACGATCAACGCCCGGCTCGGCAAGATCGCCCTGGCCAGCGGCGACGCTTTTACCCTGGACCTGTACGGCGACCAGCTCATCAACCTTACCGTCACCAAGGAACAACTGGCGCAAATCTCAAGCGCCGATGGCAAACCCTTGTCGCACTATGTCAGCAATACGGGCGAGATCATCGCCGACGGCGGCATGGTGACGATCATGGCCGGCACCGGCAAAGCCATTGTCGACAGCCTGATCAACCTGAAAGGCCATGTGCAGGCGCAGACCGTTGAAAACCGTAACGGTGTCATCACCCTGCTCGGCGATGAAAACACTCAAGTCGAAGTAGCCGGAACGCTGGATGCCTCCGGGCAGACAGCCCAGGCCCGAGGCGGCCGCGTGGAAGTGCGCGGCGGCGAGGTGCAGCTGGCCGAAGGCAGCCGCATTGATGTGTCCGGCAACGGGCAGGGCGGTACGGCTCTGGTCGGGGGCGATTTTCAGGGTTCGGGCGAAGGCATCAGAGCCAGGACGACGACAGTCGAACGCAATGCCGCGATCAATGCCGACAGCCATAGTGCAGGGGATGGCGGCAAGGTCATCGTCTGGGCGGACGATCACACGCACTTTGACGGCGCCATCAGTGCCCGCGGTGGGCAAAGTTCGGGCAATGGCGGTCTGGTGGAAGTCTCCGGCAAACACACCCTGCATTACGACGGCGATGTCGATGCCAGCGCTAAAAACGGCAAGGCAGGCGAGCTCTTGCTCGATCCGGGCAATTTAATCGTTAAGACGATGACTGTCGAAGAGAATAAAACGGCAGCCAAACCCGATGCTAACGGTTCTGTAACAGCCACCTCAACGGATGCGGCGGTCAACGTACAGAAAGTCAATGCTTTGCTCCAGGGCGGCACCAGCGTATCCCTGAAAGCCGACAACGACCTGACGGTCGCGGCAAAAATCGACGGCCGCCAGGCCATCGATGGTAAAACCGGCGCCTCGATCTCACTTGCCGCCGGACATGACGTAAATATAAACGATCATATTTTCACCAATAACGGCGACATCTTAATCAAGGCCAGTACCGGCGATATCACCATGGCGGGCGGCACCATTCTGTCGGCCGGCAACCGCGCTATTACGCTGACCGCCGGCAGCGATGTGGATCTGCAGCATCTCGTGACCACGGGCAAGATCGCTGTGACCTCGGGCGCCAATGCAACATTCAAGCAGGCTTTGACAGGCCTGAACAATCAGGGTATCGGTGAGTTTACCGTCGATGCCGGCGG
>NZ_JADMKV010000004.1 GCF_015476545.1 Methylobacter sp. BlB1 | reverse complement strand
CTACAAGCATAACTCTAAACCGATAATAGATCTCCAGGCAAAGATAAATAATGACTGATTTATCGACACAGTTACCGATGCTGGGCTGGCGCGAATGGGTGGCGCTGCCAGAGCTGAATATCGGACAGATCAAGGCTAAAATCGACACCGGCGCCCGTTCATCGGCCCTGCATGCTTTCACTATAGACCCTTATCGAAAAGGCGGGCAGCGCTGGGTCATGTTCGCCATTCATCCCAGTCAGCTCAGAACCGACGTGGTGGTTGAATGTCATGCGCCGGTCAAAGACCGTCGGCTGGTTTCGGATTCGGGCGGGCATAAGCAGTTGCGCTACGTCATAGAGACCGAGCTTGTGCTGGGGCGTTCGCTGATCAGGGCCGAGATGACGCTGACCAATCGCGACAGTATGCGCTTTCGCATGCTGCTCGGGCGTACCGCGATGAATAGGCGCTTTGTTATCGACCCCAGTTCATCCTATCTGCAGGGAAAGCCGGAACTCTGCCGGGATGATAGCTTGCTGGAACTCGCTGATAAGTGACCGGTATGGCGATAGCGACCATGGAGGTCCTTGGCGGTGATCTTATTGTGATAGCCAGCGGCTGCATTCAAGATGATGCGGGCCCGATGCACCAAACTATGCGGCAGTTGCCGACTGCGAACTATGGCTTCCGGTGTCGATTGTTGGCCTGTTGTCAAAATGAAGGGTATTTTTAATGAGTTGATCAAAATCATTATAAATTTTATCCAGTCCGTCATTATTACGATTCATGCCCTGTCGCTCAGGCTTCTTTAAATTTAGGAGGCGCTATGTCAGTAGGAACAATTTGTAATCGTGAAGTGGTCATCACCGAAAAAGAGTCCTCTGTCTCGGAGGCCGCAAAACTTATGCGCGATTATCATGTCGGTAATGTGATCGTCGCCGAAAACCGTAACGGCTTGAATTATCCGATAGGCATGGTAACCGACAGGGACATCGTAATTAAGCTCATCGCCAAGGATATCGATATCGATGCCGTTGATGTCGGCATCATTATGGCTGAAGATCTTGTCGTGGCCAGAGAGAATGACGATCTGATCGACACTGTCAAAAAAATGTGCAGCAAAGGCATTCGGCGTCTGCCTGTGGTTGATGCGGGGGGCGCCCTGATCGGTATTTTGGCCATGGACGATCTTATCGATCTGTTTGCCGAGCAATTGAGGGATCTGGCCGGCTTGATCAGAAAAGAATTGCTTTGTGAAAAAAATCTCAGACCATAACTATTATTTTCGTGTCAGGCGTTTTTGCAGCCAGTCATCGATAACGGACAGGATATGCTCGCGCAACGGCGGGGACGAAAAAAGCTGCTCGTGGTGGCTGATGCCGGCTAGCAGGACGAGCCGGTTGTCAGGATGATTCGATCGTGTAGCGGCTGCGAAATCAGTGCTCCCCCAAGCCGGCGTGATGGGATCGTTTTCGGAATAAATAAGCAGGTAAGGGGCGTCGAATCGATCCATTTGGCGCCTGAACTGGATAATTTCCTTTTCAATCGCCAGCACATAACGGAGCACGGACTGCCGTATTATGTATTTATCATTCTTCAGTTTTTGTTTTTCCTCTTCAGAATCAGTCAGATAATCCCTTACCCAATCCGGTGCGGTCGGTGAAAACAGGTTGCGCATGCCCGGCAGTGAAAATAATTCAATTATGCCATCTTGCAGCGGCACGCTGATCACGGCCAGAAGTTGGTTGAAAAGCATGAGAGGTAATGCTTCGTCTTGTGGATTCAGAAAATGTTCATGCGTATGAAAAGTAAACCGGACTATCGGGTTTTGGAACCAGCCGCGCCAGCCGGGTACTTCGGTTACAGAAAAGGCCGGAGCGCTGAGCACAACGCCTTTCACTCGATCCCTTAATGCCTTGTTTTCAGCTTGCAGCAGATAGGATGAGACAACCAGCGAGCTCATGCTGTGGGACAAAATAAATATGGGCAACGGTTTATCGCCAGGGATGGCGTGTATGCCGCAAGCCAGTCGGGAACTGGCGCGGCTATGGCATTGATCGGACAGGTAATGCAGAGCAGATGCCAGATCGTTGCGCATGGGTTGCAGGTCCCGGAATTGGGCCTGCTCGAGATAGGCATGACTGGCATCATAAGCCGCCGCACCGGCAGTGATGCTTTCATGGGCTTGTGATAATACCGGATTGCTCAGCCCGTGAGCCGTCAGGTCCAGGCCAACAACTATAAAACGGTCGGCGAAGTGTTCGGCTATACGCCCATAGCGGCCGATATGTTCATTCATGCCGTGCACGATCAGCAGGCAGCCTTGAGCGGCATCCGGCGCGGCCGGTCTCAGGATCTGCATGCTCCGCCAGGCATCATTTCCCTCCACCTTCAGGTAGACTGGTTGCCCCCAGAAAGGATAAGGCGCCGTGACTGTCTGCTGGCGCGAGCAGGCGCACAACAACAGGCATATTGAGAGGCAAAAAAGGGCTTGTAGGTTGGGTTGGCAAACCCAGCATGGGGAGCCTCGAATGCTGGGTTTACCAACCCCGCCTACAGTTGATATAGCCGCCTTAAGAATGTATCTGCGCATCAGTTTATTAACGCTGATAAGTACCGATCAATTCCGTCTGGCCGATGATATGACCGGCCATCGCCTTCTCAAGCTGGGCTTTGTCAGGCCAATGCATATCCGGCAGTTCTATATCCAGGGCATACAGCTTATGAAAATAACGGTGCCGGCCTTTGGGCGGGCAAGGTCCGCCGTAACCGGTGCGTTTCCAGTCATTCTTGCCTTGCAGCGTGCTGGTCGGCAAGGCGCTTGGAGCGACACCTTGCGGCAATTCGGAAGCTGTCGGCGGGATGTTGTAAAGCACCCAGTGAACCCAAGTCATTTTAGGCGCGGCCGGGTCGGGTGCATCGGGGTCGTCGACGATTAATGCTAGCGACTTGGTGTTTGGCGGAATGTCCGACCAGGCCAGTGCCGGTGAAACATCAGCGCCATCGCATGTAGATTGCTTGGGGATTTCGCCCTGATGGTTAAAATCGGGAGACTTCAGCGTCATGGTCATGGACTGTCCTCCTTCAGCCGGAAAGGCCGGAATGGTATAAAAACAGCAAGTCAAAAAAATCGAGCTTATAGAGACGGCTCTATTGATCGCCTTCATGGGTCACCTCGTTTTCTGTTGATGGCATAGTATCGGCGGCGCTGTTCAAATGCCGCCATGAGACGAATCAATAAACCCGCCATTTCAGGTTGGCGGCAACTCTAGGAAGATCTGGTACTCTTAAGGTCATCTACAAATTTTTTGCCATACTAAAACGGCAGAGGTATTGCATGAACAATGAATCAGACGAAAAGCGTCATGAGCCAACCAGGGAAGGTGATGCCCTTCATCCGCCGCTGATCCAGTCATTATGCAAGGCCGATGCCTATCCGCATGCGGTTGCCTCGATCAGGCTGGTTGAAACGCATATTTCCTGGTTATTGCTGACAGGGGACTATGTGTACAAAGTCAAAAAGCCGGTTGATTTCGGTTTTCTGGATTTTTCAACACTGGAGCGGCGGCGATTTTGCTGTGAGGAGGAGATAAGACTTAATCGCCGTCTGGCGCCGGAACTGTATCTCGATGTTGTTGCTATAACAGGAACGCCGGAGCATCCGCAGCTGGCCGGCACAGGCCAGGCCTTCGAATATGCCGTCAGGATGGTGCAGTTTCCTGCCGGGCAACTGCTGAGCGAGCGGGCTGCGGACGGGAGGCTCAAGGCCGATGAGATCGATCAGACAGCCCGGCTGATTGCCGAGTTTCATGAATCCGTTGAACGGGCAGATGAAGACTCCGCTTATGGCGACAGTGAGGTGATTCAAAAATGGTTTATAGAGAACCTCGACACGGTCAAGTCGTTGCTGGCCGATGAGCGACAATTGCGCCAGCTTGAATTGATCCAGGCATGGGGCGATGCGCAATGGCGCTGCAAGGCCAGCCTGATGCAAGTGCGCAAGCGGCAGGGTTATGTGCGCGAATGCCACGGCGATCTGCACCTGAACAATATTACCCTGATCGACGGCAAGGTCACGCCGTTCGATTGCATTGAGTTCAATCCGACACTGCGCTGGATCGACGTCATGAGCGAGATAGCCTTTTTGTTCATTGATCTGCTGCATGCCGGGCATGAACGTCTGGCTTATCGTTTTCTCAATCATTATCTGCATTACACGGGCGATTATTCCGGCCTGGCGCTGTTGCGTTACTATCTGGTTTATCGCGCCATGGTGCGCGCTAAAGTGACGATGCTGCGGATGGCGCAGCAGCGCAATGATGAGGCCGTTTGCCTGCAGGCACTTGCCGAGTATGCCGTTTATGCGGATCTGGCCGAGCGCTTTACTAAAGAGGGCAAGGCCGCATTGATCATTACCCATGGCTATTCCGGATCGGGAAAGTCCACGCTGGCCAGTCAGTTGGTTGAGCGGCTGGGCGCGATACAGATCCGTTCCGATATCGAGCGCAAGAGGCTGTTCGGTTACCGGATGCTGGAGGCGACTGATAGCGGCGTCGATCAGGGCCTTTATACGCAAGAGGCGGGGCGCCGGACTTTCCAGCGTCTGTCCGAACTGGCTAAAGCCGTGATCGAAGCGGGCTTTACGGTGATTGTCGACGCGACCTTTATCCAAGCTTCACTGCGTGAGCAATTTCGAAATCTGGCAAGTGATTGCGGCGTACCATTTCTGATTATTGATTTTAAAGCCTCCGAGCAGGAATTATACAGGCGCATAGAACAGCGGCGGCAATTGATGAATGACGCGTCCGAAGCGACTTTGGACGTGCTGAAAAAGCAGCTTGTGTCGGCGCAGCCGCTGTCTGCCGATGAACTGAATTGCACGATAACCATGGATACCGAGATGAGTAATGCGCTGGATCAGCTATTTGATGAGGTAAATAACATTCTGCCGCCTTGATGGCGGCCGAGCATACATCGGGTTGGGCGATAGGTATCCTTTTAAGCATCTCATCCCCAAAATCATCATAGGTCTAATGGTTTATTGGATGTAGAATAAAGCTAATAACTATTATAAAAATGCGTCGTTATTTATGACAACCCAACCCCCATTTGTGAATTCAAGTTTCTTTCGAGACGGTTTCAAGCGTTTTCTGCCCAATTCTCAAGCAATTGCGTTGGCAGTTATTTTAATCGTCAGCTTTGTGCTGATTTATTCATTATCCGGTTTGTTGATGCCGGTTTTCGCTTCCATTGTATTGGCTTACTTGCTTGAAGGACTGGTCAGTAAGGCTGAGAGTATGCATGTGCCGCGGCTGCCGGCGGTCTATCTGGTGTTTTCCGGATTCATGGCATGTTTGGGATTTTTGCTGTTCTATTTGATGCCGATAGTGTCACAGCAGGCCGTAGAGCTTGTTCAGCATATTCCACTGATCATCAACCAGGTGCAGGATGGCATCATGCGCCTGCCTGAAAGGTATCCGCAATTCATTTCGGAACATAGAGTTAGGGAAATGATGCTTGTCGTTCAGCGGGAACTGTTGACGTATGGTCAGAATATGCTGTCGATGTCGGCCGCGTCTGTGATGAGTCTGGTCAGTGCCATGGTTTATCTGTTTCTGGTGCCGCTAATGGTTTTTTTCTTTTTAAAGGATAAAAAAGTGCTGGTGGACTGGCTATTGCAGTTCATGCCTAGGGATCGGCATTTAACCGAGAGCGTATGGCAGGAGGTCGACATACAGATAGGCAATTATATACGTGGAAAATTTGCCGAAGTTTTTATTCTGTGGTCGGCCAGTTATGTTACGTTTTCTACGATGGGCCTGAATTACGCCATGTTGCTGGCTGTGCTGATGGGCTTGTCGGTCATTATTCCGTATGTAGGCGCTACGCTGGTGACTTTTCCGGTCTTGGGCGTGGCTTACTTTCAATGGGGACTGGCTGGCGATGACTTTATGTATGTCGTGGTAGTCTATTCAGTCATTCAGGCATTGGATGGCGTGTTTCTTGTGCCGTTCTTATTTTCCGAAGCGGTTAATTTACATCCGATAGCGATTATCGTGGCGATCCTGTTTTTTGGCGGCTTATGGGGGTTCTGGGGCGTATTTTTCGCAATTCCGCTGGCCACAGTCGTTAAAGCCGTGCTGACGGCTTGGCCGCGCCTTGGCGATAACAGCGACAATAACGTTTACTAAAATTCAGGATCAAAGCGAATTTATTCATTCGCCTTGATCCCTTCTGCCGGCTTTACAATATATCCGATGCGTAATCGGCCAGACGCGAGCGTTCGCCCCGGCGCAGGGTGATGTGCGCACCATGCGGCCAGGTTTTGAAGCGGTCCACCACATAGGTTAATCCGGACGTGGTCGCGGTTAAGTAGGGCGTATCTATTTGTCCAAGATTGCCGACACAGACAATTTTTGTGCCGGGGCCTGCGCGCGTTATAAGGGTTTTCATCTGCTTGGAGGTCAGGTTCTGCGCCTCGTCTATAATCAGGAAGCGGTTCAGGAATGTTCGGCCGCGCATGAAGTTTAGCGATCTGATCTTGACCCGGTTCATGATCATATTCGTGGATGCGCCTTGTTCCCATTCAGTTTGCCCGGAGCGGCTGCCGAGCAGTTCAAGGTTATCGATCAATGCCCCCATCCACGGCGCCATTTTTTCTTCTTCGGTGCCCGGCAGGAAGCCGATATCTTCGCCGACCGGAATGGTTTCGCGCGTCATGACGATTTCATGATAGGCTTTGTGCTCTATGGTCATGGTCAGGCCCGCGGCTAAAGCCAGTAAGGTTTTGCCGGTGCCTGCCGTGCCCAACAAGGTGACAAAATCGATGTCCGGGTCCAGCAATACATTAAGGGCGAAGTTCTGTTCGCGGTTTCTTGCCGTAATGCCCCAGACATTATTGTGTTTGGAACGATAGTCTCTCGCCAGTTCCAATACGGCCACCTGACCTTCCACGGATCTGACGATGGCTTCAAAATTGGATTCATCTTCTATATATAAGTACTGATTGGGGTACCATTCGGCGACCAGCGGATTTTCCAGTTTATAAAAAGTGCGGTCTCTTTCCTGCCAGGACTCCATTTTCGCGCCATGCAGTTCCCAGAAATTGCTGTCCAGTGCCTTGACGCCACTGTATAACAGGTCGATGTCTTCCAGTGTTTGGTCGTTATGGTAATCCTCGGCGGGCAGTTCCAAAGTCGCTGCCTTGATGCGCATATTGATGTCTTTGGAGACCAGAATGACTTTCGTGTCGGGCAATTCTCTTTTGAGCGCCAAAACAATACGCAGGATAGAGTTATCGGCGATATTGCCGGGCATGCTGTCCGGCAACAGTGCCGTCATGGCGCTGGTTTGGAAATACAGGCGTCCCTGGCTTTCAACGCCTTCCGCCAAGCCATGTTCTATGCGCGATAAGGGCAGGCCGTCATTGATAGTTTGCGGGCTGGCATCGCGGATCAGTTCATCCAGGAAGCGGCTGACCTGTCTGACGTTGCGGGCAACTTCGGTCAGGCCTTTCTTGGAATGATCCAGTTCTTCCAGTACGATCATCGGGATGAAAATATCGTGCTCCTGAAAGCGAAAGATGGCGGTCGGATCGTGCATCAGCACATTGGTATCTAAAACAAATAACTTTTTGTCCGGCGATGTTTGAATATTCATTGCTGATTTCCTGTGAGTTCCATCAATGTTTGCAACACTTCTTCTATGTGTGTTTTGACTTTTACTTTGCGCCATTCACGGGCAAGCAGTCCTTGCGGATCAATAAGGAAAGTGCTGCGCTCGATACCGCGAACCTCCTTGCCGTAAAGGGTTTTCATTTTTATGACATCAAACAATCGGCAAAGTGCTTCATCTTGATCCGATAGCAGGTCAAAAGGGAATGCCTGCTTGCATTTAAAACCCTCGTGGACGCGGAGGGTGTCGCGCGATACGCCTACTACGACCGCATTGAAGGCATTGAATTTTTGGATATTGTCGCGGAAATGCTGGCCTTCCTGTGTGCAGCCCGGCGTGTTGTCTTTAGGGTAAAAATAAAGGACAACATAGTTGCCGCGATAGTCCGATAATTTGAAAGTTTTTCCGCCGGTAGACGGAACCTCAAAATCAGGCACAGGATGGCCTATGCTGAGTGTCGTCATTTCAGGGCCTATCGTTTTATGGGTTCAAGGATTGAATCAATGTTTAACTGATCGCAGAAGTCCAGGAATTCCTCGCGCAGCGATAGCAGGTGCAGATGCGGCGGGATCAGTATGACAAATTTGGTGGAGAATACGGAGGTTTGAATATAGGGCGCCTGATAGCAACTGCCGGATATTTCCTCAATGCTGATATCGCGGTCAAAAAGGAAAGTCGTAATGGATTCCATTACATTGTCGCGGTCAAGCGATATGGTTTCTAACGAATAAGGTACGTAATCACAGCTTTTTTCTTTGTTTTCCAGGCGTAATTTATGAATTTGAATCTCAAGGCGCTTCTGGATGGTGTCTAATGAACTTTCGAGTTTGGCAATGTAGTTCCAGTTTCCTTGAACAAGCATATAGGCGGCTGTAGACTGGGCCAGGCGGGAAGATCTTATCTCGAGAATATTGCATTTACAGTCGCGTATGGCGGGTAATATTTCTGCAATAAAATTAATCTGGTTGTCGCCTAAAGCAGTGATAGCTAGTTGCATATTGTTCTTATAAAGTTTTATTTGAAAGTTTAACATCAAATGAGCGAAACTTTATGAACATTAAGTTTTATTGACCTTAAAATAAAGAAATTTTTTTTCAAATCGGCAAGCATCGATACTGATTCAGATTTTATGGTTATCTTTATCCCCACCAAAGGACGTGAATATGGCAGATCCAGCAAATAATAACCGCAAAAACAGCCTTAATGACTTTTATGATGAGTTAGATGCCATGCTGGATAAAGTAAAGTCTTCTCAGGTTTCATCAAATGACCGGGAAGACGAAGAGGATGCCATTGACAGATTGCTTCTGGCAGAGGATTTCGATTCAGAGGCGTTGTATCAGGCAGACGACAATGACGATCCTCAGATTGACGATATTGATTTGTCGGACGAAGCTGACGAGTTTGGCGATGATTTGCTTGCTGAAGAACAGGAAGAATACGCCTCATTTGTCGATATCATCATCGATGATGAAACAAGCGCTTCAAATGAAGAAATGCCGGATGAAATCGAGAGTTTTTTCGAGATTAATGACTCTGAAGAACAGGCGTTTGAGGCTTCCGGTCATCAGGCGGTTAAGACTGGGGATCAAAGTGGGTATGAGGAAGCATTATTTGAAGACTACAGGGATAACAATATTCTTTTTAATAATTTTAATGCGCCTTCCGGTCGGGACGATTTGGATGATGAGGAACTTTTCGGTCTAAAAAATCGGCCTGATGTTGATAAAATCCGTACTGCCGCTCAGGATGAAGTCTTGGCTGGAATAAGGCCGAGGCGCGGTGACGATGGCCGGTTTGAATCTGATAATGCTGACATGACAGCATCGAGTGCATCCAATTCCGATCAGGATTCCATTAGCCTGCTTCAGAAGATGCTGAAGGCTGAATTAGAAAGCAAAATTCAAAGCATAAGAGTTTACGCTTATATCGCCATGGTTTTGGGCGGTGCTGCATTGATGGCTGCAATTGGGTTCGGCTTAATAGCCCATGATGCGAAAAAGGAGGCATCAAGGCTAAACGAACTCGTTAGTACGCTTGGAACGGCTTCTGTACAAAGTTCCGATAATGAGCTGAACGATATCAAGGCCGCTATTGAACAGTTGAACCAGAGAGTCGATGACATCATGGCGCAGTTGTCGAGCAAGGCGCCATTATCAGCGGAAACAGAGATAAATGAGCTTACTGAAGATGTAGCGGAAAAAGAGAAAGCGCAAGATCTGCTTAAAGACTTGCAAGCCAGGCTGGCCGTTATGGAAAGCAAAGCGCTGGCGGTGCAAGCCGCCAAACCGAAAGCTATGAGAACTGAAACCATAAAACCGGCTGTTGAAGAAATCAGCAAGCCAGTGTCCGCTTCTGCAAAGACGAAAAAAACCAAACCTCAAAAAGGCGCATCAGGAAAAGATAATGCAACAGCCGACTGGTCCGTCAATCTGATCGCTTATAGGCAAGAAGGGTACGCCAAAAGCAAAGCGGCTGAATTTGGCAAAAAAGGCGTTCCTGTTGACGTAGTTGATGTCAAAGTGGGCAGGGATACCTGGTACAGGCTATGTGTAGGAGGTTTTAAGAATAGGAATGAGGCGGCCTTGTACGCCGCGAAAGTCAAGAAGACCCTTAAGCTGAGTTCGGTCTGGGTAGGCAATACTCAGAGTTAAAGTTTAAAATACTGGCCTAGAAGAGCATGAGCAGGCAAAAACTTGTTGTCGCTATTTCATCCAGAGCCTTATTTAACCTGGATGATTCCCATGCGATATTCCAGACGCAGGGAAAGGACGCTTTCTGCCGTTATCAGGTCGAGCATGAAGATGAAGTATTGGCTCCCGGCTATGGATTTTCTCTGGTTCAGAAATTCCTGTCTATTAATGAACGTTGTCTTGATGAACCGCTCGTTGAAATCATCCTGGTATCGCAAAACAGCGCCGATACGGGATTGAGAATCTTCAATTCAATCGCCCATTACGGGTTGAATATCACCCGCGCCGCATTTACCAGCGGCATTTCGCCTTACAACTATATTTCAGCATTCGGTGCGCATTTGTTTTTGTCGGCCAATTCCGACGATGTCGCCAAGGCGCTTGAAGCCGGCTTTGCTGCCGCTACAATACTCTGCGGCCCGTCCTCGATTACTTCGTCTGGTCAGTTGCGCATTGCGTTTGACGGCGATTCCGTTTTATTTTCCGATGAATCGGAGCGTATTTATCAACAGCAGGGGCTGCAGGTATTTGCCGAGAACGAGCGCAAAGCGGCTAAAACGCCTTTGCCGGGCGGGCCTTTTAAAGAGTTTCTTGCCGCTTTGCATTACATTCAGTCGCAGTTCGATCCGCAATCATCGCCGATCAGGACGGCATTGGTGACTGCACGCTCGGCCCCGGCTCATGAGCGCGTGGTCAGAACGTTAAGACTCTGGGGCATCCGTATTGACGAAGCGCTGTTTTTGGGCGGCATGGCCAAAGGGCCTTTCCTGAAAGCCTTTGGGGCCGATATTTTCTTCGACGATCAGAAAAAACATTGCGAATCTGCTGCCCAGCATGTGGCCGCGGCGCATGTGCCGCATGGCATTGTCAATCAAACGCTGGCGGATTAGCGCCAGCTTGCCGGCGCTGCAATAAAGACCGGGCCGTTAGCAGCCGCTGGCGTCATCAAACACGTATTGCTTGGACGTCATGCCGGCTACTTCCTTGACCAGTTTAGGCACAAGATAGCCGGGGAGGGCGGCCTGGACTTGCCGCATCAGCGCCAGCGCATCCTGTTCGGAGACTTCAAAGTGCCCCGTTCCGTTCGCTTTATCGAGCAGGTGCAGGTAGTAAGGAATGATGCCGTGGCTGAATAAGCGCTCACTCAGTTCGCATAGCTGTTTTGCCGTATCATTGACGCCTTTCAGCAATACCGACTGATTAAATAGGGTAATGCCGCTGTTTCTGAGCGCCGTACAGGCGGCAATGACGCGCTCATTGATTTCGTTGGCATGATTGCAATGCACGACCAGAACAATCTGCGCGGGACTTTGTGTCAGCGCGTCGAGCAATTCGTTCGTTATGCGGGCGGGCAGAACGATGGGTAGCCGGCTGTGTATTCGGATGCGTTTTAAATGCCGGATGCGGCTCAGTTGTTGGATGAGTCCGGTCAAGCGGGCGTCATTGAGTATTAATGGATCACCGCCGCTTAAAATGACTTCCGAGATGGCGGGGTCTTCCTCTATATACCGGATAGCGGCATCTTCCTTCTGTTTGCTGAGTTGCAGGTCGGCATAAGGAAAGTTTCTGCGGAAACAATACCTGCAATTGATGGCGCAGCTGCCTGTATTGATGAGCAAAATGCGGCCTTGATACTTGTGCAGTACGCTGGCTCCGGTTGCCGCCCGGAGATCGCCGACAGGATCATTGCTGAAGCCCGGGTAAGCAAGCAGCTCATCATTGACCGGCAATACCTGCCTGAGCAAAGGGTCGTGAGGATTGCCTTTTTCCATGCTGGCGGCGAAATTAAGCGGAACACGCAAAGGAAAACGCTTGCCAGCCGCTGATGAGACCGGTAAATCATCCGGCGATAAATGCAGATAACGGCATAATTCTTCAATGCTATTAAAGGCTTCAGCAAGTTGTTGCTGCCAATTTAGATTAAAGTGCTCTGTCTCGGTTCGTCGTTCTAACATGAAATGGGTTATTTAGAGTTTCTATCAGTTGGGGCCATCTATTATAATGGTTAAATTTTAATTATTGTTTGTAGTCTCGAGGATAAAATGGCTAGTTATAGTACCAATGAATTTAAAGCCGGGTTGAAAGTCATGCTGGATAATGATCCCTGCGCGATTATTGAAAATGAATTCGTCAAACCGGGGAAAGGCCAAGCCTTCAACCGGGTTAAGATCAGAAATCTCAAGACTGGCCGCGTGATCGAAAGAACATTCAAATCTGGCGAGTCTCTGGAAGGTGCTGACGTTGTCGATGTGGAAATGCAATACCTGTACAACGATGGCGAATACCGCCATTTCATGGTGCCAGATACGTTTGAACAGTATCAAGCCGATGAAAAAGCTGTCGGCGAAGCTAAGAACTGGCTCAAAGATCAGGATCTTTGCACCGTAACCTTATGGAATGACGTGCCTCTGTCTGTGGCGCCAGCCAACTTTGTCGAATTGGCCATTACCGAAACCGATCCCGGCGTACGCGGCGATACTTCCGGCGGCGGCGGCAAACCGGCTACGCTGGAAACAGGCGCCGTGGTCAGAGTGCCTTTATTTGTGCAAATCGGTGAAGTCGTCAAAGTCGACACGCGTACCGGTGAATATGTTTCACGCGTCAAAGACTAGTGCTGGGTGATTGGCGGCCGACGTGTTCCGTAGAGCACTTGCGCCTGAGGGCGCAAGTGCTCGCCGATATACGTAAATTTTTTGCTGAAAGGTCTGTGCTCGAGGTGGAGACGCCTCTGTTGAGCCAGGGGATCGGAACTGACCCGCAGCTGGCGTTTTTTACTACCGAATATTCTTTGGTTCCTCAGAAACAGACGCTGTTTCTGCAAACTTCGCCCGAGTTCGCCATGAAACGGCTGCTTGCGGCCGGCAGCGGTTCCATCTATCAAATAGCCAAAGCCTTCAGGAACGGCGAATCCGGACGATTTCACAATCCTGAATTCACGATGCTTGAATGGTATCACGTCGGTTTCAAATTGGCGGAATTAATGGATGAGTGCGCCGACCTGATAGCCAGGTTGTTCGATCACCGCAAGCCGCTGATGGAAACAGAAAGATTCACTTACCAGGCCATATTTCAACGTTATACCGGGCTGGATCCGCTCGAGTTTTCATATCCGCAGTATTGCGCTTATGCGCTGGATAATCAATTACCGGAAGCCGTCAGTATCTGCGGAAATGATCATGCTATCTGGCTGGATTTTATTTTCAGCCATAAGGTTCAACCCTATTTAGGCCGGAATGCTTTATGCATGGTGTACGGCTTTCCTGTTTGCCAGTCATCATTAGCGAGAATCAGTGAACATGATCCGCTAATTACAGATCGGGTCGAGCTGTTTATTGATGGCGTTGAATTGGGCAACGGTTATTTTGAGTTGACCGATGCCAAGGAACAGAGTGAACGTTTTGACAAGGAACTGGATATCAGGCGGCAAAGAAATCTGCCTGCTTCGGTCAAGGATGAACGTCTTATTGCTGCATTGCAGGCCGGCCTGCCGGAGTGTTCGGGCATGGCCATAGGTTTGGACCGCTTACTGATGCTATTGTCGGATAGCGCATCGATTGAAGATGTGCTTGGCTTTCCTGTCAATAGGGCTTAACTCGTTTAAAGCTGTTACTGTGCTATAATCCTGCGAGTTTTAATACCGGACATTATGTTTTATTAGACGTTTACATGAGATCAAATACTTTTTCACGCTTGCTGTTGCTATTACTACTCGTTTCCCAAGCGGTTAAAGGTGACGAAGAATTTGTTGTTGATAACATCCAGGTCAAAGGTCTTCAGCGTATTTCGGTAGGCACGGTCTATAACTATCTGCCCGTCAATGTAGGCGAAAGATTTTCTCTGGATAATGCCGGTCCGGCAATCAAGGCCCTGTTCAAAACCGGGTTTTTTAAGGATATTTCACTGGAAAGGGATGGCTCAACGCTGATTGTTAATGTCGTGGAACGTCCATCGATAGCAAAAATCATCTTTGAAGGCAACAAGGACCTGAGCAAGGATGATTTGACAAAAGCTCTAAATAAGATCGGTTTATCCGAAGGCAAGGTTTTCGATCCGCAGGTGCTCGATAAAGTTGAGCAGGAATTGAGCCGCCAGTATTACAGTCACGGCAAGTACGGTTTAAAAATCGACACGGAAGTAAGCGATCTGACCCGGAACAGGGTCGGCATTCATATCAAGATCTCAGAAGGCCGAGTTGCCAAAATCAAACAGATCAATATTGTCGGCAATACTGTATTCGATGATGAAACGCTGTTGGGCAAGTTTGAATTAAGCACCTCAAATCTTTTGTCTTTTTATACAAAAAACGACCAGTATTCCAAGCAGAAATTATCCGCGGACCTGGAAAAATTGCGTTCTTATTACCTTGACCGCGGTTATATCAATTTTTCGGTAGAATCCACGCAGGTAGCGATTACGCCGGATAAGAAAGATATCTATGTGACGATCAATGTCAAAGAAGGCGACGTTTATACGCTTGAAAAAGTAAAACTGGCCGGTAATCTGGTCGTCAAGCCTGAAGAGCTTATAAAGCTCGTCAAAGTCGGGCCGAAGGAAGTATTTTCCAGAAAAAACGCCACGGAAACCTCGAAAGCGATTTCCGACCGTTTAGGCGATGAAGGCTATGCCTTTGCCAACGTTAACATGGTGCCGGAAATCAACGAGGCCAATAAAACCGTTGATATGACTTTCTTTGTTGATCCGGGCAAGCGCGTTTATGTAAGGCGCATCAATATGAAGGGTAATACTAAAACCCGTGATGAGGTCCTGCGGCGGGAAATGCGGCAAATGGAGTCAAGCTGGGCATCGAGCTCAAAAATTGAACGGTCGAAAACGCGCCTGGAGCGTTTAGGCTACTTTGAAGAGGTTAATGTTGAAACACCGCCTGTTGCCGGAACTTCCGATCAGATCGACGTGAATTATTCAGTGGTGGAAAAACCCAACGGTAACCTGATGGCCGGTATAGGTTTTTCTCAAACGCAAGGCATCGTTTTGAACGCCAATATTTCCCAGGACAACGTTTTCGGTTCCGGCAAGCGAGTGAATCTGGCCTTTAATAACAGTGATTACCTCACGCAGTACCAATTCGGATTTTATAACCCGTATTTTACGCTGGATGGTGTAAGTTTTGGTTATGACCTTGGCTATACGACGCGAGATGCAACGCAAATCAACCTCGCCAACTATTCGACTGACGTCATTAATACCGGCATCAATTTTGGCATTCCATTCAATGAATTTGACCGGTTACAGTTTAATACGGATCTGAGACATACTAAATTAAAAGCTAACCCTAACTTTTCGTCTCAACAAATCACAGATTTTATTAATAAAGAAGGCGACAAGTATCTAACCTTATTGCCGTCTCTGGGCTGGACGCACGATACGCTTAATCGGGCGATATTTCCTGACAGAGGGGGACAGCAACGATTCTCTGCTTTGGTTACGGTTCCAGAAGTCAGTGATCTTCAGTATTACAAAGTCAGTTACAAGCAGCAGCACTATTTTCCTTTGGCCAAGGATCTTACGTTGCGCCTGCACGGGGAAATTGCTTATGGCGACGGTTATGGCAAGACAGATCAACTGCCTTTCTTCGAAAATTACTTTGCTGGCGGTTGGGGGTCTGTGCGCGGTTACGATACCAATACATTGGGTCCGCGGGATTCCCGAGCGCGACCTTTTGGGGGGTCAAGCAAAATAATCGGCAATGCCGAAGTGTTTTTTCCTGTGCCTTTCATGCCGGAAACAAAATCGGTTCGGCTGGGGACTTTCTTTGATGCCGGAACCGTCAACAATGGATTCAAAATAGATAACTTAAGGTATGCAGCGGGCCTGTCGGGCGAGTGGCTGTCACCATTCGGTGCTCTATCTGTCAGTATTGCAATGCCTTTAAATGCGGGTACAACTACATACACAGACGCTAACGGTCCCCATGAACAAAAAGATGACAAAAAGTACTTCCAATTCAACTTTGGACAAAACTTTTAGAAGAAGTTTTTGGTTTGGTTGGCTTATCACCTATAATTTAACTAATACATTAACAATTTTTATCAATTATTTAATTTTAACTATAACCGGAGATAGGTTTGACAATGAAAACAAAAATTGCTTTATTTTTAGGACTGTTACTGACTGCGAATGTAAGCTTTGCCGACTTAAAGATAGGCTTTGTCAACATTCCTGCTGTTCTTGAAAAAGCGCCTCAGGCCGAAAAAGCTAAAAAACGTCTGGAGCAGGAATTTTCGCCTCGTGATAAGCAATTGGTTGCCCAACAAAAAGAAATTCAAAATATGGAAGAAAAAATGGCTAGAGATTCTTCCGTTATGGGCGAGTCAGAAAGAAGAAATCTAGAAAAAGATATTTTAAACAAAAAGAGAGATGCAAAAAGAGCTCAGCAGGAATTCAGTGAAGACTTCAATCTTCGCCGCAATGATGAGTTAGGTAAGTTGCAACGCCGTATAGTTGAAGTTATTCGTGAAATAGCCAAAGATCAAAATTTCGATTTATTGCTGACAGATGGCGTGATCTACGCGAGTGAACAGATTGATGTCACCAGTCAAGTTCAAGAAAAACTGTCAAGATCGCCAGAATAATTCATTAAATTTTTCATGCATATAATTATAACTCTTTAATGAAGCACTCTCTGCTATGTCTGTTAAGCTAGATATTTTACAAATACAAGAATTCTTACCGCATCGTTACCCTTTTTTATTGGTTGACAAAGTCATTGAGTGTGAACCCGGAGTAAGATTAGTCGGCGTCAAAAACGTTACTTATAATGAACCGTTTTTTCAAGGCCATTTTCCGCAAAAACCCATTATGCCCGGCGTGCTGATTCTGGAGGCTTTAGCTCAGGCTACCGGATTGCTGGCATCGGAAACAGCCCCCGATGAATTGGTAGGCATGATCTATTATCTGGCCAGTATTGATAAGGCAAAATTTAAACGCCCGGTTGTACCAGGTGACCAATTGATGCTGGAAGTTAAATTCCTTAAAAGCAAACGTAATATTTGGGCTTTCGATTGTCGCGCCGAGGTAGACGGCGAGTTTGTCGCGAGTGCCGAAATCAGATGTGCGGCAGTGGTAGAATAACCTTGATTGATCCAACAGCTATTATTGATGCTAAAGCTGAGCTAGCGGAAGATGTAACTGTAGGCCCTTTCTCCGTTATAGGGCCTGATGTCAAGATTGATTCCGGAACAGTCATCGGCCCTCATGTGGTTATCAAAGGGCCTACATCAATAGGCAAGCAGAACCGCATTTACCAGTTCACATCAATAGGTGAAGATCCTCAGGATAAGAAATATGCATCCGAGGTGACCCGGCTTCAGATCGGTGACAGGAACACGATTCGGGAGTTCGCCACCATGCACAGAGGCACCAAACAGGATAAGGGAGTGACTCAGATTGGCAGTGACAATCTGTTCATGGCTTATACGCACGTAGCGCATGATTGTATTATTGGCGACCATGTCATTATGGCGAATGGCGCGTCGTTAGCCGGCCACGTGCATTTAAACAGTCACGCTATCCTGGGCGGATTTACGTTGGTGCATCAGTTTACCCAAATAGGGCAATACAGTTTTGCCGCCATGGGCAGTGCAATTACACAGGATATCCCTCCATTTGTCATGGTCGGCGGCAAGCCAACCCGGCCGCATGGCATAAACTCTGTCGGCATGGAACGCAACGGTATTTCTCCGGAAGACATTCGGTTGATCAGAAAGGCTTATAAAATCATTTATAAAATGAACTTGCGCCTGGAAGATGCAATTGAACAAATGGAAGACATGGCCGGCGACAGCAAACAGTTATCCGATATGGTTAGTTTTCTGCGCAATGTGACCAGAGGCATTTTGCGCTAACTATCGACGCAAATGCGGATTAAGCCATGACTTTTTAATTTCAACTGGGCTATTCGTTATGGATGACCACTATCTATTAAAGCGTCCCTTCAATTTCAAGATCGCAGGCGTTGATGAGGCCGGCCGGGGACCTCTGGCGGGGCCTGTTGTGGCGGCAGCTGTCATTTTGGATCCGTCGCGGCCCATCGACGGATTGGACGATTCAAAAAAGCTGAGTGAAAGCAGGCGGGACAGTCTGTGCAGGATTATCAAGGAAGCCTCTTTAAGTTGGGCAGTGGCTGAAGCCAGTGTTGAAGAGATTGATGAACTGAATATTCTTCAGGCTACACTGCTGGCCATGCAGCGGGCTATAAATGCTTTGTCTGTAAGACCGGATGAGGTTCTGGTAGACGGCAACCAGCTCCCGGATTTGTTCGTGCCCGCTCAGGCCATTGTCAAAGGCGACAGCAAAGTGAAAGCCATCAGTGCAGCTTCTATCTTGGCGAAAGTCGAGCGGGATAAGATCATGTATGACTACCACAAGAAATATCCTGATTTTTCCTTTCATCTGCACAAGGCTTACGGCACCAAGCAACATCTGGCCGAAATCGAGCAATTTGGTTATTTAAGCGTGCATAGAAGATCATTTAATCCGGTAAAATCCATGATAGCCAATGGGATGAAATAGATTTTAACCCGGCCGTTTTGGGGTTAAACCGCTTCCAGAGGCTCCTCATTCATCAACGCTATCTGTTCGCGCAGCTCAATGATACGATCCTGCCAATAACGGGGCGTATTGAACCAGGGAAACGCCAAGGGAAACGCCGGGTCGTCCCAGCGTCGTGCAATCCAGGCGGAATAATGAATCAAACGTAACGTGCGCAGTGCTTCAATGAGGTGTAACTCCGCGACGTTAAAATCATAAAAAGTTCTGTAACCGGTGAGCAGGTGCTTTAATTGCACAGTCATATCGGCACGATCTCCTGCCAATAACATCCACAAGTCCTGAACAGCGGGGCCCATCCGGCTGTCATCAAAATCAACAAAATGCGGACCGTCTTCGGTCCATAGAATATTGCCCGGATAACAATCGCCATGCAGCCGCAGGGTATTCAGTTTGCCTGCGCGTTCGAAGCAGCGTCCCACGGCATCAAGCGCATGGGCTGTGACAGTACTATAAGCATCGATCAGATCTAGCGGGATAAAATCATTGGCCAACAGATAGGCTCTCGATTCATGACCGAAGCTGTCGATGTTTAGAGTAGGGCGTTTCTTAAAAGGCTTTAAAGCACCGATTGCATGTATGCGGCCGATAAACCGCCCCATCCATTCAAGTTTTTCAGGATCCTCCAGTTCAGGAACCCGGCCGCCCTGGCGGGCAAACACTGCAAAACGAAAGCCTTCTATTTGGTGTAATGATTTGTTTTCATTGAATGTCATTGCGGGCACAACGGGGATTTCATGCTGAGCCAGTTCTTTTATGAAAGCGTGTTCTTCGAGAATAGCCGCATCGCTCCAGCGGTCGGGTCTGTAAAATTTCGCGACAACAGCTGGGCCGCCTTCTATGCCGACCTGGTAAACACGATTTTCATAACTATTGAGCGCGAGCAGGCGACCATCAGTCTGTAGACCGACACAATCGAGCGCATTTAAAATTATATCGGGGGTCAGTGCCGAAAACGGTGCGAGATCAGTATTCATAAGCTTGTTGTAACTTGGAATGCTATCCCTTGCTGTGGACCAATATCAATATATCGACTCATTTTATAGGATAGTTGCTCAATGGAAAATATCGTTCGATAAATCTGAGCTGAAGAGAGACAGCCATGCCTCCGATGTTTCAAGAGGCATAGCTGGTTACTGCGGATAGGACTAAACTGCGTCGTCAAGTTCCTCGGCAGTCTGTAGGGCTTTTTTCGATCTGTAGCTTGGGGCTATGCTGATCAATAGCGTCACTAAAGTGGCCGCATAGGGAACCGCCTGTACCGATAATACAGCTGTCCACAGTCTGCCGCTTAGATTATCGAAATGATCTAAAGACAACATCAAGGTAATAGCTGCACCTAGTAAAATCAGCAATATCAATTCATGACGTATCGTCATTAAGCCTTCGAATAGAGGGCCTTGTTTTTCGTACTTAGGCGTACGCATAAACGGTTTACTGGATGTGAACAACCCCTGGATCGTGCCCTTGGCGACCGTATGCGTCAAGGCCAATCCGGATAAGGCCGCACCAAGCGAATGCCAAACTGAGCAGGGGACACGCGCCTGATACAGCCACAGACCGCGCAGGACTTTAAAGCTGAATATACCGATAGTCGGCAACAGGAAGGCATTGACTGGCAACTCGCTATGCGTCGGATCCAGCGCAATAAAGCCGGTCAGTATCAAACTTGCTGTTGTAAACAATAAAGCCAATGCATCTGAAAACCAGGGCAACCAGCCGGCCACAAAATAATACCGTTGCGCGGATGTGAGCGGCGATTTTTGGGTAGGCAGGAAGCTGCGCCAATGGGCCTTAATAATCTGCATAGCGCCATATACCCAGCGGTAGCGCTGCGTCATATAGCCGGACATGGTGTCGGGCATCAATCCGCGACCGAAAGAATCTTTCACATAGA
Source organism: Methylobacter sp. BlB1 (assembly GCF_015476545.1). GTDB lineage: Bacteria > Pseudomonadota > Gammaproteobacteria > Methylococcales > Methylomonadaceae > Methylobacter. Next base: position 106,821 of record NZ_JADMKV010000004.1, on the reverse strand, counting down.
CCGAATCATAGCCCGCCTCATAAAGGCGCAGGCCGAGCTCGCTGTCTTCGCAAATACACCACTCAGCCCAGTTGCCGACTTTCTCTAGAGCCGACTTCCGGATCATGGTCATCGTGCCGTGCTGGATAATGGCGTTGTATTCATTTCTTTGTACCATGCCGATATTGAAGAAGCCGGCATATTCCCAGTAACAGAACGCTTTAAATGTACTCACATGCAGGTCGCGGTAGTCTTGGGGCGACTGGACGAATCCGACATTTTCATTATCGAAATAAGGCACCATGCACTTGAGCCAGTCAGGCGAGAGAATGTAATCGCTGTCGATAACGGCGATAATTTCCGCATCCGGCGCTGTCTGTTCAAGAGCGTGATTGATCGCGCCAGCTTTAAAACCGGGCCAGTTTTCCAGATGGAAGAAACGGAATTTCGGCCCTAAACGTTCGCAGTCATCGCGCACCGGTTCCCAAACGGCTGGGTCTTTGGTGTTATTGTCCATGACCAGCACTTCCAGATTGGGATAATCAACCGCAGCCAGGGCTTCAAGTGTCTTACGCACCATGGCGGGAGGCTCATTGTGAATAGGCAGGTGCAGCGATACTTTCGGGTATCTGAAATCAGGTCCCGGTGCCAGTGGCTCAAAAGTTCTGGCGGTTTTTCTGTGCCATATCACTTCTGCAATTTCGAGGCTTTCGATCATCAGGATAATCACAGCCAATATCTGCATCAATATCAGTATGACCCAGAAGGCGATGGTGAGAGGCGAATGATATTGTTGGGCGCCGATTGATGCGGACCAGAAAATTGCCGATGCGGCAAGATTGGCCATGACGCCGAAAAACACCATGCCGGGCAGTTTTATACTACGACGTGTAAACAGGAAGATGGCCATTAACACAGCGCTGAAAACAGCAGCGCCTGTGGCCCAGTGTTTCCATGCAGGTAAGGCTAATACATCGCCATCTAACGGAAATTTCGGTTTGCGGTCGGCGTCAAAAACACCCCAATAGGCACCCGCTGAACCTTCTATAGCCATTTTCCATGGCTGGTCAAAGGCTTCAACGATATAGTAAGCAAGTTTTTCCTCTGTGGCACGGTTAAGGAATTCGCGCAGGAATTTTGCCTGGTTAGACAACGACGCTGTTGCATGTTTGAATGGCTGGCCATTGGAAGGCCAGCCTACCTCAGTAATGACGATAGGCTTGTTAGGATAGTGCTGTTGCAGTTCGTGATAGCGATAGAAAACATAATCAACCGCTTCATCGATATCGATTCCTTCCCAATAAGGCAGGATATGGACCGCGATGTAGTCCACCTCGTTAACCAAGTCCGGATGTTTAAGCCATATATCCCAGGTTTCAGCAGTACTGACCGGTCGCCAGGTGCGTTTGCGCACTTCGCGCAAATACTCAATTAATTGTTGCTTGGCTTGTAAATGCTGCTCTTCATTCTTCTGGTGACGGAGCAGAAACTCGTTGCCGACCAAGAGTCTGACGATTTTCGGATTATCCTGGCGGCTGACTTGAATGAGCGTTTCGATTTCCTGCCGGTTCGCTTCCAGATCATCATCAATCCAGGCGCCGACCGATACATTCAGTTTGTGTTTGGCGGCGAGTTCGGGGACTTTGTCCTGGCCTCTCAGCACGCTATAAGTACGGACGGCGTGCACTTTTCCGGAAAGCAGAGCCAAGTCTTCCTCAATCTGTTCTGCAGTGGGGAATTGGTTGTTTTCCGGTGAATGGTTTTTCCGTCTGGGATCAAAAGTCACCCCCATCATGGGCTTGTTCCATGACTTTAGCTGCAGCGGGTTATTGGTGTAGCTCCAAATACTGAAATTTATGACGACCAGCAAGGCGAGTGCAATTACAGTAATTATTTTTTTCATTAAGTTGCTCGAAAATTAACGCTAAAGCGAAAAAATTTTTTGGTTTGAGGGCCGTGTAGGGTATAGGACTATTGTTTACGCAAGCTTAACCATAAGCCGAAAAAATACAACCATTTTCATTATAAAATGAAGACGATTGTCGTCTATGGTTTTTAATCCGTTAAATAGCTCGAAGTCGGTTTAAGCACTGCTTTATGCTGCTCTAAAACTGGAAAGAATCCCTTTTTACCGACGGCTATAAGTCCTGCTTCACATCGGGTTTTAAATTAGGCCAGCGGCTGAAGGCGAAAATCCAGATCATGATAATGTTGACGACCGGGATCAACAGACAGAAAACCCAGGTTTTATGAAGGCCCGCTTTGTCTAGTATTCTAGACCCCAGCCATAAAACAAAAACGACAAATACGGCTATCAGAAAAGCTTCCATTATAGATCCGTTTTATTATCTTGTTGGTTAGGCCAGGGCACAAAGGCAAGCTGTAAAAATATCAACAATAGACCGAAGCCTGGCAAGAATACCAGTGATGCCCATGCCGGATGAAAACCCGCTTTTCTATAGATCAGGCCAACCGGCAGGACTATCAATAAACCGACAATAACTACATGAGCTAATTCAGGAAGCATATTTTCAGCAGGCAAGATGAATACAAGATGAATAACACCTTTTCTGAATCTTAATCCTTCTTTATATAAAGGTCAGTAATCGTGCCGGCAATCATTTCAGCCGCAAAAGCAAAAGTTTCAGATAGCGTCGGATGAGAATGTACAGTTAAGCTGATGTCTTCCACATCGGCGCCCATTTCCAAAGCCAATACCGCTTCGGCCAGTAATTCACCGGCATTGGTGCCGACTATGCCTGCGCCGAGAATTCTGCCAGTTTCTTTATCACAAATTATTTTGGTCAAGCCTTCCTTGCGTCCCAGGCTTAAGGAACGGCCACTGGCCGCCCATGGGAAGGTCGCCTTGTCATAGGCAATTCCCTGCTGCTTAGCCTGGTTTTCAGTCAGTCCCATCCAGGCCACTTCAGGATCTGTATAGGCAACGGCCGGTATGGTTAAGGCGTCAAAACCGGCTTTATGGCCAGCTGCCACTTCCGCTGCAACTTTGCCTTCATGGCTTGCTTTATGGGCCAGCATAGGGTTGCCGACTATATCGCCGATGGCAAAGATATGCGGGACATTGGTGCGCTGCTGTTTATCGACAGCGATAAACCCCATGTCGTCGACATTGACGCCGGCTTGTTCGGCGCCGATTGATTTGCCGTTTGGTCTGCGCCCTACTGCAACCAGAACCGCATCGAATATGTCTGAATCCGGTGCGCCTTTGCCTTCAAAGGAGACTTTCAGACCTTCATCAAGCGCTTCAATTGAAGTTACACGCGTCTCCAGCCAGATGTTTTTGTATTGCTTCTTAATGCGCCGGTATAAAGGTGTAACCAGATCGTTATCGCAGCCGGGTATGATTTGATTCATCAGTTCAACCACGCTGATTTCCGACCCCAAGGCGTGATAAACCGTAGCCATCTCCAGTCCGATGATGCCTCCGCCGACAATCAGCAGTTTTTTCGGAATTTCTTTTAACGCCAAGGCGGCGGTCGAATCCCATAAGCGCGGATCATCGTTAGGGAAGGTTGGTATTTTGGTTGCATGTGATCCTGCGGCTATGATGGCCTGATCAAAGCGGATAGTCTGTGTGCCGGATTCGGCTTGTACCTCAAGCGTATTGGGTGAGGTGAACTTGCCCACGCCTTGTATCACGTTGACTTTTCGCTGTTTTGCCAGTTGAGCCAGACCATTGTTCAAAGCGCCTGATACACTCTCTTTCCATGCGCGGATCTTGTCGAGATCGAACGTTGGTTTGCCGAAGTGGACGCCATGATGCTCGAATTCTTCCGCTTCATGGACGATTTGGGCAATGTGCAGCAGGGCTTTGGAGGGTATGCAGCCAACATTCAGACAAACACCGCCTAAAACAGCATGCCGCTCGACCAGTACCACCTGTTTGCCTAAATCAGCCGCACGGAAAGCGGCTGTATAGCCGCCCGGTCCGCCGCCCAGCACCAGAACTTCTGCATGCAGAGTCGATTCATTAATCGCCGGATTAGCATCCATATTATTTCCCCTGATTAGAGTAGCAAGCGGCGAATATCGCCCAGATATTGTTTGATGACAGCCATGAAGCGTGCGCCTTCCGCGCCGTCGATCACGCGGTGATCATAGGTCAGATCCAAAGGCAGCATCAGGCGCGGTACAAACTCACGTCCGTCCCATATCGGTTGCATTTTGGATCGGGTGATACCAAGGATGGCTACTTCAGGAGCGTTGACGATAGGCGTGAAAGCCGTGCCGCCTATGCCACCCAGGCTGGAAATGGTGATACAGCCGCCTTGCATGTCGGCCGGCATGAGTTTGCCTTGACGTGCTTTTGCGCTTTTATCCGCCAGTTCTGCTGTCAGTTCATTGATGCCTTTTTTGTCGGCATCACGGATTACGGGTACGACCAGGCCGTTTGGCGTGTCGACTGCAATGCCGACATTGAAATATTTCTTATAGATCAGCTTTTCACCATCGGTCGATAAAGACGAGTTGAACTGAGGGAATTGCTGCATGGCAGCAATAAGGGCCTTGATAATGAATACCAGTCCGGTAATTTTGGTATCCCCTGCGGCTTTTTCGGCATTGAGCGCATTTCGGAATGCTTCCATTTCGGTAATGTCGACTTCTTCGTGATAGGTGACCATCGGCAGATTCAACCAGGCGCGGCTCAGATTCTGTCCGGTCAAGCGCTTGATCTTATTGAGTTTTTGCTCTTCAATGGCGCCGAACTGAGAAAAATCGACTGCCGGTATTGGAGGAATCCCCGCGCCACCTTGGGCAAAGCCTTCCGTCATTATCTGCTTGACGTGGTTTTTTACATCTTCTTTTAAGATGCGGCCTTTCCGGCCGCTGCCGGCAGTGATCTTGCTGATATCGACGCCCAGTTCGCGCGCAAAAAGCCGGACAGCCGGAGTGGCATGCGCGGCTTTGCCAGAGGCCGGCTGTGCAGCTGGCTCAGGAGCTGATGCAGGTTTTGGCGCTGGCGCAGGTTGCGGAGCGGCTTGAGCTGGCTGTTCAGGCGCCTTTTCTTCCGGGGCAGCCTCTTTTGGCTCAGGCTTTTCCTCCGGTTTTGCCGCGCCAGCCTGCTCGGCCTCTGCCGATACGGTAGCGATCAATGAGCCTTCAGAGACTTTATCGCCGACCTTGATAAAGACTTCTTGTACAGTGCCCGCTGCGCTGGCAGGCAGGTCCATACTGGCCTTGTCGGTTTCCAGTACTGCCAGAGTCTGATCAACTGCTATAACGTCACCTGGTTTAACTAAGACATCAATGACATCGACATCAGTGAAATTGCCAATATCTGGCACTTTTAATTCGATTAGAGAAGCCATTTTAATTCCTTTTCTCAAGATAACCAGGGAGGTGTAATGTCAGAGGCTATGCCATACTTGGCAATGGCCACCTCTACTTTTGCCGGGTCAAATTGTCCCAAATCCGCCAGGCTCTTTAGGGCCGCGACGGCAACATGGTAGCGATCGACTTCAAAGAAGCGGCGCAATTGCTCGCGCGTGTCGGAACGGCCGAAGCCATCGGTGCCAAGTACGGTATAAGGCGCTTTAATATAAGCCCGAATTTGATCGGCAAAGGCACGGTTATAATCACTTGCAGCAATGACCGGTCCTTGCGCATTGCCGAGGCAGTGATCTACATGCGATTGCTTTGGAGTTTCAGTTGGATGCAGGCGGTTCCAGCGCTCACAGGCTCGTCCATCTCTTGCTAGCTCCGTAAAGCTTGGGCAACTCCACAGGTCGGATTCAACGCCCCAATCATTGCGTAGTAATTCAGCGGCAAATTCAACTTCACGGAAAATGACCCCTGAGCCCAGTAGCTGTACCCGTGGGGTCTTTTTCTTTTGATCGGCGCCACGGCGGAAGCAGTACATGCCTTTGATAATATCCTGTTCTATGCCTTTGGGCATGGCTGGATGGGCATAGTTTTCATTCATCACGGTAATGTAATAGAACACATTTTCCTGTTCGACATACATGCGGCGCAAACCGTCCTGAATGATGACGGCCACTTCATAGGCGTAGGTTGGGTCATAAGAGACACAGTTGGGTACAGTCGCTGAAATCAGATGGCTGTGTCCGTCTTCATGCTGCAGGCCTTCGCCATTCAATGTCGTTCTTCCGGCTGTGCCACCCATCAGGAAGCCTCGGGTACACTGGTCTGCACCGGCCCAGATCAGGTCGCCGACACGTTGAAAGCCGAACATGGAGTAGTAGATGAAAAACGGAATCATCGGCACGCCATGGGTTGAATAGGAGGTGCCTGCGGCAATCCAGTCGCAGAGGCCACCCGCTTCATTAATGCCTTCCTGCAGTACTTGGCCATGCTTGTCTTCTTTGTAGAACATGAGCTGGTCGGCATCCTGCGGTGTATATAGCTGGCCAACCTGCGACCAGATGCCCAGCTGTCTGAACATGCCTTCCATACCGAAGGTGCGCGATTCATCAGGTACGATAGGCACGATGCGCTTGCCGATGTTCTTGTCTTTGATCAGTATGTTGAGCAGGCGCACGAAAGCCATGGTTGTCGAGAATTCGCGTCCTTCACTGCTGGCTTCCAGCAATGGTTTGAAATCTGCCAGCACCGGCACATCCAGGGCATGGGATTTGGTTCTTCTGGACGGTAAATACCCGCCTAAGTCAGCACGGCGCTGCTTCATGTATTCCAGCTCTTTCGAGCCTTCGGGGAAAGTCAGGTAAGGCAGGTCATTCAGCTGTTCATCAGTAACAGGAAGGTCATAACGATCACGGAAACGGCTCAGTGAACTTACACTCATTTTCTTCTGCTGATGGGTGATGTTCTGCGCCTGTCCAGACTCGCCCATGCCATAGCCTTTAATGGTCTTGGCCAGAATGACGGTTGGCTGCCCTTTATGACTGACTGCAGCGTTGAAGGCTGCAAAAATCTTGATTGGATCATGGCCGCCGCGATTTAACTCCCAGATGTCACGATCAGACCAGTCGGCGACCATAGCTTTCAGCTCAGGCGTGTTAAAGAAATGCTCGCGCACATAAGCGCCGTCTTTGGCTTTAAACGTCTGATAATCGCCGTCGACGCATTCCATCATGCGTGCTACCAGCAGGCCGTCTTTATCGCGCGCCAGCAGTGCATCCCAACGGTGGCCCCAGATCAGTTTGATTACATTCCAGCCGGCGCCGCGGAATTCACTTTCCAATTCCTGAATGATTTTGCCATTGCCGCGTACCGGGCCATCTAGCCGCTGCAGGTTGCAGTTGATGACGAAAATAAGGTTATCCAGTTTTTCACGGCCGGCCATGCCGATCTCGCCCAGTGATTCCGGTTCGTCCGTTTCGCCATCGCCGAGGAAAGCCCAAACTTTGCGCCCTTCCGTATTAGTCAAACCGCGATCTTGCAGATACCGCATGAAACGGGCCTGATAAATGGCCATAATGGGGCCTAAGCCCATAGACACGGTCGGGAATTGCCAGAAGTCGGACATCAGCCAGGGGTGCGGATACGAAGATAAACCGTTTCCGTTGACTTCCTGGCGATAATTATCCAGCTGCTCTTCAGTGAATCGCCCCATCAGGAATGCACGGGAATAATCGCCCGGAGCCGAGTGTCCTTGAGTAAAAATCAAGTCGCCGTCGTGCTTATCGGAAGGCGCGTGCCAAAAATGGTTGTAACCGATATCGTATAAAGTCGATGCCGAGGCGAAACTGGCAATGTGGCCGCCAACATTAGTATGTTTATTGGCTCTCAGCACCATCATCATCGCATTCCAGCGTACATAGGAACGGATTTTATATTCTATTGTAGTATTGCCAGGGAACGGTGGCTGCCGTTCGACGGGAATGGTGTTGATGTAGGCAGTGTTGGCGCTGAATGGGATATCCAGGCCTGCATGACGGGTTGCGGCTACTAATTGCTCAATAAGAAAATGTGCACGAGCACCGCCTTCCCGCTCTAATACTGCTTGCAGAGCTTCAAGCCATTCTTTGGTTTCTGCCGGATCGACATCATCCTGCCCGGTAATCTCTGTAATTGAAGTTTTGTTCATGTCTGTTCCTAATTGGAGCGGGTATGCATGCTTATTAAAATTATTATTGAAAATCTATTCAGTGGCTTCGGCGCGATTTAACAGACTTAAAACTACAAATCAAAAATGACATGACTGTAAACTAGGCCAAAATACGCTGGCGATGGCTAAAAGGAGCGGCACGTCAGCTGTTAAGCGGAATAAAATAGCATTTTTAGTACCAAAATTAAATAGCGAATGGTCCACATGACTATTTTCGGATGACTAAATTTTTCTGTCATTTACAAAACAGCTAGTATCTGTTAGTTGTTGATAAGGCCTATATCAGGCTCCATGGTTCACAGAGATGGAAGTCAAGTGAAATTCCATCAGATATTTAGATAAAAAGAGGTAGGGACTCGATACAAAATTGTAATTAAAATTAGAATATGCTAATATTCTTTTCAAATATTGTTCTTGTAGTGTAACACGCACAATATATCCTTAAGTGATGGTGATCATTTAGGCAAAATGCAAAGCAACTAATAATGAGGGTGTAACATGGCTCGTATAGTAATTTTAGGCGCCGGCATTGGCGGTGTACCAATGGCTTATGAAATGAAAGAAACGGTAGGGAAAAAACATGATGTGATTGTGATTTCCGATACGCCTACGTTTCATTTTGTGCCGTCAAATCCTTGGGTTCCACCGCGGTGGCGTAAGCCGGAAGAGCTGAAGATTGAATTAGCGCCGATTATGAAAAAGAAAGGTATTGAATTCATTCAAAAAGCGGCGTCAAAAGTAGATCCTGTAAACAATCAGGTGCAGTTGGCAGATGGCTCTGCAGTGCCTTATGATTTCCTGGTCATTGCGACCGGTCCTCGCTTGGCATTCGATGAGGTGCCGGGTTTAGGTCCCGAGGGCTATACATCATCTGTCTGCCATGTGGATCATGCCGAAGTTGCGGCTCGGGACTGGGATAAATTCATGGAAAATCCGGGGCCTATCGTTATCGGTGCGGTTCAGGGAGCATCCTGCTATGGTCCTGCATATGAATATTTAATGATTATTGAAACGGAATTGCGTAAACGCAAGATTCGCGACAAGGTGCCAATGACTTTTGTGACGGCAGAGCCATACATCGGTCATCTAGGCTTGGGCGGCGTAGGCGATACCAAAGGTTTATTGGAAAGCGCATTGCGTGACAAGAGTATTAAATGGATAACCAATGCCAAAGTCGACAAGATTGAAGATGGCATGATGTATGTCACGGAAGTCGATGATGAAGGCAAAGACAAGAAAAAACATGAGCTGCCGTTTAAGCATTCGATGATGTTGCCCGCCTTTACCGGTGTTGATGCGGTGCGAAAAGTCGATGCGGCGGGATTAGTTAATCCGCGCGGTTTTGTTCTGGTGGATAAGTATCAGCGCAATCCGACTTTCAAAAATATTTACTCGGTCGGCGTCTGCATCGCGATTCCGCCGGTAGAGCCAACACCAGTGCCAGTAGGCGCGCCCAAAACCGGCTATATGATTGAGTCTATGGTAACGGCTACGGCGCATAACATCGCCAGTGAACTGGACGGTAAGGAGCCTAGTTATGAGGCTACTTGGAATGCGCTATGTCTGGCTGACTTTGGCGATTCCGGTGTCGCATTTATGGCCAAGCCGCAAATTCCGCCGCGCAATGTGACCTGGTCAGCAGAAGGCAAGTGGGTGCATCTGGCGAAAATCGGTTTCGAAAAGTATTTTATGCGTAAGATCAGAAAAGGCATCAGTGAGCCATTGTATGAAAGAATGATGCTTAAACTGATGGGTGTCGTACGCTTGAAATAGAGGAGAGTAGATGACTATTGATCGTGTGGTATTTGCCGTGGCAGGCAGTTTTATTCTGATCAGTTTGCTGCTGGCGCATTTGCATTCTGAAAACTGGTTGTGGTTTACAGCATTTGTCGGGGCAAATTTATTTCAATCTGCTTTTACTGGCTTTTGTCCATTAGCCATGATACTGAAAAAGCTGGGCGTCAAGCCTGGCTGTGCTTTTTAAGCATTGCTTTGCAGAAACGTAACAGCGTCTAGAAAATCGCCTGTTACGTTTCTGCCGCAAACTTTATTTTCCGGTATAATTTGCCTATTTTTAACTCAAGGTTAAGGCGTTATGTCGGAAATCAATAAAGTAGTACTGGCTTATTCCGGAGGTTTGGATACTTCCGTCATTCTCAAATGGTTGCAGGATGTCTATTCTTGCGAAGTTGTCACTTTCACCGCCGATTTAGGTCAGGGCGAAGAGGTTGAGCCGGCCCGGGCCAAAGCGCAAGCGCTGGGCATTAAGGAAATTTATATTGAAGATCTGCGTGAGGATTTCGCGCGCGATTATGTTTTTCCGATGTTCAGGGCCAATACGATTTACGAAGGCGAATATCTGCTCGGTACATCAATTGCCCGTCCTTTAATTGCCAAACGCCTCATCGAAATCGCCAATGAATCGGGCGCTAGCGCGATTGCTCATGGCGCAACCGGCAAAGGTAATGATCAGGTGCGCTTCGAGTTAGGCGCTTATGCGCTGCGTCCAGATATCCGGGTCATAGCGCCTTGGCGCGAATGGGATTTAACTTCCCGGCAAAAGCTGCTGGACTATGCTGAAAAGCATGGCATTCCCGTTGAAATGAAAAAAGGCAAGGCATCGCCTTATTCAATGGATGCCAATCTGCTGCATATTTCTTATGAAGGCCGTATTCTGGAAAACCCTTGGACAGAACCTGAGGAAGATATGTGGCGCTGGACCGTATCCCCTGAGGCAGCCCCTGATCAGCCGACCTACATCGAATTGACTTACCGTCAGGGGGATATTGTCGCGATTGACGATGTTCCGCATACGCCTGCCGAAGTTCTGCAGAAATTAAACAAAATAGCCGGCGAGAACGGCATTGGTCGTCTCGACATCGTTGAGAACCGCTATGTCGGTATGAAATCGCGCGGTTGCTATGAGACGCCGGCCGGCACGGTCATGCTGAGAGCGCATCGTGCGATTGAATCAATAACACTGGATCGCGAAGTGGCGCATTTAAAGGATGAGTTGATGCCGCGTTATGCTTCGCTGATTTATAACGGTTACTGGTGGAGTCCGGAGCGCAAAATGTTGCAACAAATGATCGATGCGTCTCAGGAACATGTCAACGGCAAAGTCAGACTGAAGCTCTACAAGGGTAATGTAATCGTAGTCGGCCGTCAGTCTGAAACAGACAGTCTGTTCGATGAAAGTATTGCCACGTTCGAAGAAGATGGCGGTGCTTATAATCAGAAAGATGCCGAAGGTTTCATCAAGCTGAATGCATTGAGAATGAGAATAGCAGCTAAAAGAAACCGCTAATCATTAAACACAGCCGCACGATCTTTAGAATCGTGCGGCTGTGTTTTGCAGTTTGAGACGGCAAGTTTCTCTTATAAAACGCACGACAAATTTCATTAAACTTGTATAATTGCCTGATCAGGTAGTGGCGCTGCCAATTATAAAAATAATATTTTTTCAGCCGGAATGTCGCTATTTATGGATTTCTGGTTGAGGGGAAGTGGATAATGAGCGATATGCGAGAGATAAATTCAGAGATTGTTGATGACCAGAGAGGGCGCCCTGTGATTCTGCAAACAATACCGTCGCATCAGGGATTAATAAAAACCAACAAGTTGTTGCTGACTGTAGTGTTTTTCTTGATGACTGTCGTCTTGATATTGGGCTTTTTGTTATTTCCAACGCATGATGTTGTGCCCAATTATAGAAAAGCTACTCCATCTGAGATTTATGCCGCTGAAATGAATTCAGTATTATCTGCCGAAGTTAATACGCTCAAAGGTCAGCTTATTGGTTTAATCAGTGGTTCAATTGAAAGCAAATTAAGAACTTTGGAAGAGAGTATACGCTTAGGCGCTGTTTCCAGTTCTCTAGGTACGATAGAAGATTTAAAGAATGACGTTAAAGTGCTGCGCTCCTATTCAGACCCTGCTCAAAAAGAGCAAGTGGCTGTCGATAGTGAGCAGATCATGCTGGAAATGTCGCAATTAAAAAATCTTATTTATCTCACTCTCGCCTCTTGTGGGTTAATGTTGGCCGCATTGGCTGGAATCTGGATCAAAAATCGTAATCGATTGCCTTATAAAGAAATCAAAAGAAGTTATTTAGGCAGAAATTAAATATTTTTCCAATCTTATACATACTAAAAAGCCGCCCTAATCTGTGATTACGGCGGCTTTTTTTATACCGGTTTAGCTAGTAAAAACTTATTTGCTGCCCAGGTATTTGTATAAAGCGTCAAGCGCTTGATCTTCGCCGTAACCGGCTTTTTTAACAGGGCCAACAGCCATGATGGCTTCCATAGCTTTTGGCATGCCGCCTTTGCCTTCTTTAATAACTTGTTCGAATTTTGCTCTGTCCAGTTTGCCGGATTTAACCAAGTCGAACAGTTGTGGGTTTGATGCGATGTCATGGCAAGTGCCGCAACCACGACCGAAAGCGCGCTCATAAATTTTTTGACCGATTTCGACATCTTCTGAAGCAAATGCTTGCGAACTTAAAGCGATTAAGGCAACGCCCGCTAATGAACCTAATGATTTTTTCATATTGACCTCTCTTGGTGATTAAAAAAGACTGTAATCATTTATTTAACAAATACAGCCCAATTAAAAAGTTAAAGCCGCAAAGGATAGGGAATTTGGCAGTAAAATTCAATCCTTTTATTTAATTTATATGGTTATTATTTACTTGGAATCCATTATCATTAAGTTATGTGAATAATAACTGAATTGTTCAGATTATTTCATTCTGTAAGCGCAGAAAACCATTAGCTGATAATTTAGCACGCCGTAACCGTGTGAGGTTTTTGAGCTATTTCAATGGGCCAAAATTAATTTTCTGAAATTTGTTTCGTCTAGGTTTGTATTCAGCCATCGTCAATAACCGGATAGTAATTCTTAAGAAAAATGCTCCGTATGAAACCAATCCAATTTGTCGTGTAATGTCACGACAGTACCAATAATGATCAATGTTGGGGGTTTGATGTCTTGGCCAGCTACCAAACCGGGCAAGGATTCCAATGTGCCGGTAATAACCCGTTGGTTGGCTGTGGTGCCTTGTTGCACCAAGGCAACTGGCAAATCTTTAGGACTGCCGTGCTCAATTAAAGATTGGCATATTTTTTCCAGTCCGACCAGCCCCATATAGATGACAATGGTTTGATTGGGAGCCGCCAATTGTTTCCAGTTCAGATTGATGGAATTGTCTTTTAGATGGCCAGTCACGAAAGTGCAGGACTGGGCATGATCTCTATGTGTCAGCGGAATGCCGGCATATGTGGCGCAGCCTGAAGCGGCGGTAATGCCTGGCACAACCTGAAAATTGATTCCCTGTTGCATAAGGGTTTCTATTTCCTCGCCGCCGCGGCCGAAAATAAAAGGGTCGCCGCCTTTTAGTCGGACCACGCGTTTCCCTGCTTTCGCCAAATTCGCCAGCAGGATGTTGATGGATTCCTGCGGGAGCGCATGGTTATAGCGTTGTTTGCCGACATAGATTTTTTCCGAATCTCGACGGGCTAAATCGAGGATCTCGGGCGAGACCAGCCGGTCGTAGACGACTACGTCAGCCTGTTGCATCAGCCGCAGAGCGCGAAAAGTCAACAAGTCGGCTGCGCCGGGGCCGGCTCCGACCAGATAGACTTCGCCAACATTAATGTTTTCTTTCTGATTAGTGAGCGTCTGCTCGAGCTTTTGTTCAGCTTCCTGTTCTTTGCCGGAGAAAATCAATTCGGCAATGGAGCCTTGTAATGCATTCTCCCAGAAAATCCTGCGCTGAGCCGGCTCTTTAATGACTTCTTTAACGCGTGATCTGAATTTTTCGGCAATATGAGCCAGTCGGCCGTAAGACGGCGGAATCAGGCTTTCTATTTTAGCTCGAAGCAGCCTAGCTAAAACCGGCGAAGCGCCGCCGGATGATACGGCGGCAACGACAGGCGAACGATCTATAATGGCAGGAAAGATGAAGCTGCAAAGTTCGGGACTATCGACCACGTTCACGGGGATATTTTGTTCAGAGGCTGTTTTGGCAACTAATTTATTCGTATCGGCATTGTCGGTAGCCGATACGACCAGTCTGAATCCATGCAGGTCGGACGGGGAAAAAGTTTTCTTCAGTATGTTCAGATTGTGAGGCTCTCTCAGATTGGCAACGGCGGTGCTTATTTCACTGGCGATGACAGTGATTTTTGCATCGGCTCGAGCCAATAAATCAATTTTGCGAGCGGCGACTTCGCCAGCACCGACAACGAGACAATTCTGATCTTTAAGTTGTATGAAAATTGGAAAATAATCCATTGTATTACTATGATTCGCGGATTAAGTAGAGAATGGTATTATAAGCATTCTGAAGCAAGTTAAGAACTTTTATAACCAAGCAATGATTGAATTTAACCTCGAATTAGATGCCAGCGGCTTAAATTGCCCCCTGCCTTTGTTGCGCCTGAAAAAAACATTGACGGAAATGACCAGTGGAGATGTTGTCAAGGTAATTGCGACAGATCCTGCTGCGCATTTGGATTTTGGCGTTTATTCTGACCAAACAGGCAATCAAATCGTTAAATTTATAAGAGAATCGGAAAGACAGATTTTTTACATCAAGAAGAAATGATCAGCTTGGCGGCAGATAGGGCGGGGTATCCGACTGATCCCGAACCGTAGGTATAACAAATAATAAAATGGGGAGCTGCAATAAAGATGGACATAGTGAAAATCAGATTTCTTCCAGGTGAGCCTCTGCATCGCCGGTTTTTAGTGCTCAATTGCATGTATCCATAACCTAGAATGTAGACATCTGCTCAATGTTATCAGGCGAATTCATATGATTTCATGGCTTGATTCATCATCTATTTAGCCGATTCTGCATATCCTATGCGCTATGAGAAATTCGGACTATCCGCAATTGTCAAGATGCCTTCCGTCATCAGATTTTTAGCGCTTGCCATTTTTGCATTATTGCTGGTTATCATCAGCCCTATAGGGTACTCCGAGCCTGAAACTAATGCCCACTTAGACGGCAATACACTGTATTTTTATAATTCGGAGACCAATATAAATAATTATGTTTCATTGAAAATTGCATTTGATACCTATTTTGCAAAATTTGGGGCTTTCCATTTTCAGCCGTTCAGCGACAAGGATATTTTTGAGAAAACTCTCATAGAGAAGCAAGACGGGGGATTTTTACTTTCCAGCTGGCATTACCGCATTTTACAAAAAAAAATACCGATGACGCCGGTTTTGGTGGGGGTGTCGCACGGTAAATCGACTCAGCGCAAGGTTCTGTCTGCAAGAAATCAGATTGAGAAAGTTGAGTTATTAAAGGGCGGAAAAATTGCTTCGGCAGCTAATGAAGCCTATACCCGAACCATTCTTAGCCAGATTCTGGGCGCGAAAAGTGCAGAGATTCTTGCACAGATAGAGTTGATTCTGGTGCCGAAAGATATTGATGCCTTAATGGCAGTGGGCTTTGGCATGGCCGATGCAGCTTTAACCACAGAAGACAGTCTTGAAAATCTCGCGAAAATTAATCAGAAGCAGTACAGCATGCTGAATCGTTTGGGAGCAAGCGAGAAACAATTTCTCACATTGGCTGTGGTGCCGAAAAAGACGGCTATGAATAGCGCTGCCTTGCTTGAAATTTTAGAGGGCATGAGCAAAGCCCCTGAGGGAGAAAGTAAGTTGAGAATGCTTGGTCTTGATGGTTGGCGAAAGCTCACTCAGTCTGAGCTCAAGGAGCTTGAGCCCTAGTATGATGATAAATATGGCAAGCACTATTGCAGACTGTTTTTTAATCTTGCGAGCAGCATTCGCCAGGAGAATATGCGTGCTATTGTCTATGTCAGTGCTGGCATTATTTCAGGCAGGTGAAGCGAGGGCGGAAGAAAGCAGAGGCATATTGATTCTTAATTCGAACTCCGCGGTAAAAAACTATGAATTGGCCCAAGCGGCGTTTGTAGCAAATTCGGCAGAAATAAAGGCCAAAATAAATCTTGGGGATAGTTCAAACGATATCGATACAGTCAGAGAACGGATTCGGCAAGTCAATCCTGATGCAATTTATGCAATTGGTTCAAAAGCTTACTTGCTGGCACATGATATTGCGGAAGATAGAAAAATAATTTTTTCATCCGTACTGAATTGGCAGCGCTTGCCGATGAGTAAGCATTCTTATGGTGTTTCCAATGAGTTATCGTCGGGCATGCAGTTGATGACTTACCGTTATCTTTTCCCGAAGCTGAAAAAGATCGGGATCATTTATAGTGAGAAATTTAATAAGGAATGGTTGTCGGCAGCAGCTGAAACCGCAACAGATGTGGGCATGGAAATCGTTAGCATACCCATTGTCGAACCGGCAGAGCTGGCTTCTACCCTGGAAAAACTTTTGCCGTCAGTGGATGTGCTATGGCTTATTTCCGATCCAGTCGTTCTTGCTGATCAAGAATCTGCGCTTGAAATCTTTAACCGGAGCGCGACGGCGAAAAAGCCGGTCATCGCTTATGCTGAAATATTTTCTACATTGGGCGCAACGCTGGTGATATCGGCTGATATTTCCACGATGGGCCTGCAGGCGGCAACTCTGACGAGAGATTTGCTGGAGCATAAAGAGGTTTTGCGACCCGTGGTTGATCCCGCCGGTTCTTATATTATGCTTAACATGAAGAAAGTGAAGGAATATGGATTAGATTTGAATAACGAAGCCTTGGGTTCGGTTAATCAAATTATCGAATAATCTTTGATAGATCAACCTGAGAATAGAACAAATGGTTAAACGGAGTATTTACAAAAAGCTGCTTGTGACGATGGTGGGTTTAATTATCGCCTTGTTGACCATGTTGACCTTTGTTCAAATCAAGTTTCAAAAAGATATGTTTGAAAAGGAACTGGATAAACGCATTGCGTTGATGAAAGGAAAATTGATAGATAGAGGACAAATTCTATCCGACAGCTTATCCGGCCAGGTTAAAGACGGCATCGCTTCGGTTAATCTTTCACACGTTTCCGATCTGTTAAGGAATGCAGTGCAGGAGAATGGAGAGCTTTATTACATAATCCTGATGCAGTCCTCCGGCATGGCGTACATTCATACTTTAAAACCACAGCTTGAAATGGAGATCCTTGCCGAGAAAGAAGACGTGTTTGCAGCCAGCCAAAATACCGCAACGGTTAATGAATATGTCAGCAACGGTAAATCTGTTATGGAATTCATCATGCCGATTCAGGTGAGTGCGGAACCTTGGGGTGTTCTCAGGCTGGGGTTTTCACTGGATCTTCTTAATCAGGAAATCGCTAACTCGCGAAAGGAAAGCGCCGAGCAGATTCGTGTAATGATAACGCGGCTATTAATGATTACGATTGCTTTCATTCTGATAGGTGCCGGTATCGTGTTATTCATATCCGAACGCCTGTCCAGGCCGCTGTTGCAATTGACTCATTTGGCAAACCAGCTAGCCCGGGGCGATTTTGAGGTCAGCGACTATATCAAAGGAACCCCGGAAGGTGAAATCGGCGCTTTAACGACAGCGTTTGTACAAATGGCCAGGAACCTAAGGGTTTCTTACGACAAGCTTGAAGAATACAGCCGGACGTTAGAGCAGAAAGTCTTTGAGCGCACCTCCGAACTGGCTGAAGCGCGGGATCAAGCGATTGCTGCTAATAAAAGCAAATCGGAGTTTCTGTCAATCATGAGTCATGAGATTCGCACGCCGATGAATGCCATTATCGGCATGACCCGGTTGGCGCTGCAGACGGAAGTTACAGCCAAACAGCGCGATTATCTGACTAAAGTTCAAACCTCCTCTCATACGCTGCTCGGCATCATTAACGATATCCTGGATTTTTCGAAAATCGAAGCCGGGAAACTGGAACTGGAGGCCATCGCGTTTAATCTGGATGACGTGCTGAATAATCTTGCCAATTTGATGAGTGTTAAAGCCGAAGAAAAAGGTCTTCAGATACATTTTACCACTGGCCGTGATGTGCCTTTGTATCTGATAGGTGATCCGCTCAGACTAGGCCAAGTATTGCTTAACTTGGTCAATAATGCAGTAAAATTTACCCAATATGGCGAAATCGTCGTTAATGTTGCATTGGCTGAAGACGATGGCCGGCAAGTCAAAAGAAATGGTCAGGTAGTGCTTGAGTTCTCTGTCAAAGATACCGGCATAGGCTTAACGAAAGAACAAATAAGCGGTTTATTTGAATCTTTCAGCCAAGCCGATAAATCAACTACCCGCAAATATGGCGGGACAGGCCTGGGGTTGGCAATCTGCAAGCGGATGGTGGACATGATGGGAGGGCGCATCAACGTTACCAGCGAAGTGGGAAAAGGCAGTATTTTTTCCTTTACCGCCGCCTTCGAGCAGTACCAGGGAGTTGATCAGGGATGTATTGCCTCGCTTGAGGATTTTCAGGGCATGAAGGCATTAGTCGTGGATGATAATGCGACATCCCGGAATGTTCTACGTTCTTACCTGGAGTCATTTTCTTTTCAAGTGGATCAAGCCAATACCGGCGAGCAGGCGATTCAGATGCTGGAAAATGCTCCCGTTGAAGATCCTTATCGCCTTGTCATCATGGACTGGAAACTGCCCAAAATAGACGGCATTTCAGCGGCACGCCATATTAAGAATGATCCCAAGATTATTCATACTCCTTACATTATCATGATAACGGCTTATAGCAGAGAGGATATCATTCAGCAATCAAATGACGCCAACCTGGACGGGTTTCTTATCAAGCCGGTGCATCCGTCGGTGCTGCTTAATGCAGTTATTGATGTATTCGTTCAAAATCGTTTTGACGAAAATCCTGTCCAGCACGTTCTTGATGCGGCAATGAATGATAAAAAATTATATAAAACTGAAGGAAAAAAACTGCTGCTGGTAGAAGATAACGAAATTAATCAACAGGTTGCGAAAGAAATACTGGAAAAGGAAGGTTTTGACATCGACATTGCTGCAGATGGACTGGAAGCCGTGCAAAAAATACGAGCCAAACGCTTCGATGCGGTATTGATGGATTTGCAAATGCCGATGATGGACGGTTATGAGGCGACACGCATTATACGTTCCGAGCCACAGTTTGACGATCTGCCGATTATTGCCATGACGGCTCATGCCATGACCGATGTCAAGGAGAAGTGTTTGAGCATCGGCATGAATGGATATATAGCCAAGCCAATAGATGTCGATGAGTTAGTGGCAAACCTGCTTGATTCAATCAAACCGGAAATGCGGAAAATGCCGGATTCCACTTTGGAGACAGCCGATACGCAAGCAAAGACATTACCGGCCTACTTGCCCAGCATCGATTGGCGGTTGGGGTTGAAGAGCGTTGCAGGCAATGCTCAATTATTTCATGAGCTGCTGCTGAAATTTCATGAAGATTTTGGCGATGCGGCAACTCGACTGGAGGCATTTCTGCAAACAGGCGATAACGAATCGGCTTTGGCATTACTGCATTCATTGAAAGGCGTTGCGGGCAATCTTGCCATGCCTGAATTGAAAGATAGAGCAAACGCACTGGAAACAGCCATCGCAAAGCAGCAAGCATCGGTTCCCGGGTTATTGATTGAATTTTCCAGGGCTCAACATAGAGTGCTTGAGTCAGTTGCCCGGTTGAAAACTTATGAGTCTACAGAGTTGCCGGATTACAATAACAATGCTGTCGAGCCCGATTTATCGCTGGTTGAATCTTTATTGAATGATTTATTTGACGCCTTGAATGGAAGCCGTCTGGATGCAGACTATCATTTTAAAGAACTGAAAAAGATTATCCAAAATTCACGGCATAGTAATAATCTCAGATTACTTGAGAAGGCGATCAATCAATTTGATTTTGCTGCTGCCCAATCTGTCTTACAGGATATTGTGCTGGTTTTATTTGATAAGAAATTAACGCAAGCGACTGTATCCTCAGAAACTGATAACAGACAAAAGATATTGATTGTCGATGATATGCCTGTAAATATCCTGACATTAGGAGAAGTCCTGAGGTCTCGTTACGATATTGTGGCGGCCGTAGATGGAAGAAAAGCCTTATCTATAGCTCAGTCAGATCAGCCTCCCGATCTGATTTTACTGGATATTGAAATGCCCGACATGGATGGGTGGCAGGTTTGCAGACATCTGAAAACAACTGAAAAAACACGCAATATTCCGGTCATCTTTATTACGGGCCACGACGAAGTTTCCGAAGTGATGGCGGGCTTTGAGTCGGGAGCCGTCGATTACATCAGCAAACCGTTCAATATATCAGTCGTTCAGGCCAGGGTTCAGACTCATCTGGCGCTTAAAAAGCAACGCGACTTGTTAGAACAGCTGGCAAGCGTGGACGCATTGACAGGCATTCCCAATCGCCGCATGTTCGATGAGTATTTCGCCAGAGAATGGCGCCGCTCCATGCGTTCGGCATCGCCCATCTCTCTCATCTTCATGGATGTAGACTTCTTCAAAGCTTACAATGATAACTACGGCCATGCGGAAGGGGATCGCTGCCTGGAGAATATTGCCGCCATACTGAAGCATACGCTTAAGCGGGTTACTGATTTTGTGGCGCGTTATGGCGGTGAGGAGTTTGTCGCTGTATTACCGGAGATGAATCTGGACGAAGCGGTGGAGATGGCTGAAAGCATGCGTAAAAATGTCGCCAGTTCCAATATTCCTCATGCCTATTCCGAAGTAGCCGATCGGATAACGTTGAGTCTTGGCGTGAGCAGTGTAATACCTGTTGCAGACATATTGCCCGAAGACCTGATAAAGACCGCCGATGCTGCGCTTTATATGGCGAAAGAAAACGGCCGGAATCAGGTTGGTGCAAAATTGACTGGAATTAAAGATGCGCTATGAGATGTGCAATAAACCTCTGCTCCTTATTCCTGAACCGGAGCAACGGCGATATTTCCCTTTAATGAAGCATTCGTAATTCGCATGGCTATGAGAAAAGAATTTCTTATTCTGTTCGTGTGCGTGGTTTCAATGTTTCACATATCTCTCGCATCTGCCGCTGCGCCTCCGATGATGTCAAAAGAAAACATAGAAGCTTCGTTAGATGAAGAGTTAGGCTGGCTTCAGGAGGAATCGGTCATCTTTTCCGCATCCCGGCGAGAACAAAAAGTTTTGCAAACATCCGCCGCTGTATTCGTTATCAGCAATGACGATATACGCCGCTCCGGCGTTACTTCCATTCCCGACGCTTTGCGCATGGCTCCAGGGCTTCAGGTCGCCCAAGTGAATGCGAATACCTGGGCAATTACAGCGCGGGGATTTAACGGAGAGAATGCAAACAAGTTGCTGGTGATGATCGACGGCAGAACGGTTTATCATCCTACCTTTTCGGGAACGCTTTGGCGGACAAAAGATGTGCTGCTTGAAGATGTAGAAAGGATTGAAGTCATCAGGGGGCCGGGTGCAGCCATGTGGGGCGCCAATGCCGTAAACGGCGTTATCAATGTGATCACCAGAAATGCAGCCAATACTTATCAAGGCTTATCGGTAACAGCCGGAGGAGGCAGTGAGGATAAAGGCCTAGGCTCTGTCCGCTACAGCGGAAAACTGGCGGATAATCTGCATTACCGGACTTATATGAAATATAACGCTAGGGATAACTTAAAATTTGAAGGCGGCGGCAACCCTAATGACAATTGGGAAAAGTTTCAGGGGGGCTTCAGAATCGATGGCGATTTGACGCCGCATGATTCACTGACCTTGCAAGGCGATCTGTACAAAGGCAACGGCGGCAGCTTGAGGGACGCTACAGCACCGGTAGCTCCTTTTACTTCTCGGAGCAATGTAGGTGAAGATTTTTCCGGCGGCAATATTTTGAGCCGATGGCGGCACCGGTTTTCCGATACATCGGATTTGTCGCTACAGCTCTACTTTGACCGGACTCAGGATAGGACTACTTATTCCGCATTTAACGATGCATCGGAAGCCGTTATAAACACATACGATGCCGATCTGCAGCATTATTTCCAGCTTGGCACCCGGCAGGAAGTGACCTGGGGGCTGGGATTCCGGTATATAGAGGACGATCAGGACAATGCCGTCAATTTTTCATTTGCGCCTGCAAGCCGCGATTATCTGCTATATAGCGCATTTATACAGGATCAGGTGACGCTGGTCCCAGATACACTAAAGTTCCTGTTTGGCTCAAAATTTGAACATAATGATTTTAGCGGCTTTCAAATTCAGCCCAATGCCCGCTTCATCTATACGCCCGATAACAAACAGGCATTATGGGCGGCGGTGTCTCGTGCAGTGCGGACGCCCAATCGTTTAGATCAGGATACAAACTTGCTCTATTTCAGCCAGTTAAGTGCTAATGACTTTAGTGCCTTTCGAGGTAATCGGAATTTTGATTCGGAAGAACTGATTGCTTACGAATTAGGCTATCGAATAGCACCCAAAGAGAATATATCCATCGACATCACGGCTTTTTACAATGTGTATGACAAACTGAGGAGTGTTGAAGCCGGAATGCCTTTTGATGACACGACTAATGGTATATCCCATAAAGTTTATCCTGTTACTTATGGAAATAATGCCCGTAGCGAAACTTACGGTTTGGAGACGGCAGCGCAATGGCAGGCGTTAAAGTGGTGGCGTCTGCAGGCAAACTACTCTTATCTGCAAATTCAGCTTCATACTGATTCCGCTTCGCTGTTCAATGATGTCGAGGAAGGACAATCACCCCATCATCAATTCAATTTCAGATCCTCGATGGACCTGCCGCACAATGTACAATTGGATGCCTTTTTACGGTATGTGGACAAGTTGCGCTATAGAGACTATTACCCTGAGCGGGGAATCGCCAGCTATCTGGAAATGGATGTGCGCTTGGGATGGAAGCCTGTGAAAAATATCGAATTATCCATTTCCGGCAGAAATCTGTTGGACAGCAGTCATGCCGAATTCAAAGCCTTGATAAGGAATATGCCTGTTATAGAAGTACAGCGCAGCATATTTGGACAGATAAGCCTGGACTTTTGAAAGTCAGGCTTATCTGTCTTAGTTCAAGATTGTTGTTGCCCGCCTTATTGGCCGCGATGTAAGTGAATGTCAATCTGTTCCCAAGAAAGCTTTCTTAAGGCGTTTGCCGGAAGACAGCCAGATTTTAATAGCTTCATAGACAATGACCGTCGTAAATGTAACGGCCATCCATACCAATACGGCTTCAACGGGCAGCGAGGCCCAGGCACTGACTGTTAAGCCCAGCATTTGATCATGGTTGTATCCCCACCATTGATATGGCGAGGCGAGAGTCGCTTCCCATATCAGGCTGATCAATAAAATAAAAAAGAATGTAGAACTGAAAGCGCGCCAATTGATAAATCGGTAAGTCGTCTTAAAGAAAGCCGCGGAAGGGATAAAGCTGGCGACTGTAAGAAAGGTAAAATAGCCCGGAAATCCGCCTTGATAGTGATGAGTAAAAAAATTCTTATAAATAAAGCCGCAGAGAATCAATATCAGCCCCCAAGCAAGGGATTTCGGATGAAAAAATACGATTTTTTCTATCTCTTTAGTCTCCGCAGAATAATCAGGCACATTGTAAGCGGCAAGCCAGTATTCATCGCACCAGATATAAACCAGTAGAACCGTGACAAATCCGGAGAGGTAAAAAACAAATTCCTCGATCGGCAATGCCAGGCGCCACATCATCCGATCGAAGTCAAAGCCAGGCAGATATACCTGAAGTGTGGCTTCATGGTTTGCAAAAGTAAAAAAGCTAAGACCAAAAAAAATATCCAGGATAAAACCCAGAGGTACAAGCATGATTAAGGCCAGCCAGAAAGACTTACGGATTAATTTTTCGTTGTGGCTGACATGAAGCCAAGTGATGATCGTTAATGCCGGGACAATGAAAAGCAGTAAGCTCCAGGTATATCCCAATGGAGAAATGCCGGCAACAGGAGCAATGACTTCTTGAGCTTTTTTGACAGTCAACATCGTTAATGTAGCCGGCAAGGCTAAAACAACGAGCATGATGATAAATATTTTAAAATCCTTTATTGACGTGAAGTTCATATTTTCCCTCTTATCTAATATTTGATGAGTATGGGGCTCTGATTGTTAAATATGATGAAAGTTCAACAGTTTCAGCAGTTGAATAACTCATTATCTGCGATAATGTCATTTTTTATGAATCTAACAAAATTTATGAGTTGACTTTAAAGTTATCACAAGCGTTGGGTATTGTCAGCATCAACAATACGGATTGCCGAACTGGTGCCGTGAGAGTGCCAGCAAGCAGCAGAAAGCAGGCTCAAACGTTATACATGCTACTGATCTGGGAATGAGATTCCGACA
This sequence comes from Methylobacter sp. BlB1, assembly GCF_015476545.1. GTDB lineage: Bacteria > Pseudomonadota > Gammaproteobacteria > Methylococcales > Methylomonadaceae > Methylobacter. Next base: position 82,485 of record NZ_JADMKV010000004.1, on the reverse strand, counting down.
GTTAACGGATACTTTTCTATCCGTGATTTCTGACTAACAGTCAGGACTTACGCAAGCCTGTGGGGCGATTTTAATCGCCACCACACTTTTAAAATGGCCGGTAGCAGAAGAGTGAAATATGTAAGTCCAGATAGTGGCTCGCTACCTGGATGCGTTTGATTAGGAAATCTGCGGTTAAATGCTTTGGGCTCAGCCCGCTTTCAACTTCGTCGGATTGTATGCGTTTTTGGCCGGGAAGAACCAAGGCGCATTGCGGGATAACTTCTTAAGTGCTATCAGCTGACACCTTGGCCTATTCAGTCAGGCTATTTATGGAAGTGATGCGTCGGGCATTGATCGTTTCTTAGGCTAATGATCGGCCATTTGGCCGCTGCCGCGAACTGGCGCAGCTTTTCATCCGGGTCGACCGCGACGGGATTATCGACCAGCTTAAGCAATGGCAGATCGTTGTGTGAATCGCTGTAGAACCAGCTGTCCTGCATGGTTTCCGTCGAGTCTTTTAACCACGCTTCCAGCAGCTTCACTTTGCCTTCCTGGAAACAGGGAATGCCATCAAAATCTCCAGTATATCGGCCCTCTGTGAATGACGGTGTAGTCGCCAGCAAGTTATCAATGCCATACAGTTTGACTATCGGTTCGGTAACGAAACGGTTAGTAGCGGTAATGACCAGCAAGGTATCGCCCCGATCCCTGTGTTTGGCGATCAACTCTTGTGCGGATTTCAATAACAATGGCTTGATGGTTTCTTCGATAAACTGCGCCCGCCACTGGTAAAGCTGTTCGGGATGATTATCGGCCAAAGGCCGCAGAGAAAAGCGCAGGAATGCCTCTATATCCAGCGTGCCTTGCTTGTAATCGTCATAGAATTTAGCGTTAGCGCTTGCGTATTGATCTTTATCGACAATGCCTTGTTCGACAAGAAACTGTCCCCACAAGTAATCACTGTCATCGGCAATCAAAGTATTATCTAAATCAAAAATCGCTAAACTCACGGGTAAACCTGTCTGAAATAATTAAAAAAATATTGCCCTATGGCGTCTGTACATTTTTTATGGAACAATGGAGGCAATTAATTTATTACCTGACCTATAGTTTGCAATTCTACCACACGCAAGATTAAACATAGGAAAGGACAAGACATAGGTTTTTAAACATGATCGACTCTAAAGGATATCGGCCCAATGTCGGCATCATCCTTTGCAATGACGAGGGTCGCGTGTTTTGGGCAAAACGGATGGGCGTGAACTCATGGCAGTTCCCGCAAGGCGGAATTCATCAGAATGAAGATCCTGAAACAGCGATGTATCGAGAATTGTGGGAAGAAACGGGGCTACAGGAACAACATGTACAGGTGCTTGGGCGTACCCGTTACTGGCTGAGGTATCAATTGCCTGAGCGTTATATACGCAAGAATTCACTCCCAGTCTGTATCGGGCAAAAGCAGATCTGGTTTATCTTGCGGCTGATAACGCAGGAATCCAATGTGCGCTTCGACCGCTGCGCCAAGCCGGAATTTGATGGCTGGCGCTGGGTGGATTATTGGGAACCGCTGAAGGATGTTGTCTATTTCAAACGCAAAGTGTATCAGAAGGCGATGACCGAACTGGGCGCGCTGCTGACTGTCGATTCCGTGCCGGTTAACGCGGAAGGGTATTTATCGAAAGAAAAAAGATACAACGGGGCCAACCATCAATAGCCCTGTGCATCTGTTTTCAGCCCGGTTAACGGCTCGGGTAAATGATGAACTTCTGATTCGAGCCGGCCGTCAGCAGACAGTTGGATCAACCGGTAACCCGGTGGCGTATCGGCGACCACGAGCTGTGTGCTTGCAGGCTGAAACTGGAAGCAGGTAGAGGGCGACCCCCATGCGCGAATTGAGCCTGCTTCAAGCTCTATAGCTTGATGAATATGGCCGAACGTGACGGCTTTGACATTCGGATGCTTGTCGATTATCGCAAACAGCTCCTGCGCGTTTCCTATCATCATGGTATCCATCCAGGGACTGTTGACGGACAGGCAATGATGATGCATGGCAATCAATGCGTAGCTATCCGGGTGGGTGTCAAGGCAGTGTTCAAGAAATGTCAGTTCCTGGGTCGACAAGTAGCCATCGGGTGTGCCTGGAACCTGGCTGTTCAAACTGATGATCTGCCAATCGCCTAAAAAAACCTGCTTGCGGCAATTGACCAGCTCCGTGTTCAGTATTTCCTGCATCAACTCATAGTCATCGTGATTGCCGGGCAGGCAGACGCAAGGCGTCTTATACGCTTCAAGCGTGTTCAGGATGTGTTGATAGTTTGACCGGCCGGGATGCTGGGCCAGGTCGCCCGTGAACAGAATCAAATCAAACCGGTGCTCCGATGCAAAAGCCTGCTCAAGAACAGCCCGGAAATAATAGTCCGTATCGATCCCCAAGAGTGTCTCGCCGGGATTAGGCAGAATGTGCGAATCAGATATTTGCAGTATCGACAGGCGATCAGGGGTATGAGTCATGGCAAAATCCTATTCAATGTTTTTACAGAGAATCTTGGAATTTCTCTGCGGATTGTATAACGCCTTGAGCGGGTCAGGAAGGCTGTTGATATCCGACGGCGAGAAACCCCGTTCGATAAACCAGTGCATGGTTTGTGTCGACAGCACGAATAATTTTTTCAAGCCCAGTCCGCTCGCTCTGTGGTAGGCATATTCCAGCATGCGATTACCTCTGGCGGAGCCTTGATAATCCGCATGAACAGCCATGCAGGCAATGACGCCGGACTTTTCCTGCTCATTTGGATGCAGTGCGGTGCAGCCTATGATCAAACCGTCTCTTTCGATCACGATGTAATCGGCGATTTCCATCTCGATTTTTTCCCTAGAACGCTTGGTCAATTTACCTTGTTGTTCCAGCGGCTTAATCAGTTCCAGTATGCCGCCTATGTCGTTCAGAGTGGCGGGGCGCAATTCTTCGAACGGCATGGAACTGATCAAAGTACCGATGCCGTCCCGGGTAAAAAGTTCAAGCAGCAGGGCGCCGTTATGGTTGCGGTTGATCAGATGCACTCGGTCGATGCCTGATTGGCAGCTCTGAATAGCCGCTTTCAGAGGCAGGCTGACCGTGTCGGCAAGGTCAGGGTGCTGTTCCAGAAAAGAGCTGGCTTCAGCGGTGGTCATTTGCTGAATTTGTGCGTTGCTATCAGGATGGCAGCAGCTTTGCTCGGTCAATAGAATGAGCTTTTCGGCTTTTAACGCAATCGAGACGGCCGTCGCGACTTGCTCGGCGGACAAATTGAAAATTTCTCCGCTGGGTGAATAGCCGATAGGCGAAATCAGCACGACATTGTTCTGGTCCAATTGCTGATGAATTGCCGCGCTGTCGATGCGCCGGACTTCGCCCGTATGGCAGTAATCGATGCCGTCGATGACGCCTATCGGTTTGGCGGTAACGAAATTGCCGGAAGCCACCTTGATTTTAGCGCCCGCCATCGGCGAGTTGGCAAGGCCCATCGACAGGAGGGCTTCAATCTCCACGCGCACCAGTCCGGCCGCTTCTTTTACGCACTGAAGGGCCAGATCATCGGTAATGCGTAAATGGTTATGAAAACGGGGCGGGGGGGTAGTGTTGTTAAGGCGTTGATCTACCTGCGGGCGTATGCCGTGGACCAGCACCAGGCGTATCCCCAGGCTGTTCATTAGAGCAAAATCGTGAACATGATTGGCGAAGTCATCGTCAAGAACTGCCTCGCCGCCGAACGAAATCACAAACGTTTTGTTGCGATGCGCATGTATATAGGGTGATGAGTTTCTGAACCAGCTGACGAATGAGTGATGTGATTCCATAATAGCACTTACAGAATTTTTGAAAGAGCGGGAAGCCTGGGTGTCGGAACACCCAGCATTGGGATTGGAGTTAATTCAGATTATCGGTAACGGCGCCCAGGGAAGCTGAACTGACTGATTTGGCATATTTCGTCAGTACGCCGCAAGTGGCATCTTCGGCCAGTCTGTTGATGTGCACGCTCCATGCCGTCAACACCTTGAGAAGAAGAGTAGGTGCGGACTTTTTTGTCACCTGAATTAGCCATGTAAGCAATTCCCGAAAGTTATGGGTTTAAAATGTGGGATATGAGAAGGCAAGGGCTTGCCTGATCTCAGTAAGTATCCCAACTGCTGCTTCTGCGGCGCCAGCCCAATTTGGGCAGGATGAATCCCAAGATGACGCCGACCAGGGACAGAATACCGCCGTATAAAAACCAGTCTTGTTTGCTGCTGTCCGCCAGCGCCTTGTTTTCCAGTTTAAGCTGTTCCAGTTCTCGTTCAACATTGACCACGCGCTCTTGAAGTTCATCGCGTTGATTTTTTAACTCCACGGCGTTGGAAGCGGTTTGCTTCAGCTCGCTGAGTTCTCTGGCCAAATGGTCGCGTTCCGTTGCGAGAGACTGTTCGAGAGTTGTTCCCGGTGTCAATGAACTTCTCAGCGATTCAAATTCAGTTTTAAGTGTCGTGTTTTCTTTTTCCAATGACGCCAGTTTTTTATTGGCGGCATCCAGTTGAGAACGGCTGGGGGGTTCCTTTTTGGTATGGCGGGCCAGAATATAGCCTTCTGTGCCGTCATCAAGGCGTGCATAGATGAAACCGGTTTCCTTGTTTTGACTGAGCACTGTCAGAGGCGTGCCCGGATGGAGCATTTTTATAACTTTACCACGCGTGTTTTCTTCGCTTCTAAATGCCAGATCCAGATTGTCGGTTACATAGACAGTATCGGCCTGCGCTGAACCGAAAGCCAGCATTAAAATAAAAAACGAACTTAATATTTTTTTCACTTGAATCTCTGTTCTTGATCGTCCGAAAAAATGAATTTTAGCGTTATTTACGACACATTAGAAATTCCAGCAGCGCTTTTTGTGCGTGCAGGCGATTTTCGGCTTCATCGAAGATAACGCTCTGCGGGCCGTCGATAACATCAGCAGAGACTTCTTCACCGCGGTGCGCAGGGAGGCAGTGCATAAACAGGGCATCATGATTTGCCGCTTTCATAATGTCTGCGTTGATCTGATAATCTTGAAAGGCTATTTCACGTTGTTTTTGTTCTTCCTCCTGTCCCATGCTGGCCCAGACGTCAGTGACAAGCAAATCTGCGCCTTTAGCTGCTTCCAGAGGCGTGGAGAAAAAACGGACGCGTTCGCCCGCCGCGTCAACAATGGATTTTACGGGTTCATAACCGGACGGGCAGGCAATGTTCAATTTAAAATCCAATACGGTTGCGGCATCAATATAGGAATGGCACATATTATTGCCATCACCGATCCAGGCGACGGTTTTGCCCTGAATGTCGCCGCGATGCTCAAAATAAGTCTGCATGTCTGCCAGTAATTGGCACGGGTGCTGCAAATCGGTTAATCCGTTGATCACGGGTACCCGCGAATGCTCGGCGAATGTAGTTACCGTTTCATGCTTGTTGGTTCTGAGCATGATGCAATCGACCATGCTGGAAATAACTTTGGCGCTGTCCTGCAGCGGTTCTCCGCGTCCCAGTTGGGTGTCCCTAGGCGACAGAAACAATGCGCTGCCGCCAAAATGGATCATGCCGGCTTCAAATGAAATACGGGTACGCGTCGATGATTTTTCAAAGATCATCGCCAGAACTTGGCCTTTTAAAGGCTGATAATCAGGATCTCGGTGATTTTTCAGCGCTATGGCTCTGCTGATCAAGCCGCGAAATTCGTCGCTTGATAAGTCTAACAGGCTGATGAAGTGTCTGGGTTTCATAGGCATGGTTTTGTGTGCGCTTGAATAAGAGCGGATAAGGTTTCTACAAGTTGATTGATTTGCTGGTCATCAATGATCAATGGCGGCAGCAGACGGATGGTTTTCTCGCTGGTGACATTGATCAGTAAACCTTGCTCCAGGGCTGATTTCACAAGGTCTGCGCAAGGCGCGTCGAGTTCGATGCCGATCATGAGGCCTTTATGGCGAACGTCGACAACATGCGGGTTATCAGCCAATTGCTTGCTGAATCCGGTGCTGATAGCGGCGCCTTTTTGTTCGGCTTGTCCGATCAGGTCTTCATTCTCCAGTGTTTCCAACACGGCTAATGCTGCGCTGCATGCCAGAGGATTGCCGCCGAATGTCGAACCGTGGGCGCCTGTGGTAAACAATTGAGCCGCTTTGCCATGAGCAAGGCAGGCACCGATCGGTACGCCATTGCCTAATGCTTTGGCCAGTGTGCAAACGTCAGGCAGGATTTCATTATGCTGATAGGCAAGAAATTTTCCGGTGCGGCCTATGCCGGTCTGGATTTCATCCAGCATCATCAGCAGTCCGTGCTGATCGCACAGATTGCGAATTTGGTTAAGGTAATCGGCAGCGGGAACGTTGACGCCGCCTTCACCTTGAACGGGCTCAACCAATACGGCAACGATATCGGCATTTTGTTTAATCGCTTGTTCGATGGCGTTGATGTCGTTATAAGGTACGCGCACAAAACCCTCGACCAGTGGCGCAAAGCCTTGCTGTACTTTCGCGTTGCCGGTGGCGCTCAATGTGGCGAGCGTGCGGCCGTGAAAGCTTTTTTCCATGACGATGATGGCCGGGTTTTCTATATTTTGTTGATGTCCATATAGGCGAGCCAGTTTGATGGCGGCTTCATTGGCTTCAGCGCCGGAATTGCAGAAAAAAACGTTATCCATGCCGCTTTTTGCGATCAATTTATCGGCCAGGCGCTCCTGGGCAGCGATAACATACACGTTTGACGTATGCAGCAAGGTTTCGCTTTGCTTGCAGATAGCCCTGTGCACTGCCGGGTGCGCATGGCCCAGATTGCATACGGCTACGCCGGATAAGGCATCCAGATAACGTTTATTGTTAGTGTCCCACAACCATGCGCCGGCGCCGCGTTCAAAAGTCACGGGTAAGCGTCCATAAGTTGGCATAATATGGCTAGTCATTAATTCTGCCTATAAACAAAAATAGTGGAAAGTCGGTCGCCCGCTGGAAAAATGTTCGATTATAGTTTTCAAACAGCTCTCAGGCAAGCGCAGGCTTGCAAGATTTGCTTTTTTAACGCCATAATTGTTGATAAAATCAGTCAGTTTTATTTCTCGAGTGAGTAACTGCTACTATGAACGTAATTGAAAGAATCAAAGACCAGATTGAAAATAATCCGGTTGTTTTATACATGAAAGGCACGCCTGATTTTCCACAATGCGGATTTTCCGGCCAGGCTGTTCAGGTGCTGGATGCCTGCCATGCGAAATACATGTACGTCAATATCTTCGAAGATCTTGAGATTCGCGAGGCGCTGAAGGAATATTCAAACTGGCCGACCTATCCGCAGCTTTACATCGGCGGCGAACTCGTAGGCGGCTGCGACATCATGATTGATCTGTACAACAAGGGCGAGTTGAGCAAAATGCTGGCAGCAGTCGGTGCCATTGCAGAATGATTTGTAGAGACTATCATACCCGGGACGCGGGTATGATAGTCTTTGTCCTAGAGGGCGAGTGATTCGAGCCGTTTCCAGCGGTTGACTATCTTGCAGAATAACTCGGCTGTCTTCTCCGCATCGTATAGCGCAGAATGCGCTTTTTCATTATCCCATTCCAGGCCGGCTGATTTGGCAATTTTTGCCAGCACGGTTTGCTGATACGCCAATCCTCCCAGCGTAGCCGTGTCAAATGTACTGAACGGATGAAACGGGCTTCTTTTTATTTGCGTGCGATGGATGGCCGCATTCAGGAAATTGATGTCGAAAGCCGGATTATGGCCTACCAAAATCGCCCGTGTGCAATTGTTGCGCTTTACCGCCTCCTTGATGGGCTTGAACAGCATGTCAAGCGCCTCTTTCTCATCAATAGCCATACGGAAAGGGTGATGCGGGTCAATGCCATTGAATTTGAGGGCGGATTCATCGAATTCGGCGTTTTTGAACGGAATCACATGCGTCGAGTAGCGCTCAGTGATTTCCAGATCGTGCTGGCTGTTAAGTTCGACAATTACGGCGGCGATTTCCAGCAATGCATGCTTTTTAGGGTTAAAACCGGCTGTCTCTATGTCGACAATGACAGGCAGATAGCCTCTAAAGCGTTTGTCTAAAGGAATTTTGGGTATATCCATTAAATTTGAGCGGAATCAGGGGTATGGGAAGAATTAAGTAACATAATGGCGAATATCGATAGCTGAAGCCGTTTATGCTATGTTACGCGAAATTTAAGTCAGAATAAAAATAATAGCTAAATTAAAGGCAAAGCCATGCACAAGAACAGATCAATAACACGATTGGCAAATTTTATATTATTGGGCATGATGGCGGGATGCGCAACCAGTACACGAGATACCAGAGATCCGCTGGAAAACTGGAACAGGGATGTGCAGTTATTCAATGATAACCTTGATGAGTATGTAGGAAAGCCTATTGCCAATGGCTATCAGTGGATTATGCCGTCATTCGCCGATCGCGGCGTGACTAATTTTTTCAGTAATATTAATGATATTGGCGTCACAATAAATGATCTTTTACAGTTCAAGTTATCGCAGGCCGGCATGGATGGATCGCGCTTTATTGTCAATACGGTGGCCGGTATCGGCGGATTCATCGATGTTGCGGAGATGATTGATCTGCCCAAACACGAAGAGGATTTTGACCAGACGCTGGGTGTTTGGGGCTTGCCTACAGGGCCTTATCTGGTCTTGCCTCTCTTAGGGCCCAGTTCTCCGCGCGGCATAGGCGGCCTGATCGGCGATACGGCCATGAATCCCATCAGCTATCTTGATAGCGGCATTATCAGCGGCTCACTGTTCGCGGCGAATTGGACTGATTTTCGCGCAGACAATTTGGGGACTGAAAAAGCAGCGGATGAAGCGGCTTTGGACAGGTATGAGTTTTTCAAAAACGCCTATTTGCAGCGGCGCAATTATTTGGTCCACGACGGCAATGTGCCGGAGGAGGAGAAGGATGAACTGGAACTGGACGAAAATAATCCATAGCCGATTGATCCTTCATTAGCCTGCGCTCAGACCGCAAACAGACGACAGATCCCGCCTGTTTGCGGTCTGAATGAGTTTACTGTGCTATCTGCCAAGTCAGTTCTTCATCGGCTCTCAGCGGCGTGATCGATACCGAATCATCGCCGTAAGCGGCCGGCACTTTCCAGGTGGTTTTTTCCAGGATGATCGTGCCTGAATTTCTCGGCAAACGGTAGAAATCGGCGCCATGAAAGCTCGCAAAACCTTCCAGCTTGTCCAACGCATCGGTCCGCTCGAAGACTTCCGCGTACAGTTCCAGCGCGGCATGGGCGCTGTAACAGCCCGCGCAACCACAAGCGGCTTCCTTCAACGAAGTCAGATGCGGGGCGCTGTCCGTGCCCAGGAAAAATTTCGGATTGCCGCTGGTAGCGGCGGCGACCAAAGCCTGGCGATGGTGTTCGCGTTTGATGATGGGCAAGCAGTAATGATGCGGCCGTATGCCGCCGGCCAGAAGGGCGTTGCGGTTGAACATCAGGTGTTGCGGCGTAATGGTGGCGCCAATGCGCGCGCCGGTCGATTGTACAAATTGCACGGCTTCCGCCGTTGTCACATGCTCGACCACAACGCGCAGTTCCGGGAAGTTTTTGACGATGTCGGCCAGAGCAGTATCGACGAACACCCGCTCCCGGTCAAAGATATCGCAAGCCTCATCGGTGACTTCGCCATGGATCAGCAAAGGCACATCGTGTTTTTCCATGGCTTCCAGCAGCGGGTAGGCGGCTTTGATATCGCTGATGCCGGCATCGGAGTGCGTCGTGGCACCGGCCGGATACAGTTTGAACGCCTGGACGTGTTCGCATTCGGCGGCTTTCCGGATTTCATCCGCCGTCGTCGCGCCAGTCAGGTATAGCGTCATCAGCGGTGTAAAATCCAGGTCCGCCGGTACAGCCTGCAGGATTTCCTCCCGATAGGCCAGGGCCTGCGCCACGGACGTCACGGGCGGTTTCAGATTGGGCATGATGATGGCGCGGGCGAATCGCCGTGCGGTATGCGGCATGACAGTTTTTAAAATCGCGCCGGTTCTGACATGCAAATGCCAATCGTCGGGTCGTTTGATGGTTAATTTTTTCATTCTGGATGTCATCTTTCTGTAAAATAGGCAATTATTTTATAGGAAGGACCTTGAAAAACTAAGACTGTCCCCTATTTTGGGTATTATTTTTTGTTATCGGAGGGGCTAATGCCAATTTACGAATATCAATGTCAAGCGTGCGGTCATGAACATGAAGCTTTGCAAAAACTCAGCGACGCGCCATTAATCAACTGCCCGGCCTGCAGTCAGCCGGAGCTCATGAAAAAGATTTCAGCGGCCGGATTCAGACTGAAAGGCGGCGGCTGGTATGAAACCGATTTTAAAAGCGGCAACAAGAAAAACGTAGCAGGCGAGAGCGGCAGTTCCAGCGCCAGCGCGCCCAGTGCCGCCAGTTGCTGCGGCGGAAGCTGCAAGAGCAGCCATTAGAAACCGGCTTGCATCTGCCAGTCTAAGCACGTAATATCGACAAATTTTTTGGATTAACAGAGAAAACTTATGCGTACCCACAAATGTGGAGAATTAAACAAAAAACATTTAGCCGAAACGGTTGAATTATGCGGCTGGGTTCACCGCCGCCGGGACCATGGCGGGGTTATTTTTATCGATCTGAGAGACCGCGCCGGTCTGGTGCAAGTCGTATTTGATCCTGATTCTCCCGAAACTTTCGCGGTCGCCGAAAGTGTACGCAGCGAATATGTTTTAAAAGTCAACGGGATCGTGCGCGATCGTCCCGAGGGCACGATTAATCCGAACATGAGCACCGGTGAAATAGAGGTGCTGGCCACCGGCGTGGAAGTGCTGAACGAGTCCGAAACGCCGCCTTTCCCGATCGAGAGCGACATCGAAGTCAACGAGGAAATGCGTCTGCGCTACCGCTACATCGATCTGCGCCGCACGTCCATGCAGGAAAAAATGCGCGTGCGCCGCGATGTCACGCGCACGCTACGCAATTTCCTCGATGACCACGAGTTCTTCGAGATCGAAACGCCTTACCTGACCAAAGCCACGCCCGAAGGCGCGCGCGATTACATCGTGCCCAGCCGTACGCATGAAAACGCCTTTTTTGCTTTGCCTCAGTCGCCGCAGCTTTACAAGCAGATACTGATGGTTTCCGGCATGGACCGCTATTATCAGGTCGTGCGCTGCTTCCGCGACGAGGACCTGCGCGCCGACAGGCAACCTGAATTTACCCAGCTCGATATCGAGACCTCTTTCATGGACGAAAACGAGATCATGGAAATCATGGAAGAGATGATCCGTCAGCTGTTCGCCAAGGTTAGCGGCGTGCAACTCGATGCGACCTTCCCGCGCATGACTTATCAGGAAGCCATGTCCCGGTTCGGCGTCGACCGTCCGGACCTGCGGATCCCGCTGGAACTGGTCGACATCGCCGAAGAAATGAAAGCTGTCGATTTCAAAGTCTTCTCGGGCCCGGCCAACGATCCGAAAGGCCGCGTCGTGGCCATGCGCCTGCCTAACGGCGGCGATTTGAGCCGCAAGGACATCGAAGACCTGACCAAATTCGTCGGCATCTACGGTGCCAAAGGTCTGGCTTATATTAAAGTTAACGACCGCAATGGTGGCATTGACGGCTTGCAGTCGCCGATCGTCAAATTCGCGCCGGCCGAAGTCTGGGAAAAAGTGCTGACCAAAACCGGCGCGCAAACCGGCGACCTGATTTTCTTCGGCGCCGACAAGGCCAGCGTCGTCAACGAAGCGATGGGCGCGTTGCGCGTCAAGCTGGGCCACGACCTAAACATGCTGGAAGGCGAGTGGAAACCGGTCTGGGTGGTCGATTTCCCGATGTTCGAATGGGACGACAAGAACCAGCGCTGGGCCGCGATTCACCATCCGTTCACGGCGCCAAGCTGCTCGGCTGAAGAATTGCTGGCCAATCCCGGCACGGCGCTGTCGCGCGCTTATGACCTGGTGCTGAACGGCACCGAAGTCGGCGGCGGCTCGATCCGTATCAACCGCCCGGCCATGCAGCGAACTGTATTTACAATTCTGGGGATCGACGATAACGAAGCCAAAGAAAAATTCGGCTTCCTGCTCGATGCCTTGAAATACGGCGCGCCGCCGCATGGCGGACTGGCGTTCGGGCTGGATCGCCTGGTCATGCTGATGACCGGCTCGCATTCGATCCGCGACGTGATTGCCTTCCCTAAAACGCAGTCAGCGGCCTGTCCATTAGTCAACGCACCGGCTCCCGTCGATGATACGCAGCTGCGCGAGCTGGGCATCCGCTTGCTGAAACCAACTGCCGCCAAGGCGTCTTAACCGCCTTGTCCACTATTTTGCCTCCGCCCAAAATAATGCGGCGGAGACAAAACTTATACCCGGAACGAAGTGTCTTATAAAGTTAAGCACTTCGTTCCCTCGTGTCCGTGGTGAATTACCAAGTTATTTTCTGTTAAGGGTTGTCTTCAAATGACCGATACCGCATTACCGATTCAAGATTACGCATTGCTCAGCGACGAGGAATGCGATGCGCGCATTGTCGCGGCCAAGGAAAAGTTAGGCAAACGCTGTGTTATTCTCGGCCACCATTATCAGCGCGATGAAGTCTTCAAGCATGCCGATCTGACCGGCGACTCATTGAAGCTGTCCAGGGAAGCGGCCCAGTCTGATGCCGAATACATCGTATTCTGCGGCGTGCATTTCATGGCCGAAGTTGCCGATATCCTGTCCAGGCCCGAACAGATCGCCATTCTGCCGGATATGGCGGCGGGCTGTTCCATGGCCGATATGGCTAACCTGATCAAGGTGCAGAAATGCTGGAACGAGCTGGCGGAAGTGCTGGATGTGGAATCTCAGGTTACACCCGTAACTTACATTAACTCGGCAGCCGATCTGAAAGCCTTCTGCGGCGAGCATGGCGGCATTGTCTGCACCTCTTCGAACGCGCAGAAAATTCTGGAATGGAGCTTTGCGCGCCGGGAGAAAATCCTGTTTTTCCCGGACCAGCATTTAGGCCGCAACACCGGCTACCGGATGGGCATTCCGCTGGAGGAAATGGTCGTCTGGGATTTCACCAAGCCGATGGGCGGGCTGACAGTCGAGCAGATCCGCAATGCCAAAATGATCCTGTGGAACGGTTATTGCTCCGTGCATCAGGCATTCCAGCCGGAACATATCGATAATTTCCTGCAGCGTTATCCCGAAACGAAGGTGATTTCGCATCCCGAAGCCTGTTTTGAAGTCTGCCAGAAATCCGATTACATCGGTTCTACGGAATACATTCTTAAGACTGTGCGTGAAGCCGAGCCGAACACCCGCTGGCTGGTCGGAACGGAATTGAACCTGGTCAATCGCTTGAGCGAGGAATGCAAAGCGCAGGGCAAAAACGTGCATTTCATGTCGCCCATGCTGTGCATGTGCTCGACCATGTTCAGAACCGATCCTCAGCATCTGGCCTGGGTGCTGGAAAATCTGGCGGCCGGGCATGTGGTCAACCAGATCTCCGTGCCGGCCAATATCGCCAAGCTGGCTAAAAAAGCGCTGGACGATATGCTGGCTATAAAATAGTGGTTAAATTAATCAGCTGGAGTTACTCATCGACGCCTGATTGAAATTGTGAATTCAAATGCGCCATTGAAGGCGTAAAGGCGCCGATGAAGGCAGCGGATGACTTCGTTGAATAAATTCCGCCGTAATCGATAGCCATTGCTGATCATGCCGCCGCTCAACAGGCTGCCTTGGCTGAATTTTTAGAACAACTTGGCGATTAGTCTGCCTATAAGCTGTTAGGCGTGGCGTCAATGTTCGATTCATCATCGCAGCCGATTTAATGCTGCAACTGACAACGGCCAAAAAACAAGAGGACTTGGATGCCACCTGAAACGCAGCATACTTGGCCCGAAGCTGCTTACTGGGACAGAAATCCACATTTTTTCGGTTAATGCGACAGAATCGCCATCATGATTTGCCGCTTACGTGTCCAGGTCGATACCCGATTTGCCCGGCGCCAGGATATTGTTCGGATCGAGCGCGCGCTTGAGAGTCTTGTTGATTTCGCGCTGCACCGGCCCATAGCTGTCGGCGACGCGGTTCATGAACGCGGTATTTACCCGATAGACGCCGTAGCCATTTTTTTCGAACTCGTCCAGCAGTTCGGCGAAGCAGTCGTGGGCGCGTTTCATCTCCTCTTCATCGGTACGATTGAACAGCACATCGATGATATGGTGCATGGCGCGCTGAGTGACGATGAACTCGCCGACATAATCCAGACCGTGCTTGTTGAGAATTTGGGTCGCCAGCTCGACCTGCTTGAGCGTCTCCGAGCCCCTGGCCTGGCTCACCGGCGCAAACCACATGGAACCGCCGCCGCCACGCCAGTTGTACAGACCGAATTCGGTCAGGGTCATGTTGCCGCGCATGAGGTCCGCCCGATACTTGAACGCCGGGTCACTGCCGGCCTGCTCCTCGGTGACGATCTCGCCCTTGCCGGATTCCTGAACCAGTTCGGTGACGATCTTCCAGTTGATGTCGACATGCGCCTGCGTGCCGTACAGGGCGCCATAGACGGTCCAGGCCCCGATCTTGCGCTCGTCGCGGATGCGTTGGATGGTCTCTTTTGAGGTCGCACCTTTGTCCGTGGTGTAGTCGGAGCGGCGCACAGTGGCGCTGGCCTCGTAGAGCGTGCCGACGAACACCACGCCGTTGGGAATGATGCCGTTGATGCTCAATGGGCGGAACAGCTCCACCAGGTCCGCTATGTCCTCGTCCTTCTGATACTTGACCGCAAACGGCTTGAAGACATCCGGCTGCGGCATCAGCCAGAGGCCCATCTTGGTCACGATGCCGAAATTGGACTGCGTGAAGATGCCGTCCAGATAAGGGCCGTAGCCCCATTTGAACACCTGCCAGGTATTGGAGCCCTTGACGCCGCCCATGGCCGTGCGCAGCACTTTGCCATTGGCCAGCACCACTTCCATGCCGCACTGGAACAGGAAGTGCTCGGCGTAGGGCGTGTAGCCCACGCCGCGGTCCAGGGTATTGCCGACGGGACCTACGATGGCTGACGGCGCCGGCGGATCGACCCATAGTTTGTAGCCTTTTTCCTTGATGTAATCGACCAGTTGCTGGTAGGTCACGCCCGGCTCGACCAGGGCGGTGCACAACTCCGGATCGACATCGATGATCTTGTTCATCTTCTTCAGGTCCAATATCACCTGCCCCCGGTGGTGGGGCGCGGACGAGCCGTAGCCCAGGTTGTGGCCGGTGGACACAGTCCACACCGGGATCTTGTGCTCGTTGCAGATCGCCACGACGCCCTGCACCTGTTCCACGTTAGTGGCGATCAGCGCGGCGGAAGGCGCATGCCTGGATTCCTCCACCGGCATCATGATCTTCATGTAGGGCACGAGCTGCTCGTCCTGGTCCAGGACGTTCCCGGCACCGAGCAGTTTACGGAACTTCTCGATGGCTTTTTGAAACTCTTGCTGCACAACTCCGCGCGGAAGTATGGCCTGGTTTGGTTCGGTCATGGGGTGGACTCCTTCAAGTCTCGATCGCGAAAGAAACGAA
Source organism: Methylobacter sp. BlB1 (assembly GCF_015476545.1). Taxonomy (GTDB): domain Bacteria; phylum Pseudomonadota; class Gammaproteobacteria; order Methylococcales; family Methylomonadaceae; genus Methylobacter. The sequence goes on along the minus strand of NZ_JADMKV010000004.1, from coordinate 66,920 downwards.
ATGCCCGGTCAAAGGTGACTGCGCGGCATCGGCCGGCGGTGCCAGACCCGTGGGCGCGGAACCCCGCGAGGCAAGGGCGAGACCGAGGATCGCGGTCCACTGCCGCGAGTCGAGCCGGGCCGCCAGTTCAGAAGACGCCTGGCCGCCGAGCAGGCGATGACGGGATTGTCCAGGACTGGCCGAATGATACCCCAGCCACGGCAAACGGGCGTCCGAGGCACGCGCCAGCTCGACGATCAGCGCGGCGCTGGCGTCATCGACCAGACCGATGATCCGGATCGGCGGCCCGGAGCGCAGCAGCCGGGTGAAATCCTGCACGAAGCCCATGCCGAGATCCGTGCGTTGCACCCACGGGCGTTTGTCCGGCAATGCCGCGGCGATGCCCCGAAGGAAAGCCGACTGTTCGGCTTCGCCGCTGACCAGCACCAGGAGGGGGAGTGTCGATTGGGCCTGGGCACTGACCGCGTTATTGGCCAGGGACAGGCTCCAGCGCCCCAGGGTCATGCCGGCGAGACCGCCCAGGGCGATACCTTTGAGAATGAAGCGGCGCGAGACATTCATGGCAGACTCCTCATTTCTGCTGTGCTGCGGGCTTGGACAGATAATCGGCGACGTCCTGCAAAGCCTTATCATCAATAAAAGAGGCCGAAAAGGACGGCATCGCCCCCCAGCCGTGGCGGACCCAGGCGCTGATATACCCGGGCGTCAAGTGCCGGCCCTTGATCGCCGGGCCGACCCCGACGTCATGACAATAACCGCAGACCTTGGCGTAGACATCTTCCCCGCTTTCCCAAGTGCCGCCGTCTTTGGCGAAGGCAGAAGCCGAGAGCAAAGCGAGAGAAAGAACGGCGCAGGCTTTGAAAGTCCGCTGCACGCCTTGACGGGTCATCGATGAGGGCATGTCGTGCTCCTTATGGATAATGGAAGGTTAACGGAAAGACATAGGTTATCCTGCGCCAGCATTCAGAACGGATAGGCTCGCGGCGTATGCTGCACCGAAATCCAGTGCGTGGAAGTGAATTCATCGATAATCCACTCGCAGCCAAACAGTCCGATGCCGGAGTTTTTTCGCCGCCAAACGCCGCATGAGCCTCGTCGCCCAACGACGTGTCGTTGACGCAGGTCATGCCGGCCTCGACCGCTTGCGCAAAGCGCACACCGCGCTCCAGGTCGCCGCAATAAGCAGCGCTTGAGAACCCGTAATCGGTCGCATTTGCGAGCCGCAACGCGTCGTCCTCATTCCTAGCGCGCACTTTTGTAGGTGCAAATTTATTCGCACACAACCTTTTTCGGCCTTCTCGTGCCCGTTCAAGAAACCCAACCAGCGCAATAGTTTCGCTCTAGCGCTTTTTGGCCGCGGCGGCCGCGATATTCGTCTTCCCGCGTACGTGAACAGCTTGCTCAACTCGCGCAGCCACAGCACCGAACTCGGCACCGCCGCGCATAGCGCATCGTGCCGGCCCATCGCGCTCCTGCAAAACCGCGTTGTCGACGCGGCCCCAGGCTCCGGAAAAGGCGTGCACTCATTTGTTTTCATCGGCAACCGGCAAGGGCCGGTTTTCCACGGAGGGCGCGGGAGGCAGTCCGGTGACTTCCAGGATTTCCTGCTCATTAAGTGTCTCACGCGCGAGCAGGGCTTCGACCAGCGCGTCGAGTTCCCGGCGATGCGCCTTCAAGAGACTTGTCGCTTGCGCGTGGCTCTCGTCGATGATTTTTTGCACCTCGGCGTCGATGACGCGGGCGGTCTCATCGCTGAAAGGCCTGGCGCCGCCGTATCCACCGATGGGACTCAGGTAGGGATTTTCGCGGGGCGCGAGCTGCACCATCCCGAGCTCGTCGCTCATGCCCCAGCGCGTGACCATGTTGCGGGCCAGCTGGGTGGCCTGCTCGATGTCGTTCTCGGCGCCGGTGGTCCGGGTGCCGTACACGATTTCCTCGGCCGCGCGCCCGCCCAGCATGCCGACAATTTTTGCGCGCAGGTAAGCTTCGGGATAGTTGTAACGGTCCGCCTGGGGACGCTGATAGGTCACTCCGAGCGCCTGCCCGCGCGGCACGATCGAGACCCGGTGCACCGGATCGGCGTCGGGCACGACCAGTCCGAGGATGGCGTGTCCGCTCTCGTGATAGGCGATGCGCTCCTTGTCCGCGCGGCTCAGGAGCAGCGGGCGCTCGGGGCCGAGCACGATCTTTTCCAGCGCGTCCAGGAAGTCCTGCTGAAAAACCTCGTTCCGCTCGCGGCGCGCCGCCAGCAGCGCCGCCTCGTTGACCAGGTTTTTCAGGTCGGCGCCCGAGAGGCCGGGCGTCGTCGCGGCAAGTTCGCCCAGGCTGACGTCGCCGGCGAGCGGCACCTGGCGGGTGTGGACCTTGAGAATCGCCTCGCGGCCGGTCTTGTCCGGCAGGTTCACCACCACGCGCCGGTCGAAGCGCCCGGGCCGGAGCAGCGCCCGGTCCAGTACCTCGGGCTGGTTGGTCGCGGCCAGCACGATGATGCCTTCGCGGCCGGAGAAACCGTCCATCTCGGTGAGGATCTGCTGCAGCGTCTGCTCGTGTTCGCTGGCACCGCCGATCGCCACCTGTCCCCGTGCGCGGCCTATGGCGTCGATCTCGTCGATGAAGATGATCGCCGGCGCATGCTCGCGCGCCTGTTTGAACAGATCCCGCACGCGCGCCGCGCCCACGCCGACGATCATCTCCACGAACTCGGCGGCGCTCATCGAGAAGAACGGCACGCCGGCTTCCCCGGCGACGGCCTTCGCCAGCAGGGTCTTACCGGTTCCCGGCGCGCCGACCAGCAGCACGCCTTTCGGCGCGCTCCCGCCCAGACGGGTGTATTTATCCGGGGACTTCAGAAAATCCACGATCTCGACCAGTTCGTTCTCGGCTTCGTCGATGCCGGCCACATCGTCGAAGGTGACTTTTGTGCCCGCCGTCTGGTCGTAGAGGCGCGCCTTGCTCCTGCCGATGCCCATGAGCCCGCCCATGCCGCCCATGCCACCCTGCTGCGAGGCTCGACGGTAGAGCCATACATAAAACAGGATGATCAGCAGCGCAGGGCCGAAGCCGAACAGGAGCGTGGCCCAGAAGCCGCCCTCCCGGATAGGCACCGCGCTGATCTCGACCTTGCGGTCGATCAGGAACGCCTCCAGTCCGGGGTCCACGAACGCGGGCAGTTCAGTCGTGAAGGTGTCCGCCGTTCCGGGCTCGGGTTGTCGAGGGCGCCGTGAGCCGGAGGCCGTCTCGTCTTCGCCTTCGGGCGGCCAGGTAACCGGCGCAACAAAGCGGCCTTCGATGCTCGTCCCGTGGCTGTAAATCGCCTTGACGTTGCCCCTCGCGACCTCTTCCTTGAAGGTGGTATAAGGGATGGTGACAGACTCGCCGGCTTCCGGAAAGATAATCCTCATCAGCAGGTAGTTGATGAGCAGGATGGCCAGGAATGTCATCCAGGTCTTGCGCGGCGGAATGTTCATTTGTCCAATGCCCTTCGGTTTCTCCGGCTGGCCGTCTTCAGGCCGGTTTGGGCTGTCGGGTGCCGAGTCGCTGTTGCGTGGTGGTTGTGTCTGCCAATTCATAATAACTCCCATGACGTGTTCATCGTTCTGTTGCTGCGGAATTGGGCACGGCGCTCTGCCGCGCGAAAAAGCGAGCCAGGGGTTCGATCATGCGTTCGGGAATGCGGCGCGCGATCACCGGCATGAGCAAATTCGGCTTGCGCGCATCGACGATGGTTCCGTCCCCGCGCCATCGGCGGAGCCGGGCGGCGAGATACTCCGGCTTCTGGCCGGCCAGCGTCGGATAGTCCGGGCGTTTGCCCGGTGCGTGGCATCTGGAGCAGGGCGGCAGATTGGCTTCCCTCAAACCGTTTGCGAAGATGCGTTCGGCCAGCCGGTCATCCGCCGTCGGGTCGGCGGCAGCGGCAGTCTTGGCTTTGGTCAGCCCTCCAGGAAGCCCGGCGTAATGCTTCGCCAGCGCCTGCATGAGATCGGGGTCCAGCCGGGCGGCGGCCGCTCCCATCACGCCGCTGGATCGCCTGCCCGCCGCGTAGGCGCGGAGCGCCGCCGACAGGTAGGCTGGTTGTTGTCCGGCTAATATCGGAATGTCGGGCTGGCCGCGCCCGTCGTCAGCATGGCAGCGCTCGCAGTCGGGTAAGGCATCTTCCAACCGTATCGGCTTGCCGCCGGCGACGCGCCCGTCGGGTCCATAGGCGAGCGCGCGATATTCGGCCGGCGTCATGCCCGGCAGCCGCTGCACGAAGGCGGTCATGCGGCGGATTTCGTCATCCCGGTCCAGCGCGGGCCAGGCGGGCATGGCGGTAAACTTCACGCCATGCTTCACGATCCAAAAAAGCTGCCGGTCGGTCCAGGAATGAGCGGTCGCGGCCAGGTCGGGCGCCGCCGGTGTCGCGTCTTTCATGACCCGGGCCGGCTGTTCGCCCGGCGCGCCGTGACAGAAGGCACAATTGGCGGCGTAGTGGCCGGCGGCGGAGGTCAGGCCGCCGGCGTCGGCCGCGGGCTCGTCCACTGTCAGCGCGGCATAGGTGCGGACCGTGTTGCGCATCGACCAGTGGAGAAACCAGTCGGTGATCGCCCAATGGCCGGTCGAGGCACCGATGTTGAGAACGCCCGACCAGGCGATCGCCAGGGCGAGCATGAACAGCGCCGCCGCCGCGGCAAGCGCCCGCTTCCAGGTAATCTTCAGGACCATTGCCGCGCCCCCGCCGGGCGATTGCTCCGCAGCAGACCGAAAAGCAGCGCCAGTCCGCCGAACAGATAGCTGCCGCCGCCTACCAGCAGCATGATGACGCCGCCCAGCTGCTGATCGGCGACCGGCGACAGCGTGACACCGAAGCCGGTAAAGCCGGTCGTGCCGAACAGCGTGCGCGGGGCCAGGGTTATGAGCGTCCCCAGCAGCGTCATGTGCATCGTGGTCAGCAGCAGCGCGACAATGCCGGCGGCGCGTGTTTCCAGGCAGGCACTCCACAGCAGCAGGCCGGCGGCCAGAAACATCGTCTGTTCCAGCGCCAGACCGATCGCGCTGCCCGCGGCAAAGGCGCGCGCGGCCGGCCAATGCCAGCCCCAGACGACAAGCAGTTCGAGCAGCGACATCGGCAAAGGCGCGACAACCCGCGGCCAGCGCGAAGCAGGATCGGCCCGCGTACCGGCGAGCCCCAACGCCATGAGCGGGGCCGCGGCCGCCACGGCCGCCATGTGCGCCGCCATATGCGCGGTCATGCCATGGTCCGACGCGGCGGTGGCCCAAGCCGCCGCAAGCACGGCAACGCCGGCGACGAAAGCCGGGCGTCTCATCTGCAATCCTCAAAGACGAAAGCCGACAGGGCCGTGAACAGGATGGCGACAAAGCTTAAGCCCGCCAGCAGCAGCGTCGATACGGCGAGGAAACGCAACCGGTCCTCGTCGGTGCTGTCCTGATACGGCGGCAGATCGCCCTGAATTCGCGATTGGGCCCAGGCGATATAGCCAAAAGCCACGACCAACAGCAGCGCCACAACGGTCGCGGCGGCGATGCCGGTGCGGATGTCGACGATGACCTCGGCCGACCCGCTCTTGGCGCAGCGGACGGCGGCGTAAACGTAGGAGAACAGAAAATGCAGCGCCCAGACCGTGGGCGGTACGACCAGCATCCATAAAGACGATTTCAATCGTTGCGCGAGTTTGTGGAGTTTGCGAATCATGCCAACCTCGGGAAAAAACCGATCACCAGAAACGTGATGAGCGCGCTCAACGCCAGGAAATGCCCGTAGACGGTGATATTGCGCACATCACCGTCATAAACCGGGGTCATACGCCCCACGAGACTGCGGGCCAGCGCGAAAAGTTGCATGACGACGCCAAACGCCGCATGGACCGCGGTCCAGATGACTAGCACCCAGACGATCGCCGGATAGACATGCAGCGCGGGATCGAGTCCGGCGCGCCATGGCCCGGCCAGCCCCGCCAGTCCGCCGGTGCCGGTCGCCGCGGCCGCTACGGCCAGTGCGGCGCGGGCAAGCCCGACCCGGCCGCGCGCATTGGTTTCGCGCGCGGCGATGGTCAGTACCCACCCGGCCAGAATCAAGGCAAGCGCAACCATCGGCCAATACGCCCCGGGCCCGGCCTGGCCGGGCAGCGGTTCAGGCGGGAAATCGGCATGCACTGTCCAGAAGAAGAAATAGCCGAAAATCAGGCCGGCGAAGGCCGTCGCATCGCCGATCATGGTGATGAACATGGCCCACCAGCCCGATGAAGCGGGGCCGGACGCATAGAGCGGCAGCACGACGCCGAGGCCGGCGTGCTTCTCGGGCTTTTCGGGGATGAGGCTAGTCCCCGTCCAGAGCCACCACAGGATCACGGCCAGGGCGGCCAGTCCGCTTGCCAACGCGCTCCAGTAGAGGTGATAGGTGGTCAGGATGAAGACGCCGCCGAGCGCGATCGCCGCCAGCATGGGAATGGGCGTGGGTCCGCCGATCCGCGCGACCTGGAGCGGGCGCCCATCGAGAACCGAGGTGATCATCAGCTCGCGATAGCCTTCCTCGGCATCGGGCAGGAAGTAGCGGCCCTCGTCGACCTGCCTGAGAAAACCGGGCTGGTCCCAGAGCGGATAGCGGCTCTCGATCAGCGGCACCGAGCGAACGCCCCAGTTTTCCTGCTGCGAAAACTCCAGCCATTCGAGCGTGCCCGCATTCCAGGGGTTGCGCGGGACGCGCGGCCGCCGGGGCGAGAGGCAAAGATCGACCACCACCACGGCAACGCCCGCCGCGAACAGAAAGGCGCCGAGCGTGGACAGGAGGTTGAGCGTACCGACGCCGAGCGCCTCCGAATAAGTGTAGACCCGGCGTGGCATGCCCATCAGCCCGGAAATGTGCATCGGAAAGAAGCCGAGATTGAAGCCGACGAACATCATCCAGAAGGCGATGCGGCCGAGGCGGTCGGACAGTTTCTTGGCGGTCACCAGTGGCCAGTAATAATACAGGCCGGCGAACAGCGGCAGCACCGAGCCGCCGATCAGGACGTAATGGAGATGGGCGACGACGAAATAGGTGTCGTGCGCCTGCCAGTCGAACGGCGCCGCCGCCACCATCACGCCGGTCAGCCCGCCGATCACGAAGATCGCCAGCGAGCCCGCTCCGTAGAGCATCGGCGTCGACCAGACGACGCGGCCCGCCCATATAGTGGCGATGAACACGAAGATCTGCACGGCGGTCGGAATCGCCACGGCCTCCGACGCGGCCGAGAAGAAGCCGAGGCTGATGTTCGGCATGCCGGTGGCGAACATATGGTGCACCCACAGGCCGAAGCTCAGGAAACCGGTGCCGACCGCCGCCAGCACGATCCAGGGATAGCCGAGCAGATGGCGCTGCGCGAAGGTCGGGATCACCATCGCGAAAATCGCGATCGAGGGCAGGAAGATGATATAGACCTCCGGATGGCCGAAAATCCAGAACAAATGCTGCCAGAGCAAAGGGTCGCCGCCGCGCTTCGCATCGAAGAAAGGCCAGTCGAGCAGGCGCTCCATTTCGAACAGGATGTCGCCGGCGATCAGCGGTGGGAAGGCGAACAGGATCATCACCGCCACCACGAGAATGTACCAGGCATAGAGCGGCATCAGGTTTAGCCGCATGCCCGGCGGCCGGCATTTCAGCACGCCCACGATCAGCTCGACCGCGGCGGCGATCGACGACACCTCGATGAAGGACAGGCCCAGCATCCAAATGTCCGCGCCGATGCCCGCGGTCGAAGGCTCGGTAGACAGCGGCGGGTACATGAACCAGCCGCCGTCCGGCGCGGCGTCGAAGAAAATCGAACCGGCCACGAATACGCCGCCGATCAGGAAGCTCCAGTAGCCGAAAGCGGACAGGCGCGGAAAAGGCAGGTCGCGCGCGCCCAGCAGCTGCGGCAGGATCAGCACCGAGACCGCCTCGAACATCGGTACCGCGAACAGGAACATCATCATCGAGCCGTGCAGCGTGAACAGTTGATTGAACGTCGACGCGGAAACGAGGTCGTTTTCGGGCACGGCGAGCTGGGCGCGCATGATCAGCGCCAGCACGCCCGCGAACAGCAGCATCCCGAAGGCGGTGAGGGTGTACCAGATGCCGACCGCATTGTTGTTGGTATCGGTCCAGCGCAGGAACAAGCCCCTGGGCGGGCTCCATACGGCGCGCAGCCGCTCTTCCTGCGCGGCGCGGACGGCCGGGTCGTTCTGATCGGGTTGAGTGTTCGCTGCGACGGACATTTAACGAAGCTCCGCAAGATAACTGGAAATCGCGTCCGCGTCCTTGCCGGGCATGTCCTTGAAGCTCGGCATCAGGGCGCCGGGTTTCACCGAGGCTGGGTCGCGTATGAAGCGGCTGAGAGCGTCGCGGGTCATCGGCAGCGTGCCGGCGCCCAGGGATAGGCGCGATCCGACGTGAGTGAGATCGGGCCCGATCGTGCTGTCTTCGGCATGGCCGCGGATGGTATGGCAGCCGCCGCAGCCGTATTCCTCGAACAAGTGCCGGCCCGGACTGTCGATACCGGCTGCCGGGCGCGCCGCGCCGGCCAGCCAGCGGTCGAAATCGGCGGGCGCCATCGCCACCACGTCGAACGCCATGCGGGCATGGCTCAGTCCGCAAAATTCCGCGCAGGCGCCGCGATAGACGCCTGTCCGGGTGGCGCGCACGACCAGATCGTTGGTGCGGCCCGGAATCATGTCCACCTTGCCGGCCAGGCCCGGTATCCAGAAGCTGTGGATGACGTCCGGACTCGTCAGAGCAAAGGTTACGGTGTGTCCTACGGGCACGCGGATTTCGTTGGCCGTTTCCACGGGCTGGCCGCCGGCCGGCAGATAGCGCGCGCGCCACCAGAACTGTTCGCCGTCGACGGCGATTTTGAGATCATCGGCACCCGTCGGCAGGGTCCGCATTTTCGTCAGCGAGGACACCAGCAGCGCCGTAAGGAGCACAGTCGGGCCGATAGCGCCCAGCCAGAGGATCACGCGCATTCCGCCCTGATGATCGAGCCGGCCGGCCGGTGCGCGCGCGGCATGCCACGCGAGCCACAACACGCCGATCGTGATCACGGTGGCGGCGGCGGTCATGCCCCAGGTGAGGGCGCGGGTTGATTCCGCCTCGATGCCGAAAGCCGAAAAAGCGGACTGGATCCCCGTGCAGCCGCCGGATAGCGCCGCGGCAGCGCCATACGCCAGGCGAAGCAGGGCGCGGCTGATAGCTTTGAATATGCCGGGTTGATCTGGGTTGCGGCCTGTCATCGGAATTCAAAGTACTCATACCGGAGGTTCGCGTCCGGTATTTTGTTTTCGCGCATCAGCGCCTGGATGCGCTTCAAAAGGCCTTTGGGGCCACAAAAGCTGATATCCACCGCCGCGGGACCCGCATTTCGGGCGATTTCGCCAAACCGTTTGACGAATTCCGGGCTCGACGGACCGGTCGATACGGGTATGAATTCCGCGCCGTACTGGCGGGCCAGATCGTCCAGCACCTCGGCGCTGGGAAACTCGCGCCCTGGCGTGAAGAAATAGAACAGGGTGACCTTGTCTAAATTTTTCGCCGATTCATCCGTCAGCCAGGCAATGAACGGCGAGATGCCGACGCCGCCCCCGATCCAGACTTCCCGTTTCGCGGCCGGCGGACGCCTGAAACGCCCGTACGGCGCGTAGATGTCCGCATACATGTCCGCGCGCGCTTCCTTTACCAGCCTGTGGGTATAGTCGCCGAGGGCGCGGATCACGAAATGCACATGACCGTCCGGCTCGCTACGGCTTGCGATCGTAAAGGGGTGCGGTTCGCGCAGGCCGTCTTCCTTCATCCGGATGAAGCCGAACTGTCCTGGCTCGAACGAAAGAGCCCGCTTCACCGGCGCAAGCTCCAGGTGCAGCGCATTGGCACCGGCGTTCGCCTCGACGATGCGGTACTCGGCGTGGTTAGCCAGAAACGGATAGAGCAGCAGCTTGTAGCCGGCGGCGGCAACGCCCAATGCCGATAGCGCGGCCAGCCATATGCCGGCGGGACTGTCGATGGCGATAGGCGATTTGAAGCTCAGCCAGTGCAGGACGACGATCAGGAACAGCGGTCCGGACAGCTTGTGCCACCAGCGCCAGACGCTGTAAGGAATCTTCCGGTTCAATGCCAGCATGACGATCAGCATCAGGGCGATGAAGCTCAGCTGCCGCACCAGGCGGGTGTAGTAAGGGGGAAGCGAGAGGATCGAGGCGGTTTGCCAGGCTTCCAGATTGGCCTTGAACACGAAATGAAACGACGCAAAAGCTAACGCCCAGATGCCCAGCCATTTGTGCGTCAGATAAACGCGGTCGAGCCCGCCGAACAGCGATTCGACGCTTTTCCAGCGGCCGCCCAATAGGGCTGCGGCGCCCATCAACGCCACCGCCGCCTCCCCGAAGGCCAGGCTGAAAGCGGCCGAAGTCAGCCAGGTGGCCTGGGGAAGTTCCACGATCACCAGGGCGCAGCTCATTAAGGCCAGAAAAAGGACTGCGTGCCAGGTCTTGATGTGCATAGGGTGCTCCTTTATCGTCCGTCCCGCGCCAGGAGTGCTGCCGACCACTTGCAACGCCTAACAAGATTATAAAGTTTCCGTATATCTACCATATCCAAACCTTAATAACCATAAAATGGTCATCAAAAATCGATTTATTGGCGGTCTAACATCCGGACTGGAAGGCCATGCGGTTCATGGCCCTGCGGGTTATTCGCCTGGTGTCTGGCTTGTCGGAATTTTATTAATGGTTGTTATACATTTGTCGCGCCGGGCACTGGCGCTTTTAAGGTCACCCATGCCTATGCGGGCTAGAACGCCCGGACGGCGCGGCAGGGGCAGCGAGGACGTTGGCCGGAGCGTCGCTCACAAGGGCGCTCCGCAGTCATTGATAAATCATCGAGGAACAGCTTACTTCGAATCCTTCCACTTCTGCTTCCTGGCCAGTTTTTTTGCCGCTTTCTGTTCGCGGATGACAGCCAGTTCGGCCAGTTCCTGCTCCATCATGGCCGGCGTTTCCAGGCTGATGCGGCCGATCGTGCCGGCGCGCAGTTCGGACAATAGCAGCTTGGCGACCTTATCCATGTCCACGCGTCCGCCCGCACGCAGGCAGCCTCGATTTCTGCCGATAGTCTCCATAAGTTCCTGCTCGCCGTCCGGCAGTTGCTCGATCTGAAAACGGGCTTTCAGCAAATCGGGATAATGCTTTAACAGATACTCGGCCGCGAAAAAGGCGATATGCTCATGGTTGATGGCCGTGTCCTTGATCGCGCCCGTGGTCGCCAGCCGGTAGCCGCTGTTCCGGTTTTCGACATTGGGCCAGAGCACGCCGGGAGTATCCCACAGGACGATGCCGTTGCCGATATCGATGCGTTGCTGGGTTTTGGTGATGGCCGGTTCGTTGCCGGTCTTGGCGATGGTCCGGCCGGCCAGTATGTTGATCAGCGTGGACTTGCCGACATTCGGTATGCCCACGATCAGGGCCTGTATCAGCCGGCCGCTGCTGTCCTTGCCGGGCAGCATCTTGTGGCACAGATCGGCGATCTGGCGCATTTTTTCGGGCTGCTCGATGGTCAATGCCAAGGTCTTAACACCTTTTTCCTGCTCCAGATAAGCCTGCCACGCCTGCGTCAAGTCAGGGTCGGCGAGGTCGCTTTTGCTGAGCACCTTGATGCAGGGCTTGTCGCCCCGCAGCGCTTTCAGCATCGGGTTCTCGCTGCTGAACGGAATGCGCGCGTCCAGAATTTCAATGATCAGGTCAACCTGCGGCAGGATGTGCTTGATCTCTTTGCTGGCCTTGTGCATATGGCCGGGATACCACTGAATAAGCATGATGTTTTTCAAATAGTTGAGAGCTGGGCGGCATTATAACAACTATCGAATCGCACCGCCGCGATGACAATGCAGCAAAAAAGGCTCATATTCAGTATCATGTGCGGCAAAAACCGATTGCTATGGCTATCCGTATGAAAACGAAGAAAGAAACAACGATAACGAGCAGTTTTTACGCCTACCTGTCAAGGCTGCGCTGGATCAAGCGCTGGGGACTCAAGCGCAACGCCCATGACGAGAACGTCATGGAGCACAGCTGGGAAGTCTCCGTCATCGCGCATACGCTGGCCTTGATCAAAAACCGCTATTACGGCGGCAATGTCGATGCCAACGCCGTCGCCGCCGCGGCCTTGTATCACGATATCACCGAAGTGATCACGGGCGATCTGCCGACGCCGATCAAATACCATTCCGAGGAAATCAGCTTGGCCTACAAGCAGATTGAAAAACAGGCCGAGAAGGAACTGCTGAACCTGTTGCCGGCGGAACTGCAGGCCGATTTTCAGGTGCTGATTCATCATGACCGCATGCCGGAGGAGCATGTGCGCATCATCAAGGCCGCCGACAAGATTTCGGCCTATCTCAAATGCCAGGCCGAGCTGAAAGCCGGCAATGCCGAATTCGAGATGGCCGCGGCGCAGCTGGCCAAAACCATCGCAGAATCCGATCAGCCCGAAGTCATATTCTTCATGCAGGCGTTCGTGCCCAGTTGCGGCCTGACGCTGGACGGTCTCATGAAAACCTATTGAGCCGGCAACATCAAGGACAGACATGCTAAGAATTTTCCATACGGCGGATTGGCATCTCGGCCATCATCTGCATGGCGTTTCGCGCCATTTCGAACACCAGCAGTTCCTGAACTGGCTGCTGCAGACTCTGCAGGACAGGCAGGCCGATGCGCTGATTATCGCCGGCGACATCTTCGATACGGCCAATCCCTCGGCCGCAGCCCAGGCGCAGCTTTATGAGTTTCTGGTCAAGGCCAGAACGCAGCAGCCCCATCTGGATATCGTGCTGATCGGCGGCAATCACGACTCGGCCAGCCGGCTCGATGCGCCGTCCCCGATACTGAAGGCGCTGGGCGTGCATGTCGTCGGCGGTCTGGTGCGCAAGCAAGACGGCAAAATCGATTGGCAGCGCCTGATCGTGCCGCTGACCGATGCCCAGGGCGCTGTCAAAGTCTGGTGCGGCGCCATGCCGTTTCTGCGCAATGCCGACCTGCCTAACAATGACGGGGCTGATGATCCGTTGATTGCCGGTGTTAAAGACCTGTATGGGCAATTATTCGAAGCCCTTCAGCAAAAGGCCGATAACGGCGAACGTCTGATCCTGACCGGCCATTGCTACATGGTGAACGGCTGCGTGTCGGAACTGAGCGAGCGCAAGATCCTGGGCGGCAATCAGCACGCGCTGCCAGCCGATATTTTCCCCGGCGACATCGCCTATGTGGCTCTGGGCCATCTGCATCTGGCGCAAAAAGTCGGTCCGCACGAGCATATCCGCTACAGCGGCTCGCCGATTCCGCTGTCATTTGATGAAGCCGGCTATCGGCATCAGGTGCTGCAGGTCGATATCGGGGACGGTCAAGAGGAAACGATCGCCGTTCAAATTCCGCGCAGCGTCGAGATGATCCGGATTCCCGACGGCAACGATTTCGCCGCGCTGCCTGACGTGATCGCGCAACTGAAAAGTCTGGAGCTCGACCGCAGCCTGCCGGTCGAGCGAACCCCGTTCGTGGAACTGAGAATCCGGCTTGACAAGCCGGAACCGGGCCTGCGCCAGCAGATCGAGGAAGCCATCGCCGGACTGCCGCTGCGCCTGCTGAAAATATCGACGGCCTACCGCGGCAGTCAGCACAGTCTGGCCGATATCGACATCGAACAGCGGCTGGAAGAACTGCAGCCGCTGGACGTTTTCCAGCGCTGCTACCAGAACCGCTACGACCAGGACGCGCCGGAAGCCTTGACGGCGCTGTTCAGCGAACTGGTCGAAAGCGTGCAGGGAGGCGACTGATGCGTATTTTGGCGATCCGCGGCAAAAACCTGGCCAGCCTGGCCGACGCGTTCGAGATTTCACTGGACGACGGCCCGCTCGCGCAGACTGGCCTGTTCGCCATCACCGGCCAGACCGGCGCCGGCAAGAGCACGATACTGGACGCCTTGTGCCTGGCATTGTACGACAAAATACCGCGCCTGCCGGACGGGCATGGCTTTGCGGTCGGACACAGGGGCGAGGATGAAAACCTGCGCGTGACCAGCAATGACGTGCGCTCGATCCTGCGGCGCGGCACGGCCTCGGGGTTTGCCGAAGTCGATTTCATCGGCAAGGACAAACAAGCCTACCGGGCGCGCTGGGAAGTCAGCAAGGCGCGCGGCAAGGCGACCGGCCGGCTGCAGGCGCAGGATATCACGCTGACCCATATCGCCAGCGGTCAGCGCATAGGGCAGGGCAAAAAGAGCACGCTGGAAGCGATCAGCGAAAAGATCGACCTTAATTTCGACCAGTTCCGGCGTTCGGTCCTGCTGGCGCAGGGCGATTTCGCCGCCTTCCTGAAAGCCAGAAAGGACGACCGCTCCAATCTGCTCGAGCGCATCACCGGCACCGATATCTATTCAGTGCTGTCGATCGAGGCCTTCGAACGCGCCAAGCAGGAGAAAGAAGCGCTCAAGCGCATCGAAGAACAGCTGCAGGGCCAGATGCCGCTGGCCGAGCCCGACCGTCAAGCGCTGGAGCAGGAACGCGACCAATGCATCGCGTTACTGGACAATCTGGAAAAAGCGATCAATGCCAATCAGCAAATCCTCGACTGGTATACGGCGCTGAACAGCCTGAAAGCGGCCGAACAGGCGGCCGGTGAGGCCTTTGGAAGCAGCCGGCAAGCCTGGGACGCTGCCGAACCCGAACGCCTGCTGATCGAAAAAGTTGAAGCCGCACAGCCGCTTAAGCCCCTGCTGGCGCACTACGAAACGGCAATGGCCGAAGTCCTTGACGCGCAGCAAAAACTGGAAACCGGCGGCGAATTGCAGGAAGCCGCCGAGCTCAAGCTGAATGCGGCCAAAAAACAGGCAGCGGCTGCCTCCGAGGCCCTGCTGGCCGCCGAGAAAAAACGGCAGGATGCCCAACCGTTATTGCTCAAAGCCCGTGAATTGGACACACGCATCGGCATCATGCAGGCCGATATCAATGCCTTGAGTGCCGAACAGGACCGGCAGCAGGAACAACTGGCAAACGCGCAAGCGCATCACCAGGACTTGCTGGCGCAACAAGCCGAAAGAAACGGTCAGCAGCAACAGCTCAACAGCTGGCTGGAAGAAAATCAGGCGCTGAAACCCGTCGCGGCCGAATGGAACCGCTGGCAAGGCGAGCTGGAACGCTACCAGATGCTGACGGCACGCAAGGCGGAGATCAAGGTCAAACTCAAGGCCTGCAAAGACACGGCCGATGGCGATGAACGCCTGATGGCCGAAATCAAAAAAGCCATCATCGAAAGCCGAGAGGAACAGGACAAGCAACAGGCAACACTGGAGCCGCTGAAACAGCAGGTCGGCCAATATTCGCTTGAGGACCTGAACCGGACCAAAGACGATCTGGAAATCAAACGCGAACAAGTCAATGCTGGCCTGAAGCTGGCTCATGAAGCGCTGGCGCTGCAGCAGGCTCTGGCGCAGGACAGCGATAAACTGGCCGCCATCGGGCAGGCGCTGACCGATGCGGCCGGGCAACTGCAAACGGCAACCCGGCAACAGTCAGCCAATGCCATCGCGCTCGAAGAGGCCAGAAAATCTCTGGCCCTGATCCAGGCCGCCACGCATAAAAACGCCCAGGAATTCCGCGATCTACTCCAGCCCGGCCAACCCTGTCCCGTCTGCGGAGCGCTCGAGCATCCCTGGCGCGATCATGACCGTATCGATACGCCGCTGGAAGACGCGCAGCAGGCCAGAGTCAGGGAACTGGAAAGCGAAAAAGTGGCACTGATCGAATCGATCGCCGGGCTGCAAAAATTGATCGACCAGAAACAGGAACAAAAGCTAGCGCTGACACAGCAAATGGCTCAGGCCCAGGAGAAACTGGCGGACTGCCATAACGAGTGGCACGCTTTGGCCCTGCCTGACAGAACCGGACTGGCCCTTGCCGATGCCGGGCTTTTACCGCTGCTGGAACAGCAGGCCGAACATTTAACGGCCGAGTGGGAGCAGGTCAAGCAGCAGGAAAAACAAGCCATAGCACTGCAAAAGCAGATCAAAACGGTTCAGGCTCTGTTCGACGCCGGCAAGCAGAAACTGGAAAGCTTGATGGGACGGCAGGCAGCGCTCGACAGCCGGCTGGTCGAAGGCAAAGCCAATCTGAACCATTTTTCAGACCAGCTTCAGGAAACGGAAACGCAACTGAGCGCACTGACCGGGCTGTTGCAGGCGCCGTTCGCCCGGATCGACGGCTGGCAGTCCGAGCTGATGCGCGATGCCGACCGGTTCAGGCAAAGTCTGGCCGCCCAGGTCGGTCAATGGCAGCAGGCGGAGCAGGATGTACAGACAGTCGCTCGGGCCCTGGCTGATGCCAATCGCGAAGAAGAGCTCGCTGCCCAGACGCTGCAGCAGAGCCGGCAACTCTGCCAGGCCAAGCAGGCCGAAATCGCACTGAAGACAGAAGAAAAACAGAAACTGTCGGAAGAGCGCAATGCCTTGTTGCCGGATGCCGATGGCGAGACGGTCGACAGCCACGAGCAGATGTTGAACCGCAAGGTCCAGGCAGCCAGAACCGTCTACGAGCAGGCCGGCAATGACGCCGTTCAGGCCGAAACCGATCTGGCAACACAGCGGCAAAACCAGAGGCACTGGCAGGCCGAGACCGACCGGCGCGCCGGCAATCTGGAAAAGGCCCAGGCCGCGCTGAACCAGGCGCTGGCAAGGCAGGGCATCGATCTGGACGGCCTGAAACAACTGCTCGAAAAGGACGAGTCCTGGCTTAATGAGCAGAAAGCCAGCCGAGCGGCACTGGAAAAGGCGCTGCACGAATCGGCCGCACTGTTGAAAGACAAAGCGGACGAGAGACAGCGGCACGAGATCCATGCGCCGCTGGAGACCGAGGAACTCGCCAGGCAGATCGCCCAGGAATTGCGGCAACAGCGGCAACTATTAAATTCGCAGAAGGAAGAAAAACTGATACTGCTGCGCGAGGACGACAAGAAAATCAGCGCCGGCAGCCGGCTGAAAGCGGAGCTGGACAAGCAGCAGGCGCGCTGGCAGCAATGGGAAAGCCTGAATGAGCTGATCGGCTCGAAATCCGGTGCCAAATTCCGCAGCTTCGCCCAGAGCCTGACTCTGGAAGCCCTGCTGGCGCACAGCAACCGTCATCTGGAAGACTTCGCCAGGCGCTACCGGCTGCAGCGCGTGCCGGGCAGCGAACTGGAACTGCAGATTATAGACCGCGACATGGCTGACGACGTGCGCAGCGTACACAGCCTGTCCGGCGGCGAAAGCTTCCTGGTCTCGCTGGCGTTGGCGCTGGGCCTGGCCTCGTTGTCCTCGAACAAGACCCAGGTCGAATCGCTGTTCATCGACGAAGGCTTCGGCAGCCTGGACCCGGAGACCCTCGACATCGCCATCGCCAGCCTGGACACGCTGCAAGCCCTGGGCCGGAAAGTCGGCATCATCTCGCACGTGCCGATACTGGTCGAAAGGATAGGCGCCAAGGTTGTGGTTGAAAGACAGGGCGGGGGGAAGAGTCGGGTTTTCGTTGAGGGGAATTGTTGAACATACAAAAGGTATGGGCTCACGGTTGAGGGCGGCAGATCAACAATAGGCCAAGGCACGGGTGAAATTTCAGCAGAAGGGACTTTGAAATCAAATGCTTTCATCGGTACCTGTTTTTAAACCGGAAACCTTTTAGTGACAGAGAAGTTCCAAAGAAACAAGAATTGGCGGTGCGAACCTCATTGACAGCAGAGGAACTTCAAATGCTCACACATTCCGAACAGTCTTACGAATATGAGGAGACACGCGAACTCGTCGCCTTGGTGAATGACGCGGCAGAGTCCGTTCGCAGCAAAGGCGAAGCGGCATTTAGTGATTTCCGCGTCTCCGGCAGCCGCTGGCGGAGGGAAGAAACCTACGTCTTTGTGCTGGACCCTGAAGGGAACATGCTGGTCCATCCCGATCCGGAGCTGGAAGGCAGGAATGTGCTGGAATTGAAGGATATCAATGGAAAGCCGATTATCCAGGGACTTATCGATGCCGCAACGGCAGTTCCCGATAAACCGGAAGGCTGGTATCACTACCAATGGCCTGTACCGGGCGGATTGCTGCCGCGGTGGAAAAGCACCTATGCGCGGCTGGCAACAGCCCCGTCCGGCAAACGTTATATTATCAGCAGCGGCATGTACAATGATCGCATGGAAAAGTCTTTTGCCGTGGATGCGGTGCAAAATGCAGCCGAACAAATCGAGCGGCATGGCGCGGCGGCTTTTAAGCTCTTCCATGATCCGGCCGGTCCTTTCATCGCCAAGGACGAGTATATATTTGTGTTCGATAGAAATGGAGTCAATCTCGCTCTCCCGCCTTTTCCGAACCTGGAAGGGCGCAGCTTTCTGGATTGGAAAGATACCCAAGGCAGACAGTTTATCCGCGAGATGCTCGAGATAGTGCGGACACAAGGTTCCGGCTGGGTCGATTATATGTGGCCCAAGCCGGGAGAAAGTATTGCCACGCAGAAATCGGCTTACGTGACCAAAGCGCAAATCGGCGACCAGTGGGTGATGGTGGGGAGCGGTGTTTATTTAGCCGATGCGCCCAAAGCAGCTCCAGTTAAAGCCATGACTGCTGCGGAACTGATGGAGCTGGTGCGGGAGGGCGCGGCCGTCTTCGAAATGCAGGGCGAGCAGGCTTATCCCGAATTCCGCAAGCAGGGATCCAAGTGGCTCCATGATGATATCTATTTCTTTGCCTGGGCAATGGATGGAACCCAAGTGTTTCATGCCGCCAACCCGGAAGGCGAGGGGGAGAATATGCATGGGGTGAAGGACATCCTGGGCAGGCCTGTCGGCTGGATGATCTTCAATGCGGTCAGTAATCCTTCAGGCGAAGGATGGATCCACTACATGCACCCCAAGCCCCGGAATATCTTCCCGATCTGGAAGTCCACGTTCCTGAAGCGCGTGAATTTCCCATCCGGGACGCCGCACATTATCGGCTGCGGCATTTACAACATGCAGATGGACAAGGCCTTCATCGAAGATGTTGTTAATCGCGCCGCCATCCTGATCTCCGAGCAAGGGCAAGAAGCCTTCGGACAGTTGCGCGATAAAACAGGTCCTTTCGTCTTCATGAACACCTATGTGTTCGTGGTTGCTCCGGATGGCACCGAGTTGGTGAATCCAGCCTTCCCCAGCCTGGAAGGGAGGAACCTCATTAATCTCAGGGATCTGAAGGAACATGCGGTGATCGAGGAGGGAATCGCCGCCGCCATGAAAGAAGGCAGCGTCTGGATGGATATTCACTGGTACAAGCCCGGGCAGAATACGCCCGCACGCAAACTGACCTTCGTGCGGAAGGTCCAGTCAGGTGCGGATGTCTATATCGTCGGTTCGGGCCTTTATCCGGAAGAGTAGGTCTTTATTAAAGTAACTGATGTTACGCATCAGTTGAATTGAGACAGGTTTAAAAAATACCGCCAGTGCGACGGTAAACTGTAGGGTCGAATTCATTCGACCCGAAACGCTGCTATTTTTTAAAGATGGTTAAGTGCGAATACCCGCAAAGGGCACAAGTAAATTTGCACCCACACACGCGCATCACCGTTCAGGCGGCAAGGTGCGTGAGTTGAACGAAAAACCTATCCGCCAGCGCGGCAAGCAGGATAAAAAACGGCCCATGCATAACATCAGTTACAAGGTTGCCTATGCCAGAAAGTCTTCCAGCAGTTGGTTACCAAAGGGATTTTGGGCGGCGATGGCTTTGTCTTCGTCGGTGTTATAACCCCATAAGGCAAAGATGAGCTTGATGCGGGCCAGTTCATCGTTTTTTTGCACATTCAACAGGGTCGGCAGCCTGTCCTCGACAAAATGAATCGACTGCTGCGGATGTTTTTCCAGTAATCCTTTCAAAACCTCCTGTTTGCTCATATTGCGGTCGAGACCGAAAATATGCGCGTCGGGCAGATCAACTTGATTGGCTTTCAGTATCTGTCTGACGAAGCGCTCCTGCTTGGTCGTGATGATATACCAGAGGCCCTGCTGCCCCAGCCGCCGCAGTTTGTCGCCGATGCCGGAGAATAGCGGATTCATGTCGACCCACTCGGCCAGCGCCGAGTCTATCCAGGCATCGCGTGTTTCGCCGAACAGTTTTTTCAGGTCATTGACAGTCACTTGCGCATCTTGCATCAGCGCCTGAGTTTTGCCGGCGTAATCGCTGTAGATTGCATCCGTCGTTTCGCCCAGATGCAAAAGGCGCATGGCCAGTATTGCTTCATAGCCGGTTTCGATGATCGGCCGTACCCGGCGAAACTGGTCGATCAAGGATTGCGGCGGTACAGGGCCGGGCATGTCATCCCAGATCTGGCCGGCGCATTTCCAGCCTGTTATCGCGGTTTCGACCGCGCTGTCGCAAATCACGCCGTCAAAATCAAGCGCATAGATGATGGAGTTGTTCATAAGTTTATTGTTGATGCAGCGATGGACAAGATAGCCTTGGAAAGATGCAATTCTACCTCAAATTGACCGTTGAGGCATGACGCTTGCCAATCACCGATAGTCTGCATATAAGCGCTTGACCCAGGCCGTTTTCCCGGAATAGCTCTCGCTGATCTTCTCAAGCGGCTCGGGGAATCGTTGCGGCCAATCGACGCCGTATTTTTCCGCTTTGCACAAAGGCGCCAGCAATGAAGCGACCGCCAGATCCGCCCGCGTAAAGCAATCGCCGACCAGGAATTTCCGGTTCTGCAGGTGCGCATCGAGTTTGTCGATCGCTCGATCGAGCTGTTCAAGCGCTGTCTGCGAAGTGCTTTGATTGAGCTTCATCTTGTTGCGCATGGCGCTGCTCAGTTTCGGGTATATGAAGGGCATGACAAAGCGCCCATACCAGGGGCCGCCGTTGGTAAATATCGGGATCAGCATGTCCGGATGGTCCAGCAAGACATGATAACAGACCGCCCTGACCATAATGCCTATCTGTTCATCTGCAAATTTCTCCCATTCCATGGCTTCCTGCCTTAATGCCTGATTGTCAGGCGTCAGCGGCGATTCGGGAAAATGCGCATCCAGATAATCGACAATATCGCTGGAATTCTTGATTATCCTGCCGTCATGGACCAGAACAGGGAGTGATGATGTACCGCTCAGCTTCGTGGCCTTGGCCATGTGCAGGCCGGGCAGGAGATTGACGGTCCGGTAGTCCAGCCTCTTGTAATCGAGCGCCCAGCGCACTTTTTCACAGTAATGGGAGATAGGGAATTGATAGAGGGTCAGCATGATGATTTTTTCCTGAAAATAAGGTATTGCTTGCAAATTCAAGTCTGCATCTGACGGGCATCCTTGGCCTGAGCATCGCTTTTAACGGCTAAGCTGCGTCGCAATATAAAGCAAATTCGTCAATTTATCATTAACGGTTTTTGTTTTTCCTAGGGTGTTTTGCCTGTACCATTGGATCAATAAGAAATAAAGGAGAGCAGGTGGTTGATTTTGAATGACGCAATACCGCAATGCGGCCGCAATATCGCATTGACCGGTCACAGCACCAATCTGCTGGGCATTTCGACAGCTTTTCTGGCCAGCGCCGATTTTAACGAACACCCTTGCGAATTGCACATACACGGCACCCGCGAAACCAATGCCGGCCTGTTCGATAAACTGGCGGAGGCACAGACCGTGGCGCAGGCAGGCGCTCTGTTTCAGGATTACATGAGCCTGGTTTTCGGCTTTGAGGACGAGCAGCGGCTTAAGGTCGATGCACAAGGCCGGCGGCGGTTCCGCAGCAGTTATCTGAGCCTGTTGCAGGATTGGAGTTTTGATTCCAACAATGCGCAAAGCGCCGTATTAAAAGGCTGGGTGGAAAGCCGCTTTGGTTTGTTGCCGACTTATCACAAGGCGCCGATCAGCGGTTTTACGACCAGGGCCTGGATGGAATACATCCAGGACAAAATGAACAGCCGTTATCACAACAATTGCATCTACCTGCAGCTCGACCTGCTTTACGAATTTTGCCAATGGGTCGCGATGCGCTTCAACACGCCGGCAGGCAGCCATTTGACGTTGTACCGGGGCGTCAACAAACTTACAGACTGTGTGCAGGAAAAAAACGACGGCCACCGGATGGTACTGCGCCTGAACAACATCGTTTCGTTTACCGATCGATACAGCCGGGCCAGTGAATTCGGCGACTATATTATCGAAGCGAAAGTGCCGAAAGTGAAATTGCTGTTTTTCAATGAACTGCTGCCCCGGCACACCTTGCGCGGGGAATCCGAATACCTCGTGATAGGCGGCAGTTATCAGGTGCAAATATCTTATTAGCCTGAATATTTCACAAATCTATCGTTCTCACGCAGAGCGCGGGACCCCTAACAATGGGAATATACAAAATGAACTTGACGCTAAAAGACCGCGCTCTTGGCGCTTATCTGGGCTTTGCCTGCGGCGACGCGTTAGGCGCTACCGTAGAATTTATGACGCCCGAACAAATTCGCACCGAATACGGCCTGCACCGCGACATTACCGGCGGCGGCTGGTTAAAACTAAGGCCCGGCCAGATTACCGACGACACTGAAATGTCGATCGCGCTGGCGCAGGCCATGATTGACTGCGGCGGCTGGGATCTGACGCGCGTGGCCGATTCATTCGCGGCCTGGCTACGGTCTCAGCCGGTCGATATCGGCAACACCTGCCGCCGCGGCATCCGGCGCTATATTAAAACCGGAGCGCTGGCAGGCCCGGTTAACGAAGCCGAAGCCGGAAACGGCGCCTGCATGCGCAATTTGCCGGTCGCAATTGCAACGTTGGGGAACGCACCGGCCTTCGAGCGGCAAACCCTGGAGCAATGCCACCTGACGCATCATCATCCGTTGTCCGATGCGGCTGCATTGTGCCTGGGGCGGATGCTGCAAGCGTTGGTTGCCGGCGAAGGCATCGAACCCTGCCGGCAGCAGGCGGCCGCCTTGATAAAAGCGCACCCCGAATTCCAATTCGATCCCTATCCGGGCCGTGCCGGCGGATATATCGTCGAGACAGTGCAAACCGTGCTTTACCATTTTTTTCATACCGATTCTTTCGAAGCGTGTCTGACCGATACGGTCAACCGGGGCGAAGACGCCGATACCACGGGCGCATTGGCCGGCATGCTGGCCGGTGCCCATTATGGGATCGATGCCATTCCCCGGCGTTGGCTGGATCGGCTGGAGCCGGCTGTCAGCAGGACCATAGAGCGGCAGACCGAGGCCTTATTGAAGCTGAGCCACTCTGGAATATAGCACGTGTAGGCTGGGTTGGAGCTTTAGCGGAAACCCGGCATGGACGGTCCAGAAATGCTGGGTTTATCAACCCGCCTGCCGCTGTTAAAAAATGTGGTGCTCGGCGCGGCCGGGATAAAAACGTCCATGTGTAACATCCATTATTATCCTTGGCTTGATCTTCGTGACCTCTGTCCTCGTGTTTTCATTCCTCACAAAATTCCACCTCTCGCGTTTCAGCAAGGTACGTTAAAATGGCGCCTTTTTTGAGCCCATTTAAAGAAAATGCCTACAGTCCTCTACGGGATTATTGCCTATATCCTGCTGCAATTGTTGATCGGCGTGTATTTTTCGCGCCGCATCGTCAGCGAAAGCGATTATCTGTTGGCCGGACGCAGCCTCGGTCCGGGCATGGCCAGCCTGAGCGTATTTGCAACCTGGTTCGGTGCCGAAACCTGCATAGGCGCGGCCGGCTCAGTCTACGAAAGCGGTCTGTCGGGCGCGACCGTCGATCCGTTCGGCTATACCGTCTGTCTGGTGCTGATGGGCATGGTGTTCGCCGTGCATTTGTGGCGGCGCAACCTGACCACGCTGGCCGATCTTTTCGAGCAGCGCTATTCGGCTAAAATCCAAAGTCTGGCCGTGTTGCTGATCGCGCCGACTTCGGTTATGTGGGCGGCGGCGCAGATCAGAGCGTTTGGGCAGGTGTTGTCGTCCGCGTCGGGATTTGACGTGGAATGGGCGATTGCCGTCGCGGCGCTGGTTGTGGTCATCTATACCATGTACGGAGGGCTGTTGGCCGATGTCGTGACCGACGCCGTGCAGGGCATTGCATTGATTATCGGCTTATTGCTGCTGCTGCTTTTTGTGCTGAAGGCCGGCGGCGGGCTCGAGGCATCCATAGCGCATATTCAGCCGGAGCGGCTTAGCCTGTTCGGTGCGGGGGAGAACGCATGGGTTGATAAAATCGAGCAGTGGGCCATTCCGATCTGCGGATCGGTTTTGTCGCAGGAACTTGTGGCGCGCGTGCTGGCCAGCCGCTCGCCTGAAGTGGCGCAAAAAGCCTGCATCCATGGCGGCCTGTTGTATCTGGCAGTGGGCCTGATTCCGGTTTTCATCGGTCTGCTCGGCGTTCAACTGGTGCCGGGCTTGGCGCAGCCTGAGCAGATACTGCCGCATCTGGCCCGCGAGCATCTCAATACGTTTTTATACATCGTTTTCGCCGGCGCGCTGATATCGGCCATTCTGTCGACGGTCGACAGCGCCTTGTTGGCGGCCTCGGCCCTGGTGTCCCATAATCTGATCGTGCCTGCCGTCAAGACGATCAGCGATCAGGACAAGGTCAAAGCCGCACGGATTCTGGTCATGGTGTGCGGCATCATCGCCTTTGTCCTGGCGCTGCATGCCGAGCGTGTTTATACGCTGGTGGAAGAGGCGTCGGCGTTCGGCAGCGCCGGCATTTTCATCGTCGTCGTTTTCGGCCTGTTCACGCGCTTCGGCGGCAGTTTGAGCGCCGCCGTCACGCTGCTGGCCGGCATGTCGACATGGGTAATCGGCCACCACTTCATGAATATCGGCACGCCTTACTTAATGTCTCTGGCCGTGGCGCTGGCCAGCTATGTGCTGATGGGATTCTTTGAGGCTTGGTGGGTCGAGCGTGGATTGATGGTTAAACGGAACGACTTCAATTTTTAATGTCTAATCTATACAGTAAGATATCCTTTCCACACAACAAGAATACAACAAACACGAAGGAAGGTAGATATATGAAAAAGTTACGCGTTTATCTAATGGTGATATTTACAGCGCTGACTATGTTGTCATTGCCTGAAGCGCATGCACAATCATCCTCGCAGAAATTCGGCCGGGGTCTGGCGGGCATGACCTGCGGTTTTCTTGAGATACCGGGCAATATTGTGCAGGAAACGCGGACCCAAGGCGCCGTCGGCGTACCCATCGGCCTGGCGAAGGGATTGGGCATGTTTGTGGCTCGCGAACTGGTCGGCGTTTATGAATTTATTTCCGCACCGTTCCCGGCACCGGCAGGTTACCGGCCCATTTTACAGCCTGAGTATCCTTGGGATTACTTTGAATAATATTCACGTATTTTATTAACCACGAAGGACACAGAGAACACGAAGTTTCTAACTGATGGTCTCTTCGTGGTTTTAGTTCCGTAGCTTTGTTAAGGTACGCATCGCGTACCTTTTCGAACTTGCCGCTCACTTCGGCGCCCAGAAGGTACGCAGTGCGTACCTTCTGGGCTACACTTTTTAGAATCCAACCGCTAAACCAAATACCGGCTCCAACTGCCATACCTGTTCTCAATCCTGCCGCGCGGCACGCTCGCCGCTATCAACAACAGCGCTGCCGCAACCCCTGACCAGTCGGCAAGGGTGCTGCCGCCCTCCAGTATCAACGGCGTAGCCATCAGGGCGAAGGCCAGCAGCACATTGACAAAGCGTACCGGGCGTGCCGATTCGGCCAACGCCGTGATGGAAATTGTTACGACGAGAGCGCCGATCAGATGGTCGCTGTTGGCTTGTTCGCCTTGCGTTCCGAAAATCAGCCGCGTGCACATCAGCCAGATGCCGATGGCCGTGCTCAGCACCAGCGACCAGGGCAGATTGACGCCGCCGCCGGCCATGTCCTTGATGATCGTCCAGGGCGAGCCTTCGAAACTATCGGGTTCGGTCTTGCGGCCGCCTTCCATCGTATCGCCGCGCAGGAACGCCAGAATGACCGATTTGCCCTTGCGGCGGCGCTCGGCCAGAAACTGGCCTGTGGCGATCAGTTCATCAACGGAATAGGGAATTTGGATCAGCATGGCCGCGGCCGCTACCAGACACAGCGTGCACCAAGTGCCGATCAGAATGGGCTGGATGATGATGAAGAAAATGCTGACGGCGCCCAGCGGCACGATCATGACGCCGAACAGAATGACCAGCCAGGGCATCGTGCGCCAGCGGTCGCGCCCGCCGATGATGCCGGTCAGTATCTCCAGCAGGTAAGTTACCGCGCCTAGCCCCGCGTCGGGTATGGGCCAGGCTTTGGAAACATCGGACGTGATGACGCGCTCGGTGCCATCGCCGAAATAAGGGTCCCAGGCGTCCGGTATATGCCCCAATTGGTAGGCGGCCAGATAGCGCGAGATGTAGAGCCCGATAAAGGCCAGGAGAATGATTGGCACACGCTGCATCCATGACGACGGGTTGTAATCCCAGCCGGGCGGAATGTCGGGGCCTTTCAGGCTGGCAATGAGGCCGATGCCCGGCATGGGGCGAACCAGCATTGAAAAGCCGATCACGAGAGAGCCGACCAGCGTATCGTTCAGATAAGCCGAAGCGCTCGGCGTCCAGAACACCAGCGGCGCGAACAGCAGCCACAGTCCTACGGCCGCGTTGGCGATGCGCGCCCAGGCCATGCGCCGCGACAGCGACAGCGCGCTGAACACCAGTACCAGCGCGCCGGCGGCCAGGTCGTTGACGGCCATGGTAGCGTCCCGGTAACCCAGGATAGGCGGGCTGCTCATGAGCCAAGTGCCCAAAGCCATGTTCAGAAAATGCGCCCAAAGGTTTTCGCGGTGCGCGTTGCGCCAAGACCGATTATATTCATGCAGCAGGTGTTCGGCTGGTTCGGGCTCGGCGGTCATGGTCTCGACCCATTCCGGCGCAGTCAGTTTGTTGCGTTTGTACCAGCTCAACGGATCGGCCTTGAGCGCAGCCACAATCGCCGGCAGCGTATCGCGCAATGAATGCCGGGGCTCCCAATTTAACAGGTTTCTGGCCCTGGAGATATCCAGTTCATAATGATCGTCGGCCAGGTCTACCATGAACGGCTTGATGAAAGGCTTTTCGCCTTTGTCGATCGAATCCGGTATCGCGATTTCCATCTGCGCCTGCAGCCCGGCGCCGACCTTGGCCAGCATTTTCGGCAGCGTTTCGGTCGGCCATATTTCCCCGTGAATCAGATAGCCGATTTCGTTTTGCAGCGCCTCATAGCCCATTGTCAGCGGCTCGCCTACGAGCAGTTTGAGTTCGGCAGGCAGTTGCCTGCGTTGCCGGACCATGCGCACGATAGCCTCGATCAGGTCCTCAATGTGAATGAACGACTGGCCGTGCGAGATGTCACCTGCAAAAAACCGGCTCGTGAACTGGCGCTCATAGATCCGCTGTATCTGATTCGCGAGCGTTGGCGGCAATACGTTATCGGTATAGACGCCGGCAATGCGGACCAACACATAAGGGATAGCGCCGTGCTCGTTGATGACAACTTCCTCGGTTTCCAGTTTCGACTGCGGATAAGCCCATTTTGGCTGTAGCGGCGAGTCTTCCGTAATAGGTATACCGGGCTCGGTGGGCGCATGCACGAGCATCGTGCTGGCATAGATGAACTGTTCGACGTCAAAGCCCTGCAATGCCCGCAGCAGGCGCCGGGTTCCCTTGACGTTGACGCTCTCGTAGAGCGGGTTCGGCTCGCCGGTGAAATCATAATAGCCGGCCAGATGCACAACCGATGCGATGTGCGTGCCATGGTGCTGGCGCACGTCATCCAGGGCTTTTTCAACGGCGCTGTCCGAGGTCAGGTCCAGATCTATCAAGTCCGGAAACTTTGACGAGGCGGCGCCCCGATCAAGGCCGACAATGCAGTAATGTTGCGCCAGCGCCTTGCTCAATGCCTGGCCGAGGAAACCGGCGATGCCGGTAATCAAAACAATGTCTTTTGCGGTGTTCGCACTCTTGCTACCCATGATCGTTTTCTCCTGAAAGTTTGAGCGATCTCCGGCTTATCGAGGAATCCCGAAGCATGTGCCTGGCTATTTTTCGAGCAAGAAAGAGAAAATAAAGTTCATGCTTTCAGCGCTGATGCGAGCGCATGTTTCAGTGGCCAGGCGACCAGGCCGGTTTTCGGTCGGAGAGGGGATGGGCGTCAGGCTCGAAGGTTCTTACTGGTCAAGATCAGCCCATGTGATGTAAGGGCATGGCCGCTACAGAGCCTTCGGGAATAGTGTGCAGCGTAATGGCGAACACCGATATTCCAGAGGCTTCCGTTGCCTGGCCGATGTAACGGGGCGTGAGCATCGCCTCTGGTTTGCTCGCCGATGCCGTATGCATCGGATTTTTCCGGTATGTCTGAGCTGTCAAGGCTAGGTCCGCCGGCGGCGTACCCATTTTTCGATTTCTACGGTCACGAATACCACCGACGACAGCCCCAGGCAGAACATTAATTCATTCAGGCTCAAGGCCTGGGTTTTGAATATCGGCTGCAAGGCAGGCACATATAACACTGCCATTTGCAAGCCGAAAGTCAGCATCACTGCGCCGAAAAGAGGCAAGTTGGAAAACAGCCCTTGCCGAAACAGCGAGACCCGATCCGAGCGAATCGCCAGCACATGGCCCATCTGTGACAGCGTCAGCACCGTGAAGACCATGCTCTGCCAGCGCGGGGAATCGTTCACATAGGCCCAGCCTTGGGCAAACAGGGACACGCCGGCCATCAACAGGCCGACCCACAGAATGTGTTGCCACATCCCTTCGGCGAAAATACTTTGCTGGGGCGGGCGCGGCGGGCGTTGCATAATGCCCCGTTCCTCCGGTTCTACTGCCAGGGCCAATCCCGGCAATCCGTCCGTCACCAGATTGATCCAGAGGATGTGAATCGGCAGCAAAGGGATCGGCAGACCGATAAAAGGCGCCAGGAACAGTGTCCAGATTTCCGCCGAATTGCCGGTTAAGGCATATTTGATGAATTTGCGGATATTGTCGAAAATGCGCCGTCCCTCGCGCACCGCTGTTACGATGGTCGCGAAATTGTCGTCCAGCAGCACCATGTGCGAAGCTTCCCGCGCCACATCGGTGCCGATCTTACCCATCGATACCCCGATATTGGCAATGCCGAGCGCCGGGGCGTCGTTGACGCCGTCGCCGGTCATCGCGACGAATTCGCCCTTATCCTGAAGCGCCTGCACGATTTTGATCTTTTGTTCCGGCGCCACGCGCGCGTAGACGCGCACAGAGTTTACCCGCTGCTCGAATTCTTCGAGGCTCATATTGGCCAGGTCCTGCCCGGTCAGTACCTCGGAGTCTTCATCCGCAATGCCGAGCCGAAGGGCAATGGCTTTCGCAGTGGCGGGATGGTCGCCGGTAATCATGACCGGCACGATGCCCGCGCTGCGGCATAAATCCACCGCCTGCTTCGCTTCCGGGCGCGGCGGGTCCATCAAGCCCACCAGGCCCAGAAAGCACAGTCCGCTTTCCAGCGCATCGCCGCTCTGAGGGGAAGGTCTTTCGGCCAGCCGCTTCCACGCCAGCGCAAGGACCCTGAGCCCCTGCGCGGCCATTTGTTCCGCCGTTGCCATGACGTTTTCCACAGCCAAAGGCTGCGGGCCGCTGGCATGCCATTGTTCGACGCAGAGAGGCAGCAGATTTTCCGGGGCGCCTTTGGTATAAACGACAAAGCCGCTGTCATCCTGGTGCAGGGTGGACATCAGTTTGCGTTCGGAGTCAAAGGGGACCTCGTCCAGCCGCGGCATCGTTTTGACCAGCTCAGCGCCGTCATAGCCTGCGCGGACGGCGGCTTCATACAAGGCCGTTTCGGTAGGATCGCCCACCACGATGCCTTGCTCGTCGCGGCGGGCGTCGTTGTTCAGAGCCAGGGCGTGGAGCAAGGGCGGCGGAAAATCCTGAGCGATGCCTTCCCGCATGCTTTCTTCCACGTAGAAGGCTTCGGCTTGCATGCGGTTTTGGGTCAGGGTGCCGGTCTTGTCCGAGCAGATGAAGGTCACCGAACCCAGCGTTTCCACCGCAGGCAGGCGCCGGATCAGCGCGTTTTTCTGTACCATCCTTCGGGCGCCCAGGGCCAGAGATACGGTAGACACGGCAGGCAAGGCCTCTGGAATGGCGGCCACGGCCAAACTGACGGCAGTCAGAAACATCAGCACCGGCGGCTCGCCACGCAACAGGCCCACGGCGAAAATGATCGCGCAGATGGTCAGCACCAACAATGCCAGGCGCTTGCCGAACACGGCCAAGCGTTGCTGCAGCGGTGTTTTGCTTTCCTTATCCTGACTCAGAAGCCTCGCGATTTTGCCCAGTTCTGTTTCCATTCCGGTTGCGACGATCATGCCCAGGCCACGGCCATAGGTCGCGATGGTGCCCTTGTAAGCCATATTGCGGCGGTCACCGAGTGGCGACTCCAACTCTCGCAATACGGCGCGGCTTTTCTCTACCGGCAGAGATTCGCCGGTCAATGCCGCTTCTTCCACCTTGAGCCGCGCAACGTCCAGTAGCTTGAGGTCAGCGGGTACGACGTTGCCCGCTTCCAGCAGCACCAAATCGCCCGGAACCAGATCCCGTGCCGCCACGGTCTGAATACTGCCGCCGCGCAGCACTTGCGCCGTTGGGCTGGCGAGCCGCTTGAGCGCCGCCACGGCCCGTTCGGCGCGGAATTCCTGTATGAAGCCGATAACCCCATTCAACACCACGATGACGGCGATCGCGATCGTATCGCTCGATTCTCCGATCAAGCCGGACACGATGCCGGCCAAGATCAGCACGATAATCATAAAATCGGTGAACTGCCCGATAAACATGCGCATCGGACCGCGCCGGCGCTGCTCCATGATCATGTTCGGCCCGAAAGCGTCCAGCCGGCGCTGCGATTCTTCGTGATCCAAGCCTTTTTCAGGGTCGACCTTTAGCCACGCCGCCGCCTGCCATGGCTCAAGAAGATGCCATGGTGTCTCAAAGCGTTTGCTTTTTTCCGGATGTTCTTGTTTTTTTGTGGCTTGCATTGTTTAAATCACAGAGAAGAAATGAATATCGTTTTTTCGGGATATAGTATTTCGATGCTTTCGCTGATGTCCACTCTTGCCTCCGTGCACAGGGGTTACACGGCTGTCCGTCGAACTGGCCGTTCATGTGCCCCAGACCTCGATTTTCCGCGTCGAATCCATTGGCAATGTTCGCTTCGCCTTTGTCTTGCCAGGCTTTGCGCGCTATTATGAGCTTTGCTGCAAGCGTTCGAATCAAGCGAATGTTCACGCCATTGCTCCCTGTCTGGAGACTCAATACTGAAGCAGACTGCTCAAGTCAAACGTTATGTGAAAAGGAAAATATGAATACATACAATTGGAATGCTAAAGATTATGAGAGAAATTCACAAGCTCAGCAAGAATGGGCAAGAGAGCTTATTGAAAATCTGAGCTTAAAGGGAAGGGAAGACGTTCTCGATTTAGGCTGCGGTGACGGCAAAGTAACGGCGGAAATCGCTCGATCAGTCGGTGATGGATCGGTTGTCGGCATTGATAACTCGAGTCAGATGATAGATCTGGCAAAGGAAAAATACCCGCAAGACAGCTATTCCAATCTTTCGTTTCAGGCGATGGACGCTGGCGACTTATCATTTGAAGGCTGTTTTGACGTGGTTTTTTCAAACGCAGTGCTGCATTGGGTCAAGGATCATAAGCCTGTTATTCAAGGCTTATATAAGAGCCTCAGGGCTGGAGGAAAAATCCTCCTGCGCATGGGAGGACAAGGCGATGCTGAAGGTATAATTTCAGCTATTAACGACGTTAAAGCTTCAAAGCAATGGGCGCAGTACTTTACTGAATTTGAATTTCCCTATAACTTTGTCGGCATCGATGAAACTCAAGTGCTGTTGAAAGAATCCGGATTTTCCATAAATCGTGTCGAACTCATTCCTAAAGATATGACGCATGACGGAAAATTAGGGCTGGAAGGGTGGATTCGAACAACATGGTTACCCTACACGGAACGCATTCCCAAAGAAAAGAGGGAGGCATTTATCGAAGCGGTTGCTTCGAGTTATCTGGATAAAGTGCCGCTGGGAGCAGATGGTAAAGCGCATGTAGCCATGGTGTTGATTGAGGTTGAAGCAGAAAAAATCACATAGCCGGCGGGCCAGTCCGCCGTCAGGCTGATTTGGAGGCAAATGCCTGGGCACATTCAGTGTTCCACAATTATTCAACTCCCGATAAAGGCTTTTTCACAGCGCCATTAGAAATAACAAGGTCAGATTACCAAGATGAATGCACTCGCCCAACTCCATGCCGATATTGAAGCACGCGTACAAGCCATCCGGAGCGACAATCCCGATTGGCTATGCGGCCTGGGCTGCGACAGTTGTTGCCGGCGGCTCGCCGAAATACCGCGGCTCACGGCGGCGGAATGGGCGTTATTGCGGGAGGGACTGGCCGCGCTGCCCTCGGAGCAGCTTCGGGAAATCGGCCGGGACATTGCCGCGCTGGCCGGACAGTCATCGCGGCCCATCGTCTGCCCGCTGCTGGATCAGGCTGCGGGGGCCTGCCGGGTCTATGCTCATCGGCCGGTGGCTTGCCGCACCTACGGATTCTACGTCCAGCGCGACAAAGGACTCTACTGCAAGGACATCGAATCGCGCGTAGCCGGCGGCGCCTGGGCCGAGGCGGTATGGGGCAATCAGGATGCCGTCGACCGCCAGCTCCGCAGCCTGGGCGATACGCGCGAATTGACCGAATGGTTTGAGCGCTGGCAGAAGAGTGGGGAGATATGCTGAAAGCGTCTAATTATGCATGGGGCGTCACAAGCTGTGATTCCAGTGATACAGGAAGAAAAAACCGGTTGCGGAATCGCATCTGTGGCCAATATCTTGGGCAAGACTTACGCAGAGATGAAAGAAATAGCTAATGCAATGGGTATCTATGCCTCAGATAAATCTCTCTGGTCTGATACCCAATACGTAAGGCGCATGCTTTCCGCCGCAGGTATTGAAACCTCCGCTGATGAATTGCCTTTTGAATCATGGGACGCTTTGCCTGATCTGGCGCTGCTGTCCATCAAGCATCATCAGGAAAACGGTAAAAATTTCTGGCACTGGGTCGTGTTTAAAAGATCAGGAGGCCTTGCCATTGTTCTAGACTCCGCCAGCTATCTGCCATCAAACATTCGAACGGATTTTGATGGCATGCAGCCAAAATGGTTTATCGAGGTGAAAAATGCATAACAATTCATGCAAGCCGCGGCACAGCTTCGCGGCTTAACTCAAACGATGTGCATCTTGAGAGATTCATATGTTTAAATGTTTATTGTTTACCAGCATGCTTTGCCTCCCTATCGCTGCCTGGGCATTCTTTAAGCCCGTTCGGGTTGCGGCGCCTGAACTGACGGGATTGTACTGCGCTAATGGCACCTTGTGCACAGACGACATGTCCCGCCATCAGGAAGCGGCCCGTCTGTACAATGAGGCTTTGCATTTTGTCGGCTCGTCGGTCAGCGCAATCGAAAAAAAGCCGAGGGTCATTTTTTGCAGCTCCGAGAACTGTTTTCAATCCTTCGGATTAGGAAAACGTTCGGCCGCTACTATAGGTACTTTGGGCATCGTTATCAGCCCCCGCGCCTGGAAACCTTTCTATGTACGCCATGAAATGATTCATCACCTTCAAAATGAAAAACTGGGCATGATCAGGGCCTGGCGAGCGCCTGAATGGTTTACCGAGGGCATGGCGTACTCTCTGAGCGAAGATCCCCGTCCAAAGCTGTCTGAACCCTTTGAGCTATACCGCTCTCAATTCGAACACTGGTATAAGCAAGTGGGACAGGATCGGTTATGGGAGAAAGCCCGCAATCTGTGAGTGCACGCTAACAAGTTCGTCAAACAAGTCTCAATAAGGAGCGAAGGCAATGGTAGAACACGAAGTAATTGAAGCGATTCGGAGAGCGGACAAAGCGATTGATCAGCGCGACATTGACGCATTGATGGACTTCTACGAAGAAGACGCCACGCTGGTCGTCGAGCCTGGAAGATATGCACATGGCAAGGTCCAAATCTCTGAAGCATTCCGGGCCATATTTGCATACTTCAACGACAGCCTTTTGGTGCGTCAGAGCGACTTTCAAGTCATCGAGGGCGGCGGCGTCGCACTGGTCATCTGCAAGCTTGAGCTTTTGGCAGAGCGGTTCACGGAATCCAAGGTCTCCATGTACAGACGCCCTACCTACATATTCAAAAAGTCCTCAGACGGTAAATGGCGCTGCCTGATTGACAACTCGTACGGGACCGACCTTTGACGCTGCTTTCCTTGGCAAATTTTGCGATAGAGCCAAAAGAAATCAGGCTGGCAAAACGGTAGTCATTTGTTTGATGAGCACTGATGATCGAAGTGTTAAAGCGATCCTCAAACAGACCAAACCCGACATCATGAAAATTTATCAGCTCTACCGGAAGCAAAGTCTAAGCATGAGCCGTCAGCAGGCCTGGGACTTCTTTTCTTCGCCGCATTATCTCAATGACATCACCCCCGACTTTTTTCATGTCGACATTATTTCGCCAGTGCCCGACGAAATTTATGCCGGCTTGATGATCAGCTATCGAATGAAAGCGGTAGGGGGTATAAGAATGGCTTGGTTGTCGGAAGTGAGTCATTGCCAGAAACCGCTGCGTTTCATTTACCAGCAGCGCATTGGCCCATTCAAATTCTGGAGCCATGAAGTGAAATTAAGCGAATGCTCTGATGGCGCCATATTGGAAGATATTGTGTTTTACGCCATGCCTTACAGATGGCTGGGCGAATTGCTGCATGTCCTGTTAATCGGCGATAAATTGAAACGCATCTTCGATACTCGCCACGACTATCTTCAAGCAAAGTGGGGCATACAAACGCAATGATATGCTTACCCGCATCTACGGCAAAAACAACTGTTCAAACTAAACAACCACCTGCTCAAGCGGGTGGTTGTTTAGTTACCGTAAGCGTATCTTCCTATGCTAGCGCGGCAGAACCAGAAATCCAGCGGCTTTAAGATTTATTTAATTTAGTCGTGACTTTCGACTTCAATCTTATTAAGTTAATAGCTTTCCAAATTTCAGGACTCGAAATGAAGCACCGCATTTTTTTCGGCAAATCCACCTCCAGGATCATACTGGCGCTTCTGATTGCTTTACCCATCAATGTATTGGCTGCCGGCGGTTGGAGCTACCAGCAGGATCGGGACCGCTTGACCAACCAGTCTTACAGCTATGCCAGATCGCCGTTGCCGAGCAGTGCCCAGTATGAACTGATCAGGCTCGAGGTCGCCTGCAAGGAAAACAAGCTGCAATTTGTGGTCGATTCCAATAGCCTGATTGCGTCACAAGGCCGGTCTTTTGATGTCGAGTATCAAGTCGACAAAAAACCGCCGGTCACAATTTCGATGAAAACGTTTGCGGATTCCAAACGCCGCGGCTACACGGAAGAGCATGCCAGGGAAATTATCGACGACATTCTGTCCGGGCAATCCATTTTTATTCGCGTCAATACGATGATCAAACAGGTTCTGACGGCGGCGATTACGCTGGAAGGCGCGGGCCAGCCGATTCAGCAGGTGTTCGCCGATTGCGGCATTGGCCTATCGGATAAAATCGAGGATGGGGCGGCCTATAGCTGGGCCGAATTCGAGCAGGATTTCAAAAAGCTTTCTTCAGCGCAGCAGCAGGAAGTGCTCGGTAAAATCAGAAAAATCATGCTGGAGATGCGTTAAGAATATTCTGTGCCGGTGAGGCGACACTTAACATATCATTAACTGATGTTATGCAGTAAGTTGAATTCAGATCGGCTATCCCGATTTGTCGCACCCGAAGGCGAGTTCTTCTCTTTTAACAGCCTACCGCCGCTAAAAAACTGCGGTGCTCGGCGCGGCAAACGGGATGAAATCGCCTATGCGTAACTTCAGTCAATAATAAGCCACGAACAGCACGGAATTCTTGCCTGGATTTTCTTCGTGGTTCCATGCCTTAAACGATGCGCATGAAGGCGACTAAAGTCGCCCCCACATTCACAAGCTGTTATTCCTGCTCTGCGGCCTCAACGCTCTGTGGCGTCAGCAAGGCATTTTCAGCGCTTTCATAGCCGCCGGCCCAAAGCGGTAACGCCAGCGCGCCCAGGCTGGCCAGCCAGACCAGCAATTGGCTGTTGGTGACTGTATAAATGAAAGCCAGCTTGAAGCGTTCGGCCAGGTCGGGATGGGCCTCGATAAAGTCGCGACTGATCAGGAAAGCGCGCGTCTCGCCGGCAATCAGCGCCAGACCCATGACAACGAGGACATAGGCGATAATCCTGTTGCGTTTCGGGCTGGCTTGGCTGTAGCCGATCAGTCTGTCGAAGTCCAGCATTCCTGCAGACAACGTCCTCTCATCAAGATAACGCATGGCGATCAGGCCCAGCATGCCGGTCACGGCGATAGAGGTCATGTCATAAGGGAAGCTGATATAGCGCCCGTCCAGCGCCAGCGTATAGGTTTTATAGACAGCCAGCGCGATCAGGATCAGATAGATGCCCTGCAGCCAGGCGCCGAGTTTCTCATTGGCTGATCCATTGTTCAGCACGGCCATGGCGCGCTGCACCAGGCAAACGGCCAACAGCGTGTTGATGATAACGATCGCGACAGTGCCGGCGCTTTGCAGCGGGTTGAAGCTGGCGGCCCATAATTCATCGGCATGCATGACCAGCAGCGACGCCAGCAGTTGCGCAAAAGCCAGAAACAGGGCCAAACGCGGCAGCGGCAGCTGCGACAAGGGCTTGAAGTAATAGGCGACGGCCAGCAGCAGGATGACGGTCGATACCATCAGCTTGTTTACCCAATTCGGATCTTCAACCACTTTGCCGGTCAACGGGAAGACCGGCGTGCGATCGGCGGACAACAGCCCCCAATTCGCGCCCACGACGCCTTCCAGCGCGCTTTTCCAGGGCTGGTTGAAGGCTTCGACGATGTTCAGGTCGAAGCCGTTTTTCTTGGATACCTGGATCAAGCCGCGGATGAATTTCGCCTCGTTCGCGACGCTCGGTACGGCCCAGCCGCGCTGGCGGCCATTGCTGGGCCAGCCGGATTCGCCGATCAGGATCGGTTTGCCAGGGTATAGCGCCTGCACCTGGTCATAAACCTGCTTGTAAGTTTTTTCGATGTGCGCGATGGCGTCATTGACTTCCAGCGGCTCGTCTTCCCAATAGGGCAGAATATGGATGGTAATGAAATCGACTTCCTTGCCGATTTCGGGGTATTTCATATAAAAGGACCAGACATCGGCATAGGAAACAGGCTGTTTGACGGCTTTTTTGACTTCGCGGATGTATTCGATCAACTTTTCCGGTTCCATCTCGCCGCGCAGCAACACTTCATTCCCGACCATAACGCGCTTGACGACGTCCGGATTGGCGTTTGCCGAGCGGATCAGTTCCTGAATTTCCAGATGATTATGTTCCTTGGCTTCGTTCATTTTCTGCACTTCTTCGGGGCTGAACTGGGCGGGGTCGAAAGGTTGTTCATAGGTCAGCCAGGCGCCCTGAATCATGCTCAACCCATACTTGCGCGCCAGAGCCGGCACTATCTCGAAGCCTTCCAGGCTCGTATAGGTGCGTATCGAATGGGTCTTGTCGGCCAGCAGGCTGATGTCTTCCTCGATTTGCTCGGGCGTCGGTAGTATTTTTTCTATGGGGCTTTGCCCGTAACGGT
Organism: Methylobacter sp. BlB1; assembly: GCF_015476545.1. GTDB lineage: Bacteria > Pseudomonadota > Gammaproteobacteria > Methylococcales > Methylomonadaceae > Methylobacter. Next base: position 29,188 of record NZ_JADMKV010000004.1, on the reverse strand, counting down.
ACGGCGCAAAGGACAGACTGGTCAGTTTGCCGTCCGGTACATCGGGACCGACGTCGACCGGCCGGTTGTTGAGCCAGCCGAACAATCCGTTCAGTACCACCGTCAATGCGACGAGCATAATAAGGCTAGATTTTTTCATGATTTTTATTGAGCAGATGAAAAGTAAGAGCGAGATGACAATTAACCTATTATCCCTTAATAAAGTGGGGCAATACAACGTCAGAAGTCGGTTGTGCCGATCAAGGGATAAATGCCGGATTTACTATTCCGCTTTCTATTTTGTAAACGGCCGAAGTTGAGAATGACTGCCTTAAAGCGGATAACACTCAGCTTCTTCCTTGTTTTCTGATTAACTATATTAACGTATAGTTATAGTTATTCGACGATAAAGCGTGCTGTTATACGCTGTAAGGAAGTTAAATTGATTGTAAAAGATTCTACCGTTTATGCCTCTGCAGACGCCATTTCACTATCTGGCAAAAAAGAACCTGCCAGGGATGAAATTGAATCCTGCCGCATCTTGCTGGTAGAGGATGAGCCGGGCGATGCCCATTTGATCCGTTCCATCCTGTGCATGGCCCGGTCCGTGAATTTCGATATCACCTGGGTCACGACGCTTGCCGAGGCACGGACACAGTTACATGACAGCCCGCCTCACGATGTTTTGCTGCTGGATCTGTCGTTGCCCGATTCCAGCGGCCTCGATACGGTACATGCCGGCCGGCAGGCGGCGGATAGGTTGCCGCTGATCGTGCTGACCGGCCGCGACGATACCGATTTTGCCCTGCAGACACTGACGCTGGGAGCCCAGGACTATCTGGTCAAAGGCTGTTTCGATACCGACAGTCTTGTACGGGCCATTCGTTACGCCATCAGTCGCCGGCGCCTGGAGCAGCGTCTGGCCGAGACCGGCATGCATTTGCAGACCCTGACCAATGCATTGCCGGACATCGTCTGTTTCAAGGATGGCGAAGGGCGCTGGCTGGAGGCGAATGACTTCACGCTTCGGCTTTTCCAGCTCGACAATATTCACTATCGCGGCAGGAAAAGTTCGGAGCTGGCTTTATACCAGAAATTCTACCGTGAAGCGTTCATAGAATGCGAAGCCAGTGACGAGGCGGTCTGGCAGGCTCGCGGCATCAGGCATTCGGAAGAAACCATTCCGCGCCCGGATGGATCATCACTGATATTTTATATCACGAAAGTGCCGCTTTTTCATGAAGACGGCCGCCGCAAGGGACTGGTCGTGTTCGGCCGCGACATTACTGCGCATAAACAGGTCGAGGCGCGCCAGCGCCTTGCCGTGCGCGTGTTCGAAACCACAGGCGAGGCCATCATGGTCACGGATGCCGATGCCAATATCGTGGCGGTCAATCCGGCTTTTATGCGCATTACCGGCTATACCGAGCAGGAAATAGCCGGAAAAAATCCCCGTATACTCGCTTCCGGCCGACACGATGCGTTCTTCTATCAGAGCCTATGGCAATCTTTGCATCAGAGCGGCGAGTGGGTCGGCGAGATCTGGAACAAGCGCAAAAACGGCCAGATTTTTCCGGAATGGGTGACGCTGAGCGTTGTCCGGGATGAGGCGGGCAGCGTCACAAACTATATGGCCGTATTTGCCGATCTGAGCGAAATCCGTTACGCCCAGGAAACCGTCGAGCTTCTGGCCTGGAATGATACCCTGACGGGGCTGGCCAACCGCGCGCTGTTCCTGAAGCAGCTGGAACAACTGTTGGCTCATGTGCGGCGCGAGGGCGGCTTTGCCGAGGTGCTGCTGATCAACATCGACCGCTTTAAAAATATCAATGAGGCGCGCGGGTTTGCCGTTGGCGATGCCTTGCTCAAAAAAGTGGCCGAACGCCTGAGCCGGGTATTGAAGCCGGGCCAGTTGCTGGCGCGGCTGGATTCCGACGAATTCGCGATACTGTTGCCGGAGCTTTCCGCCTGTCTTGAAGCCGCCGGCCGCGAAGCGCTTGCCCTGAGCGAAACGCTGCGGGCCGTACTGCACGAAAGCATCGAACTGGAAGGCGAAGCCGTGCATTTTGACGTCAGCATCGGTATCGCTTTACTGTCCGAGCCGTTGCAGGAAACCGCCACGGATGTGTTGCGCCAGGCCGACATGGCAATGGCGAAAGCCAAGGCAAAAGGCGGCGGCAACACCGTGTTTTTCGAGACGGCGATGGGCGAGAGCATCAAGGAACGCTTCCGTCTGGAAGGCGAGTTGCGTACCGCCATCGGCAGCAATCAATTGCGGCTTTATCTGCAGCCGCAGGTCAATGCCGCAGGCAGGCAGGTCGGCGCAGAAGCGCTGGTTCGCTGGCAGCATCCGGAACGGGGCCTGATCCCGCCCGATCAATTCATTCCATTGGCCGAGGCGACCGGCCTTATTACCGCCCTGGACCGTTGGGTGCTGGCCGCAGTCTGCCGGTTATTGGCGGATCTGGAAAACGAGGGCGCTGCCTTGTCCATATCGGTCAACATCAGCCCGCGCCATTTTCGGCAGGCCGATTTTGCCGAAAATATCAAGCACCTGTTAGCCGTCAATGGCGTGAGTCCGGCGCACCTGATACTGGAAGTGACCGAAGGGCTCATGATCGCCGACATGAATGATGTCGTGGCCAAAATGACGGAATTGACCGGATTGGGCGTGCATTTTTCCATGGATGATTTCGGTACCGGCTATTCTAGTCTGGCTTACCTGAAGCGCCTGCCTATCCATGAACTTAAAATAGACAAGAGCTTTATCCAGGAGGCGACTGTCGATCTCAGCGATGCCGCACTGGTGGAAGTCATTCTGTCGGTGGCGCAGCATCTGAACCTGCGAGTCGTCGCGGAAGGGGTTGAAACTCAGGTGCAGGCCGATTTTCTGAACGCGCGCGGCCCAATCATTCATCAGGGGTATCTGTATGGCAGACCTGAGCCGGTCGAATCCTGGCGGGCCCGCCTGCATAGTGCGGAGACGGCGTGAGTTTGAAAATGTCGCCGGCGCCTGCCAGTTCGAAGCGATTGGTTTTGGGCGTTCTGCTGGCCGATTTGCTCGCCTTTGCCCTGGCGGCAATGTTAATTTACCAAAGCTATCAGCAAAGCCGGGCACAAGTAGGACTGGGGGCGCTGTTGATGCTGATGGCGCTGGTTTCGATGGGGCTGGCTTATCAGAGCTGGAAGCGTCAGCAGGAGGCGATCGAGGCGCTGTCGAAACAGGAAGCCAAATACCGCACAGTGGCCGATTATATGTTCGACTGGGAATACTGGCAGGGAGCGGACCAGGAAATCATTTACATGTCGCCTGCCTGCGAGCGGGTCACAGGTTATACGCAAGCCGAATTTATCGCTGACCCCGACCTGCTTATGCGCATAGTTTATTCCGAGGATCGCCCGGTCATGACGCGGCACTTTCACGATATAGCCCGCGGAGTCAGGGAGCCGGTCGATTTTCGCATCGTCAGGCGCGACGGCGAGATCCGCTGGATCACCCATTACTGTCGGGCCATTACCGGCGACGACGGGCAAGCGATGGGCCATCGCGCCAGCAACCGTGACGTCACGGCTGCGCATCAGGCCCAGGCCGCTTTGCGGGCCAGCGGAGAAAAGCTGCGGGGACTTTATGAATTGGCGCCATTGGGCATCGCCCTGACCGATATGCAAGGGCATTTCGTTGAGTTCAATCGCGCTTTTATGACCATCTGCGGCTATTCGGAACAGGAACTCAGAACGCTGGATTACTGGACGCTGACGCCGGAAAAATATGCCGCTGACGAGGTTCGGCAACTGGAATCACTGGCGCGCAACGGACGCTACGGCCCCTATGAAAAGGAATACCGGCGCAAGGACGGCAGTCTGGTGCCCTTGTGCCTTAACGGCGTGCTGATAAAGGGCGCAGACGGCAAGGATTATATCTGGTCCATCGTCGAAGACATTACCGATCGCAAGCGTTCGGAGGAGGCGCTGAGACAGAAAGAGGCTTTGCTGCGCACTGTCCTGGATTCATTGCCGGTAGGCGTTTGGGTGACCGACACCAAAGGCGCAATCCAGACGGCCAACGAAGCGGGACGACGCATATGGGGCGGCGCCCGGTATATCGGGCCGGAACACTACGGCGAATACACCGGCTGGTGGCATGATACCGGCAAGCTCATCGAAGCGCAGGAATGGGCGGCTGCCCGCGCCATCAGAAACGGCGAGACGTCACTTGATGAGGTCGTCGATATCCAATGCTTTGATAGTACGCGCAAAACAATCCTGAACTCGGCCATTCCGCTTCGGGATGATCATGGAGAGACTATGGGGGCGATCATCGTCAATCAGGACATCACCGAACGCATAGCCGCCGAAGCGGCGCTGCTGCAATCGAACGCCGATCTCGAACAGTTCGCCTACAGTGTTTCGCACGATATGCGCCAGCCGTTGCGCGCCGTGGTCGGTCATCTGCAGCTGCTGGAAAGGGGGCTGAGCGGCAAGCTGGACGATGAGGACAGGGAAAACCTGAATTTTGCGCTGGACGGCGCCAGGCGCATGGATGAGATGATCGTATCGTTGCTCGATTACTCGCGCGTGGGCCGCAAGACCGAATCCAAGCGCTGGATGTCGAGCAAAGAGGCGTTGGATGAAGCGCTTGGTTTTCTGGCTCCTGCCATTGAAGAGGCCGGTGCCGAGCTCAATATCGCTGGCCAGTGGCCGCGCATCTTTGCCAGCCGTGACGAAATGACCCGGCTGTTTCAGAACCTGATCGGCAATGCCGTCAAGTATCATGAGGCCGGGCAGACGCCGCGCATTGAAGTGGAATCGGCTGTATCGGCGAACAGCTGGCGCGTCAGTGTGCGCGATAACGGCATAGGCATCGATCCACGGCAGATTGACCGTCTGTTCCAGTTTTTCAGTCGCTTGCAATCGCGAGCCCGCTTTGAAGGGACAGGCATGGGGCTGGCGTTGTGCCGCCGCATTGTCGAACATCATGGCGGCCGCATCCGGGCGGAATCGGCGGGCGAGGGACAGGGCAGCACGTTTGTTTTCGAACTGCCTATTAAGCTATCGGATGATGAGATCCGCTCATGAGGCGGACTATTGGAAATACTCATTCCCCGCATGGCAAGATAGGTCCGCAGTTGCTTTTCTTCCTTGTGCTGAGCATTTCGCTGAGCGCAACCTATGCGGTCTGGCATAACGCCCGGCAACAGGCCGAGCAGAACCTGAAAACCGATTTCGATTTTAGCGTGCGCGAAACCGTGGCGCGCATCGAACAGCGCATGGCCACTTACGAACAGGTATTGCGCGGTGCGCGCGGATTATTCGCAGCGTCCGTCAATGTCGAACGAGACGAGTTCCGAAACTACGTTGCGATGTTACAACTTGAACAGCGTTATCCCGGCATTCAGGGGCTCGGTTATTCGCTCATCGTACCGAAAGCGGACAGGGACGAGCATATCAGTGCCATGCGCCGGCAAGGCTTTGCCGACTATACGATCCGCCCGGAAGGCGAGCGCGAAATCTATACGTCCATTGTCCAGTTGGAATCTTTTAGCGGCCGCAATCTGCGCGCCTTTGGTTATGACATGTATGCCGAGCCCGTGCGGCGGGCGGCCATGATCCAGGCGCGGGATCTGGGCGGAACCAGTGTTTCAGGCAAGGTGAAATTGATCCAGGAAACCGATGAGCAGGCGCAGGCCGGTTTTCTGATGTATCTGCCGGTCTACAGGAACGGCCTGTCGCATGACACACTGGCAGAGCGCCGCGCCAGTATTGTCGGTTGGGTGTATGAGTCGTTCCACATGGATGATCTGATGGTCGGTATCGGCGGTGAGCGCGCTGCCGAACTCGAGCTCGAAATTTACGATGGCGAGGCCGTGTCCGAGCAGGCAAAAATGTACGACAGCCACGGCATGCCCGGCAATATTCATACACAGCCCCCGTGCTTCAACACCATCAGGCACATCAAGATCGCAGACCACCCCTGGACGCTGGCGATACACTCCCAACCGGCGTTCGAAGCGCGTATGAGCAAGGGCAAACCGAAACTCATCGCTATTGTAGGCATCGCGCTGAGCCTGTTGCTGTCGCTGCTGGCCTGGCTGCTGGCGACGGGACGGACACGCGCGCTTGCCTTAGCGGAAGACATGACGCGCGAGCTCAAGGAAAGCGAAATGCGCTTTCGCCTCATGGCCGACTCGGCACCCGTGCTGATATGGATGGCAGGCAAGGATAAGCGCTGCTTCTGGTTCAACAAAGGCTGGCTGGATTTCACCGGCCGGAGCATGGAGCAGGAGATAGGCGACGGCTGGGTGCAGGTGGTGCACGCGGACGATCTGCAACGCTGTATCGACTGTTATGTCAGCCATTTTGACCGCCGTGAGCCGTTCCGGATGGAATATCGTATAAAGCGCCATGACGGCGAATACCGATGGATTGCCGATGTCGGCATACCGCGCTTTGATGATAGCCGCAATTTTATCGGTTATATCGGCTCAGGCTTGGACATTACCGAGCATAAATTGACCGAAGAAGCCTTGCGGCGCGCCAATGCCGAGCTGACCCGCTTTGCCGAGATCTCGGCACACCATTTGATGGAACCGGTGCGCCGTTTCACAATCTATACACAACGTCTCCGGCAGCGTCTGACAGAACTGCATGAAGATCAGGAGATCGGCATCTCTCTCGATACGCTTGAGAGAGATGCCGACCATTTGCGCGGACTGGTGCGCGATATTCAGCTTTACCTGGCGGCCGGCGAGCCGCACGGCATTCTGCGGTTAGAGGATGCGAACGCGGCGCTGACAGCTGTCAAACAGCGCCTGTCTTCGCGATGGACGGATCTGGAGGCCATCGTCATGGCCGGAAATCTGCCGCAGGCCATGCTCGACCGCCCGCGCCTGATGGATTTGTTTACGGAGATACTGGATAACGCGCTGCGCTACGGTAGGCCTGTCGATGCCGGCAGCCGGCCACAGGTTTATATCAGCGGTGAGCGCGACGGCGCGCTGAGCCGTTACCGTATCAGCGACAATGGCGCCGGCATTCCTGTCGAGTACCGCCGGCGCGTTTTCGAAATTTTCGAACGCCTGAAGCCCGGCAGTACGGAAGGTTCGGGCATCGGCTTATCGATTGCCCGGCGCATCGTCGAGAGCCGCAATGGCAGCATTTGGATAGAAAACGCGCCACAGGGCGGCGCCATGGTCGTGTTCGAATTGCCGGATGGAAAAATAAAAAATGATGCTTGAAAATGCCCAACCTTTCGATATCCTGCTGATCGAAGACGAGCCGGCCGACGCTAATCTGGTGCGTGCGGCGCTGAAGCAGAACAAAGTCTTCTGCAATCTGCACCATGTGGCTGATGGCGTTGAGGCTCTGGCCTTTCTGCACCGCGAGGGGGACGCTTACCGCACGGCGCCGCGCCCTGACCTGATTCTGCTCGATCTCAATATGCCGCGCATGAATGGCCGCGAGTTGCTGTCGGCTGTCAAGTCCGATGAGGCGCTGGCGAGCATTCCGATCGTGGTATTGACGACTTCGGATGCCGAGCGCGATGTGCTGGCGTCCTACCAATTGGGCGCAGCCAGCTACATCACCAAGCCGGTGGATATGGAACAGTTCATCGACGCTATCCGCCAGATCGATAGCTACTGGTTTACCCTGACGCGCTTGCCCAGGAAGAGTTAAATATGATCGATACGACACTCTGTCGCGTATTGCTGGTCGAGGATGAACCGGGCGATGCCCATCTGATTCGTTCGACCTTGCTCGCGGCCCGGTCCGTGAATTTTTATATCACCTGGGTCGCTACGCTTGCCGAGGCACGGGCACAGCTCCATGAGAGTCTGCCTTACGATGTTTTGCTGCTGGATCTGTCATTGCCCGATTCCAGCGGGCTTGAAACCGTGCACGCCTGCCGGCAGGCGGCGGGCCCGCTGCCCATCATTGTACTGACCGGCCATGACGATACGGATTTCGCGTTGCGTACTCTCGATTACGGCGCTCAGGATTATCTGGTCAAAGGCAGCTTCGACACTGAAGGCCTGATCCGCGCCATCCGTTATGCCATCAGCCGGGCCCGGCTGGAACATCGCCTGCACGATTCGGAGCAGTTCGCCATTTCGACGATAGACGCGCTGAGCGCGCATATCTGTGTGATTGATCGGAACGGCAAAATAGTCATCGTCAATCAGTCCTGGCGCAATTTCTACGAGAAAAACTTCCCCGGACATAGCGATTCCATGTCAGGAACCAATTACCTGACAGTCTGCGATAACGCTGTCGGTCCCGGTTCGGAGCAGGCGGCGTCAATGGCGGCCGGCATCCGGTCTGTCATCGAGGGTGAACAGGATACTTTCGTCATGGAATATGCCTGTCACTCGAAAAATGAACAGCACTGGTTCGTCGCGCGCGTGACGCGCTTTCAAACCGATAGCCGCTATGTTGTCGTATCTCATCAGGACATTACCGAACGCAAGCTGGTCGAGGCACGCGACCGCTTGTTGGTCGCTGCGCTCGAAGCCGTTAATCACGGCGTCGTCATTACCGATACCCAGGCCAGGATCGAATGGGTCAACCCGGCCTTCGAGACGTTGACGGGTTATGCAAAGGAAGAAGCGATCGGTTTCCGGCCGACGGAGCTGGTGAAATCGGGTCTGCAGGACGAGGAGTTCTATCAGAATTTATGGCAGACCATTCTGAAAGGCGGCACCTGGCATGGCGAACTGATCAACAGACGCAAGGATGGAAGCCTTTATTATGAGGAATTCTCGATCGCTCCGGTCAGAGACGAGAATGGCGCTATCAATCATTTTGTCGGCGTCAAACTCGACATCAGTGAGCGCAAGCGCCTGGAAGCCGAACTCTGGGAAATGGCTACGACCGACGCGCTGACCGGCCTATTCAACCGCCGTCATTTTATGGCCCGGCTGGCCGAGGAGCTGGCGCGCCTGCAGCGCCTCGAACACCATCATGTATCCGTGCTTATGCTGGACATCGATCATTTCAAGCACATCAATGATACTTACGGCCACGCGGTCGGCGATGAGATACTCAAGCATATTGCAACGCTCATGCGTCACGAATTGCGCAGGATCGATACGATAGGCCGGCTGGGCGGCGAGGAGTTTTCTATCTACCTGTCCGGGACAGACTTGGCGGCGGCCGTTGTTTTTGCCGATCGTTTGCGTCAGAAAATTGCAGACATGCCACTGAAGATCGACGGCCAGTCCATCTCCACGACGGTAAGCATCGGCATTGCGGCTATGGAAGCGGCAGATGCCCAGGCCGACGCAGTTCTGATTCGCGCCGACCATGCGCTTTACCGCGCCAAATCAGGCGGGCGCAATCGGGTCAAGGTTACGTGCAGGCATTGTCCGGATTGACAAGATTATTCCTGCAGTAAATCCTGTATGCGCGCTTCCAGTTCCGGGCAGGCACCAAAAGCGCAATCCCTTAAAACGCCGCGTTTGTCGACCAGAATATGCGAAGGCGTGCCTTTCAGGTCGAAACGCTCGAAGGTCTCTGCCCGGTAAATCAGGGATTGAAAATAGCTCTGTACTCGCTTGTAGAGTTGTCGCTGATGAGCTGCCGGCTGTTGATCAAAGTCGGGCACGCGCGTCCTGATGAAGAACAGGATATCATCGTCGGTTATATCGCCCTCACGCTTGTTCAAGCGGTCCATGGCCAGCGGAAAAGGAATGCGATAGGGCAGGCGTCCGTCGATCAGTTCGCCGCGCTGGCTTAATGCGAGCAGCGTTTCGCCGACAACCTGGCCTGTTTCGGCCAGCCGGGCCAGATTGTTCAGATTGTTTTTATCGAAATCCTCAAACGCCGTCGCTACGCCTAAAACCGACAATCCCTGACCCGCATAACGCTCATGCAGATAGATTGCTTGCGGCAAGGCATATAAAAAACAGCCCGGACAGTTGACCTGAAACACTTCCACCAGCACGACCCGGCCAGTCATCTGATCGAAATTGACTGGTCCGCCCTGAACCCAGTCGGAAACCGATAACAGCGGCGCTGGCTGGCCTATTTGTGCGGTCATTTTTGCTCTCGTAAACGGAATAGTTTGTGGGGCGGCTTCAGTCGCCTTCGTACTTAAATCCGGAGTAAAAAATAGATACGTGATGCGGCCAGGGCTTGCGGTATAAGAATGCTTCGTTATTAGACGATCGGGAGCGCATTGGCGAGCCGTTTTACATTTGCGATTGCAGGTAATTCTGCAACCCGACTTTTCCGATCAGTTCAAGCTGGGTCTCCAGCCAGTCGACATGTTCTTCCTCGCTTTCGAGAATGTGTTCGAGGATTTCCCTGGAAATATAGTCTTTAACGCTTTCGCAGTAGGCAATCGCTTCCCGGAGCAACGGGATGGCGTTGTGTTCCAGTTTTAAATCGCATTCGAGCATTTCCTGGGGATTTTCGCCGATCAATATCTTGTCGAGGCTTTGCAGGTTGGGCAGACCTTCCAGAAACAGGATGCGTTCGATCAAGCGATCGGCGTGCTTCATTTCATCGATGGACTCGTGATAGACCTTCTCGTTCAGTCTTTGAAAACCCCAGTTTTTGTACATGCGAGCATGTAAAAAATACTGGTTAATGGCGGTCAGCTCATTAGTCAGCGCCCTATTGAGATATTCGATAACCTGACTGTCTCCTTGCATGCTACACCTCTTGTTTGCTAATACGCGTTAAGAATGGGTTCATTTGATGCTTCCTGCATTATAGATGGCTGCCGGCGGTTTCCGTCAAGCAGTTCCTTGATCTGTTTATTGCACTTCCCGCAATTTCTGCCGACGCCAAGGCAATCGAATATCTGTTTGCGCGTGCAAACGCCATTATTAATCGCGTTTTTAATCTGGGAATCTGTGACTGCTTTGCAAACACATACGTACATGGGAATCTCCGGTAAAGTAGTATTTTTACAAATGATAACAATTCTCATTTGAAACACAAAGCATATTTTTGCGATTCATTAACTTGCGGGGCGGCTTTGCCTGTAGCATGGCAGATCGAGCTGGTAAATCCTAACGCAAACCCTGAGCTGGGTAGGCTGGCTTGGTAAACCCAGCATTTCGAAGTCTGATGCCGGGTTTACGCTGAAGCTCCAACTCAGCCTACCGCAAATCCTGAGTCAGTAACGCCGCATTGCCGCCGACTGCGGCGGTATTGGTCGTCACGGTCTGCTCGACAACCAAGCGGCGCAGATAATCGGGGCCGCCGGCCTTGGGCCCGGTGCCTGAAAGCCGCATGCCGCCGAAAGGCTGCACGCCGACAACCGCGCCGATCATATTGCGGTTGATATAAACATTGCCGGCTTTGGCGCCTTGCCGGATTTTTTCGGCCGTCACTGCAATACGGCTGTGTATGCCCAGCGTCAGGCCGTAGCCGGTGGCGTTGACGGCGGCAATGACCTGGTCGAGATCGGCTGCGCGGTAACGGATCAGGTGCAGGATCGGCCCGAAGACTTCCTGGGTCAGTTGCGACAGCGAGTCGATCTCGATCAGGGTCGGCGCGATAAAGCTGCCATGCTGCAAGGCATCATCCAGCGGCAGTTGATAGAACAGCCTGGCCTGCTGCTTCATTATTTCAAGATGCGCCGTCAGCGGCCCCAGCGCGGCATGATCGATCACGGGGCCGATGTCGGTCGAGGTCAGGCCGGGATTGCCGATTGATAACTCCTGCATGGCGCCGGTCAGCATGGCGATGGTTTTATCGGCGATTTCCTCCTGCACAAACAGCACGCGCAAGGCCGAACAGCGCTGGCCGGCGCTATTGAATGCAGACAGCAGGGCATCCTGCACCAGTTGCTCCGGCAGGGCCGAACTGTCGGCGATCAGGGCATTCTGGCCGCCGGTTTCGGCGATGATCGGCACGATGGCCTGATGATGCTCGGCCAATTGCCTGTTGATAAACTTAGCCGTGGCTGTCGACCCCGTGAAGGCGATGCCGGCCACCTGCGGATGGGGCAGGACATATTGGCCGGTCGTACGGCCGTCTGTCGGCACGAATTGCAGCACGGATTCGGGTATGCCGGCCTGGTGCAGCAGGCGCACGCAGTGCATGGCCGTCAGCGCAGTCTGGCTGGCCGGTTTGGCGATGACGGCATTGCCGGCCGCGAGCGCGGCGGCGACCTGGCCGGTAAAAATCGCGATCGGGAAATTCCACGGGCTGATGCAGACATAGACGCCGCGGCCATAGTGATACAGCCGGTTGTCTTCGCCGACCGGGCCGGGCAACCGGATGGGCTCGCTGAATAATTCAAGCGCGGATTGCGCATAATAACGGCAGAAATCGACCGCTTCCCTGACTTCGGACAGGGCGTCCCTGATCGTGCGGCCGCCTTCGCGCACGCATAGCGAAACCAGTTCCAGACGATGCTGTTCGAACAGGTCGGCGGCCCGCTTCAGGCAGGCCGCACGCGTCTCGACAGGGCAATGCCTCCAGTCCTCAAAAGCGCTGGCGGCGCTTGCCAAGGCGCGCTCGATAGAGTCCTGTCCGGCATGACTGACCGTGCCGACCGTCAGCCGGTTGTCCCAGGGATTGGCGACAACCTGTTCCTCGCCCGAACAGAGCTGGCCGTCGATCAGCGGCGCGGCCGTCCAGTGTTGGTCGGCCAGGGCGTTCAGGTCCTGCTGCAATTGCTTCAACACCTCGGGATCGGCCAGATTGACGCCGCTCGAATTAAGCCGCTTTTCACCATAAATATCGCGCGGCAGGACTATCGGCGATTTCAATCCTGTCGCCTCTGCCGTTGCCACCGGATCGCCGGTCAGATCCGCCACGCTGATGTCGGGATGGTCGATCTGATTGACGAAGGACGTGTTGGCGCCGTTCTCCAGCAGGCGCCGGACCAGATAAGGCAGCAGTTCGTGATAATGCCCGACCGGCGCGTAGACGCGGCAGGGAACCTGCCAGCCCTGATGTTCGATGATTTCGTCATAAAGCGCTTCGCCCATGCCGTGCAGGCGCTGGAATTCATAGCCCGGATGCTGCTTGCCCATTTGATGGACGGCCGCGAGCGTGTGCGCATTATGGCTGGCAAATTGCGGATAAAACGCATCGGGCCGCGATAGGATGAACTGCGCGCAGGCCAGATAAGAGACGTCGGTCGCCGATTTGTGCGTGAACACCGGATAATCGCTGAGGCCGTTTTCCTGGGCCCGCTTGATCTCGCTGTCCCAATAGGCGCCTTTCACCAGCCGCAACGGAATCCTGCAATGCCGCGATTCGGCCAGCGCAGCCAGCCAGCGGATGACCGGCAGGGCGCGTTTCTGGTAGGCCTGCACGGCCAGCCCGAGGCCCGGCCAGCCGTCCAGTTGCGCCAGCACGGCGGCAAAGATCGTCAGGGACATGTCCAGGCGCTCGGATTCCTCGGCATCAACAGTCAGGGAAATGTTGGCCGCGCGCGCATGATTGGCCAGATGCAGCAGCCTGTCCGTCAGTTCGCTAACGGCACGCGCCCGTTGCAGCGGCTCATAGCGCGGGCACAGCGCCGATAATTTGACCGAAATGCCCGGATTGGCATAAATGTCGTTGTTGCCAGCATGCCCGGCCAGTGCAGTGATGGCCCTGGCGTAGGACTGGAAATAACGCTCGGCATCGGACGCCGTCAACGCGGCCTCGCCCAGCATATCGAATGAATAACGGTAGGTTGGCTGCTGTTCGCTATGGGCGATGGCCTGCTCGATCGTTTCGGCGATGACAAATTGCAGGGCCATATGCTGCATGGCCTGATTCAGGGCGTTGCGGATGAGCGGCGCGCCCATTCGGGACAGCAGTTGCTCGAAGACCGGAAACCAGTGCTGTTCCGATGGCGCCGTCAGTTCTTCGAATTGCCGCGTAAACACCAAGGCGCGCGTCGACAGATTGACCCAGAAGGAATCGCTTTGCTGGACGTGGCGCTGCCAGTCGGCGACAGTCAGCTTTTCCTGCAAAAACTGGTCCTGCGTCCGGCGGTCGGGAATGCGGAGCAGGGCTTCGGCAATGCTCATCAAGACAATGCCTTCCTGGGAGTTGAGCTGGTATTCGTGCAGGAACGCTTCAATTGCGGTGTGCCGCTTTCGGGCTCTGACCGCGTTCACCAGCGCTTCGGCAGATGCGCCGACGGCAGCCGCATCGTACGTATTCAGGCTTGCCCTCAGCGCCGCGATGATATCCTTCTCATCGGCCAGATAAGCCTGGCTGATCGCCGTGCGCAAGGTTGTTGTCGATGTGTCTGCCATACGGGTTCCGCCCATAAAATCGTGAACTTTTTGCTGAATTTTAGACTAATGAAACAAGGGATATCTCAAAAATTTGTTGGATGACGACATGAATTAATTATCCTGATAACATGCAAAAAGAGATGACATTTTTATAGGGTGCCGGGCTTGCGAGCCGGCAGACCTGCCGATTGAACCGGAACAGAAGAAAAACAAGATGAAATTGAATCAGGAAAAAATAGACGGCTATAACGTGCTGTTCATTCAAGTTGAAAGGATAGACGCCCACAACTCCGGGGAATTGAAGGAATATATTCTGGGTATGATCGAGCAGGGCGAGACGAATATCATCGTGCAGCTGGAGCGCGTGCGCTTTATCGACAGCTCAGGTTTAGGCGCCTTGCTGTCCGGCTATAAAAATACGGCGGCCAGATCCGGCAAGCTGGCTTTGTCCAACTTGCAGCCGCAGGTGCTGTCGATGTTTGAACTGACCCGCTTGAACCGGGTTTTTGAAATTTATGCTGATTTGGATGAGGCATTTGAAAGTGAATCTTAGAGGGGTGTATGTACAGTTCGGACATCCAGGTTGATGTCGTCATTCCGACACAGACGAAATATCTGGATTTGATTGGCAGTGTCGGAGAAGGCTTGGGCAAATACCTGGAAAATTTTGCCGGCGATCGCGAGGCATTGGCCTATCATTTAAACCTGGTGCTGACCGAGGCGACCATCAACGCCATCAAGCACGCCAATTACAACAACCCCGAAGAGACGGTCAGAATAACGATTCAAATTCAGGAAGATGCCGTCAAAATCAAGGTTTACGATCACGGCCAGGGATTCGATCTCGAAGCCGTGCCGGTACCGGACTTTGAAAATCCCAAGGAAAGCGGCATGGGCCTTTTTTTTATCAAGACCCTGATGGATTCGGTGACGTATACGCGGCAAGAAGACTACAATGTGCTGGAGATTGTCAAATACCTGAAATGAGGGAGTGCCGTTGGATATCTTGCTGATCAGTGATGAACATGCCGTCAAAGGGACGCGGCAACGCCAGCAATTGGTGGCCGTCCAGTGTCTTCTTGACTCCCACCAAGACCACCAAAGGCGCCGGTTTTTAAGAAAACTGGCCGATTATCTGCTGTTCCCCGACAGTTATTTGATTGCTTTTCCGGCTCCGCTGCTGGCCGGGCTGATCGATCACATACTGGACTTTATCGAAACAAAGCCCGAAGCCGCCGCGATGAAAATTGTCCCGCTGGACGAAGGCGACAACCGGTTATTGCTGGTCAATTGCCAGAATGTCCCGCATATCGTGGATTCGATCATGGCTTTGCAGACCAAGCTGGACATCGCTATCGAATTGCTGGCGCACCCGGTTCTAAGCGTCAGGCGCCGCGACGGGCATGTGGTTTATCTGGAAAACGACGCGCTATCGGGCGGTACCGAACTGCTGATTGTGATCCGTCTGGGGTTCGTCGACGAAACATATGATGCGTTGCTGCTGCAAGGCATTGCCCGGGTCATTGCCGCCGCATTAAAGGTCGACCGCAGCCGCGCCGAGATGCACGGCAAACTGAACGGGCTGAAGCAAATCGCCGCGCTGGAAAAATACGCCGCCTTTATCGACTGGCTTAAGGATGACGCATTCGTTTTTGTCGCCTGGCAGCGGTTTTCCTCCGATTTGCCGGTGCAGCAAATGATCAGTCTGGCAGAGGACGCGTTAACCGATATTGCGCCTTATACCTGTTATGATGCGGATTTCCCATGCAGCCTGAAAAACATACTGGCCCGGCAAACCGAAGTCATCGTTGAAGCCATTCCGGTCATCAGCCCGATTGCCCAGGCGCGTCCGTTGGTCTATCTGGGCTTCAGGCAGACCGGGGCGGATGGCGCGTGGATAGAGCACGCGTTCTTCGGTCTGTTCGATGAAGTGGAGATGAACGAAACCCTCAATACGATTCCGGCGCTGAGTGAAAAAATAGACCGTACGCTGCATGCCATCAAAGTCTACTGCAACAGCCATGAATATTTTCAGCTCAAGGAAATCTTCAATCTGTTTCCAAAAGTCGAAGTGTTTCTGTCCGATGACATTCAGCTGCACCTGATCGCGCAGTCGCTGAAACGCTATCTTTACCGGCCCGAAGTCATCAAGTTGCTGATACTGGCCAGCGCCAGCCCGAACAGGCTATCAGCCCTGATCATCGTGCCGATCGCGCTTTACAGGGACGGCATAGAGGCGGTTCTGTTCGATTTGCTGTGCCGGGAGCTGGCCTGTCGCGTGGAAAACAGCCGCAAAGTTATCCCGGGCGGCAGTTACATCGGCCTGCAACTGGCGCTGATCCCTGAACGGGAACTGACCACGATCAATGTCGACAGGCTGGACAGCCAGCTGAACCGGCTGGCCCGGCCCTGGTCCGTATCGTTCATGCAACTGGCGGAGAGGGCTTTCGGCCGGGACATTAACGTCCGGTTGTGGCAGAAATACCCGTCATTGTTCTCGGTGGAATATAAAACCCGGGTGTCGCCGCGTTACGCGATCAAGGATATCGTGCACTTGAAGCAGGTGCTGGCATCAGGCGCCCAGCGCGTCAACCTGCTGAGCCCTTATCGGGACATCGAGCATTACCGGCTGCATTTTTTCAGCCGGCAGGAGCGTTTCCTCGATGAATACATTCCGATGCTGGAAAACATGGGACTGAGAGTCATCGACCAGATGCAGTTTTGCCTCACGCTCGACGGCACTGCGCTGTTTATCAAAAGCTTCACTGTCAAGGCGGCCAAAAGCCAGTGCGCCAGTTTCAACAGCCTGAAATGCCGCATGCTGGAAATGATCCAGTCCATGCTGGACGGCAAGGCCGAAAATGACGCGCTCAACAGCCTGCTGGTCATGACCGGCATGAACTGGCAGGACATCGACGTGCTCAGGGCTTACCGCAATTATTACTTGCAACTGGGCCATAACACCACACTGGCCAGTCTGCATCGCGCTTTGTTGAACAATCCGGCTGTCGCGCATTTTCTGTTCAAATATTTTGAAGCCCGCTTCAGGCCGGACCCTGCCTGGCAGGATCTCATGGTCAGGGAAGACCAGATATTATTCCCGCTGCGCCTGCAACTGCTCGAAAGCTTTGCCTCGGTGTCCGACATCAACGACGACCGGATTTTGCGCACGCTGTTCAATCTGATCGACGCCACCATGCGCTGCAATTTCCATCGGCGCCGCAGCCAGTCCGAGTATTTTGTCGCCTTCAAGATCAACAGCCTCGGTGTCATCGATATGCAGCCTCCCAGGCCGCAGCATGAGATATACGTGCATGCGTTCGATATGGAAGGCATCCATCTGCGCGCCGGCCGGATTTCGCGCGGCGGCATACGCTGGTCCGACCGCCCTGACGATTTCAGGACCGAGATTCTCGGGCTCATGCAAACCCAGATCAGCAAAAACGCGCTGATCATTCCGACCGGTGCGAAAGGCGGTTTCGTCCTCAAGAAAAACGGTGCGCCTCTTGATCTGAGAGCGGCCGGCAAAAAAGCCTATGTTACCTTGATAAAGGGGTTGCTCGACTTGACCGATAACTATGACGGCGATCAGGTCGTCAAGCCCGAAGGCCTGGTGACTTACGATGATGTCGACCCGTATCTGGTCGTGGCCGCAGACAAGGGCACGGCCGGGTTTTCCGATATCGCCAACGGGATTTCGGAAGACTACCGGTTCTGGCTCGGCGATGCGTTCGCGAGCGGCGGCTCCAGGGGCTACAATCACAAGGCGCTGGGCATTACCGCCCGCGGCGCCTGGGAATGCGTAAAACGACACTTCCGCGAGCTGGGCAAGGATATCCAAAAAGAACCGTTTACGGTGGTCGGCATCGGCAGCATGGATGGCGACGTGTTCGGCAACGGCATGCTGCTGTCGCCGTGCATTCGCCTGCTGGCGGCCTTCAGCGGCCAGCATATCTTTATCGATCCCGATCCGATGCCGGGCGATGCGCCGTTCAACGAGCGCAAACGCCTGTTTGAACTGCCGGGATCGAGCTGGGACGATTACGACCGCAGCCTCATTTCCGAAGGCGGCGGCGTTTATCTTCGATCGGCCAAGGACATCCCGATTTCGGCCGAACTCAGGAAATGGCTGGGCGTGCGCTACCAAATCCTGGACGGCGAATCGCTGATCCGCTATCTGCTGACCGCGCCGGTCGAACTGCTGTGGCTGGGCGGCATCGGCACCTACGTGAAAGCGGCTGTAGAAAAACACGAAGAGGTCGGCGACCGCAGCAATGACAACGTGCGCGCGAATGCGGCCGAGCTCGGCGCGCGCGTGGTGGGCGAGGGCGCCAACCTGGGCTTCACGCAGAAGGCGCGCATCGAATACAGCCTGAAAGGCGGCCGCATCAATACCGATGCGGTCGACAATTCGGCCGGCGTCGACACCTCCGACCATGAAGTCAATCTGAAGATCCTGCTGACCGGCCTGCAAAAGAAAAATGTCATCAGCGACTATCAACAGTTGTTCGTCAGCATGACCGATGAAGTCTGCCAATTGGTGCTGGCCGATAACTACGCCCAAAGCCTTTGCCTGTCGCTCGATGTCCGGCGTTGCGCCGACAACCCGGAGGTTTTTCTGCTGCTGGCCGAGCGCCTGGAAGCCGCCGGCATTTTCGATCGGGTGGTCGAATCTTTTCCGCTGACCAAGCAGGTGCTGGCCCGGCCGGGGCAAACCTTGACCCGGCCGGAGCTGGCCGTATTGATGGCTGCCGCCAAGATGCAGCTGACGCAACAGATACAAGAGCAGGTCTCTTTGCTCGAAGAGGCCTGCAGTGAATGTTATCTGCAGGCCTATTTTCCCGAACAGGTCAATGAGCGCTACAGTGATTATCTGTCCAGCCATGCGTTGGCCAGCGAAATCAGGGCCACCTTCGTCAGCAACAAGATCATCAATCAGGCCGGCTGCAGCTTTCTGAGCCTCGACATCGACAGGCAAAACGTCAACACCATGGATAATGTCACCTGCTACCTGACCTTCGACCAGGTGCTGGACGGCGATGCCTTCAGGCAGGCTATTCATGCGCTGGACAATCAGCTGGCCGCCGACAGGCAATATTCGCTGTTGCTTGAACTGGAAAGCATCCTGGCCGGTTTCTGCCGCTGGGCTTTGATTCATGGCCGGAAAATCCATCCGGACGAACAGACCATCCGCCGCTACCGCCTCTATCTGACGGCTTACGAAATGTACTTTGACCAAGCCGGCCTCATCGAAACTGAGCTGTTTCAGGCGCGTTTTGATGCCTACCGGCAGCAGGGCATTCCTGAGGTGCTGGCTCGCAGGATCGTATTTATCAACAGCCTTGAAAATTTCCCGATGATCGTGGCGCTGTCTGCCGAAACCGAGAAGGATTTCATCGCAATCCTGAAACTGTTCAACGACACTACCGCTTATCTGGGGCTTTACACTATCTATGACCGCCTGGCAGCCATGCCGCGCCATGATCATTGGGAAAGAAGAGTCGCCAATGACCTGGAGGAAGGCATGCAGCGTACGGTTGGCAAGCTGGTCAAGACGATGGCGCTCAAAAATGCCGAAACCTGCGCCGCTTATTTCGAGCAGCCGCGCGAAAGGCAAAAGGTCAACCGCTACCGGCGGATTTACAAGGAAATTGACATGACCTTGCCGGCCAGTTTGTTGCCGTATATCGCCTTGAATAGGGAACTGGAAAGTCTGGTTAATCAGGATGGGTCTGCTTGATGTATCAATGATATGTCGTTTTGCCCTCTAACATGGGATGGCGCCAGATAGCTGATGGCTTTCAATTAAAACAGGCTGAGAATTCAATGCATATTCGGTCAGATCGATCAGCCGTTGCCATGGTACGGAATATTTTTAGTAAATTTGTTCGGGAAGAAGAAGTGTCGCGTTTGTTTGATCGCCGTGTCCTGTTGAGGTACACTTGGAGTAATAAAAACAATCAATTAAATGGATTTATGAGAAATATACGACAAATCAGATTTTTTATAGGACAGTCAATGTCGTATATATCACGTTAGATGAAAATGGAAACAAACGCACAACTATTGGCTCGTTGGAAAGGTGCCCTTCCAGTATCTGTGGATGTTGGCGGCTTGATTTCACGAAATGCTGTTGCACATAAATGGAAGGCGCCGTTTCGCAGTCTAGTCGTGCGTGAGGCACTGATTTGGAGAATGCACGACCTTGGTGAGCAAATTGAGATCCTCTCCGAGCGCCAATATTATTTGGGTGCTAGAGTTCTGTTACGAAGCGCTTTGGAAACACTTGCCATACTGATTTATCTGAATCAAAAAATGAATGCGGTTGTGAATGGGGAGTTATCATTCTTTAAGTTTGATGATGTAACTAAGAAACTGCTAATGGGCTCAAGGAATGAATCTACACCGGAAACAACAGTGAATATTCTCACTGTTCTCCAAAAAGCAGAGCGTGCTCACGAAGGGATTGTGGCATTACACGAGCGCCTAAGTGAAAGCGCTCACCCTAACTATGACGGCGTTCTTTACGGCTACTCCAATTCCAATCCCGCAGAGTATGAGACTACGTTCGAAAGTAATTGGATTCGTAACTTTGGTGTGGAGCAAGAGCCAGCAACAGAGTTTGTTTTACATGTCTTTGAGTACGAATACAACGAAATATGGCCAGCAGAATTTGAAGCTTTAGAAGCCTGGTTAGAAGAAAATGATGATGAGCTAGAGGCGCAAAGAAATGCATCTAACAATGCAATTTAACATTGACGCTCACTTCGTTCGCGCAAGTTAATTGCGGCGTTAGCCATCTGGAGCAATGATGACTTGGCATATGGTTCACATCGCAGAGATCGAGTCATTTAGCGCCTCGCTACAGTTTCTTGCGTTCTCTGATGCATACCTTGAGTCAGCCGGGCGGCTCTGTAGCGCCCTTGCTGCATCTCCCAACGAATTAACCTATCCTAAGGGCGCTGTCGTCTTGTCACTCACGTTCCATGGCGTCGAGCTATTTCTAAAGGCCGCAATCCTTGAGAAAGTTCCAACCGAACAATTTGGTGGAAACGCCGGTCATGACTTGGAGCATCTTCACAAGCGGTATGCCAATCTCTACCCTGGAAATAAAGTACGCTTTCGAGACCCCTTTCCGTGACGAAGAGGTAGCTCTGGTTAATCCCGACCCACGCATTCTCGAAGAACTCAAGCTTCAGATTGCTAAGCACAAGCGAGCCACGCCGACTGACCAATTGTGTCGTTATCCCCGCAACATTGAAGGGAACCCATGGGAAAGCATTTCCTCATTCGAAGCAAGTTCATTTGCAGGCGTCATTGCCAAAGTACAAGAAGATATTTCATGCTTGAAGGAGTTGATCTTCAATGGCTAACATGGCGCTCAACCGGAGCGCGGTTATAATGCGGTTTCATTTTTCAGCTTTTAGGGCCGCGCCCGGTTAGCTCTATGTTAGGCGCACATAGAACTATGGATATTTTAATTGCTATTGGTCATATTGCTGGAGCAGTGATTGTCTCAATAATTCTGGGGCTGATCATCTTGTTCATATCTTCGTGGGAATTGGAAAGGAACAAGAAAAGAGCCACTGGGGAGCTTGCGTTAAAATTGGGTATTCCAGTTGCCGATCTGGAAGATGAAGAGAAAATCGAGCAGCTTGCGCCAAAAATCATCGAAATATCAATGGAAAAATTCAGTGACGAGCTATTTAAAAATAGAATATCTGATTTCCTAGGCATAATTCGCACAGCATGGAATTGGCTGAGCAATATCCTCCAGGTAATTTTAATTATTGCAGTCTGTTGGTACACCTTCACAGATGATCTAGGCAATGCTGTATATGCTTGGCTAATAAATGCCATCGTAATATTCTTTTTTGTAGTAGGTGTTGTCTTTGCCTTAATCTGTAAAATTCTTACGGGGCGTTATCCCGGCCAAGCTAAAGAAGCGCGGAAATCGCTTGTAAATTACCACAATGAAACCAGCGCCTAACAAGTTGCTCAAGTTCACTCCGGCCGCAAAAAGCGCGGCCTCCGCGGGATAGCCTACACTGCGTTTCGGCTGCCCCTTAGCAAGGCGTTATGCGTCAAAAGATTCATAGAGAGTTTGATAAGGCAGAGGATAGAAAATGGAAAGAAAAGCGCAGTGCTCATGTGGCAATTTACAAATAAATTTGAGTGGTAATCCTAAAATGGTTGTCGCTTGTAATTGTTTAAATTGTCAAAATAGAACGGGGTCTGTCTTTGGAGTTAGCGCATATTTTGGTAATGATCAAATAATATCTACCAGTGGTGACAAAAATATTTTTACTGAAACTAACGATGAAGGTAGGAAAATAATAAGAGTGTTTTGTCCTAATTGCGGTACTACTGTTCATTGGGAGGCCGAGTTTATGCCAAGCGCAGTTGGTGTTGCAGTGGGCTGCTTTGAAGATCCAAAATTTCCTGAGCCTGTGGCAGCTGCATGGAGTAGGTCAAAACATGAATGGGTAAGCTTTCCAGAACATTGGCGTAAATCGGATACACAAAAATTTTAGTAAAAGCGCATAACAAATAGCTCCAGCTGACCATTTGCCGCGGGGCTTTTTTGGGGCCGCTTCGCTATTATCCCCCAAAAAATCCCCGCGGCAAATGGCAGCTGAGCATGGCGTTAGGTTTCAATAAAAACTCGGAGGAATACAAATGCCACTACCGCTCATCCCAATAATCTCTGCTCTCGCGGCTGGAGGCACACTTGTGCCCCATGCGGCTGGTGGAATGATTGTTACATCAGCTGCTGGTTACGTTGCAGGAACATATCTCAGCACCGCAGCTATAGGAGGGTTACTTACCGCAGCTTCAACTGCTCTTGGTGCTGGTGCTCTATACCTATCTGGCGCAGCGGGCAGCATTATTGGTAGTGCAGGTATATTTGGCACAACTGTCGGAGCGTCAGGAATTACTGGTGCGTTAATGTCAGTCGGCATTATTTCTTCCACTCCAATTTGGGTTCCGTTAGCAGCTGGTGGGGCAGCGGTGGGAGGTGCCGCCGGTCTTGGGTACGGTGGCTATCGGCTTTACAAACTAAAACAAAAAATTAGTAATACGCCCGAAGGTGAAGAAGCTCAGTTCACTGAAACTGAAGCGAATATAGTTGAAAAGATTCTCAGGCGATTTGGTAAGAAGGAAAATCTGAGCGATGAAGCCTAACATTGCGCTCAAAGGGACGTGCCGTTTCAGGGCGATTTTGCAGCTTGGTTTTTTATCACGCTTTACGGCTTCGTTCGGCGTCCCCGCCCGGCACGCCCCTTAGCTTTACGTTATGTCTCAGGAGATAAATTATGAATCCCGCAATAATTGGAGCATTTGTTGGTGCGTTTGCCGTATCTCTCGGCATAGCTGCAATTTGGCTAATAATCGCAATGATTATTCCACCATTAAGAAAACGACCGAAAGGCACTCATATTACAGCTATGGTGCTAGCAGTATTGCCTCAGCTCGTAACTTATGGTGGTCCAAGTGCAATTAATTTCCTTGCTGCGGCCGTGTGCGTTGCTTGTTTGGCAAATGAAGCGTGCTCAATCAAAGTTTGCTGCTTCTAGTGAGGCAGTAGAAAACAAGCATCATTAACAAGTTGCCAAGCCAAGCTGCATTGGGCTGGACTCGCAAAAACTGATGTTGACGTCATGTTGTTCTGAACTAATTCCACTAATTGGGGGAGCGAATGCTCGAATCTGGAAAGGTTTTTCTGTTGGGGATTTTGGTTTATGTGTCGCCCCGACTATTCTTTGTTGTCGGTGAACGGTGGTTTCCTGAACTGGCAAACCGTAACGAATGGGAAGAAAGAGTTTGGGTTATGCGAGCGCGTTTCTGGAAAGCGCTTGGGCTCGTGTCTGTTGTAGTAATGAGTACGTTACTCGTTCTTCACTATTGCGAGTATTCAGTGTTAAAGAAAGGTCATTGGACTCGTGTTGCTGCGGTTGTTATTGCGCTCTCGTCAACTCTCGGTCGCGGCGGCTGGGCCATCGAGACTTGGAAAAACAAAAGCATTCCAGAAAGGATTGATAGAGGCATGTACACAATTTCTCAGCTTGGTGCCACAGTTTTACTTCTATTTGCACTTAGCCTTTGAATCAAAACATACAAAGCGACATAACATGGCGCTCAAAGGGACGTGCCGCCCCTTGGCGGTTTTAAAGTTTTGTAATTTATCAAGCTTTGGGGCTTCGTTTAGCGTCCGTGAGCGGCACGCCCCTTAGCTCTACGTTATATTTCCAAAAAATGAGTTATCGGTATGTCTGACTGGGAAAGTATTCAAAACGACGTAATGTTAGATGCTCGAGCTGAGATGGAAGTATTTGATGCTGCATCCACAGAATCCGCTTTAACGCGGTAAGGTGCATTCGTAGGGCGCAATAGCGTGAGCGTATTGCGCCGCATGTTGATCGATGACAAACAAAGCCTAACTCGTAAGGCGATTTGCGCCAGTAATCCGCCGCCGTCGAAGCGGCTGATCCGAATTTCTCTCGAATCTTTCCGAACAGAAGATGTTTTTGGGTCGTTGCTTTGCTCGTGAGGCAATGGCGGTTTGCTAGCGCGAAACCACCCTACATCGCTAATGTTTATTCATCAAACAAGAAGGTTTTGACATGAAAGTCATAAAAATTGTGCTGGGGGCTCTTCTATTTCTGCACTCGTTCAAGGTAGGCGCTCTTGATTGGCAGGACAGCCCACAAGTGGACCAACTGTTTCGCAGTGCAGGCGTGACGGGCACATTTGTCCTTTATGACGTAACACAACACCAATTGATCGGTCACAATCGTGAACGGGCCTATACGCCGTTCATTCCAGCTTCCACTTTTAAGATTGCCAATACCCTCGTAGGATTGTCTATCGGCGCGGTGAAGAGTATCGATGAAACTCTGTCCTATGGCGGAAAACCTCAATCCGTCAAGGCATGGGAAAAAGACATGAGCCTGCGCGAGGCCATCGCCCTGTCTAACGTGGCCATCTACCAGGAGCTCGCCAGACGTATCGGGCTTGCGCGCATGCGCGATTCCTTGGCCGCGATGTGCTACGGGAATGGAGAAGTCGGGACAGCTGTTGATCGATTTTGGCTGGATGGTCCTTTAAAAATCAGCGCCGTGGAACAAACAGAGTTTCTCGCTAGGCTGGTTCAAGGGACATTGCCATTTCCACAAACACAACAAGAGACCGTGCGTGAATCTATCCGACTGGAACAGCAGGATAACTGGACGCTCTATGGCAAGACCGGTTGGGAGAACTATCCGAATCCGGGAGTCGGCTGGTGGGTCGGCTGGGCGAAGAAGAACGGTCATGTATATGTCTTCGCGTTGAATATCGACATTCGGGAGGCCGCCGATGCGGCTAAACGTCTCGAGCTCGGCAAAGCCAGCCTTAAAGCGATCGGCGTAATGTGAACTGCCCAACCAAATCATTCCACCGGACCTGCGAAAAGCCGCGCAACGCTGGTGAATTCAAACGTTAGGCACTTTTACACAAAACTCGTAAGGCGGATTCGCGTCAGCAATCCGCCATCATCGAAGCGGTTAATCCGAATTTCTCTCGAATCCTCCCGAGCAACGCGGTAAGGTGCATTCGTAGGGCGCAATAGTGTGAGCGTATTGCGCCGCATGTTGATGGCATGATGCTGGGCTGCTAAACCCAGCATCATGCCGCCCATTGCCGGGTTTCCGCTAAAGCTCCAGCCCAGCCTACTCCTCGCTTCTCAACAGTTTCAGATTGAGGTCGATTAGACTCGGCGCTGGCCGGAGATTGCCTGCCTCTTCCTCTAAACTGCAATCGCAGATCAGCACTTCCTACGAAAGAATTTGGGTTCTTTACGCATTTTTTACACTCAGCTCATTACAATGCCCGGCCTTGTGAACTGCAGTTTCTGGCTGCCGTTTTGTATCTGTTAATAATCAAGGCTTGTCGATCAGTTTCTTGGTCTGATCGGCACAGGAGAGTGAAGTGCGGTATTTGTTTTATCTGCTTGGAACGGTTGGATTGCTAGTGCCGGGCTTGGGATATGCCGAAGACGAAGCGGTAACGCCGGCGGTGCAGCAGCTTGATCTGACTCATCACTGGGCAGGCTATTTTTCATTGGCTGTGATGGTCGTCGCCTATATCGCGGCCATGCTCGAAGATGTTACCGAACTGCGCAAATCCAAGCCGATGTTGCTGGCTTCGGCGCTGATTTGGGCTGTCATCGTGACAGTCTATCAACAGCAAGGTCAAAACCAGCTTGCCATCGCGGCCTTTAGGGGCAATTTGCAGACTTACATGGAATTGCTGCTGTTTATCATGGTCTCCATGACATACTTGAATGCTATGGAGGACATGCGGATATTCGAAGCGATCAAATTCTGGCTGGTCAGCAAACACTGGAGTTATCGGCGACTGTTCTGGATTACCGGCTTCATGGTGTTTTTTATCTCCAGCGTCGTCAACGGCTTGACGGCGGGGTTGTTGATGGGCGCTGTAGTGGTCGCCGTCGGTAGAGACAGTCCGAAATTTGTTTCCTTAGCCTGCATCAATATTGTAATAGCCACCAATGCCGGCGGTTCTTTCAGTCCTCTGGGCGGTATATCGACTTTGTTTGTCTGGCAACACGGCATATTGGGATTTCTTCAGTTTTTTAAGCTGTTCGTGCCTTGCCTGGTGAATTTTTTAGTTCCGGCTTTGGCAATGCATTTTGCGTTGCCCAAAGACAAGCCGGCTGTCGAGACCGAGAGGGTGGTTTTGCCGCGCGGCGCAAAGCGCATCATTTTTCTGTTTGGGGCCACTATCGCCCTGGCTGTCGCTTTTGATATGAAACTCCGTTTGCCGGCGGCGGCAGGCATGATGGCCGGTTTGTCATTGCTGCAATTTTTCTTTTTCTATCTGCACAAAACCTCAAACTCGCGGAGCTTAAGGCAATTAGAGTACGATTTATTTTCGGGCGCCGATGTCAGTGATCTCGATATTGCCGATGCCCACGCCAAGAAGCTCGATGTGTTCGAAAAAGTCGGCCGTCTGGAATGGGATACGCTGCTGTTTTTCTATGGCGCGATGATGGGCATCGGCGGCCTGGGCTATATTGGCTATCTGGATGCCATTTCGCATATGCTGTACGGCCAGTTGAGCCCCACGCTGGCGAATATCTTGATCGGCCTGTCTTCGGCATTTGTCGATAACGGCACGCTGATGTTTGCGGTGATTACTATGCAGCCTGATATTCCTCAAGGCCAATGGCTGCTGTTGACCTTGACGCTGGGCGTCGGCGGCAGTCTGCTGGCAATCGGCTCGGCGCCGGGAATAGGCTT
Organism: Methylobacter sp. BlB1; assembly: GCF_015476545.1. GTDB lineage: Bacteria > Pseudomonadota > Gammaproteobacteria > Methylococcales > Methylomonadaceae > Methylobacter. The sequence continues at coordinate 1,710 of NZ_JADMKV010000004.1, read as the reverse complement.
GCTGGGACAAGCCAAAGGCCAATATACTTTCAGCAGCCATATGAAATGGCTTCCGGCGATTTTACTGGGCTACTTTGCAGCCATCGGCGTGCACTTCCTGGTTAACGCCGGTTCCTTTTAATCCTGACTTGAAATTTGGAACGCTAGCCATGCCTATTCAACACGCAACTGTGTCTACTCAGCCAAGTCATTCCAAGCAACAACTGGCCGGCTTGGCATTGAGTGCAATAGGCGTGGTGTTCGGCGACATTGGCACGAGTCCTTTATATGCGCTCAAGGAAGTTTTCCACGGCGGCGTGCCGATCGATCACATCCATGTGCTCGGTGTGCTGTCGCTGGTTTTCTGGTCGTTGACGCTGGTGGTTACGACCAAATACGCGATCTTCATCATGCGTGCCGACAACAAAGGCGAGGGCGGCATTATGGCGCTGATGGCGCTGGCGTTGCACGGTTCCCGGGATAAGCCGGGCAGGATGCGCTTTATCGTCACCATCGGCCTGCTCGGTGCGGCGTTATTCTACGGAGACAGCATGATCACGCCGGCCATTTCCGTACTCAGCGCGGTCGAAGGCTTGGGCATTGTCGCCCCGCCGTTAGCCCATCATGTGGTGCCGATTACCATTGCCGTGCTGGGCGGATTGTTTGTGTTGCAGGCCAAAGGTACAGGCCATGTCGGCAAACTGTTTGCGCCGATCATGTGTTTCTGGTTCGGGACACTGGCTGTCCTGGGCGTTATCAATATTACTCACGCACCCAGCGTGCTGGTTGCGATTAATCCTTATTTTGCCGTGCATTTGCTGATCGAACTGGGCTGGCACGGCTTTCTGATCATGGGCGCCATCGTATTGACCATTACGGGCGCCGAAGCGCTGTATGCCGACATGGGGCATTTCGGCCTGAAACCGATACGTTATGCCTGGTTCAGCTTTGTATTTCCGGCCCTGCTGCTCAATTACTTTGGCCAGGGCGCGCTGCTGCTCAAGCATCCCGAAGCGATACAGAACCCGTTCTATCTGCTCGCCCCGACCTGGGCACTGTATCCGTTGCTGCTGCTGGCGACGCTCGCCGCCGTCATTGCCTCGCAAGCGGTCATTTCCGGCGCCTTTTCGGTGACGCGGCAGGCCATACAGTTGGGTTATTGTCCGCGCATGCAGATACTGCATACCTCGGGCGAGGAGATGGGGCAGGTCTATATCTCGGTGGTCAACTGGCTGCTGATGGTTTCGGTATTCGTGCTGGTGCTGAGCTTTCAGTCCTCGTCGGCGCTGGCTTCGGCCTATGGCATTGCCGTGACAGGCACCATGATCGTCGACACGGTCCTGGCATTCATCGTCATCAAGGAACTCTGGAAGTGGAACAAAATCACCAGCATCACTTTTTTGTCGGTTTTCCTTACCATCGATTTCCTGTTCCTGTCATCGAACAGTCTGAAAATTCCGACCGGCGGCTGGTTGCCGCTGCTCATCGGTACGGTGCTGTTTCTGACCATGACCACCTGGATCAAGGGCCGCGAACTGTTGGCGGCTTATCTGGATGAAAAACGGGTACTGTTCGAGGAACTGGAAGAAAAAATATTGGATAAGTCCCTGGTGACGGTGCCGGGCTCGGCCATGTATCTAGCCAAGAACCTGCATGGCGTGCCGCAGGTGATGGCACACAACCTTGAGCACAATCATGTCTTGCACGAGCAAGTCATGGTGCTGACGGTCG
>NZ_JADMKV010000049.1 GCF_015476545.1 Methylobacter sp. BlB1 | reverse complement strand
CAACCTGGCTTTCCTGGCGCTATTGCTGAGGAGATATTGAACAAGCTCTTAGACGAATCCAGCAGCTAATATCCCCTATATTGTTTGCCAGAGATACGTTTATCGAACAGGGCAATCCCACACAATATATATGAGTTTCTGTTATCATGTGCCCCGCTTATAATTTTAAGGTGGTTGTGATTCACTATCATCCTGTTTTGAATTTTGTTCACACTTGCGATGCTTCAATGTCACTGTGAAGTTACTGTTGTGCAAAGCAGGTCTATCCAGACAGTTTTTTACCATGAATTTGCTACTTCAATATCTCGCGCTTTGCTGGTTCGCAAACAATCCCGCTGACTTATATCCCCACAAATCATTCATGTGGAAAGCCATCGCCTTCTACCTGGTGTCGGGGATTATCGTCGAAAGCCTGATCGCCGATCCCGCCGACGGCACGCTGGAAGTGTTGTTGCGGACTGTCATGGCTTTTACGTCTATCGCCACCTTATTGCTGTTCATGAGAAAATGGCATTATTTCGGCCAGTTGTTTACGGCTATTTTCATTTGCGAAAACTTTATCATGACGCTGGCAATCGGCGCTGAAGTGCTGGACCTGGTCATGGTGATGGAGCATTACGAACACCGGGAAGAGGTATCCATAGGATTGGCGTCATTCCTGGTCGTATGGTATATCTCCATTATCAGTTACATTTTACGGCAAATGTTTTCGTTCAGAATGAGTATCAGTATCATTGCCGCATTCAGCTATTTTGTTCTGACTTATGGCCTTCCGATGATGTTCATGGATATATAAGCCGTCCTGCAAGCCGCGTTTGATTATCGCTCAATTATTAAATGGCCAGACGTTTCAGCAGGCGATGAAAATTGCCTCGATCCAGCCCGAGCGCTCGAGCGGCTGCCGCCCTGTTGCCTTGGTGCAGGGCGATTTGTTGCTGGACAAGCCGACGCTGAAATTCATCAACCGCGCCTTTGAAATCCATCGGCGGCGCCGAGGTGATCGAGACATCCGCTAATGCGTTGCCTGATCCTTCCGGTGAATCCGGTGCTATGTCCAGATAGGCGGCGGATAGAGTAACAATACCCGACTGGCGGTTTCCTCGGGTTGCCGCCTTGAGCGCGGCACGGCTGAGCAAATGTTCCAACTCGCGGACATTGCCGGGCCAGCGGTAGTCCTGCAGCGCTTTTTTCGCGCCCGCGTCCAGGCGCAGTTTCTTGACGCCCAGATGCTGCTGGTTTTTTTCCAGGAAGGCGCCGGCCAGCAGCAGCACGTCTTTTCCCCGCTCCCGCAGGGGCGGAACGTGCATGGGATAAACCGCCAGGCGATGATAAAGGTCGGAACGGAAAAGGCCGTTGGCGACTTCCTGTTGCAAGTCGCGGTTGGTCGCGGCGATGACGCGGACATTGACTTTGATCTGCCGATCGCTGCCGACGCGCTGGATATCGCCGTTTTGCAACGTGCGCAGCAGTTTGGCCTGGATTGAAAGCGGCAGTTCGCCGATCTCATCGAGAAAAATCGTGCCGCCGTCGGCCAGTTCGAATTTGCCCGCGCGTTCGCTGACGGCACCGGAAAATGCGCCTTTGCTGTGCCCGAACAGCTCGCTCTCGGCAATGCTTTCGGGCAGCGCCGCGCAATTGACGTACACCATGACCTGGTCGGCGCGCGTCGATTCCAGGTGAATGCGCTGGGCGACCAGTTCCTTGCCCACGCCCGTCTCGCCCATAATCAATACCGCCAGTTCCGAAGGCGCCACGATGGAGATTTCATTGCGCAGTGCCCGCATGCCTTCGCTTTCGCCGATCAGATTGTGTCCGGCATTTTGTCTGTTCAGGGTGCGGGTGACATAGCTGACCCGCTGCTCCAGGGACGAAATCAGCCCGACGGCCTTGACCGACGCGGCGGTCAGGCTGATGAAGGCGTTGAATTGCACAGGGTCGATGCCGTCAAACGTGCCGGCGCTCAGCGCGTCCAGCGTCAGGACGCCCCAGGGTTCGCCGTCGATGAATAGCGTGACGCCCATGCAGTCATGCACCAGCAGCCGGCTGTCCTCCGCCTCGATCAGCCCGTCATAGGGGTCGGGCAGATCGGAATCGGCGGCGAAGCGCACGGCCTGATTCGAAGCCAGAATCCGCGCCAGCCGCGGATGCTCATCAATGACAAAACGCCGCCCCAGCGTATCTTCCGACAGTCCGCTGACGGCCAGCGGCGCCAGATGGCGGCCTTCCAGTTTCAGCAAGGCCGATGCATCGCATGGGAAAGTCTGGCGCAAATGCTGCAACAGGCGCTGATAGCGCTGCTCCGGCGGCATATGCGTCGAAAGGTCCGCGACCACTGAAATCAACGAAGTGAGAAAGGTATTTGTCGTCATAGTGATAACCAGGTTGTTAAAAACACAACTATGCAGTGATGTTAATAAGACAACTATACCTTAAATCATGTACAAAGCGTAAGGTTTTAAAGGCCCGGCGCGAATAGCGTGTTTTTGGCACAGTTAGTGCAGAAGTTGGTTTGAAATTGTTTTCATTCAACCAGCTTAAGGAGAACATCCGATGTTTTGTTACCAATGCGAACAGACCTACCGCTCAGAAACCGCCAGCGGCTGTGCGTCCGCCAAAGGCATGTGCGGCAAGGACGCCACCACTTCCGATTTGCAGGACTTGCTGATCCACGGCGTCAAGGGCATCGCCCAATACGCCAAACGCGCGCGTGCCCTGAATGCGCCCGATAACGAAGCCGGCGGCTTCATGCTGTATGCGCTGTTCACCACGCTGACCAACGTCAACTTCAACGCCACCCGCTTCACCGTGCTGTTGCAGCAAACCGCCTCGATACGCGATCAGGTCAAGGCCCGTTACGAAGCCGCCGCGCTGGCGGCGGGCAAAGTGCCTGAAAGCCTCACCGGCCCAGCCGTCTGGCAGCCTGCGGCCGACACGGAGGGTCTGCTCAGGCAAGCCGCCGGCGTGGGCATCAATGCCGGACTCGAGCAGGTGGGGCCCGACATTATCGGACTGCGGTCATTGGTGCTCTATGGCCTGAAGGGCGTCTGCGCCTACGCGCATCATGCCCATGTGCTGGGCAAGGAAAGCGATGCCGTTTATGCCGGGGTCGAGGATGCGCTGGATTTCCTGAGCTCGGAGCCTACAGATGCGGATGCCCTGCTCAACCAGTCTCTGGCCCTGGGCTTTCTGAACCTGTCCGTGATGGAATTGCTGGATGCCGCCAACACCGGCGCCTTCGGCGCGCAACAGCCGACCCAGGTGCGCGTGACTCCGGTCCCGGGCAAAGCCATCCTGGTGTCCGGCCACGACCTGGGCGATCTGGCGGCGCTGCTGGAGCAGACCCTGGATACCGGCATCAACATCTACACGCACGGCGAAATGCTGCCCGCCCACGCCTACCCCAGGCTCAAGGCCTATCCGCATCTGGCGGGCAATTACGGCGGTGCCTGGCAGGATCAACAGCAGGACTTTGCCGACTTCCCCGGCCCCATTCTGATGACCTCCAACTGCATCATCGAGCCGCAGCCCCAGTACCGTCAGCGCATCTTCACCGCCGGCCCGGTAGGCTGGCCCGGCGTGCGCCATATCAGCGACAAGAATTTCGCGCCCTTGATCCAGGCCGCGCGAGCATTGCCGGGTTTCAAGGAAACAGCCGAGGCCGAGAAAACCATCACCATCGGCTTCGGACGCGATGCCGTGCTCGGCGTCGCGGATCAGGTCATCGACGCGGTGAAGTCCGGCGCCATTCGCCACTTCTTCCTGATCGGCGGCTGCGACGGCGCCGCGCCCGGCCGGAATTACTACACCGAGTTCGCCGAGAAAGCGCCCAGTGATACCGTCTTGCTGACGCTGGGCTGCAACAAGTACCGTTTCAATCAGCATGATTTCGGCGCTATCGGCGGCATTCCGCGCCTGCTCGACATGGGGCAGTGCAACGACAGCTATTCCGCCATCAAGGTGGCCGCCGCGCTGGCCGAAGCCTTCGATTGCGAGGTGAACGATCTGCCTTTGTCGCTGGTGGTGTCCTGGTTTGAGCAGAAAGCCGCCGCCGTGTTGCTGACCCTCCTGGCGCTGGGCATCCGCAACATTCGCCTCGGGCCTACGCTGCCGGCTTTCCTGACGCCGAACCTCGTGCAGGCATTGGTAGACAGGTTCGGGATCCAGCCCATCACCACGGCTCAGGCCGATATCGACGCCGCGCTGGCGCCGAAAGCCGCTTGATTGCGCAGGATGGCCGGGACGCTCGCGCGCTCCCGGCCGTATCAGTCTTGTTTGGAGCCTAAGAAAACATGAGCACTCATACTATTGAACTCACGACCCGCGACGGAGAGCAGCTCCGTTTCGATTGCGACGACGACCGGAACCTGCTGGAGGCCGCCGCCGATGCGCACATCGTGCTGCCTTCCCAATGCCGCCAGGGCAGCTGCGGCGCCTGCTATGCCGACGTCACGCGCGGCGACTATAGCCTGGGCGAGCACAATCCCGCCGCACTGCCGGCCGGCGCGGCGGAGCGCGGCGGCATCCTGCTCTGCCGCACCTCGCCGCTCAGCGACCTGAGCGTCTCCCTGCCTTTTGACCATGACCGCATCCTGCTGGGCGAAATCCGGCGCCGCAACGCCGAAATTGCCGCCATCGAGCCGGTCGGCGAAAACACCGTGCGCCTGATGTTGCACCTCGCGCCGGACGACGACGGCGGCAGCGTGGCCGAATTCGAGCCCGGCCAGTTCATGGAACTGGAAGTGCCGGGGCAGGCCATCAGGCGCGCCTACTCGCTTGCCAACACGGGCAATTGGGAAGGGCAGCTGGAATTCCTGATCCGCCTCCAGCCCGGCGGGCTTTTCTCCACCTGGCTGCGGGAACAGGCCCATGCCGGTCAGACGCTGATCGTGCACGGCCCCCAAGGCGCCTTCGGCCTGAGCGAAAATGGCCTGAGGCCGCGCTGGTTCGTGGCCGGCGGCACGGGACTGGCGCCCATGCTGTCCATGCTACGGCGTATGGCCGAGTTTCAGGAACCGCATCCGGCCCGGCTCTATTTCGGCGTTAACCGGGTCGAAGAGCTGTTCTGCCTGACGGAGCTGGAGGCGTTAAAGGCGGAGCTGCCTCTGCTCCAGGTGATCTTGTGCGTGTGGAAGCCGAACCAGGACTGGCAGGGCTTTTGCGGCACGCCGGTGGATGCGCTGGCTCAGGACCTGGATGGCCTGAATGCCCGGCCCGATATCTACCTCTGCGGACCGCCCGCCCTGATTGAGGCCGCCGAAGCGGCTGCCCGCACTCAAGGCGTGCCGGTCGAGCAGGTGTTCAGCGAAAGATTCCTGCCGGCTTGATGCTCTGGCATTTAGCTTGTCGTAACTCGCCTCGGGCAGCCGCATCGGCAAAGTATTCGATCGGATTGGCAGAATTGACTTGCGGACTTTTGATATGAAACTCATCTGAGCCAGGCAGGGGCAGTATTTCGCTCCTGCCTGGCGCGGCGGGCGGCATAAAAAAGCAGCCCGTGCATGATATCAATTACCAGGATACGCCCAGCAACAGAAACATCCCAATCAGCGCAAACTTCAGCGCCCATTGTTCCATGGCGCACTGACCGTAGTCATGGCGCATGATCTCCTCGATCTTGTTGGCTCCGACCTGATCCTGCATATGAATTCTTCTCGTCATGATGGTTCTCCCCCTTTATTTAATCAGTGATGAACGGTAACTGCGCATTTGCCCGACCAGTACGCCCTGAATTTCGACTTGCTCCGGATGATAAGCCATTGCGGCCAGGTTGGCGTTGGCCGGGATCAGCAGCACCTTGTCCGGTGCCTGTTCGATATATTTCAAGGTGACTTCGGTTTTCTCGACCAAGGCTACGACGATTTCGCCGTTGTGGGCATGGCTGCGCTGCTCGATGACCACCCAGTCGCCATCAAAAATGCCGGCCTCGATCATCGAATCGCCTTTGACCTGCAGCACGTAGCAGGGCTTGTCGCTTCTCAGGACTTCGGGCACAGCCATGTAATGGACATGTTCGATGGCTTCGATCGGCTTGCCGGCGGCAATCTTGCCGACAAACGGCAGACGCTGCTCGCCCTCATCCTCGTTGCGTTTCGCCTTGATGGTCAGGCGGATGCCGCCTTGCTTCTGGCCTGAAAGCGGTTCCACCAGTCCCGCTTCTATCAAGGCCGAGATATGCTTGTGCAGGGAGCCCCGGGAGGCCATGCCCAGCGCCGCGCAAAGTTCGTCCAGTGTTGGCGGGTACGGAAATTTGTCGGGATTGTTGCGCAGAAAATCAAGGATTTGCCGCTGTCGCCGGGTCAATTGATGCATCGTCGTTCCTTTTTTGTTTTTTGTCAGCTTACCAAAAATGGCCCAAAATGCCAGAAAAAGAGAACAAAAAGAGAACAAAGTGAGAGCCTCTCACTGATTGCATTATGGATCAAGCAGTTATTGGTGCGCTGCCGATGAAGCTGTGAGCTTCGGTCCGCATCCGGTGCTGATTCTGCGATAAATTGCGGTCGCCTGTCCCGACATGGTCTGCCGAGCGGCGGAATTAATTGGCGCAGGGCCCGCGCCGATAAGCAAAGGCCCGCTTTATGAGTTCGTGCGGCTATTAAAAAACAGGCAGGAATGGCGCTGTGATCGCCTATTCGCTGGTTTCATCGACCGGTTTATTGTTCATCTCGTCACGCGCCGCCGTGACTGCTTTATGTAGCCGCAGTAGAGCCGATTCAAGCGCCGCGACGTCTTCCGGCGAATAATCATTGAATATCCGGTAGATGAATTCCAGATGTTCGGGGTAAGCCCGCTTGAACAAGGCCACGCCAGCCGCCGTCAGCCGCACGATCTGGCTGCGGCCGTCCGTCTTGGAAGCCATGCGCTCAACCAGTCCTTTATCTTCGAGACGGTTGATGATGCCCGTCAAAGTGCCTTTGGTGATGATGGTCTTCTCGCCCAGCTGTTTGAAGGTCATGCCGGCCGTATTGCCCAGGGTCAGGATGATATCGAACTGGGGCAGCGTCAGATCCAATGTGTGCACATGACAAGCTGCGTAGGCCAAAAAAGTCTGATGCGTCCGCGCCAACTCGCGCAGTACGCTTGGAAATGTTGATGGCGAATTCATAATGTTCAGATACAATAGTTGTAGTTAGAACTAAATGGTAACCTTGATTGATAATAACCTCAAGTTTTTTAATGTTTTTGGCTGTTATTTTCTTAAAAAAACTGTGGTTTTTCTCTTTGAAAACAAATCCATTCATTTTTACGGCAAGGCTTGCCAGCCATAAGGCTGAAACTGAGCATTTATCACGGCATTATCGAATGTGTATGCCGGACGCTGCAGAAATCATTTAACTGTATGATAATAAAAGGCAATTTTTTTCATGATCAAGAATGGCGCGCTTGAAAAAAGAGAGATGTTCAAATAAATAATCTGAGTTAGAACAAAATTTGTTCTAATTAGAACAAAATCTGTTAGAATTTTCGCCATGCTTGGTAATCAACATGAGCCGGTTCAGCTCTCTAAGCCTTCTGTTAATCGCCAGGTGAAAAACAAATTATTTATTTACTATGAGGTTTACCCCATGAACGTATTCAACAAATTTCTGACTTCTTCCATTATGGCCGCGGCGCTGGCAACCGCATCATTCAGCGCGTCCGCCGCGAATCCAACGAATGAGGACGTTAAGGCGGCGATCGACAATACGCTGGCGAAAGTTGAAGAGACGATTACGGCTCTGGACAATGGCGCAGACAACGAGAAGCTGGTCGATATGGTCGGCGATGCTCGCCAATTGCAGAAAGACATCTCCAATAATGCGCTGGACTTAAAGCGCAACCAGGCTAGCGGTGTTTTGAAGAAAGCGCGTACCGAACTCAAGAACAACGACCTGGCGTCGGCTAAGGTAACATTGGCTGATGCAGCCAACCGCTACAAGGAAATTCAGCAGATCTACGTATCCACTCACTAAGAGTGCCTGCGCCGGCAGGCCGGCGTTTGAAGTGAAGCTGAAACCCTTGCCCGGCTTCCGGGCAAGGGTTTTTTGCTGCTGTCCAGGCCGTAAACCTCAGAAAGCAGCATAATTATCTCAAGCCGGCTTTTCGCGGGTGGGCACCGGCCGAAGTCATCACCGCAGTGCAGCAAACCCGATGCTGGTCGCCAGCTTTGATAAAGTTGTTAGTGACCGCTAATGTCAATATACTTGTCCAATAACCATAGCTATTGTTTTGATATCTTATGATAGTCAATTAAATCAACAGCTTATATTCTATCTGCTCAGTATGAGTGAGTTGACTGTCTTTATGAATTCCAGGGCTGTAATTATGAAAAAACTTTATCTCATTATTACCTTTATCTTGCTCGCGGCTGGTTGTACGTTTCAAAAGCCGGATTATCTGAACATGATCAATGTGACTGAACTAAACCAGATCATGCAGCGCGAGGATATATTCCTGGTGGATGTCCACATACCCGAACAGCCGCATATAAAAGGCACTGACCTTTTTATTCCTTACAACGAAATCGAGAAATACAAAGACAGACTGCCCAAAGACAAAAATACAGCCATCTATCTTTATTGCAAAGGCGGTCCTATGGGAAATGCGGCGGCAAGATCCCTTCATGAATTGGGTTACCGCAACCTATTCAATCTTGAGGGCGGCGCAGAGGCCTGGGAAAAAGCGGGTTTTGCTTTTCAATAAACGGTAAATGCGCCGTTTGGCTCATGTTCGATTCTGGCCGATAAAAGTGGCTTTCGAGAAAGGCTTATCAGTTTTTTGGCATGCGAGGCTATAAGCTGTGCTGATATACAATATTAGAATGTTTTTTAGCTTTTGCCGCACCTTCAACCATGCCCGGAATGATGATTGTCTATTTACTATGTTTCAGCGCACTAACCGGAATCCTATATCTCGCCAGCAAAAATAAGAAGCCATTCGGAGTCCGGCAATACATAATTGTATCGGCTTTGGCTTTCGTGAGTCTTCAAAGTTATCCGCTTATCGCCTCAGGGGAAGAGTACGATAGGGATTACCGATACTACGGAGACTACAGGGATTATAGAGGCTACGGTGGAGAGTATGATGGCAGAGAGTATGGCAACGGTTACAGTAGAGACCCCCGTACATATTCCGATAGAGACTACGGCGGGCGTTACAGCAGGGAGTACGGTAGCGCGCCAGCATCGAATGATGTCCGCCCTCCAGTTGGTATAAATGACTTTGAGAGGGAGCTTGTGCAATCGATTTATGCCAGCTGTTATCGCAGTCAGCGCGTATCGGTCGAAAACTACGGCGTACCTGAAAATTTGATCATGGACTACTGTAGCTGTGCCAGCAAGAATATGGTTGGCCGCCTGAGTTATGAAGATTTTAAGTTGCTTGAGAAGATTCAAGGCACGGGAACGCCTCCGCCCCATGAGATCCAGCAAAAAATGGAGTTTGTCGCTATGACGTGCAGGAAGACTTCGATTGATAAAATGCCGCCGAGTGGTTTGGAAACAAGGGGGCGGATGCCCAATTGAAAAGATTACGGGGATAGATAGTTTTCTATCCCCGTAATCTTTTCAGAAAAATCCGGTGTTTATCAGATCCAGTTTTGATGACTTAAAGTTAACGTGGCGCTGGCTACCCAAACAGGCTACTCGCTTTCTTCGCTCCGAAAAAGCCGAATCCAGAACACTATCTCAGCGAGCAGCCCCGCAACGAAGAATGCAATAGCGCCCGAGGCGCCCCCGACAGCATACAATACGATTGCCGCCGCAAAACACGAGAAAGTAATGATGTGCCGCATTTGCGCTGCGCTCCTTGGAATGGTCTGTTTATTCATCACAAAATTTCGACACATCTTCTCTGTTTTTTTCATTCAAGGCAAAAAAGCTGTGGCGTCAGGCAAGCATCAGCCGGAAACAGGCAGCGCGGGATAGCACAAAATTATTGCAAATATCTATGACGTGGAGGCGAGGGACGCGCATGCGGTCCCTCTCGGCAGGCGGTTTAGGGATTGCGGCTTTTCAAATAGTCTTCGTTAATACGAGTGGCCCGCTGGACGGCCGGGCGGGCATATAGCCGCTCAACATAAGCTTCAAACAGAGGGCGCTTTTCAATAGTGCCAAACATCATACCCCAGCCAAGCAGCGAGCCAATATACACATCCACGGCAGTAAATTGCTCGCCGCAAATGTACGGTCCAGGCGTTAACGCCTTCTCAAGGGCATCGAGCGTAGCGCTGTAGCTGCCGAACCCGACAAAACCGCTCTTGCCCTCGGGTACTTCCCAGCCAAGCGCTTTAGTGGCCGCGGCCTGGTCCAGCGGGCCCGCTCCGAAAAACAGCCATCTGAAATAGCTGGCGCGAGCAGGGTGATCTGACGGAGGGATCAGGTTTTTCTCCGGGAAACGATCCGCAAGATAGGCGCAGATGGCGGCAGTTTCCGTGACTAAAGCGCTACCGTGCTTAAGGGCGGGAACTTTGCCCATAGGATTCACAGCAAGATATTCGTCGCTTTTCATGGCTGGCCCGAACTCTAGCCAGACCGTCTCATAAGGCAGGCCAATCTCTTCAAGCAGCCAGTGGACAATGCGCCCGCGGGATTGTGGATTTGTATAAAGCACCAGATCGTTCATTATATGATTTCTCCTTAAATGGATGGTTCTAATTCCTGGGTTAAGCGGCATAGAGCGCAAGGTCCGCCTGTAAGAACAGTTAGGCCGTCGCAATGCCTTGAGCATTATAATCTCCACGTAGACAGTGGGCCATACTCTACGCATCCAGTAAAAGATACGATCAGGCATGCCGACAACAGATACTGATACGCGATGAAAAACGGCTTGTTTATATTCTTACGGAGCCCCGCAGGATTTGAGGTTAACCTCAAGACAATATGGATCAGCACAAGATCAGCGCTAGTCAGATCCGCTAATGGTCTATCATCATTTGCGAAAATCCGGGTTCAAGACAACCACCGTTCAATTTGCATTTCTGAATAGCAGTGTGCCGGCAGAAAGCAGCCAGTCAAATTACATGGGAGCACTTCGCTCAAGATTGCTTCAGCGTCAGTAATTGTCCAATAGTAATAGCACGGATAGAAATTCAGTTAAAAAAAGGAACAATAGCCGCTCAAACAGAGGAAATTGAACCTGGCACAACATCGATAATGAATTATCGCGTCGACCTGGATTGCCAATCAGATGCCTGACGGCATTCAGCTTCGCCCCTAACAGAAAGGAGACCCCCCATGTTTACTCATCGAGCTAAAAAGCACGAGAATTCCTTCGTATTGGCTGCTCTCGCCGTGACTTTCACTGTCTTTTTACCGCAACCGGCCCACGCCGACTCTATCATGCCACCGCCCGTGCCTGCCAATATTCAGGTGCCGGCAGGAAACAAAGCATTCCTGGTGGGTCATGCCGAGGGCACTCAGGACTACATTTGCCTGCCTTCAGGCTCTGGTTTTACCTGGACATTCTTCGGGCCGCAGGCCACCCTGTTCAATGACAACGATAAGCAAGTCATCACCCACTTCCTCAGTCCGAATCCGTTTGAGGCTGACGCGCCCCGCGTCACGTGGCAGCACTCACAGGACACAAGCACCGTATGGGGCGCGGGGATCGCTTCTGCTTCCGACCCCGACTTCGTCCAGCCGGGTGCCATCCCCTGGCTCCTGGTTCAGGTGGTTGGCGCGCAGGACGGACCCACCGGTGGAGGCAAGCTGACAGAGACCACCTTCATACAGCGGCTGAACACTTCCGGAGGGACCGCGCCATCGGCAGACTGTGACTTGTCGACGGACGTCGGCAAGAAGGCATTGGTACGTTACACGGCTGACTATTTTTTCTACAAGCAAGACGACTAGGATCAAATTCGCATGACCCCAGGCTCTCCTGGCCAAGTCATGCCTGACGCCGGCCGGCACGCGATAACCTGATCTGCGATGCCAGGCGTCAGGCAGCGCTCATCATCATCAACATCAACAAAAAACAGGAAGAATCATGTTAACTGAACCAACCCCAAAATATGTAAAAGGCTTCGTATCAGCCGCTCTTGCCGTGACGCTCGCAGGCCTGTTCACTGCTCCTCCAGCCTTCGCGAGGATTGCTGCCAACACCATTGACTCCCAAGCCATCGTGACCGATAACGGCCGCCATATCATTGTGACCGGGCCGATTGCATGCACGGAGAACGAGCGGGCGTTTCTGCGGATAACAGTGACGCAGCGTGAAACGGGGGCCGTGGCTGAGGGTAGCACCCGCATCACTTGCACTGGCGATACCCAGCAATGGGAAATCCATGCCTCGGTCCAAAATCAGGCGGTCTTTGAGGAAGGGCCAGCCACCGCTGTGGCTTTAGCGCACACAACCGATCGCGGTGATATTACCGATGCGCATCAGTGGCTAGTTGATATTACGCTGGCAGGAGAATAAAGCAGAGCCCGCCAATCAGAACTATGATGCCTGACTACGGCATGGGGCGGATGCTTCTGGCGCTGCTTTCTCATGCCGAGCCTCTTCCGGGATTAAATGGCCGTTTACACGAGGTTGGCGACTGCCGGTTTTTGGCCAAGCGTGATAATGGACTTTCTCAGGCTGTAACTGCCTTCAAGCTTTGGCAAAAATAGCCGGAAGATCATTCGCCTTTTCGGTCTTCCCGAAGCGCATCATGAGCCATGAAAATAAAAAAAGCAGGTGAGGCATTGCGTCGCACCTGCCGGGATCGAGCTAACATCCGGAAGGGGTGTTTCAGGCTTTTACCTCACTCGGTCCGCAGCGCCTCCAGCGGCTCCAGCCGGGCCGCTTTCATGGCCGGGGCCACGCCGGCGATGACGCCGATCAGCAGGGATACCAGGAACGCCGCCGCGGCATAGGTCCAGGCCAGTTGCACCGGCAAGGCGGGCAGGGCGGCCGCGATAAGCTGCACCGCGGCGATGCCGGCCAGCACGCCGACCAGTCCGCCGGTCGCGCTCAACGCCAGCGCCTCGGCCAGAAACAGCCGGAAGATCGTGCGCCGCTCCGCGCCGATGGCCCGCAGCAGGCCAATTTCCGAAGTCCTTTCCGACACCGCGATGGTCATGATGGTCAGGATGCCGACCGAGCCGACCAGCAGCGAGATGCTGCCCAGCGCCGCCACGGCCAGGGTCAGGATATTCAGGATCGAATCCATCTTTTCCAGCATCTGGTTCTGGGTCACGATCGTGAAATCCTCCAGGCCGTGCCGTGCGATCAGCAGCCTTTTAATGGCTTTTTCCAGACGCGCGACCGGGGCATCGCTTTCATAAAGAATGTCGATTTCCATGAGGCTTTCGCGATCGAACAGCGCCAGCGCCTTGGCGGCCGGAATGTAAAGCGTGTCGTCCATGTCAAAGCCCAGCAGCTGGCCTTTGCTTTCCATGACGCCGACCACGAGATAGCGGTCGGTGCCGACGCGGATGCGCTGGCCCAGCGGGCTGCCCGTGCCGAACAGTTCCCGCGCCAGCTTATGGCCCAGAACGGCCAGCGCGCGCGGATTGTCCTGCTCGCCGGCAGGCAGGAAACTGCCCAAGGCGACCTTGATCCGCCAGACCACCGGCACGGCCGAGCCGACGCCCAGCACGTTCGTGCGCCGCTGTTTGTTGCCGGCTTCGACGCGGGCGTTGCCCTGCACGAGCGGCGAGACGGCAAGCACGTCGTCCAGCCGCTCCAGGCTGCCGGCATCGGCCAGCGACAAAGGGCGCACGGTGCTGATCGTGGCGCCGGACAGGCCGAAAGTCGTGGTCCTGCCGGGAAAGACGGCGATCAGGTTCGTGCCGAACTGGGTAAATTCGCTCAGCACGAAGGCATGGATGCCGCGCCCGATCGAGGTCAGTATCACGACCGCAGCGATGCCGATGATCAGCCCTAAGGCAGTCAGGCCCGAACGCAGCTTGTGGCTGATGACGGTCCGGTACGACAAGGCGATCAGGTCGACAGTGCGCATCGTTACCTCCTCGCCAGGGCGGCCACGGGGTCGAGGCGTGCGGCCTTCCGGGCCGGCAACACGCCGAATACGAGTCCCGTGAACAGGGACACGCTCAGCGCCGCCAGCAGCGCCCAGACCGGCAGGATGAACGGGAAGTTGGGATAAAGCGCCTGCAGTACCCACAGCGTGACGCGCCCCAGCACGACGCCCAGGATCGCACCGGCCAGCGACAGCAGCGCCGCTTCGGTCAGAAACAGCGCGATCAGCTGGCGTTTTGTGGCGCCCAGCGCTTTCAGCAGGCCGATTTCGGCCGTCCGCTGCGTAACGCTGACCAGCATGACATTCATGACCAGCACGCCGGCCACGGCCAGGCTGATGCCGGCGATGCTGGCCACGGTCAGGGTCAGCGCGGTCAGTATCTTGTCGAACGTGCTGACGACGCTGTCCTGCGTGATCAGCGTGATATCATCCTCGCCTTCGTGCCGGGCCTTGATGATGGTTCTGATGTCCTCGGCGGCCTGAACCATGGCCTCCTTGGATTTAGTCTCGACCAGAATCCTGAACAGCGAGCTGGTATCGAACAGCGCCTGCGCCGAGGCGACCGGAATAATGACGATTTCATCGAAATCGGTGCCGATGGACTGGCCTTCCGAGGCCAGCACGCCGACCACGCGGAAACGGCGGTCGTTGATGCGCAGCCATTCGCCGACCGCCGGCTTGCTGGGGAACAGTTGTTCGCGTATGGTCTGGCCGATCACGCAGACCGACATGGCTTTGTCGGGCTCCGCTTCCGGCAGAAAGCGTCCCTGCGCCATGCTCAGATGACGCACGCGGATCAGGGCATGCGTCGAACCGAGGATATTGGTTTCGCGCTCCAGGCCTTCCGCCGAAACCGGCGCGGAACCGACCGTTACCGGCGCGATGGCGGCCACATGGGGGCTTCTGAGCAGGGCATAGGCATCGTCCAGCGTCAGGTCGCGGGGCGTCTCGCCGAACATCGGCGGCGCGGCGCCCGTCGTTTCGGTGCGTCCCGGCAGCACGATGACCAGATGCGTGCCCAGCGATTCGAACTCATTAATGATATAAAGGCGGGCGCTTTCGCCCAAGGCCGTCAGCACCGTCACGGACGCCACGCCGATGCTCATGGCCAGGATAATCAGGGTGGCGCGCAGGCGTTGCGCCCGGATCGCGCCAAAAGCATGAATTAAGGTGTCTTTGAAAAACATGGGCTAGCTCCTGTGGCCTTGGCCGTCCGCGCACAGGCATGAACGGCCAATCAGGGGTAGCCTAACCGAACTGCGGCCGGTTAAAAAGTGATTTTGCCGTAAACGGTCGCGTAGGCGGCGTTGTCGCGCAGTTTTTTGTAGACGACCTGCGGATACCAGGTGCCTGAGGTCGACGGCAGCGCCACGATCAGGTCGGCGCGCTGGCCCGGCGAGATGTCGAGGCTGGTCACGGTCTTCGGCGTCGGCAGGGCCCGGCCGTCGCGGATGTAAACCGTGAACGGCTTCAGGTTGCCGCCCGTGTCCTTGATCTGGAACGTGGAATTGGTCGAGTGCATGCCGATTAGACGCAGCGCCACTTTCTTGTTTTTTGCCGCCGCCAAGGTCATGGCCGGCGCGCCGGTGGTTTTGCCTTCCTTGCCGGACAGCAGGAAATACTGCGGGTTGTAGTCGGCGAACACGGTCGAATCGCCCGTGGCGGTGTGATAAGCCGGGTCTACCGTGCTTAACACATAAACCTGCGAGTAGTCATAGGCCGTTGCCGCATCCTGATTCAGCCGATTCATGAAGTTGCCGGACCCGTCGCGCGGGCGTACGATGATGGCGCTGTACATGCCCATTTCCAGATGCTTGACCGTATGCACGTGGCAATGGTACGGATAGCTGCCTTCATGGCCGGCCGACGGCGCCCAGGTATAGGTGTCGCCGGTGACGCGATTGCCGTTGGTTTCCGGCACGCCGTCCTCATCGGTCTGCACGTCGGCGCCGTGCAGATGGACGGTATGACCATTGTACGGGGACATTTCTTGCGGCGTCATCATGTTCACGTTCAGCGTCAGGTTCAGCGTGTCGCCGGCGCCGATTTCAATAACCGGGCCCGGCACGGTGCCGCCGCCCATCATGCCGCCACCGCCCATGCCGCCGCTGCAGTCATAGTAGCCCCAGAACCTGACCGATTGGCCGCTCAGGGTCTTGCTCAAGGAGCCGACGCAGAGGCTTTTGTTGATGGTCGCCGCTGATACGTGTGACGAGGCCAGACCCAGAGCGCTTAATAATAAAATAGGTGCTGTTTTTTTCATGGCTTTCCTCCTGGCTTAGTGCATCATGATCATGGTGGCGCCGCCATTCAGATACACGCCGTTGGCGGTCTCGGCTTGGGCGGTATGGATATGCATCGGGTATTCGCCATACTGGTTGACCGTATACAGCACTTCGGCCACGCTCATCGGCGGCACATTGATCGTATCCCACTGCTCAAACGGCGTCGGCTGGCGCACGCCGCTGACATTGATGACTTCGAAGTGGTTGCCGTGGAAATGCAGAGAGTGGCTGAACTGTCCGGCATTGACGATGCGCACCAGCGTCACTTCATCCATCATGCCCATGATCATGGTGTTGTGGTCCATCATGGCATCGAAACCGCCCAGGCCATTGAGCATGAAATAATTGGGCTTATAGACGGCTGTATCGACGCTGCCGCCGGCGGAAGCTACGTCATTCCAGCGCGGCTTGTCCATGTCGCTGATAACCCAGATCCGCTCATGGTCATAAGCGGGCCCCCCGGTCCAGGCTGTGTTGCTGTTATCGGCTGGGCGCACAATCAGGGCGCCGTGCAGGCCCATCTCGCGGTTGATGTTGTTGTTCAGCGTATCGCTGTATAGGTAGCTGCCTGCTGCCGGTGCGGTAAACGAATAGGTTTTGCTGCTGTTGGCGGCGATAGGATTGGTGTCGTTTGTGACATTCTGCACGACGAAGTTGTGCGATGCGCTGTGGTGGTTGTAAACGGTCACGTTGACGGTATCGCCTTCGTTGACTGTCAAGGTCGGCGCCGGCACGGTCGGCAGGCCGGCCGACTCGCCATAACCCCATATCGACAAGGTCGTGCCGCCCGCGCCGGTAATGGTTAAATCGCCATCATCGATATGCAGCGTAAAATTACGCTCGGCGGCATCGGCCGCACCGTGCCCGAGCAACAAAAAAACAGTTAAACCGAGCTTTTTCAGCATTCTTATCCTTCCTTATTTTTGTAATTATAAAATTACAAATAGGGCAAGAAGCGTGCCTGCTGAATAGGTTAATTAAAACAATAGATTAGAGATTGAGTATTGCCCACCTTAAAAAAACTGTGTCATATGCCGCAGTTTTAGTGTGGCATATGGCACAGTCGATACCATGGAGGTTCCTGCAAAAACAGGGCAAGGATTACATGCGGTCGCGTCTCATGACCAGCGCCGGCCCGCCCTGGGTGGCGGCATAACGCTGCTTGATGGCCTGCGCCAGCTGATGCACGGCCATGGCATACTTGTCGCTGTTGTTGTAACGCTTGATCACCTTGAAATTGGGATAAACCTGCCAGAATTCGTTGCCTTCATAAGTGCTCAGGGCAATGGTTGAGGCGTTGTTGCGGCCATGAGCCTGATGCGCGACGGGTTTGCTGGGCTGCCAGCCGCTGCGCGAGAAATAATGCGCGACGCTCCCGATCGCATCATGCTGATTCCACAGATTGCGCACGCCGTTGTTATCGAAATCCACAGCCAGACGGCGGAAGCTGCTCGGCATGAACTGTCCAAGGCCCATGGCCCCGGCCCAGGAACCGACCGGCTCAAAAGGTTCGAAGCCTTCCTCGCGCGTCATGAGCAGGAAGTTCTCCAGTTCCGTGGCAAAAAACGAGGCGCGTCTCTCGGTATCGAACGCCAAAGTAGCCAGGGCATTGAAAATGCAGGTCTTGCCGATGTTGCGGCCGAAGTAGGTCTCGACGCCGATGATCGCGACGATATATTCGGGATCGACGCCATAAGTGGCGCTGGCTCTCTGGATCACGTCGGCATTTTCAGCCCAGAACTCGGCGCCATGGGCGATATGCTCACTGGTCAAAAATTTGCTGCGGTAGCGCGACCAGCTGCCCGGTTTCGGGATACTGGGGCCGGAGCTGGGACCTTTCTGGGCATTTTCAAGGCGGATCACGGAATCCAAGCGTGTGGCCTGCGAGAACAGGGCGTTCAGATACTTTTCCGAGAAACCGTGTTTTTGCACCATGTGCCGGATAAAGGTATGCACGGGTTGGGAGTAGGCATAAATCCCGGTCAATGCATCGGCTGAATGGACAGGGAAGGACGTGGATTTTCGGTAGGGTTGAAGCGGCGGGATTGTGTTTTTTTCCGTTGTATTAGGCTGGGATGGAACCCGGTTCTGCGGCTTCATAGAGCCCAGCGTATCGGAGCGGTAATTCTCCGTATCACTGGCACAGCCGACGAGCAGCAAGGTCAAGGCCAGTTTGGCTGCCCTTTTATAAACTACATTTGTTATTAGCATGATTTTGTCTTCTTATTGATTAGCGGTCCCCATTAAAAGAGCACCATTACATCCATACGGCACGGAAAATCCGTCCCGGCTCCAATTAACAGAGATAGGCCTGCGCTAACGCAGCTTGATCCCTAAGCTAATTATTGGCTATTTCATCGGTATTGTTAAGCCCGCGCTGCAAAAAAACACCCGCTCGCAGTGCTGCCCGATTAATTGCGCAGCCTTGCCCGACAGGTCCGCAAACCGCCGCGCCAAAGGGTTGTCGGGAATGATGCCGAGCCCGACTTCATTGTGCACCAGCACCATATCGCACGGCAGTTTCAGCACCGCTTCCAGTTCGTTCAGGATATCGGCCTCGCGGTATTCGTGATGCAGCATGTTGTTGAGCCACATCGATACGCATTCGATCAGCGCGGGCTTGCGGCAATCCTTCAGTATCTCGAACAGCCTGACGGGTTCTTCCAGCGTGTCAAAAAAATCCTGGCGGCGCTGCCGGTGAATGGCGATGCGCGCCTGCATCTCGTCGTCGAAAAATTCGGTCGTGGCCAGATAATAGGGTTTGAGGCCATTGGCCTGCTGCAAGATATAGGTCTCGGCCAACCGGGATTTGCCGCTTTTGACCCCGCCTATGAACAGCGTCTTCATGCCAGCAAGGCTCCCGCTATCAGGATTCCCAGCACGATAAAATTAATGCCCGTTTTCATGTTTAATGCCTGTTTCAGTGTCGTTTGGTTGACCGGGTTGATGGCAGAGCCCAATACCGGCTTGTGCTTGATGCGGCCATGATAGCTGGCGTCGCCCCCTAGCGCCACACCTAATGCGCCGGCCATGGCCGCGATCGGGAAACCTGCATTGGGGCTTTCGAGCTTGCCGCCGTCGCGAAGGCAGCATTGCCAGGCCCGCCGTTTGTCATCGGCCAGCGCAATGATCAGCAGCGCCGTCAGCCGGGCCGGCAGGTAGTTGGCGACATCGTCCAGCCTGGCTGCAACTTTGCCGAAATAAAAATAGCGCTCGGTCTTGTAGCCGATCATCGAATCCATCGTATTGATGGCTTTATAGACGGCGATGCCGGGCAGCCCGAACAGGACCAGATAAAACAGCGGCGCGATGACGCCGTCGCTGAGGTTTTCGGCCCAGGTTTCCAGCGCGGCTTTATGGACTTCTGTTTCGGTCATGGCCTGCGTATCGCGGCTGACCAGATAGCTCAACGCCTGCCTGGGGTTCTCGGCCGTCAGCAGGCCGGCAACGCTGGCGTGCAGCATGTGCATGGCCAGGCCGGTCGAAGCCGGCACGGCCAATATCGGCAAAGACAGCCAGACTGGCAGCCCGCCGGCCAGGTTAGCCAGCGTGACGGCTATCGACAGCGTCAGCGCTAGCAGGCTGATCACGAGCAGGGCGCCGGTCATGATGCGGCCTTGGTAAAACCGCCGCTCGAAGGCCGAAATGAAATCGCCCATCCACATCACAGGATGCTTGCCGGGCAGCTCGCCGATGGCCAGATCGAGCAGATAGGCCAGCAAGGCCAGTTCAAAATGCATCGGCCAGCCCTGCATAAACGTAGGGTACGCACTGCGTACCTTTTTCAAAGCGGTTTTCTGAATCAAATTTTCGGAAGGTACGCGATGCGTACCCTACACAACGGATTTTTATAGCCATATCAATCCTGCAACGCCGCTAGAATCGCCGCTATATCCAGTTGCTGCGCGACCATGTCGGCAAAGCCCTGTATTTCAGCTTCGCGGTAGGCTTCATAGTTGTAGCCCCGGTAGGCCGGATTGATGGCTTTGAGATAAGCCGTGCGAAAATCGTCATTATCGAAGATGCCGTGTACATGCGTGCCGGCGACGTGTTCGTGCCGATGCGCCAAAGGATAATTGGCCATGCGGCCGCAATGAATCTCATAGCCCTTGATGGCCGGGCATGAAAACAACTCGTATTGCCCGCGCTGCAGTATTTTAGGGGTCTTATAAACCACCGTATCATCGAACAGTCCCAGGCCTGTTTCGCTGCCGGCAATTTCATGCTCAAGGGCATCGGGATCATGCAATGTCTTGCAGAACATCTGATAGCCGCCGCAGATGCCGAACACCGGTTTTTTAAGCCGCCGGATCTCATCGAACAAGCCCTGGGCTTTCAGCCAGTGCAGATCGCGGATCACGGTTTTGCTGCCCGGCAGCAGCACCATGTCGAACTCGGCCAGCGGCCGGTAGGACTGGATCAGCTCCACATGCACCTCGGCATCGGCCATCAGCGCATCGAGATCGTTATAGTTGGCCAGGCCCGGATAGGCGATCACGGCGGCACGGATTTTGACATCGTTCAGCCGCTGCCGGTAATTCTGCAGCGACTGCGAGTCTTCCATGTCGATATTCAACGGCTGGAAAGGCAGCACGCCCAGCACGGGCACGCCGAAACGCTCGCGGATGATCTTCTCGCCCTCGTCGAAAAAGCGCCGGTCGCCGCGGAATTTGTTGACGACGACGCCGATCAGGTTGGCGCGCATAACCGGGTCCATCAGCGCCAGCGTGCCATAAATCGACGCGAACACGCCGCCGCGCTCGATGTCCGCGACCAGGATGTTTTGGGTATTGAAGGTCTTGGCGATGAAGGTGTTCGACAGGTCCTTGTGCAGCAGATTCAGCTCCACGGGCGAGCCCGCGCCTTCGGCGACAATTAGGTCATAGGACTGCTGCAAAGTCGAAAACGCCTGCCGAACCTGCTGTTTCAGATTGTCGATCTCATCGTAATAGGCGGCGATCGACTCGTTTTTGTAAACCTGGCCGTTGACGACGACCTGCACGCAGCCGTTGCCGTGCGACTTGAGCAGCACCGGATTGAACAGCACGCTGGGCTCGACGCGCGCGGCCTCGGCCTGCAGGCATTGGGCGCGCGAAATCTCGCCGCCTTCCTGCGTGACGGCCGAATTGTTCGAGACGTTCTGCGCCTTGAATGGCGCGACGCGCAGACCGCGGTCGGCAAAAATGCGGCACAGGGCCGTGACCAGCGTGGTCTTGCCGGCATCCGAACTGGTGCCGAAAACTGCTAAGGGTTTCATTTCAATAATCGCCTAAGGGTTTTTATTCACCACGAAGGACATAGAGAACACGAAGTTTATATTTTCTTCGTGTCCTTCGTGATCTTCGTGGTGAAAGTTAAAGATCAGAATTTATCGCCTTCAAACGGCGCGCAAGCTCGGCAATGGCTTGTCCGTCCTTGACGGCAAAGCGCACATGGCGGCGGGTCAGCCCGGCAAAATTATCGCAGACGCGGATCAAAAGGCGCGACGGCGCGAGCTTTGCCTGTAATTGATAGCCGTCCATACTGGCCAACTCCGCTAGCAGGAAATTGGCTTGTCCGTCATAAATCTGCCGGAACAGGCCGCAATCCGACAGGGCCTGATGCAACTGCTCGCGCAGTTGGCGGGTCTGCCGGCGAGTCTGTCCGATAAAGGCCGTATTGGCCAGCGCCTGCTGCATGTAAGCCATATCGAGGCTGGACAGCTTCCAGGCCGGCTCCAGGCCTTTCAGCGCTTTGATCGCCGGGCTTGCCGCCATGACAAAGCCGATGCGAATGCCCGCGCAGCCGTAAAACTTGCTCAGCGACTTGATCAGGTAGAGCTTGTCGTAATCTGCGATATAGTCGGCGATTGATTCAGCCTCGCAGAAATCCAGAAACGACTCATCGATGATAACCGTACAGTCGGCGGCCTGCCATTTGGCCAGCCAGTCCTTCAGATCATAAAGATGCCCATCCGGCGTCGACGGATTCACGAAAATGATCGTGCTGCCTCTGGGAATCTCGGCATTCGGATTGGCAAGTCGATCGACACTATGCAGCCGGCAGCCGAGTTCGCCGGCGATATGCGCATATTCGCCATAAAGCGGCGCGTACAGCACCAGATCGTCGGGCTTTAGAAAGCGCAGCAAGGCAAAAATGGCCGCACTAGCGCCGTTGAAGATTTCGATGTCAGCGCCGGACGGATAGGGATAGCGCTGCTTCAGTGCTTGTTTCAGCTGGCTGTAATGCGGATCGGCATAGGGACCGAGCTGAACCTGCAGCAGACAGTCCAGCGTGACCGCTTGTTGCGGATTGATGTTGGCCGAGAAATCCAGCACCTGCTCAGGCAGGCAGCCCAGACTTTGGGCAAATTGGTAAATATTGCCGCCGTGCTTCATTAATAAACTGATGTCATGCAATGGATAAAAATTTTACCACGAAGGTTATGAAGCGTAGGGCACGCACCGCGTACCTTTGGGGAGTCTGGTGCGTCAAAAAAATTTTGAGAATGGTACGCGGTGCTTACCCTACAAAGCTTGTTTATAAGTTGATGTAGTCAATATAAGTATATTCGTCGCTGTGCCGCAGTTTATGCACGGAGCCGGCATCGATGCGCAACTGAAACGAGTTGGCCAGCGGTATATTCAGGGCGCGCGCCAGCAGGGCGCGAATCACGCCCGCATGGGTGATGACCAGCACCTGTTCAGCCTTGACGGCGGATAGATCCCGCCAGAAACTGTCCGCGCGCGCGTACAGGTCTTCGAAATTCTCGCCGTTGGGCGGTGCGGCCTTAACAAAATCATTGGTCCAGTTCTGCATGGCATCGGGGTCGATATCGTCGAAGCGCAGCCCTTCCCAGTCGCCGAAATGCAGCTCCTTCAGGCGCGCATCGGTGGTCACGGTTGTCGAGAAAGTCTTGGCCAGCTCCAGGCAACGCGTCAGCGGGCTGCTGAACACTTTGCAATCGGCATCGAACTCGGGCAGCTTGTCATGCAGATCCTGGGCTTCGTCGGCAAAACTGTCGGCCAGGCCGACATCGCTGTGGCCGTAGCAAAGCCCCGGGTCCGCGGCTGTGTTGGTATGGCGAATCAGATAAATGTCCATAAGGTACTCATACTTAAATAAAAAATAGTTTCAGCGAGCTGCTGGCTGGCGCCGAGGCAATCGCCGGTATAGCCGCCGATACGGCGGTAAAAGTAACGGCCCAGCAGCCAGTTGGCGGCCAGCACGGGCAGGATCGCCAGCCAGCAGATCGCCGGCAACAACAGCAAGGGCAATAAAGCCAGGCTCGCCGCAAACAGCAGATCAATGCCGCCGGGCTTGAAAACGGCGGCGCCGGCCTTGCTGTCGTCGATGCGCGCATAATCGTAACGGCGCATGATCAGCAGGGGCGGCAGCCGGCTGAAGCTGTGCCCTGACAGCAATAACAAGGGCACGGCCGCTGCCGGCAGCGCGCCAAGCAGGCTGATTTTCAGCGACAGCAGCAGCAACAGGCCGAGCGCGCCATAGGCGCCGGTCCTCGGGTCTTTCATGATCTCCAGGATACGCTGTTTGTCGAAGCCCGCGCCGAAGCCGTCGCAGACATCGGCGAAGCCGTCTTCATGGAAGGCGCCGGTAACAAAAATGCCCGCAACAAGGGCCACGATGGCTGCTGTCTGCTGCGGCCACAGCCAATCGGCCAGATAAAAACTCAATGCAGACAGGCCGCCGACCAGCCAGCCGACCAGCGGCAGATAAACTGCGGCTTCAGGCAGCCGTTTGTAATCCAGCGCTTGGGGTGCGGGCAGGCGCGTGTAGAAACCGAGGGCCAGCAGGAAAAGTCTTGGATGGAGCATGACTGTCTTTCAGGCTGTCCAGTCTTCGGTAGATAAATCTGCAAAAACAGTTTGGATATCGGTAAAAATTTTGTCGGCGCTGACCAGCATGCAGTTTTCCGTGATTGCGGTCGAGATCATCATCAAGTCTATATTGTGTTTTTTAAGATTCTCTTGATTGAGGTTACGCAAATCCTTGATGGATTTTTTCAACAGACCGAAAAGCTCAGCTCCTTGGGGGGTTAAGGGTAAGCAGCAAAAATCTTTTTGCACTTGAATGATTTTTTGCCGGATACGGACTTTTTTACTTTCCGGCGCATTGGCGAAACCATATTCAAATTCATAGAGCGACAGTATC
Organism: Methylobacter sp. BlB1; assembly: GCF_015476545.1. Lineage (GTDB taxonomy): Bacteria > Pseudomonadota > Gammaproteobacteria > Methylococcales > Methylomonadaceae > Methylobacter. Next base: position 11,626 of record NZ_JADMKV010000049.1, on the reverse strand, counting down.
GAAAAACAGACTTTGTCGGCATCGGTGAGCGTCGACAGGCGCTGCAGAATTTTAGGGTGCGCCGGGGCCGATGCGTTATAAAGGTCTGAAAGTGTATTGGAGTCGAGTAAATAATTCATTCGGATTTAAAGGCAAAATCTTGCTTGAATTCTTCCATATCCTGCTTGAATTGCTCGGTATGCTCTTCCAGATCAATAGGGTTTTCGGCAATGCGCCCGGCAAGTTGGGCCCATTTTGATGGTTTTTGCCGTGCTTCCAGAGCGCGACGGATGGCTTCATAAATGAATTGGTCAGGATTCGGTAAATGGTTGATTTCTTCAACCATTTCATGGGGTAAATTGATAATGTGCTGCATGGCTTTATGCTCCGGTTACGCAATTGTATAGTCGACGGTCAATAGGATGCGAAACTCAGAAAGGAATTCACTGCCAGATTAACCTATTGATGGAACTTATTAAAGTTTCCGTTGCGTATTAATTATTTTTAATGATCGACCCCGGCCTCATCAAATGAAGCCATTTCATTCAGCATCAGTACGGCTGATTGCAGCAGAGGGAAGGCCAGGGCAATGCCGGAACCTTCGCCGAGCCGCAGATCCAGATTGATGAGCGCCCGGGCATTGAAATGCTTCAGCAGCGCCTGATGGCCCTGTTCGCGCGATACATGGCTGAACACGCAATAATCCAGCACCTGCGGATGTAGCCGGCTGGCCACGAGCAGGGCGCTGCTGGCGATAAAGCCGTCGACCGGAATCAGCATGCCCAGTTCGGCCGCTTTCAGGTAAGCGCCCGTCATCATGGCGATTTCGAAGCCGCCGAACGTTGCTAGCACCGCCAGCGGTTCGGTGATGTCCGGATGCCGGTCCAGCGCCTGCTGCAGTACGGAAACCTTATTGCGCAGCTGCTCGTCGTTCAGGCCGGTGCCGCGGCCTACGCATTTCTCCAATGGCAAGTCTGTCAACACATGCATCAGCAGGGCGGCCGACGAGGTGTTGCCAATGCCCATTTCGCCGAAGCCGATGCAGTTGCAGCCGAGCTTGTGTTGTCTTGACACAATCTCCGCGCCCGTTTGCAGCGCTTCCAGGCATTGCTGGCCGGTCATGGCGGGCTCCGTCAGGAAGTTGCGCGTGCCTCTGGCGATCTTGGCGCTGACCAACGCCGGATGAGTGTCCAGATCGGCATTGACGCCGGCATCGACGACCAGCAGCGCCATGCCGTGCTGGCGCGCGAACACGCTGATCGCCGCGCCGCCGGCCAGAAAATTGGCGACCATTTGCGCGGTCACGGCCTGCGGATAGGCGCTGACGCCGGCTTCGGCAATGCCATGATCGCCCGCGAAAATGATGAGGCAGGGCTTGTTCAGGCGGGGCGTCAGGCTGTTCTGGATCAGGCCGATTTGCAGCGCCAATGTTTCGAGATGACCCAGCGCGCCCAGCGGCTTGGTCTTCTGGTCGATTTTATGCAGCAGGGCAGGGCGAAGCGCTGACGAGAGCGGGGCGATGGAAAAATTTAGCGGCACGGTGTATTCCAGGTATTTTCAAACAATAAAGTGTCCAGGTCTTTGCGTTCGGCCCAGTGCGCCTGTTCCAGCATCGGCTTGTCGTAGAACTCGGCGACGTGGCCCAGGCACAGGATCGCTACGGGCTGGCTGTCTTCGGGCATCTTCAGCAGAGTCTTTACAGGCTCGGGCTCGAACATGGACACCCAGCCCAGCCCCAGGCCTTCCGCCCTGGCCGCCAGCCACAGGTTCTGTATCGCGCAGGCTAGTGACGCCAGATCCATGTCCGGCAGCGTGCGCCGGCCGAAAACGTATTGCCCGCGCCGCTCGCACAAGGCGGCCACCATCAGGACCGCGCATTCGCGTATGCCTTCCACTTTCAGCTTCATGAATTCGTCTTCGCGCTCGCCCAAAGCTTGGGCCGTATTGATGCGTTCCTGCTCGACCAGCGCGTGCAGCGCCAGGCGCAGATCGGGAACGCTGATGCGTACAAATCGCCAAGGCTGCATGAAGCCGACGCTGGGTGCATGATGCGCGGCCTGCAGCAGGCGCTTCAGGACTTCGGGATCGACCGGGTCGGGCAGGAAGTGGCGCATATCGCGGCGCTCGTAGATGGCGCGGTAGACGGCGGAGATTTCGTCGTCGGTGTAACGGTGTCGGGTCATGGTACTAATTAAATTTAAGCGCCGGATGTGGGGCGGCTTCGCCTGAAGCGCCTACTGTTGGCAGGCGCCTATTATCGCCCAGAATACATGGATGAGTCTAAATAACTAGAAAGTTTTTGTAGATACCGTCTTGTTGCCCATTATGCAAGCGCAAAATTGGGGTCGAAAGGTTTATTCGATTTCAGGATGGCAAAGGCGATATGGACGAGTTTGCGCATTGAAGCACAGGCGATGGCCATGCCATTCTTGCCGCGTGCAGCCAAGCGTTCGCGGAAAAGGCGGATGACGGGATTGTGTCTTCCCGCGACCACGGCGGGCATGTATAGCTTCGCGCGCAACATCGGATCACCCATCTTGGAAATGCGGGTTTTGCCTTTCCACTTGCCGGATTCGTTCAAGGCGGGATTGAGTCCAGCAAAGGCGACAGCTTGCTTGGCGGTGGTGAAGCCGTAGTGATCGCTCAAAGCGACCATGAGGTGGGCAGAGGAGGCTTCGCCGATGCCAGGAATCGTTTCCAGCAAAGCGCGCCGGTGCCTGAGATCAGGGTCTTGATCGATAAGACGTTGAACGCGTTCGCGTGTGGTTTTAAGCGCCTGCTCCAGATGTGCCAAGACGGCTCTGATGGATTCGGCAATCGTGGGGTCAGCCGTATCCAGTCTGTTTTTCTCCATTTGCTGCATTTCCAGCAGGTCTTCGATCCGGCGTAATAAGGCTTGCAGTTCGCGGATATTGGCAGGTGGCGGCGTCCACAAAGGCGGTTTCTTTTCCTGGGCATACCGGGCGATCAGCTTGGCGTCAGCCTTGTCGGTCTTGATTCGGCTCAATTCGCTCTTGGCGAATCCCTTAATTCTGGCAGGATTGACGACAGCCACCGGATAGCCTGATTGGGCCAGGCATTCGGCCAGAGGGATGCTGTAGGCGCCAGTCGCTTCCATGCAAACCGAGGGCTTGACGCCGCCGAACGTCGTCAGCCAGACGATCAAAGCGGCAAAACCTTCCGGCGTGTTGTCGAATTTTTTATGCTTGTATTTGCCGTTCTCCAGGCGGGCAACATCGAATTTATGCTTGGCAATATCCACACCAACCGTCACTTGGGACATCTTTAAACACTCCAAAAAACTATATAAAATCAATAAGATCAATTTTAAGGCATACGCCTGGTTCAGCCTTAGATCATACAGGCTCTCCCGGCGAAACGGGGGCCTACGCATACCGTACGAACTTATGAGGCGGATGAGGGAAACGGAGAGCGAAATCTACGCAGCAGGCTCGAAGCCTCAGGGTACGCCCGGCTTCTCCGCTTCCCGCCCGGTGATCAGCCGGGGATTTTATCCCTAATTGGGTAAAATCGAGATATAAGGGTACGCATCGCGTACCTTTTTCAAACTATTGATTTATTGCGGCTTTGAAAAGGTATGCGATGTGTACCCTACGATGCTTTTAGCGGCGGTAGGCTGGGTTGCTAAACCCAGCATTTCGGAGCCGCCGATGCCGGGTTTCCGCTAAAGCTCCAGCCCAGCCTACATAGGCTAAAAAAGATAGGGATGGGCGGCTTGAAACCCATGCACTTTGGCTTTCGGATTGAAAACCGGCGGCTGCCAGTCCTTGTTTTCCTGACCGGCCAGGAATCCGGCCAGCCACAGGGCCTGGTTGCGGATCGGCAGAATGAATGCGTATAGCTTGCCGTTCGGCAGTTCGGCGACATCGCCGAGCGCGTAGATATGCTCGTCAGAGGTTTGCAGCCGCTGGTTGACTTTGATGCCGCGGCCAATCTCCAGCCCCGCCTGCACGGCCAGTTCCGTGCGCGGCTTGAAGCCGGTAGCCACGAGCACGGCATCGAATGGGCTTGATACGCCGGTTTCGACGCAGACTTTATCGCCCTGCTTTGAAAAGCCCTGCACGGATTGATTGAGCAGCACCGCTACGCCCGAATCCTGCATGATGTTCAGCAGCGTGACCGAATCTTCCGGGACCAGCTGGCGCTCCATGAGCCGGTCCGCGGCATGGTACAGCGTCACCGGATCGCCCGAGACGGCCAGATCGGAAGCCACTTCGCAGCCAATCAGGCCGCCGCCGATCACGCCCCAGGCCGGCCGCTGATTGCGGTCCAGAAAGCCCTGCCGGAACCGGCGCAGTTTTTTCAGATCGACCAGATTGTTCAGACAGAAAAACAAGTCGCGGTAAGGCCTGAATGGCGGCGGGATGAAGGCCGCGGAGCCCTGGGCCAGAATCAGCTTGTCGTAGGGCAGCACAGATTCCTGATCCGGCCGCTTGACGACGACGGTCCGGTCGGCCCGGTTGATGGCCGTGACCTCGGCGGCGCTAATAATGTCGATATTCTCGTCGCGCAGCTTGTCGAAAGGCTTCAGGATGATGGACTGCTCGATGTTATCGGTGCTGAAGCCGCGCGACAGCAGCGGCCGCGAATAATAGCCGTCGTCTTCGCGCGTGATCAGCGTAATCTGCGCATCGGCCTGCAGCGCCCGGTATTTTTCCGCGAAGCTGACGCCGCCCACGCCGGAACCGATGATGACGATACGCATTGACTTACGTCATCAGCTGATAAGCGCTTTTCTCGGCCCCGCATTCGGGGCAGCGCCAGTCGTCGGGGATGTCCTCAAAGCGCGTGCCCGGCTGGACGCCTGTATCAGGGTCGCCTTCGGCCTCGTCATAGATATGGCCGCAAACGCTGCACTGGTATTTTTTAAAATCAGACATAGCCATTCCTCATTCATCTGTTAAAAAAGTTTTTCACAACTCTGACTGTAGCACATCATTTTTAGTTTAGCTTTTTTTAAACGGCAGATAAGTCGCCGCATCCTGCTTGTAAAGCGCCACGGATTCCCGTTCCTCGGCCAGAAAGTGTTCCACGGCCTCGGCAAAGCGGACATCCTGAAGCCAGTGCGCCGACCAGGTCGTGACCGGTTCGAAGCCGCGCGCGATCTTGTGCTCGCCTTGCGCGCCGGAATCGAAGCGTTTCAGGCCGTGTTCGATGCAATACTCCAGTCCCTGATAGTAACAGGCTTCGAAATGCAGGCCGCTGTATTCTTCATGGCAGCCCCAGTAACGGCCGTAGAGCGTGTCGCTGCCGATCACGCTCAGCGCCGCGCCGACGTACTGGCCGTCTTTGACCGCCAGCACCAGCAATAACCGCTTGCCCATCGTGGCCGCCAGCTGCTCGAAAAAGGCCGGGTTCAGGTAAGGCGGCATGCCGTTTTTCAGATAGGTCATCGTGTAGAACTGAAAAAACGCCTGCCACTGCGCCGGGCTGACTTCCCTGCCGTTCAGCCGCTGCAATGCGATGCCCTGTTCGCCGACGCGCCGGCGTTCGCGCTTGATCATCTTGCGCTTGCCGGCGCTGAAGGTTTGCAGAAAATCGTCAAAGTCGCGGTAACCTTTGTTGAACCAGTGGAACTGCACGCTTTCGCGCAGGCTCAGCCCAAGATCGCGCAGCCGTTCCGCCTGCACAGCATCGGGAAACAGGCAGTGCCACGAGGAGATAGCGTCCTGTTCCGCACGCGCCTTGATAAAACCGGTCAGCAGACGCATGACGGCCAGCGCATCGGCGGATTCATCGATGACCATGCGCGGCCCCTGGCAGGGTGTGAACGGAATTGCAGTCAGCCATTTCGGATAATAGCGGCAGCCGCACTGCTGATAGGCGTGCGCCCACGGCTGGTCGAACACATATTCGCCGCGCGAGTGCGTTTTCAGGTACAGCGGCATGAAGGCCAGCAGTTTCTGATTCTGCATGACCAGCAAATGCTGCGGCGTCCAGCCCGTCTGGCTTGACGTGCAGCCGCTCTGCTCCAGCGCCAGCAAGAATTCGTGGCGCAGGAACGGGTAGTCATCCTTGACCAGCCGGTTCCAGGCCCCGGCATCCGCTTGCATCATACTCGCGATCGGTTTTACATCCATCTGTCAGCTAATTGATGTGTTTCTCAATGTAAATAAAGACAGGAATTCCGGCATCAAGTATCCAAAAGATTTTGCCGCGCTCAAAGCGGTTTTGAATTTACAGCCAGCCGGACTTTTTCAGGCGGATATACAGCAGCACGCTGCCAAAACCCACGCCGCCGATCACAATCGGATAACTGAATGGCCAATCCAGTTCCGGCATATGCCTGAAATTCATGCCGTACCAGCTGAAGACCATGGTCGGTATCGCCAGGATCGCACCCCAGCCGGCCAACTTCTTGACGACTTCATTCTGCCGCACCGTTTCAAAGTTCAGATGCACCTGCATCGCTGCGATCAACATTTCGCGCATGCTGTGAATCGCCCGATCGATGCGCTTGATATGGTCGGCAACGTCGCGGAAATAAACGCTCACCTCTCTGGGAATAACATGGCCATGAAGGTGCATCAGCTCATTGCAGATATCGATGACCGGCGTAATGGCGCCTTCCAGCTGCAACAGTTCGCGTTTCAGTTCGTACAGGCCTTCCATAGTCTGCCGGCTGGGCCGGTTTTGAAAAATCGCCGACTCCAGCACATCGAATCGCGCCTGCAAACCGTCAATAACGGGCGAATAGTTGTCGACGATGAAATCCATGATCGCATACAGCGCGAATCCCGGCCCCTTGGCCAATTGCTGCGGCATGGCCTCGCAGCGCTCTCTGACTTTGCTGAGGCCGTGCGAAGCGCCGTGCCTGATCGTGACTAGAAAACGCGGTCCCACGAAAAAATGCGTCTCGCCGAATTCGAGTTGATCTTCCTGGAGCAGGGCGGTATGCAGCACCATGAACAGCGAGTCGCCGTACTCCTCGATTTTCGGGCGCTGATGCGCCGAATCGGCGTCTTCGATGGCCAATTCATGCAGGCTGAATTCCTGTTGGATTTTAGCCAGCAGTTTGCTGTTCACCTCATGCAGGCCCAGCCAGACGAATGTATTGTCCCGTTTCAGCACTTCGCTGATGGCTTCGATCGTTACCTTGCCGATACTGACGCCGTTTTGATAGGCCACGCAGTTCACGATCATGCTGTCATCGATTTTCTTGGTCAAAACCGGCTCCTGGCTCTTTAGAAATAGTAAGGGTTGGCGTGCCTTGCATTAGCCATCCTGACACGAATCCGGACGGGAAAACGGTAAAAACTGCAGGTCATGCCGTTTCTGTGGCTTTGGCAACCCAAGCTACAGCCATCCTTTGCGTTTAAACAGCCAATAAGGCGCAATGCCCGAGAGAACCATTATCGCCAGCGAACCCGGGTAGCCCCATAGCCACTTCAATTCCGGTATATGTTTAAAATTCATCCCGTAAATGCTGGCGATGAGCGTAGGCGGCATGAATACGACGGCAGCAATGGAGAAGGTTTTGATGATTTTATTCTGTTCGATGTTGATAAAGCCCATGGCCGCATCCATCAGGAAGTTAATCTTGTCGAACAGAAACGTGGTATGGGACAACAGGATATTCATGTCGCGCATGATGTCATGAGTGATTTCATGCAATTCGCGCTCGTCGCGCAAATGCCGCTGCAGAAAAGCCATGGAACGCTGCGTGTCCATAAGACACAACCGGATTTTGCCATTGCTGTCTTCAAGCCTTGTCAACTGGTCGATGGCGTCTTCGTAGTCGGCATTGTCTTCTTTAAGAATCTGATGGCTGACCCGTTCCAGTCCGCCGAAAATATCCTCAATGCCGTCGGCCAGATTTTCCACTTTTTGCTCGAAGATGGTTATCAGAAGCGCTTTCGGCGTGGCCACTTCAACCTGCTTTTGCCGCGCTCTCATGCGCAGCAGGCGGAAATCCGCAAGATCAAGTCCATCCCTTAATGTAATCAGGCGCTCGGGCTGCAGGATGAACGCGACAGAGATGGTATGAAGGTCGCCTTCGCTTTGGGCCAGAAACAGCGAATGGACATGGATGCCGTTCTGATCGGCAAAATAACGGGCTGAAGCCTCGATTTCTTCTACATCGATGGATTTTGGTAACTCGGTCAGCAGCAATGTCTGCAATTGACTGCGCTCCTCCAGGCTGAGATTATGCGCGTCGATCCAGTCGGCATCGATTATTATTTGGTTGGGCGTGTCCTTGGTTTGATATTCCTCGGTCAGGACTCCGTTTTTAATTTTATATAATCTCGGCATTACTTTATCTCTACAGCTTTTATATTCTGCAAAAGTATACACTGTGGCGCTCTATCGGCTCACCTGTTCGCTTCTTGATGATGAGCAAAGAGATAGTTGTTGGCTGGCTATTTATTCCGTCGCCAGCCGGTAGCAGGCGTCGGCCTGGTCGATAACCACCGAGACAACCTGTGCATCCAGGGTGCCTTGCTCCACACGCTCCTTCAGGTATTTGATGATTTCGTCTACTGGCAGCCTCCCACGGTACGAACGGTGCTGCGCAAAAGCCTGGAAAATGTCGGCCACGCTGACGATGCGCGCTTCCAGATCGATCTCTTTGGGCACGCGCTTGAACGGGTAACCTTCGCCAAGCAGGTTTTCATGATGGTAACCGGCCCAGACCGGTATCGGCGTCTGGCCAAACACGCGCCGCAGTATCCGATAGCTGTCGTAGCTGTGCCGGCGAATACAGGCGTATTCGCGCACAGTCAGCTTGCCCGGCTTTTCGATAATGGCTTCGTCGACGCGCAGCTTGCCGATGTCGTGCAGCAGTCCCGCGATTTCGATCAGGTCCACCTCCGTCCCTGTTTTGCCCAGGCGCTCGGCCAGGTAGCGCGCGATTTTGGCGACGCGTTCGGAGTGTTCTTCGGTGTAGTGGCTTTTGGCATCGACGATGCGGGAGAACAGCAGTGCCAGCGCGCGCACATCATCCAGATTCAGCATAACCTGAGCCTGATGGCTGCCGAATTCGGCCAGCTCTTCGTCCAGATATTCCGGGTCCATGGACAGCCAGAAGGCTTCTTCGGCGGCGGCATGGGCGAAGGCTTCAACCAGTTCGGGCGCAAACATGCGGCCGGCCTGCTTTCTGGCATAGTCGACGATGGCCGGGCATTCCAGCAGGATCTGCTCGGTGCCGATAAAAGGCAACTGCAGCATGTCGGCACGGTCGGCAAGGTAGATCAGGTTGGTGCGCAGGCGCGTGGATTGATCCAGAGGCGCGTCCTGTAATAGCTCCCAGCGCGTATGATGATAGCGGATGTCGGTGGCCAGATGGGCCAGCGGCGGGCAGGCCCGCAGGTAGGCTTCGCCGCGGATGCAATGCGCCTCGGCGCCGTCCCACTCCAGGGCTTCGGATAAATTGCGGTGTTCCTGCGCTCTGGAGACGCCGCAATCGTGCAGCATGCCGGCATGGAGCAGCGTCAGGCAGTCGGCCTTGTTCCAGCCCAGTTCCAGGGCCACATTCTTGGCCATGATCGCAACGCGCTTGCCGTGCTTGACTTCGTCGATGCCGACCAGATCCAGCGAACTGCTTAGGGCCGTGACGGTGTTATGTAGATCAATTTTCAGTTGTTCCATGGCGGTACTCATTCAAGTCGATATGTTAATCGGTTTTTTGACAGCTGGAAGCCGAAATCATTCATGGAGCGGCTGTCAGCTGAAATTTTCTGAAGGCATGAGCCGGCGCCGGTCAATTCACCTGCAATACCAGCAGACTTCCCGCTATCATGACCAGGCTCGCCATCAGCCTGCGGATCACATGGGGTTCATTGAAGATTCGGTAACCCAGGAAGACCTGCAGCAGCATGCCAAGCTGAAATAAGGCCAGTGCATAGGCGATCAGCATTTGCGACAGCAGCACCAGCGTCAGGTACTGCATGACGAATACCGTCAGGCCGGCTGCCGCAATCGGCAGGGCATGCGGTTGCGAATTTTTAATGTTGTCCGCCAGCCGTTCCGTTGTCAGGAATGCATTGGCCAAAAGGATCAGAGGCAGTCCGAACAAAGACCAGAAGATCAGCGTCTCCAAGGGGCCGGAATGCTCGAGCGAGCCTTTCAGGAAAACCGTGCCGATGGAAAACAGCAGAATGGAAAGAAATCTGGCCTGTACACCGCGATCAAGCCATAGCTGGGCGAGTCGATTCTGCATCGTGCCGGTTGAAGGCGGCAACAACAGAAAACTGCCGGCGACGATAATCATGATCCCGGCAAAGCCTTGCAGCGTCGGCACCTCGCCCAGAAAAACGAGCGCAAACAGCATGGAAACGATGACTTTATAGGCATTAAGCGGCCCGAATATCGACAAATCGGTCTTGGACAGGGACATGACCATAAACATCCAGCCGCCGACATCGAACAGGGCGGCCAGCAGCACATTGATCCAGAATGACGGGCTCAGATGGGCAAAGGCGGTATTGAAAAAGAACAGCAAGGAGAGCGCGGCCAGCACGGCATAGGTTGAGGCGACAATGTAAAACGGATGCAGGCCGTGATGCGACAGCTGTTTCTGAAAGACGTTGGACGCCGATGACAGCAGCAGCCGGCCAAAAACGAAAAAAATTTCCAAAAGCGGTTTTCCTTTATGAATCTTGAATGAGGCGAGGGGGCGCATTCTAATGGGCATTAGCGCTAAATGGAAGTGATTGGCCTGCGCTTTGGCAGGATGTGCTGACCAAGCGTAGGCGCTCTAGGCGACATAGTGAAGCGCGTCACTCGCGGGAGCGTGATATGATCGACCAAGAGACTGGCGGCGCAAAATGGCTCATAATGCCGCCCCGACCACTGTTGAGGAGCATCAAGAATGCATTGTCCGCTGTGCCGGCATGACCGCATCGTTTTTTATTACCGGGATGCGCGCCGCGCCTATCATCAATGTAACCGCTGCCGTCTGGTTTTCGTGCCGCCGCAGTATCGCCTGTCGCCGGAGGCGGAGAAGGCGTACTACGATCTGCACCGCAACGATCCGCGCGATGCCGGTTACCGCAACTTCCTTTCGCGGGTTTTCATTCCCTTATGCGAGCGGGTGCCGGCGCCGGCGAAAGGCCTGGATTTCGGCAGCGGTCCGGGGCCGACGCTGTCGCTGATGTTTGGCGAGGCGGGCTACGACATGGCCATCTACGATCATCACTATGCTACCGATACTGCGGTATTGCGCCAGCGTTACGATTTTATTACTGCCACTGAAGTGGTGGAGCATCTGTTCCAGCCCGGCGAGACCCTGGCGACACTGCTGTCGCTGCTGCGGCCGGGCGGCTGGCTGGGGTTAATGACGAAAATGGTCATCGATCAGACGGCCTTCAGCAACTGGCACTACAAACAGGACCCTACCCATGTGTGCTTTTTCTCGCGTGAGACGTTTAGCTGGTGGGCGAATCAGGCAGGCTGTGAGGTCACTTTTGTTGGAAATGATGTGATTCTGCTGCAGAAACTCGGCCGGGAAATGACGGAGCGCTGCAGTGACTCGCATCATGTCATCCGCGAGCCCGGTGGACGTGCTGACCCAAAGTAGGCGCTCCAAGCGACGCAGTGAAGCGCATCACTCGCGATTGATGAGCCTTTTTACGCATATATGGACTCCTCCGTTTTGCAAGCTTTTTCTCTTCGATCGCAACGATCA
>NZ_JADMKV010000048.1:10917-36305 GCF_015476545.1 Methylobacter sp. BlB1 | reverse complement strand
TGGCACATCGTGATGCCGCAGGGAAGAGGAGGAGTCCATACCATTATCCTACCGCGCCGTCTCTGCGGGCTTAAGCGAAGCCACTGAAACTTGATAAAAACTGAACTTCAAAACCGCCAACGGACGGCTCGTCCCTTTAACTGATTTGTTAAGGTTGACAATATAACCAATGCCACGCTTTAGTTGATTTTTAGCCATTCTTGTTTCTCTGAATCAAACACCATGATTCCACAATCCTTATATCTATTCCAACCGGATGCAACAGATAAAGTTAAGACTGTATGTTCGTCTTTCGTTACTAAGCATCCGACAGCATCATTAACAACGGAGTCGATATTTTCGCCTGATAAAAGCCGAGAAATAAGCTCCCTTCTTTCGAATACATGCTCATGCCGTAAATCTTTAGATGATGCCGATAATGCACCTTCTGACCAATAGCGAACCTTTAACTTTCCATCAGCCTCTGTGATTTTCCAAATACATGTACTAAGTAATTCTTTTTTATGGGCTAAATACATATCTAATGGCAAGAGTGCTTTTATTGCCACGATAGCACTATTTATTCTCTTTTCTCTATTGGGGTGAGGGATGTATTTTGGAATACTCATTAATAAGCTGTTATTCAGTGGACTTAATAGTTATATTGCCTTTTTCGATATTCCAGTCAATTTCTCTTTCCCACCAATTGGATTCTTGAAAAGTCTCAGCAGGATTGTTTTTTGTTTCTAATTTTGCTGATTCAATAAAAGCACTAACTTTTTTTCCATCAAATTTCTTTAAAAATTCCCACTGCCTGCGCCCTTTACTTGGTTTATTTTGCAGCCTTTTTTCATGGATGATAATTATTATTCCATCTAAATCATAATTTCTCATAGATTATTTATGCCTAACAAATAATTATATCGTTTCTGTATATCATCTCTGATCCGTGTCTACTAAGCAATAAACTAACCGGATATCCTCGAAACTCTAACTGTATATCTCCACATACCGGATGATATACGGTTTCTTATTATCTTACCGATCGTCTGTTACGACCGTCTGTTGCCCACCGTTAACTAGCCGATCAAACAACTGTCGCAATAGGCTTCGTTGGATCGATATGAACCATTCAATGTCCTGCACCCTAACTGCGCCTGAAAATCATCAAGGTAATGTCATCTTCGAATGATTCAGTCTGGCTGAATTGTTTCAGCTGTTCGAGCAGGGCTTCGATAATCGCTTGCGGCGACTGCTGCGCGTATTGAATCAGAATGTCGTTGACGCGTTTCAGGCCGAAAAATTCGCCGTGGATATTTTCGGCCTCGGTTAAGCCATCCGTATACAGCAGGATCAGATCGCCTTGCGCAAGCGTTGTGGTTTTCTCCTCGAAATCGACCTGTTCCCGTATGCCCAGTATCAGTCCGTCGGCGTCAAGCTGCCGGCACTCGGATTCGGATGGATTGAATAGCAGGGGCGGCGGGTGTCCGGCATTGGCAAAGCGCAACTGGTGGCTGCGAATATCGTATTGCAGGTAAAACAAGGTGATGAAGTAGTCCGAATTTTCCAGGTCTTCGTAAAGGAATTTATTGAGGAGCCTCAGCGTCTCGGCCGGCGTTTCCAGTCCGGCGGCACGCGTCCTGATCGCGCTGCGGGCTTCGACCATGAACAGGGCGGGGCCTATGGAATGGCCCGAGACATCGGCGATGATCATGTCCAGGCGGTTTTCATTGCGGATGAAATAGTCGAAATAGTCGCCGCCGACCTGATTGGCGGGCAGGCAAAAACCGGTGACTTCAAAATGCTCCGATTTGATTGATGACGTCGGCAGCAAGGATGCCTGTATCTGACGGGCGATTTTGATTTCGCTCTGGGCGATCGCCAGTTTGACCTGGGTTTGGCGGATCTGCTGTTCCGCGGCTTTGCGGTCCGTGATGTCGTGTATGAAGCCGCTGAAAATATAGGTATTGCCCAGCTTCAGGGGGGAAATGCTGAGTTCGACAGGAAATTCGGAGCCGTCGCGGCGCAGGGCCACATGTTCGAACTGGCGATTCAGCAAGGGGCCGGCACCGGTCTGTAAAAAATGCTCCAGGCCTTTCTGATGCGCATTGCGGAACCGTAGCGGAATAATCAAGTCTTTAAGCTGCTGGCCTACCGCTTCATCATGGGACCAGCCGAACATTTTTTCGGCGCGGTGATTCCAGTCCGTGATGAAGCCTCTGTCATCCATGATCACGATGGCGTTGATGGAGCTTTCGATGATCAGGCGCGTGCGCTTCTCGCTGTCGATCAGGGCATCCTGAAAATGTTTCTGGGCGGTAATGTCGCGGTCGACGCCGCGCCATTTGATCAGTTTCCCTTGGGCATTGAAAAGCGGCAGGCCGGTCGATTCGGTCAGCACCTCATGACCGTCTTTATGCCGGTAATGGTTGGTCAAAGCGCGGAAAGGCTCGCGCACGGCAACGTAGATCTGCAGGTCGGCTTTGTCCCGGTCCGTTAACAGTTCGGTATAGTGTTTGCCGATGACTTCTTCGGGCTTAAAGCCGAGAATCTGGTTGACGGCCGTGCTGCTGTAGATGTAATAACCGCCGGGATCCTGCTCCCACAGCCATTCGCCGGCTATTTCCGCCATTTGCCGGAAACGCTCCTCGCTTTCGCTTAGCGCCAGTTCGGCTTCCTTGCGTAACGTGATGTCTTCCGCCACGGAGATGAAATGCGTGATCTCTCCCTGCATGTTTCTGATGGCGCTGATGTTTTCATAGGCCCAGTAAACCTCGCCGTTTTTCTTTTTGTTTTTGATTTCGCCGCGCCATTCGCCTTTGCTGAATAGCATTTCCCACATGGCCTGATATTGTTCCGGAGAAGTCGCGCCGGATTGCAGTATTCTGGGATTCTGGCCCAGCACTTCATCGGGCGTGTAGCCGGTGAGTCCGGTGAATTTCGGGTTGATGTATTCGATGCGGCCGCTCGTGTCGGTAATGACGACAGAGCTGGCGCTTTGCTCCAAGGCCCGGTGCATCATGAACAATTCCTTGTCGATGCGCTTTCTGTCGCTGATATCGTGAATCAGAAGAACGATATTAATGTCTTTTGCATCCCGGTCGGGCAGGACAGACAGCGAAATCAATGCCTGAATGCTGTTGTGGTCTTTCGTGATGATGCCGCATTCCAGATTTTTGGCCGGGGTTGCGCCGGTCAAACAGGCCTGGACAGTTTGCTCCAATTCCGGGAGGGCTTCGGGGGAATAGACGATATTCAAGGGCTTATCAATCAGTTCTTGTTCGCTGTAGCCTAAAAGAGCCGCTGCGGAAAGATTGATTTTTTTGATGCGCGGCATAAATGCCGCTGCAGAGCGATCCAGCTCAATAATAATGAGATTGAAGTTGAGGCTGTCTATGAGTCGGTGCATTATTATGCTAAGGCTGGCCGGAAGAAAGTGCATGTCTTCCGGATACAAAAGGAATAGCCATTATCGCCATCGAGCGCTTATGCATCCGATTCCTGATGCCGGAGTGGTTTTTAGTCGCCCGGCATGGCAAAAGGCGTTTCAAAAATGTTGTTTTCTTTAGCGCCCAAAAGAATGGCATCCTGTTTGACCTCCTTAATGACGGACGGATCACCGCAGAGAAATAACTGCCAAAGGGACAAGTCCTCAATCGTGCCGAAGGCCATTTCGCTGGTTGATTTTTCAGGCACATCGAGCGCTACGTTAACGGGACTTTTGCCGTGGATGAAATGGGTGTAGCTGAAATTCGGGTATTCCGTCTGCAGCGCCATCAGCTCCGGAATCAGATAGTATTCGTCGGGGCTGTGCGTCTGATGAAATAAGCGGATGTCGCCCTTGTGCCCGTGTTTTATCAGCGCATCGCGCAATATGCCGTATAGAGGCGCCAGTGCAATGCCCGTGCCAATCAGCATAATGGGCTGGCTGAGATCGCCGGGCAGATAGAAACAGTCGCCCGATGCGGGACTGATCCTTACCTGATCGCCGACCTGGAGTTCTCCATAAATCCAGGGAATCAGCGCGCCGTGCGATGTCAGGCTGATCTGTAATTCAAGAAAGTCATCGAGTCCCGGTACGCTGGACAGACAATACATGCGCCCGACGCCTTCATTGTTATAGAGCGTCAGGCATTGGCCGGCATAATAGTCATAACCTTCTTCGGGAAGGTACAAGCGTAACCGGATGATCGTGTCATTTAATTGGTCTTTCGCAGCCAGATAAGTTCTGATTTTTTTAACGGCTGGTGACACCGCAGGCGTCTTCATTCTTTTTTAGTCCTCATTTTTACGTTAATTTTTTATTCATATAGCTTTAAGTTTAGTTAAATGTGGCCTAATTGCCTGAACTCAACCTGAACTACGTGATGATGTTGATAGTCCCACTGCCATCAGACCAAAAACAGACGGGCTGGTTCATGAAAATTCTGACCGTAAGCGACATACAAAGACTGATAGACATAGTCGGCATTGAATCGTTTTTCAGCCGGCTGCTCATTGCATTAAAGCAAGATTTTGCCCGCTGGTCCGCGTTTTACAAGTCGGCCCGCCATGCCACGCATTATGCGCACGGCGTTATCGAACTGATGCCCTGTTCGGATGACAGTTTATACGCGTTCAAATATGTGAACGGTCATCCCGGCAATACGGCGGAAGGCAAACTCAGCGTCATCGCCATTGGCCAGTTAAGCGAAGTGGCTTCGGGGTATCCGCTTATGATCTGCGAGATGACGCTGCTGACCGCTTTCCGGACGGCCGCTACCGGCGTGCTGGCGGCGAGCTATCTGGCCCGGCCGGACTCCGATGTTTTAGCCGTTATCGGCACCGGAGCGCAATCGGAATTTCAGGTTTTGGGTTTCAACGGCGTTTTCCCGCTACGGCAGATACGCTTCTTCGATTTGGATATCGGAGCCATGCGCAAATTTGCCAGAAATCTATTGGCTTATCCGTTTGAGCTTGTGCCGTGCCGCAGCATTAAAGAGGCCGTGCGGGATGCCGACATCATTGTCACGGCTACAGCGGCAAAAAAGCGCCAGTCGCTGTTTGCACTGGAAGATGTCGCGCCCGGCGCTCATATTCAGGCAGTGGGCGGCGATTGCCCCGGCAAGACCGAATTGAGCCATGTTTTGTTGTCGGCGGCCAAGCTGGTTGTCGAATATATGCCGCAGGCCCTGGTGGAAGGTGAAGTGCAGCAGTGCGACGCAAGCCATGTTCATGCCGAGCTGTGGGAGCTGGTCGGCGGGCATAAGCCGGGGCGGGAGAACACGCAGGAGATTACTGTGTTCGATTCGGTCGGGTTCGCGCTGGAGGATTTCTCGGTTCTGCGCCTGGTGTACGAACTGGCCTGTGAGCACCATTTGGGCACGGATATGCCGCTGATTCCGGAGCTGGACGATCCCAAGGATTTGTTTGGGCTGTTGTCGGCATAAAAGGCTTCGATGATGGCTCTGATCAGGTCCAGCGTTTTGTTGTCCTGATCGTTTTCCGGATTGTATTCGCTGATTTCCAGGCCGCATATTTTATCGTTCCGGTTTACCGACCTGAGCGCGGCCATGAGTTCAGCCGCTCTGAAGCCGCCCGGCGCCGGCGTTTCGACGCCGGGCGCATCGATGGGATCGATGAAATCCAGATCGATGCTGATGCCGATCATGTGGCAGGTCCGGCTTAGCTGTTCCATTGCGCCCTGTAATGTCTGCGCGAGACTGGTGATCTGGTCGGCGAAAATAATCCGGACGCCCGCTTCTTGCAATAAAGCGTGTTCCTCCTGTTCATAGCTGCGGATACCGATCTGGATCAGGTTTTGCGGCTTGATGAAACGGTCGGTCGGATACAGGGCCGACAGACGGGCATCGGCCCTGCCCAGTAAAGCCGATACGGGCATGCCGTGGATGTTGCTGGAAGGGGATGTCTCAAAGGTATGGGCATCCATGTGCGCATCGATCCAGATCAGCCCCAGCTCTTCATTTTCCGGCAGCGCCTTCAAAACACCCGGCCACGTGCCCATGGCGCAGGAATGGTCGCCGCCGATCACCAGGAAAGGCCGGCGGGCTTCGGCCCAGTGCCGGGTGAATTTGCTGGCTTGCCGGTTGAGGCGGCGCAGCTTGTCATCTTTTGTGCCTTCGTTGTCAGGATGCACGATATGCCATTGCAGTTGCAGGCCGCCGTTCCGCAAAGGTTGCCTCGCCAGGCCGTCGCGCAGTAATTCGGCTGCGTAGCCGCATAGCCGCATGGGGCCGCCCAGGCAAGAGGCAATCCCCAGTGTTTGTAGGATAGTCATACCGATTCCTCCTGAAAAAGAGCCAAGTTAATTAAGGTTCTGAATCTTAGAGTCGATTCGAGCCGCTCTTATCAAGACAGACTTGTCATGCAATAAATCGGCCGGCAGGTCTTCTGGCATTTTTCTGCGTAAAAAATGCATTTCCCGCGAAAGACACGCCCCGGTCGCTCCATATTGATGAGGAAGACCTTAAGAATTGATTGTGCCTTGTTTGCCTGATACCTTACAATTTGATTGGGTGAATATAAAAAAAGTCGTCGGGTGATTCTGGTCGCCCCAAAAGTCGCCCTTAAGGTTAGTAATCATTTTGGAGTATGGTATGTTTAAAATTCGTTCGCTGGTTTCAGCGATAATGCTCGCTGGCAGCATTTCTGTCGCTTCAGCCTGGGAAGCTTTGCCTACAGCAGCGCCTGAACCGGCTGATAACCCTTCCTCGGAAGCTAAAATCGAGCTGGGTCAAATCCTGTATCACGATCCGCGTTTGTCTTCGACCGGTACTGTTTCCTGCGCATCTTGCCATAACACTATGTTAGGCGGAGAAGATAACCGGCCGAATGCGATGGGTGTCCATGGCAAAACCGGCGGCCGCAGTGCGCCGACCGTCTGGAATGCCGCATTCAGCAAAGTCCAGTTCTGGGATGGCCGGGCGCCCACTCTGGAAGCCCAGGCTGCAGGTCCTGTGACCAATCCTATCGAAATGGGCATGAAGAACTGGGATGAAGTCGTAGCACGGCTGAAATCCATTGATGGCTATCAAGAGCTATTCGAGAAAGCGTTCGGTAAAAATTCAATTTCCAAGGACAACGCGACCAAAGCGATTGCCGCTTACGAGAGAACTTTGATCACGCCTAATAGCCCTTATGACCAATATGTCAGAGGCGATGAAACTGCTTTGACGGCTCAACAGGTCCGCGGCATGAAGAAATTCGAAGAAGTAGGTTGCACAAGCTGTCACAGCGGTCCCGCCTTCAACGGCGAGGGAGCGTTCCAACGATTCCCTGTGGCTAAAAACAGCAGTTTTGAAGCAAAACATCATTTCACAAAAGATAAAGGTCTGGCCGAAGTCAGCCAAAATCCTGCCGATGAGCATTTGTGGAAAGTGCCTACTTTGCGCAATATCGCTCTGACCGCGCCTTATTTCCACAACGGTTCGGTTAAAACGCTGGATTCAGCCGTAGAAATAATGGCAAAACTGCAATTGAACAAGGAATTGTCCAAAGAAGAAACCGCTGATATCGTGGCCTTCCTGCAAGCGCTGACTGGCGAATTCCCCAGACAGAAAATGCCGGTTCTGCCAGGTACGCACGGCACTACTTTGAACTAAGCCTTTTACAGCTGGGGCGCTCCCCGGCACTTGGCTTTATCCGGAAAGGGAGCTTTTAGCTCCCTTTTTTATTGTCAGCTATATGTCGTTATAAATGGATGCTGCCGCGATGCGAGAATCAATCTGCCTGACTACTTCCAGATAGGCTGGGCTGTTGATGGATTCGAAGCGCCTTTTGAATTCAGCTTCATCCATATTTTCAGGCAGATCGCGAGGGTCCGGCATGAAATCGCTGTAATCTTTTATCTTGGACATGGCTTGTTGAATTTTACGGGCATTTTCAGGCGATGAGGTGGCTATTTCACCAAAGCGCGTACCGGCTTTGTCGGCGGCCAGATCGATAAAGCTGAAGCCACTGCCCCCTTGGGCATCGCTTAATTCCTTTTCCTCACCAATCATCTTGGCGACCTGGCCATTGGCTGATGCCGTCAGCGCGGCAGATCCGATGAAATGTTTGGCCAGATCCACTCTTTTATACAGAAAAGCGGAATAGTGTTGTTGGGCAGCCGGTTTCGCTTCTGCCGCCGGCAGGAGTTTTTGCGTTTCCCACTTGTTGACGTAATCGTTGACGGTAAAAATCACGATCCTGTTCTCTTCGATGGCATTCTCCAGGGTCGAGCGCTGGTAAGCCAGTTCAAACAACGGTTTTAGCAGTTCGGCCAGCGACAGGCGCCAGGCCGGGTCATGATGTGCGATGATCTCGGCCAGTTTTTGTTCATAGATATTCTGCGCCTGGGTGTCACTGCTGTGGCCTTGAGTCAGGAAGTTTTTGGCCTGCCGCAATGTTTCGGCATCGGAATTGTAAGTAATAGTCAGTTTCTTGCCTTCAATCTGAACGGCTCTGATGGGGCGCGTCGCCAGTATGAAGTACTCATTGAGCGACGAATGCTGAATGACCATGTCAATGACAAAAGCAGCAAGTTTGGCCGGCAGCAATAACTTTCCGGCCTTGAATTTTGTAATGCCGGGAAGGGCGTTATTGTCTTCGTGGCCTAGCCTGAAGCTGACGTTTAGATATTTGCCCAGGCTGTTGTGAGGCAGCGTCATGGTGACATTGAATCTGACTTTGTTCTGCTTTAGCTCTATTTTGACGGCGCTTTTACTGTAGCGGTTCAGCAGATAATTGCCGGCGAGATTAAGGTCGGCTTCGGTCAGCACGATCGTGTTGATTTCGTCAGGCCGGGTTTTGGCGCCTTCATGCAGAATCTGTTTCGCTCTGACCACGTCATCATGGGTCAGCGACCAGCCCGGTTCGGTTTCCGGCGTATCGCCGATAGCGAACAGGACGAGCATGATGCTGAAAATAACTGATGCACTAAGGCAATAGCCCAAGGTTCGTAATAAGGTATTCATAAAGATGACTTATACAAACTCCAGTTTGAAGCCTGAAGATTTCAAATAGTCGGCTTCCTGAATCAAATCGGCATAGGTCAGCGGCGACTGCGCCAGCCAGTTATCCGGAAACTGCAAACATATTTTGGATTTTACAATGGCTATTTGGAACTCCGGCAGTTGATGTTCGTGGCGGTTGCGGCGCAGCAGTACGGCCAGCCGCAGGATGATGGCCAGATAAGGGGCATCGATGTCCCAGGGATACGGCAAATCACTAAAACGGGCGCGCGAAAACTTACGCCGGTGCGATCTGACAAGCGTGGCCAATAAGATCTGGTCCTGTCTGGAAAAACCGGCCAGATCGCCATTCTCGATAATGTAGGCGCTGTGCTTATGGTATTGGTTATGCGCGATATCATGACCTATCTCATGCAGATAGGCCGCCCAGTCCAGAAATTGTTCACTGTTTTCGTTGTTGTAAAGGCAGGTCTCGCTGTTCAGTTGCGCCAGCATAGAGTGGATGGTCTGCCTGATGCGTTCAGCATGTTCCTTATCGGTATGATAGCGTTCGGCCAATGTCTGTACAGTCGCCGAGCGAATGTCGCGGTCGTAGATACGGCCGAGTAAATCCTGTATCAGGCCTTCTCTGAGCGCACCGTCGGAGACGGTCATCTGCTCGATGCCAAGGCTTTTGAAGGTGGCGTAGACGATCGCGACGCCGCCTGGGAACACCGGCAGGCGTTCCGGGTCCAGTCCCGGCAGGTCCAGTTCACTGACATGATCGCAACGATTGATATGGACGATCAATTGCTCCAGACCTTCCAGGGTAATGCCGTTGTTGCTCCAGTTTTTGGCCATCAGAACCTTGTCGATGGCGCGTAGCGTGCCTGAGGCGCCGATGGCTTCGTCCCAGTTTTTACGCTGAAATTTCTTTTCGAAAGGTTCCAACTGCTGGGCTGCAAAAAGGACGGCTTGAGTCATTGCGCTTTTTGATAATCGGCCGTTCTTGAAAAAGGCATTGCTGACCGAGACGCAGCCCATGGGCAGGCTCTCTTTTTTCTTGGGCGTGGCGTCCTGGCCGATAATGTATTCGGTGCTGCCGCCGCCAATGTCCATCACGAAGCGGAGGTTGGCATTGCTGCCCAGGCTGTGCGAGACGCCCAGATAAATCAGGCGCGCTTCTTCTATGCCGGAAATGATGTCGATGGGCTGATTCAGGGCTTTTTCGGCTCTGGCCAGAAATTGTTCGGCATTTTTAGCCATGCGCAGGGTACTGGTGCCGACGGCGCGGACACTGCCGGGCGGAAAGTTGCGGATGCGCTGGCCGAATCGCTGCAGGCACTCCAGCGCTCTGTTTTGCGTGGCGATATCCAGATTGTGTTTCTTGTCCAGTCCGGATGCCAGTCTGACCGTTTCCTTAAGCCGGTCGATCGTTTGCAGTTTGCCGTCGGTCAGGCTGCAAACGATCATGTGAAAGCTGTTGGAACCCAGGTCTACAGCAGCAACGGTTTCAGGCGGTTTCTTTGGCACGGGCTATCCGGTTTTGTCTACGAAACTTTTAAAGATCTGATAGAATTACAAATTTTTTAGCTATCCATCTCGTACTTTCTAATGGATGCGGCGCTTAATTTAACTTATTTGAAGGCTCCCGTTAAGTGTTAGTTTCAGCATGAAGGCATTATCAATCCGCAATCTCAAAAAAATCTATAGTAATGGATTCGTAGCCTTAAAGGGCATTGATCTTGATGTCGAAGCCGGTGATTTCTTTGCCTTGCTGGGGCCTAACGGCGCCGGCAAATCCACGACGATCGGCATTATCAGCTCTCTGGTTAATGCCACCAGCGGTTCGGTCAGTATCTTCGGTCATGACCTGCAGCACGATAGAGCCCGGGCGAAAAGCTGCATCGGCCTGGTTCCTCAGGAAGTCAATTTCAACCAGTTCGAAACCGTCAAAAACATTCTGCTCAATCAGGCCGGCTATTACGGCATACCGCGCAAAACCGCCCTGCAGCGAGCCGAACTCTGCCTCAAGCAAATGGATCTGTGGGATAAGCGCGATACGGTATCGAGGCGCTTGTCGGGCGGCATGAAACGCCGGGTCATGATTGCCCGTGCGCTGGTTCATGCGCCTAAATTATTGATTCTGGACGAACCGACGGCCGGCGTCGATATCGAAATCCGCCGCTCGATGTGGAAATTGATGCAGGAAGTCAACCGGCAGGGCACGACCATTATCCTGACCACGCATTACCTTGAAGAGGCCGAAAGCTTGTGCCGCAATATCGCCATTATCAACCACGGCCAGATCGTCGAGAATTCCGACATGGCGGGTTTATTGGCCCGGCTCAACATCGATTATTTTGTGCTGGATCTGGCCGAACCGATCGACACGGTGCCGGTTATTGATGGCTATCAGATAGAGCGCGTTTCGGACAAAGTGTTGAACGTGGCAGTACCTAAAGAGAACGGATTGAACACCTTGTTCAATTTGTTGACGGAACGGAATATCAAAGTGATCAGCCTGAAAAACAGGACCAATCGGCTCGAACAATTGTTTATGGATTTGATCGACCAAGAACCTGACGAGTTGCCGCTATGAATCATGCCATAGCCCTTAGAACCATTATCAAGAAGGAAGTCCAGCGCTTTATCCGCATCTGGCCGCAGACCCTGCTGCCGCCGGCCATTACGACTGCGCTTTATTTTCTGATTTTCGGCAAGCTGATCGGCGACCGGATAGGCACTGTCGGCGGCGCCAGCTATATGGACTATATCGTGCCGGGCGTCATCCTGATGTCCGTGATCAGCCATTCGTATGCCAATGTCGTGTCCTCGTTTTATTCGACCAAGTTTCAGCACAATATTGAAGAACTGCTGGTTTCGCCGGTAGCCAACTGGGTCATCCTGGCCGGCTATGTCAGCGGCGGCATTATCCGCGGTTTATTGGTGGGGGTCGTCGTGGCGCTGATATCGCTCGTCTTTGCCGATATTGCCGTCAACAATGTCTTGATTACTTTATCAATCGCCGTGCTGACGGCCACGGTATTCTCGCTGGCCGGCTTTATCAATGCCGTGTTCGCGGACAGTTTTGACGATATTTCCATTATCCCGAACTTTATATTGACGCCGTTAAGCTATCTGGGCGGCGTATTTTATTCAGTCGATATGCTGCCGGGCGTCTGGCAGACGATTTCGCAGGGCAATCCGATCCTGTATATGGTCAATGCGTTTCGCTATGGCTTGATTGGCGTGACGGATGTGGACATCGGGATTGCCTTTGCCATGACCGGCGGTTTCAGCGTTCTGCTTATTCTGTTCAGTCTGTTTTTGCTGCATAAGGGTGTGGGGATTAAGAATTAGCGGGGTTGTTGGTCTCCGATTTTAAGCCTAATTAAAGCACGTGTAGGCTGGGTTGGAGCTTTAGCGGAAACCCAGCAAAGGCGACTCAGCTTGTTAAAACAGCCCAGAAAAAGGCTGCACCGTCACCCATTCGCCGGCTTTGATATCGGCGCTGTCATGGTCAAGAATAATAAACGCGTTTGCCAGGCTCATCGAACGCAAAATGCCTGAGCCCTGCTTGCCGGTCGTTTTCACAGTCCACTCGCCTTTTTCGTTCTGTTCAATGATGCCGCGATAGATTTCGGTGCGGCCGGGTTTCTTGCGCAGGTTCTCCGTGGTTTTGGCCAGGAAGATCGGCACGATTGGCTTATTATTGATGCCCAGCATTTTTTCCAAAGCGGGCAGCACAAATTGACAAAACGTCACCATGACGGCGACGGGATTGCCGGGCAGGCCGAAAAACGCGGCCTTGCCGATCCGGCCGAAAGCCAGCGGCCGCCCCGGTTTGAGAGCTACTTTCCAGAAGTTGACCTGGCCGGATGCCTGCAGCGCGGTTTTCGTGTAATCGGCTTCACCGGCCGATACGCCGCCGGAAGAAATGATCACGTCGGCATAGGCGCCGGCTTCTTCAAAACTATTCAGCAGCGAGTCGGGGTCATCTTCCAGTATTCCTAAATTGATGATTTCGATATCGGGCCGGTCCAGCGCCGCCAGCAGGCTGTAGCGATTGCTGTCATAAATGCCGCCTGCGCCGGGCGTCTGGCCGATGCCGAACACTTCGTTACCGGTCGAGGCGATAGCGATTCTGAGTTTTCGGCACACACTGAGTTCGGCGATGCCGAGCGAAGCGCACAGGCCGATGTCGGGCGGCGTCAGGTATTTGCCCGGCTCCAGAACGGTTTGTCCCCGCCGAATGTCCTCGCCGGCCTGACGGACGTTCTGGCCGGCATGGTGCCGATTGTCCAGTTCGATGAAATGATCGGACAGCTGTACCTGTTCCTGCATGACCACGGTATCGAGGCCTTCCGGCATGGGCGCGCCGGTCATGATGCGGATGCACTGGCCTCGTCCCGTGCTGCCGTCATAGGGCCTGCCGGCAAATGCTTGGCCTATGATGTCCAGCCGGCGTGTGCCCCGGTCGGGCAGGTCTTCGGCGTGCAGCGCGTAGCCGTCGACAGCGGCATTGGTATGCGCCGGCACATTGAGGGCCGAGATAACCGGCTCGTAGAGCGTACGGCCTCTGGCGTGTTCGATAGCGAGGCGCTCGTGGCCTTCGATCGCAGGCACGGCCGTCAATATCCGGGCCAGCGCATCTTTGACGGAGATCAGTCCGGGTTCATGGATATCGTTGCAGCTGGGTTGAGTCGTAATCATTTTCGCGTGCTGGGTCCGTTAGTAGGAATGCCGTTGCCCATAAAACTTAAAAAATACTCCAGATTCCGGAACTCCAGGCTTTGGGCAGGGATAGGCGGGGCTTTGATCTGTTCCAGGCATTCTTTGAAGCGCCGATGCAGTGTACCCATTTCGCCCCATTTTAACCGATAAACCGGCCAGTGGCTGGTGTGGCCGAGTGAAGGGCTCAGGATTTCGGAGCGCAGCTGGCGGCCGGCGTTTTGCACATGGCAGGTGGCGCAGGCGAAATTCAACTGGCCGCGGCGCTGGTAGTAAAAATCCTTGCCTTGCTGGTAGGCAGCCAGGGCGCGCGGGTCGTCGGCCGGTATCGTGATCGTAATCGGCTTGCCGCGCGAGGTGAATGCCAGGTAAGCGAGCAGCTGGGCGATGTCGCCTTTTTCATACGGCAGGGGTGCTTCCTGATTGTCGATGCGGCAGTCATTGATGGCTTTCTCCAGGGTGATGACTTCGCCCTTATCGCGGTCCCATTTCGGATATTCGTGGGCAATGGCGATGCCTTGATTGGGAAAACAGTCGGCATAGCGGCGGCCGTTTTTAAAAGGCGCGTTGAACAAGGCTTCACCCTGTTCGATGGTCTCGTCATAAGGCGGAAACTCCTCGATCGCCTGCCAGGACTGGCGCGCGATCGGATCGATCGCATAGACGCCGTCGGCATAGTCCGCCAGTGTGAGCTTTGGGAACAGCTGCTGGTAATGCTGCCGGAACTTCTGCTGATCCTGCAGCGGATCAGCCTGCGAAGGGAGAGCCAACAGCAGGCCGATAAAACCGCCAACGCTACTTGATAATATGCTCTTCAGAATCCTGCCGGCCAAGATTGTCCACCCAACTGATCGTGATTTTATCGCCCGGCTCGCCGCCTTTCAGCATGAAGGCGAAATACGGGTCCTTGGAAACGCCGCCGCCTACCGCGCAATTGGCGATCACCTTGCCGTTATGTTTGACGGTCAGCTCCTGAATGAAGTGCGCGGGGATAGGCTGGTTCGTGCTTTTGTCGATGTTGCGGCCGTGCTCCATCGGATGCGTGATCAGGGTTCTGATCTGGGTCTTGCCGTCGATGCGTTTGGTGCGGATCCTGATGCTGCTCATGCTCAACCTCCGCAGCCGCCGATCGTGACTTTGACCGTTTCTCTGGCGCTGTAAAGCTTATCGCCGGCCTGAGCAATGACGATGACACCGGACGTTTCGGCCATCTTCAGGCGGGCCGAGACAAAAGGCTCAAGCTCGGGCGACAGATCGAACCGGGCGGCCAGCGGCACAGGGTTTTTCTCGACCAGGATGGAGATGGTGTCGACGCCGTCAAGATGACTGGTCACAGTGATCGGCACCACGGCGCCGTTTTCTGCAATCTGCGGTATCTGGATCTCGATTTTATCGCTTTCGGTGATTTTCGCGTCCTTGAACAGCGTTTTCAGCGTTTCTTCCAGTTTGCCCTGGGCAAACTGCTCAGCGATCCATTCGGCGCTGGCCGGACCGGATTTAACCAGACCGCTGGCCAGGGCCATTGAGTAAGCCCCGAGCGATACGGATTTTTTCAGAAATTCTCTACGATTGACGGGCATGGGGACTCCAGTCTTTATTGCTGATAAGTTACTCCAGACTCCAGAGATAATCGACGACCTTGTCGATTTCTTCCGCGTCGAGGATATGATTTCTGCCGAACGGCGGCATGCTGGTTTCAGGATTGAAGCGCGTCGCGTCCCAGATCTGTTCGCGTAATCGCTGCTTGTCCTTAAACCGGTCTGGAACAGTCGCCAGCGCAGGGCCGATATTGCCCGGCGATTCGCCGTCGGCAATCACATGACAAGCCAGGCAATTGCCCTTGTTGCGGTCAAACGCAATTTGCTTGCCTTCATCCAGCCGCTGTTTCGGAATATCGGCCATGCCGGCGCAGGGCAGCAGCAGAATGAGGGCAATGAGACCGGATTTCATGGCAGCACGGGCTCAGCCTTGAACAAAGGTAGATACGCGCGGGCCGATTGTTCTGGCTGATGGTCGAAAACGCCGCCGATGACGGCCAGCAGGTCTGCACCGGCTTCCAGCAAAGGCGCGCCGTTGCCGGGCAGGATGCCGCCGATGGCCACGATTGGGATATGCAGCGCGGATTTGGCCTGTCTGAGCGTTTCAATTTGCGCAGGCGAGGCCAGCGGCTTCGACGAAGACGGGAAAAAACGCCCAAAAGCCACATAGGTTGCGCCTTCTCTTTCAGCTGCGACAGCGCGTTCGACCGAGTTATAACAGGATACGCCGATAATGGCGTTTGCGCCCAGCCGCTTTCTGGCTTCGGCGATATGGCCGTCTTCCTTGCCCAGGTGAATGCCGTCGGCGCTCGTCTGGACAGCCAGTTCGACGTCGTCATTGATGATCAGCGGCACGCCATGGCGATGGCAGAGCTTGACCAGTTCGCGGGCCAGCAGCACGGCATCGATGGGGTTCTTGTCGCGATACTGCACGACGGCCGCACCGCCGCGGATGGCTGCCGCGACTTCGCCGATAATCGTATCGATGGTTTTGTGGTCGGCCTGCGTGATGGCGTAGAGGCCGGTCTGCGGAAATTTCATCAGTCGTCGATCCAGAAAAAGCGGTTGGGGTTGTGCTGGCCTTGGCCGGGTTGATAGGCGGCTTCCAGGGCGTGCCAGGTATAATCCTGGGCTTCCGTAGCAGCCTGGAACGGGTCAAGGCCCTGCGCGATCAGGCCGGCCACGGCCGATGCCAGCGTGCAGCCGGAGCCGTGGTAGCTGGCCGGCAGCCGGTCCCAGGTAAAGGTTTCGAGCAGGCGGCCGTCATGGAACAGTTGATTGCAGACCGCGGGTGAAGTTTCATGCGTGCCGGTAATCAGCACATAATCGCAGCCTTTATCCAGCAGCGCCAGGCCGCATTCGTGCAAGTCGCTCAGGCCGGTCAGCCGGCGCGCTTCTTCGCTGTTGGGCGTCAGCACGGTCGTGCAAGGCAGCAGCAGGTCCGTGACGGCCGCAATGAGCTTTTCGCTCGCCAGCTCGGCGCCGCCGCCCGCCGCCAGCACCGGGTCCAGCACGACCGGAATCTGCGGGTGGCCGGTCAATACCGTCTGAATGGCGGCGGCCGTGTCATGGTGCCCGATCAGGCCGATCTTGATGGCTTTGACCGGCAGGTCGGCCAACAGCGTGGCCGCCTGGCTGATGATGTCGTCCGGCCGTTGCGGAATCAGCTTTTTGACATTGTGCGTATCCTGTTCGGTCAGCGCCGTAATCACGCTGGCGGCATGGCACTGCTGGCTGACCAGGGTTTCGATATCGGCTTGCACGCCAGCGCCGCCGCTGGGATCGTGGCCGGAAAAACAGAGTACAACAGGGCGGTTCATCATCAGAATGGTTTCACGACGGCCAGAATCACGATGCCGAGCAGAAACAGGACCGGCACTTCATTCATCCAGCGATAAAAGACATGACTGCGCCGGTTGCGGTCATATTTGAAATCGAGCAGCCAGAGCCCGCAGAAAACATGATAGACCACCATCAAGGCCAGCAGCGCCAGCTTGGCGTGCAGCCAGCCAGCCGACCCGTATAGGGCCCAGGCATAGTCGGCCAACATCCAGATGCCGAAGACGAAGGTCAGGATCATGCCCGGCGTGGTGATGCCGTAATACAGCTTGCGCTCCATGACCTTGAAGCGCTCGTTGCTGATTTCGTCATCGCTCATGGCGTGATAGACATACAGACGCGGCAGGTAAAACAGGCCGGCGAACCAGGTGACCATGAAAATCAAGTGAAATGCTTTTAACCAGAGCATGGCTTATCCTTTCAGCAGGGCTTCAATGCGGTTTTTCATATCGTCAGGATCGAACGCGCCGATTTTCTGCAGCGCAATCGAACCGTCAGGCGTGATCAGAAAGGTGGTCGGCGTCAGCCGGACATCGCCGAAGGCTCTGGCATGCTCGGCCTGCAAATCCAGGGCAACCTCATAAGGCAGCGACTTGTCTTTCGTCATGTTGACGACGTGATTGGGCGGGTCGTAATACATGGCGACAGCGATGATTTCCAGTCCCTGCGCATGATAGTTTTTGTAAAGATCGACCAGATGCGGGATTTCTTCCATGCAGCCGGGGCAGTCGGTAGCCCAGAATGTGACCAGCACGGGCTTGCCGCGCAGCGCATTTAAAGCGATTTTTTTGCCGGTAATGGTCGTGAAAGTAGCATCGGGCGCCGGCGTCACGGTTTTGCCAAGGCCTACCCAGATTCCTGCCGAAATTAACGCCAGCAATAATACCCCTAAGAACCAGTCTTTAATTTTCATTATCCTAAAATGTCAACTATTGGTAATATCGGGATTATAACAAAGCTGTTATTCAATAGATCAATTTAGCGCGTAGTCTTCCGGAGATTGTCTTATGAAAAAAATTCTTATTTCAGACAAGTTGGCAGAAGCGGGAATTAATTATTTGCATGATCAATCCGATATACAGTTGCATATCGAGACAGGATTGAATGAAGACGATCTCTGCAAGATTATCGGCGACTACGATGCGCTACTGATACGCAGCGATACAAAAGTCACCAAAAAAGTCCTGCAGGCCGCCAAGCGCCTGAAGCTGATAGGCCGCGCCGGCATAGGCGTCGATAATGTCGATCTGGCTGCGGCCACGGAGCAGGGCGTTATCGTCATGAATACACCCGATGCCAATGCCACGACGACAGCCGAATTGGCTGTCGCGCACATGATGTCGCTGAGCCGGCGTCTGCCAACCGCCGACCGCTCGATCCGTGCCGGTAAATGGGAGCGCTCCAGACTGATGGGTTCCGAAGTCGCGCACAAGACGCTGGGCATCATTGGTTTCGGCACGATTGGCCGTATCGTTGCCCAGCGCGGACTGGGTCTGAAAATGCATGTGATCGCGCATGATCCGTTCGTAACGCCGGAGATTTTCGAGGAATTGGGCGTCGAGTCCGTGGAACTCGGCGATCTGCTGAGCCAGTCTGACTATGTCACCCTGCATTGCCCGCTGATCGAGAAGACGCGCGGCCTGATAGGCAGCAGTCAGCTGACCATGATGAAGAAGGAAGCCATGCTGATCAACTGCGCCCGAGGCGGTCTGATCGATGAAGGTGCGTTGTATGATGCCTTGAAGAACGGCCAGATCGCCGGCGCGGCGCTCGATGTCTATGAACATGAGCCGCCGGTCAATTCGCCCCTGCTGGAACTGGATAACATCGTGTTTACGCCGCATCTGGGGGCCTCCACGACGGAAGCGCAGGTTGCAGTCAGCGTGGAGATCGCCCGGCAGGCCGTGACTTTCCTGAAAACCGGCGAGGCGGTCAACGCCCTGAATCTGCCCAGACTGTCGGCCGAGGAGTTGAAACGAGCAAGCGAGTTTATGACGCTGGCCAACATTCTGGGCAAGGTGCTGGTTAATCTGGCGCCCAAGCCGCTGGAAAAAATCGAGGTGGCGCTGTTCGGCAAAGCAGCTGAGGTCGAGGCGCGCCCGGTTTCTGTGTCAGCACTGATTGGCGTGCTGAGCGGACAGGTTTCGGCGCCTGTCAATCGCGTCAATGCCGAAAATATCGCCCGTCGCCAGGGAATCTCCTTGATTGAGTCAAAAACGCAGGAAACGCAGGACTACCTGTCGCTGATCAAGGTGGCTGGGCATTACGCGGATCAAAGCATTACGCTGGCCGGCGTCTTGCTGGGCGGCCGCCATCCGCGCCTCATTTCCATTGATCAGTTCGATATTGAAGTCGTGCCCATAGGTACCGTATTGATTACGCGCCATGATGATAAACCAGGCGTTATATCGGCTATCAGTGCCGTACTGGGTAACGCCGATATCAATATCTCCAGAATGGAAGTTAGTACGGCCGATGACCAGAATCAGGCCATGGCAGTCATCAGCGTCTCCAAACCGTTGACGGATGACTTATTGCAGCAACTGTGTGGCATTGCAGCCGTGCATAAAGCGACACAGATTAATTTGTGAGTTCAGAGTATGAGTTTCAATATCGTTTGTTTTGATTGTGACAGCACCTTAAGCTGGGTGGAAGGCATAGACGAACTGGCCCGGCGCGTTGGGCTGGGCGAAGAAATGTCCAGGCTGACCGAGGCGGCCATGAACGGCGAGGTGCCGCTGGAAGCGGTTTATGGGCAACGTTTGGCGCTGGTAAAGCCGGATCAGTCCAGCATCGACTGGCTGGCGGATTTGTACATTGAGGAAATCGTCCAGGGGGTCGAGCAGGTGTTCGAGACGCTGTCGGCGCAAGGCAAGGAACTGCATATCATCAGCGGCGGCATCCGGCAGGCGCTGTTGCCTTTGGCCCGGTATCTGGATCTGGCCGAAAGCCATGTGCACGCCGTCAATGTTTATTTTGACGAAGAAGGCTGCTATCGCGGCTACGACCAGGCTTCGCCTTTAGCCAGGACAGGCGGCAAGGCGGATTGTTGTCGGGAGTTAAGCAGGCCGCAAGCCTCTGTCGTTATGATTGGCGACGGCAAGACCGACATAGAAGCCAAGCGGGCCGGCGCTTATGTGATCGGTTTCGGTGGCGTGACGGACCGGGCTATTGTGCATGAGCAAGCCGATGTTTTTGTTTCCGGACCTTCATTGACCGACGTTCTGCCGTATATTTTATAAAGTGTATCGATTAGCGCCGTGCAGGATGTTAAAATTGATAAATTTTAAACTGTTGCTAGAGAGAGACAATGGCTGGACATAGTAAATGGGCTAATATCAAACACCGCAAAGCCGGACAGGACGCCTTGCGCGGCAAGCTTTTCACTAAAATCCTCAGAGAAATTTCGGTAGCGGCAAGATCCGGCGGCGGCGACCCTGCGACTAACCCGTCTTTGCGGACAGCAATAGACAAAGGTCTGGGCGCCAATATGAAGCGCGATACCATTGAAAACGCCATCAAAAAAGCCACCGGTACGCAGGAAGGTGTCAACTACGAGGAAGTGCGTTATGAGGGCTATGGTCCAGGCGGTACGGCCGTCATGGTTGACTGCCTGACCGATAACCGCAACCGCACCGTTGCCGAAGTACGCCATGCCTTCAGCAAAGCGGGCGGCAATTTGGGTACCGACGGCTCCGTGGGTTATATGTTTACCAAGGTTGGCATTATCTCTTATGCCGATTCAGTCGATGAAGACGCGCTGATGGAAGCGGCCCTGGAAGCCGGCGCAGACGACGTCGTGAGCAACGATGACGGCTCGAAGGATGTCATGACCACACCGGAAAATTACCTGGAAGTCAAAGATGCCCTGATTGCAGCAGGTTTTCAGCCTGAAAATGCCGAGATCACGATGCAGGCGTCAACCAACACCGAGCTCGACGCCGAAACCGCAGAGAAAATGATGCGTCTGATAGAGCGGCTGGAAGACCTGGACGACGTGCAAAACGTCTACTCCAACGCCGATATCAGCAACGATATCATGGAACAGTTGTCTGAATAAGGCATATTGGCTTTTCAGTCTTGAAATTATCACTGGTAGACACCATTCATTGTGACGCGTATTTTGGGGATAGATCCTGGTTCAAGAATTACCGGCTACGGCATTATCGAGCATTCGCCGCGTGGTTATAGCTATATAGCCAGCGGCAGTATCCGCATTAATGCCGACTATTTCCCTGACCGGCTCAAGCAAATCTTTGACGGTATTCTGGAAATTGTCGACTTATATCAACCTGAGCAAATGGCTATAGAACAGGTGTTCATGCATAAAAATGCCGATTCCGCGCTCAAGCTCGGGCAAGCCCGCGGCGCGGCCATTTGCGCGGTTCAGGTAACTGGCCTGCCGGTGTTCGAATACGCCGCCCGCCAGGTCAAGCAGGCGCTAGTGGGCAAGGGCAGCGCCGAAAAGCTCCAGGTTCAGCACATGGTGAAAATTCTGCTGAATCTGCAGGGCGAGCTGCAGATCGATGCCAGCGATGCGCTGGGGCTTTCGCTCTGCCACGCCCACTACCGGCAGACTGCGCTGCGTTTGCAGCAGAGAGCGTTGAAATGATAGGTTTTTTACGCGGCAAGCTGGTGCATAAAGCGCCGCCTATGCTGCTGCTCGATGTGCACGGCGTCGGCTATGAAGTCGAAGCGCCGATGACGACTTTTTACAATCTGCCGGCCATCGGCGAAGAGGTTCAGCTGCATACGCATCTTGTCGTGCGCGAAGATGCCCATATTCTGTTCGGGTTTTCAACCGAAGCTGATCGCCTGATGTTCAGGAATCTGATCAAGGTCAACGGCGTCGGCCCCAAGCTGGCTTTGACGATTTTATCAGGCCAGAGCGCAGATGAGTTTCATCAGTGCATCCTGAACGGTGACATACAGGCGCTGGTTCGTTTGCCGGGCGTAGGCAAGAAAACGGCTGAGCGGCTGGTAATTGAAATGCGCGACAGGCTGCCGAATTTAGGGGATGCGGCGCCGGTGCGGGTCGATGTTTCAATGGCTCAGGCGGGCAATCCCAAGCAGGAAGCTATCAGCGCTTTATGTGCATTAGGCTACAAGCCGCAGGATGCCGCGAAAATGGTGCAAGGCATCAGCACGGAAGATAAAAGCTGTGAAGATATTATCCGGTTGGCATTGCAAGGCGCCTTAAGATGATAGAAAGAGATCGCATAGTGACCGCTCACAGGCTTTCCGATGAAGAGCGGCAGGATCGGGCTATTAGGCCCAAGCGCTTGGCTGACTATGTCGGCCAGAAAGAGTTGTGCGCGCAGATGGAGATTTTCATTCAGGCGGCTACCGCGCGTCAGGAAGCGCTGGATCACGTTCTGATTTTTGGGCCGCCGGGCCTGGGCAAAACCACGCTGGCCAATATCATTGCGGCCGAGATGGGCGTCAATATTCGCCAGACGTCAGGGCCTGTGCTCGACAAGGCCGGCGATCTTGCCGCGCTGCTGACCAATCTTGAAGCGCATGATGTGCTGTTCATCGATGAAATCCATCGCCTGAGTCCGGCGGTTGAAGAAATCCTGTATCCGGCGATGGAAGATTATCAGATCGATATCATGATCGGCGAAGGGCCGGCCGCGCGCTCCATCAAGCTGGACCTGCCGCCGTTCACGCTGGTGGGCGCGACGACCCGCGCAGGTCTTTTGACTTCGCCGCTGCGCGACCGTTTCGGCATCGTGCAAAGACTGGAGTTTTATACGGTCGATGAACTGGCCAGCATCGTCGCGCGTTCGGCAAGAATGCTGGGCGTCAACATGGAGCAGGCCGGCGCCTTTGAGATTGCGCGCAGGTCGCGCGGAACCCCTCGTATCGCCAATCGTCTGTTGCGTCGCGTGCGCGATTTTGCCGAAGTCAAAGGCAACGGCATCGTGACGCAGGAAATCGCCAACCAGGCGCTGACCATGCTGAAAGTCGATAACAACGGCTTCGATGCGCAGGACCGCAAGCTGCTGCTGACCATGATTGAAAATTTTGCCGGCGGGCCGGTGGGGCTCGACACGCTGGCGGCGGCCATCAGCGAGGAGCGCGGCACGATTGAAGACGTGCTGGAGCCGTATTTGCTGCAGCAGGGGTTCATTATGCGCACGCCGCGCGGGCGCGTGGTGACGCAACACGCCTATCTGCATTTTGGCCTGCAGCCGCCGCAACAGCTGGGCGTATCGGAAGATATATTTACATAATAGTTTTTTTATTTGATCAGGAACGCAGGGACATAAAAGGGTGGCTTTTTAGTCGCCCTTTTTACGCTTTAAAGCGTATTTTTGATATCAGCGCAGTTTTAGAGGACTCATCAATGAGGGAATAAAGAATAATGAAAAAATTTATCTGGCCAGTACGGGTTTATTACGAAGACACTGATGCGGGCGGCGTGGTGTATTACGCCAACTACCTGAAGTTCTTCGAACGGGCAAGGACCGAAATGTTGAGGGTGATGGGGTATGAACAGGATCAGTTGATGGCGGAGGGCATTATCTTTGTCGTGCGCTCTATCCAGGTCGATTACCTGATTCCGGCCCGATTCAACGAGCAACTACAGGTCAGTGCCGACTTGAGCCTTGTCAAAAAAGCCAGTTTTGATTTTGAGCAAGAAATTACACGAGGCGATGAGGTTTTATGCAAGGGCATAATCCGAATTGCCTGTCTGGATGCGCAAACCATGCGCCCTAAAGCTATTCCTGAGAAATTACAAGAGCAGTTAAAGAATGAGTACTGATTTATCCATTTTTCATTTGATCACAGAAGCGAGTTTCGTCGTTCAATTTGTCATGCTGATATTGCTGACAGCTTCAGTCGTATCATGGACATTTATCTTTTCCAAACGCAAAGTGCTGATTCGGGCTCTGGAAATTACCGACGAGTTCGAAGAACAATTCTGGTCCGGCGTGCCGCTGGCCGATCTTTACAGAAAACTGACCTCGAAAGACTTCGAGCCGGAAGGCATAGAAAAAATATTCCTGGCCGGCTACAAGGAATTTTCCCGCATGCGCCAGACCGGCAATGTTGAGCCCGCCGTACAAGTGGAAAGCGCCCAGCGCGCCATGCGCATCGAACTGTCGCGCGAACTGGACCGGCTTGATGAGCACCTGCCGTTTCTGGCGACCGTCGGCTCGACCAGTCCTTATGTCGGCTTGTTCGGTACGGTATGGGGCATCATGAATTCATTCCGTTCCTTGGGCAATGTCCAGCAGGCGACATTGGCGCAAGTGGCGCCCGGTATTGCCGAGGCCTTGATCGCAACGGCCATCGGCCTGTTCGCCGCGATCCCGGCCGTTGTTTCCTATAACCGTTTCTCCACGCGTCTGGATAGGCTGACAGGACGCTATGACCTGTTCGTTGAAGAGTTCATCGTATTATTGCAAAGACAGGCGCACAACAAATGAGTCCGGTAGAAAGCAGCAAACGCGGCCGAGGCCGAAGAAAACCCATGGCGGAAATCAATGTCGTTCCCTACATTGACGTTACGCTGGTATTGCTGATCATCTTCATGATCACGACGCCTATGCTGCAGACCGGCGTGAAAGTCGATCTGCCCAAGGCTGAATCGGCAACCGTGGAACAGAAGGATGATCCGCCGCTTGTC
Organism: Methylobacter sp. BlB1; assembly: GCF_015476545.1. GTDB lineage: Bacteria > Pseudomonadota > Gammaproteobacteria > Methylococcales > Methylomonadaceae > Methylobacter. The sequence continues at coordinate 11,649 of NZ_JADMKV010000048.1, read as the reverse complement.
GTGACTATCGATAAACAGGAGCAATACTTTATCAGCAATGGCGACGGCAAGGATGAGCCCATACAGCCGGAGGAAATAACGGCGCGCGTGACAGCCGTCCTGAGCGGCAAGCCGCAAACCCAGGTTCTGATCAATGCCGATGAAACGCTGGGCTATGGCAAGGTGGTCAAATTAATGGCTGAGCTGAAAAAGACCGGTTTACTGAGCAATGTAGGGTTGATGACTAAACCTGAAGATAAATAGAAAGTAAATGGATAGTCAAAAACGATTTGTAAAGCCATTTCTCCTGGCTTTAGCTTTGCATGTTGTTCTCTTTAGCCTGTTTGCGTTAAGTTTCGATACCAAGCCTAAACAAAGCAGCGAGCCAGCGCCGGAAATTATCCAGGCTTCGCTGGAAGAAATTGACGCGCCTCAGGAAGCCGATACTAAAGCTGAGAAGCAGGCTGAGCAAAAAGCCGCTGCATTGAAACGCCAACAATTAGCCGAGCAGCAAAAAGCCGAAGCCGCCAAAGCCGAGGCGGAAAAAGCGGCTGCAGCCGAGAAAGCCGAAACTGCCCGAAAAGAAGCGGCTGAAAAAGCCGAGGCTGCAAAAGTAAAAGCCGTTGCTGAAGCAGCTGAAAAGGCTGCTGCCGAGAAAGTTGCCGCGGAAAAAGCCGCAGCCGCAAAGGCTGAAGCGGAAAGAACCGCGGCTGCCAAAGCCGCAGCAGAGCAGGCTGAAATAGCAAGAGCAAA
>NZ_JADMKV010000048.1:0-10625 GCF_015476545.1 Methylobacter sp. BlB1 | reverse complement strand
GCCGAGAAAGCCGAAGCTGCCCGAAAAGCTGCCGCTGAAAAGGCTGCAGCCGAGAAAGCCGAAGCTGCCCGAAAAGCGGCCGCTGAAAAAGCGGCGGCCGAGAAAGCCGAAGCTGCGCGAAAAGCGGCCGCTGAAAAAGCGGCAGCTGAGAAAGCCGAAGCCGTTCGAAAGGCTGCCGCTGAAAAGGCGGCAGCCGAGAAAGCGGCCGCGGAAAAGGCCGCGGCTGCAAAGGCTGAAGCGGAAAGAGTCGCAGTAGCTAAAGCCGCAGCAGAGCAGGCGGCTTTGGCAAAGGCCAAGGCCGATGCCGAAGCGGCCAGAGCAGCGAGAGCTGCAGCCGGAGATCAGGCGATAAATGCGATTAAGACAAAAGTAAATCACAGCTGGATTCGTTCGCCTACCGCTGCAGCCGGCATGAGATGCACTATCCAAGTCAGGTTGACTTCCGGTGGTCAGGTAATCGGTGAACCTGTTGTTATTGCATCCAGTGGCGATGAAATGTTTGATAATTCCGCGGTCAATGCCGTTTTAAAAGCTCAGCCGCTGCCTGTACCTACGGATAGGGAATTGTTTAACAAAGAGTTTAGATCGTTTACGTTCACATTCGAGCCGAGAGGATAAATGTGTTGTTCTACCCGTTGTTATTTAGGTAAGGACGTTTATTGGCAGGTCAGGTGATGTCAACCGGTTTTTTGAATTAAATGACAGAGGAAATAATGTGAGTTTTTTTAGAAGAATGTTGTTAGTCGGCCTGATCGGGTTTCATGCCCCGATCACCCATGCCGAAATGAATATTGAAATTACCGAAGGTATTGAGAGCGCCATGCCTATTGCTATCGTGCCTTTCGGTTTTCAAGGGGCATCCGGTATGCCCGTTAATATCAGCTCGATTGTTAATGCAGATCTGGGGCGCAGCGGTTATTTTAAAACGCTGGACGAACAGAGCATGCTGAGCAGGCCGACAACGGCAGATGCGGTCAGATTCAACGAATGGCAGTCTTTAGGGCAGAACTATCTGGTTATCGGACAAGTGGCTGAAGGAGCGGGACAATATAATATTGAGTTCCAAGTGTTCGATGTCTATAAAGGCACGCAGGTATTGGGCTACCGAATGGCTTCGCCGCCGTCTGAGCTGCGCCGGACGGCACACCAGATCAGCGATATCATTTATGAAAAGCTGACCGGCATTAAGGGCGTCTTCAGCGGCCGGATCATCTATATCACCAGCCAGTCGCAAGGCGGCAATCAGCGCATACACAGGCTGCAAGTCGCCGATGCCGACGGATTCAATCCTCAAACCATCGCGTCATCGCCTGAGCCATTAATGTCGCCAGCCTGGTCGCCCGACGGCAGAAAAGTGGCCTATGTATCGTTTGAGAAAAAAACGGCGGGCATCTACGTACAGACGCTGGCCACCGGTGAGCGGCAAAAAGTGGCCGAATTCCCCGGCATTAACGGTGCGCCGGCCTGGTCGCCTGATGGGCAGAAGTTGGCGCTGACCTTGTCCAAAGATGGCAACCCCGATATTTATGTGTTGGACTTGTCTTCGCGTTCATTGACCAAACTGACTCAAAGCTATGCGATCGATACCGAGCCGACCTGGTCGCCTGACGGCAGCCATATCGTCTTTACATCGGATAGAGGCGGCAAGCCGCAACTGTATATCATGCCCAGCAGCGGCGGCGGGGAAAAAAGGCTGACGTTTACCGGCGATTACAACGCGGGGGCCAGTTTTTCACCGGATGGCAAAAATATAGCGATGGTGCATGGCAACCGTGGCGACTATCGTATTGCCGTCATGGACATGGCAACCCGTACAGTCAATGTCCTGACTGAAGGGCGTCTGGATGAGTCTCCCAGCTTTGCTCCGAACGGCAATCTGATTTTATATGCGTCACGGAAAGGCGGCACCGGTTACTTATCGGCCGTATCAATCGATGGTAAAATGCAGCAAAAACTGGTCTTTGATAGTAGCGAAGTGCGTGAACCGGCTTGGGCACCCTAGCGCTCAGCCAATCCTGACTTGACGGATAAAAGTAAATCCGTTCGCCCTGCCTCTTCGACTGCACTCAGGACTAAAGGCTTTGTCGAAGGATGAGCGGATTTACATCAAGCCTATTGACCCGGCATATCAATACTGGCTGAATACTAGAGCTGTTGGCGATACCCTATTTTTAAAATAGAATTAATAATTTATTTATGGAAGTTAAAATGAAATTGAATAAAGCAATATTGGCATTGGCAATCAGCGCAACCCTCTTGACTGCTTGCAGTTCAACCGATGAGCAGGATGCAGGCTTTACCGACGGCAGCCAGAGTGGCGCGGCCGGCATCAATGATGCCTCAACCAGCGGCTTGAATGGCGGGTCCGGCATCTCCGGTTCGGAGATGGGCAGCGGCTCAGGTTTTGGCAGCGGAGGCGGCTTGGGGCCGGAATTCAGCGATCCGAACAACCCGCTGTCAAAACAAACTATTTACTTCATGCTGGACAGCAGCCAGGTACAGCAGGACTATGTGCCGGTTGTTGCCGCTCACTCACAATACCTGCTTGCCAACCCTGGACAACACATCGTATTGGAAGGCCATGGCGATGAGCGTGGCTCCCGCGAATACAACATCGCGCTAGGTGAGCAGCGCGCAAAAGCGGTCGCCAGCATGATGAAAGTGCAAGGCGTTAATGAAAGCCAGCTGGAAATCGTCAGCTACGGTGAAGAAAAACCGGCAGCATTTGGACATGATGAGTCATCCTGGCAGCTAAACCGTCGTGTTGAACTGGTCTACCAAGGCAAATAAATGAAAAAGCGTTTACTCATGCTGCTGTGTGCCTGCAGCACTGCTTATGCAGAACCAGGGGCATTGCCGCCTGTCATCGATAATTCAACCTATCCTTCCGGAGCGGCCAATCAGGGCTCAGTTCCGCCTAATGCCGTATATGAGCTGATGGCGCGTGTAGAGCAATTGCAGTCTGAAGTGCAGCAGCTTACAGGCAAATTGGAAGAGCAGGCCAATCAGATCGCTGAACTGAAAAAGCAACAGGGTACTATGTACTCCGACTTTGATGAGCGTCTGAGCAGCATTGAGAATAATGCGGCTGGCGGTGCTCCAGCAGCTACAGGAACTGCACCTAGTCAAGAAGGTGCGGTTGCTCCGGCTGCCAATGCGGCCGATCCTGCTGCAGCACCAGCACCAGCACCAGCACCAGCGGCGCCAGCTCCGGCTCCGGCGGAAAATGCTCCAGCACCGCAGCCTGCGCCTGCGGTGCAGCAACCGGCCGCGCCTCAGGTCTCAGACGGTGAAAAACAGCAATACCAACAGGCCTATGAAGCTTTGAGGAAAGGGCACACTAGCGAGTCAATCACGCAGTTCAATACCTTCCTAAGCCAATATCCGAACGGCGCCCTGGCAAGCAATGCCCAATACTGGCTAGGCGAGGCGCATAAAGTCAACCAGGACCTTAATTCGGCGCGTGCCGCCTTTAATGCCGTCATCCAGAATTATCCGAGTAGCGCCAAGGCGCCGGATGCCTTATTAAAGTTGGGGTATATTGAATTTGATCAGCAAAACTGGGTCAAAGCGCGAGAATATTTAACCCGAGTTACTGTTGATTTCCCTAGCTCAACTGCAGCTCATTTGGCAAAAAAGAAATTGCTGCAGCTTGAGGAAGCCAAGCCCTGATTGTGAGTTCATTACGTATAACCGAAATTTTCCATTCGCTACAAGGTGAGTCGAATACGGTAGGGTTGCCTACCGTGTTTATCCGGCTCACCGGTTGCCCATTAAGATGCGTCTATTGCGATACCGCCTATGCGTTTACTGGCGGTACAAAAACAGAGATCGATGCCATCATTGACCAGGTTGATCAGTATGCGGCCCGCTATGTGACCGTCACGGGCGGAGAGCCTCTGGCTCAGCCCTCATGCCTGGAATTAATGACGAGATTGCTCGACAAGGGGTATGTTGTCTCGCTGGAAACAAGCGGTGCGCTTGACGTTTCCGCCGTAGATCCACGCGTGAGCAAAGTCATGGATCTCAAAACCCCAAGCTCAGGCGAATTAAGCAGGAATCGCTATCAAAACATCGGCTATCTAACGCCCAGGGACCAGGTCAAGTTTGTGATCGGCAGCGATGAAGATTATGAATGGTCGAAAGCGATCTTAGCCGAGCATGATTTGCCTAGCCGCTGCGAAATCCTGTTCTCGCCGACCATGGGTCAACAGAATCCAACCGAACTGGCAGAAAAAATCCTGCGCGACAGGCTGCCTGTCCGCTTTCAAATACAACTCCATAAAATACTTTGGGATGATGCCCGAGGTAAATAACCTGAAATGTCAAAAAAAGCTGTTATTCTGCTGTCAGGCGGATTAGATTCAATTACTGTACTCGCTCTTGCCAAAAAGCAGGGTTTCAAGTGCTATGCTTTAAGTTTTGATTATGGTCAGCGGCATAATGCCGAGTTAAAAGCGGCTGCGCAGATAGCGTTTGACTATCAGGTCGAGGAGCATAAGGTCATCAATATCGGCTTAAGCTCAATCGGCGGCTCGGCCCTTACCGATGAACATATCGCTGTGCCTGATACGGCACAGGAAGGCATTCCGGTTACTTACGTACCGGCCAGAAACACCATTTTTCTGTCTTTCGCATTGGGCTGGGCGGAAGTCTTGAATGCCCACGATATTTTTATCGGGGTCAATGCCGTCGATTATTCCGGCTATCCCGACTGCCGGCCTGAATTTATCAAAGCGTTTCAACAACTGGCGAATCTGGCTACCAAAGCATCGGTAGAGGGCGAGCATTTCGCTATCCATACGCCATTGATCTCTCTTAGCAAAGCCGAAATCATCAAGCTGGGCACCGAATTGGGCGTTGATTATAACCGCACAGTTTCCTGTTATTCCGCTGATGAGCAAGGCCGCGCATGCGGTGTTTGCGATGCCTGCCGCCTGAGAAAAGCCGGTTTTACTGAAGCTGGAATAGCAGATCCAACGCGATATCAGAAAAAATAATTAAAGAAATTAAAAAAGAGTTGCAAGATCTAAAATAATCCTTATAATAGGCATTCTTTGTTGAGGGTCGTTAGCTCAGCCGGTAGAGCACCGCACTTTTAATGCGATGGTCGTGCGTTCGAATCGCACACGACCCACCAACTTAAAGAATTGAAAACATTGAGGTTTTCGTAAAAGAAGCCAGCTTAATAGCTGGTTTTTTTTTGCTCGCGGGAAACTGGCGGGAACATTCAGAATAAAAAACCATAGCAGACCACAATAATAAGAACTATATGTTTTTGTTGTGGTTGGTGCCTAGGTTGTGGATAGGTAAGCTTACAACAATAAGCTGCTGATTCTGCACTATACACTATATAAGCGTTGGTTTAGGTTGCAAATTAATGCAAACGCAAAAAATAAAAAGAATCAAAATTAGCATTATTAATAACACCTAGAAATTTCTAGATATCTGCCTAAACTTGTGAACTTAAAGTCCTTAAAAAGACCAATAATAAAGAAGCTCTATGGGATAGTAGAGAATAATTGGTATAAGTTTATATGGAAGCCTCTCGTGGTTGCATTGCCGACTGCGACATTGGCTTGTTATAAGGTAAACTCTTTCAAAGAATTAGTTTCAGCTGACTTATTTGCTTGGATTGACGAGCACGCAGCTTATTTGGCATTAGGTTACTTTTTAGTTCCGCTAGCAGTTGGCTTTGAAGACCTTATTCGTAAAAAAGCTCCAGCTTACCTTGATAGCTTGACATCAGAAGGACAAGTTCTTCTTCTAAAAGCAATGGATTCTGCAGTGGAAAAAAAGATGAAATGCTTTCTTTCTACACTGAACTTGGATTACAAAAACTGGACAGGTGAAGAAATATTTCAAAATATCACGAATCCAGATAGACAGCTGGCCGAGATAATGCGAGCTATTCATGTTTTTTTCGAAAGTTTGGCCAGCTTGTCGAATAAGGAAATTGATTTTACAACTGTCCTTTTCAAAATGAAAAATGGAATTCCTGAGGATAGTTGGTGCTATTTCCCAGAATCAAACATGCCAGAGCAAAATTTACTTAAAGACCCTAGTTCTTTGGCATCATATGCAGCGAGAGTGGGCAAGTTAGTTATAATTCCGGACATTGAGAAAGAAAGAATTAGCTCGGAATCGCGAATCTCTCGGTTTTGTCGTGCAGAGAAAGGGTCTGTTATTTGTTTTCCTATTAGAAGCGAACAAATTAAAGATACTCCTTTTGTTATTAGAATTTCTGCAGATAAAGCTTTTTTTTCTGAAGAAAATAAGGTAACGTACGAGAAAATCTTAGGTCGGTTTAGAAAAAGAATTTTAATTGAATATGCTCTTAGCGAGTTAAAAAAATCATGTCTCAAAAAGAACCACGTAAAGAAAATTCAAGAAGTACCGACATCAATAAGCCTATGATTTCACTTGGAAATAGCAGTAGGAAACAGCTAAAGACCGAGGCGAAGACATGGGTAAAAGAAGCCCAAAAGGAGTCAAGAATTTGGGGAAGAATGTTTGCCCTTTAATTCAAACTTCTACCTTACAGAAAGTTAATAAAAAATCTCTGCATTTTTAGGATACTCAGTTTTGTGCTAAAAATAATGATATTAGTGGTTACTTTGGGCTAAGTAACCACTTATCTGAGAGTTTTCCTCTGCCTAAGCTTTCAAATTCGCTTGCTACAACAAGCTTAAGCACTTTATACCTGTGCTTCCTCATTCAATCGTCCATTGCTGTCATCTGACGTAGTCTTTGAACTTTATATCCAAAATAGTTCGAAAAACAAAAAATCGTTTTTTGATTTAAAACGTGGCGTAATAAACCCGATAAAATTCACGCTTCGCCAAACTAAACCTTTATCGTTCCGAACGATTGTTATTTCAATGTTTCCCATAATGTTCCCATTTTTGGGAGATTATTTTTTAGTCTTTGTTATTAATATATTTTTTGTTGTAAGACACCGCATTGATGATGCGTAGCTCTATCAATTTGAAGAGGAGCTTCAGTCCCTTGTATGCTGTATTGTTACAGTCATTCCTTTCTACTCTCCTTTATGCTGTCTATAGCAAGCGTCTACTTTGTGCAAAATATTGGATTTGATTGTGCTTTTATTGTTCCGGTTAATTCGGCAATGGAAGCCAAAGCGAAGGCGTCATTTAACTTTTTGCGCTTCATTCTGAACCTATTTCATCCGTTGCAGAGAACTGAGTTTGTTAATCAATATTCTGAAATTATCAGTTCAAAACTTCTGATTCTCAGCGAGGGTAGGGCAAAATATCTGATAGCTCGCCACTCACAGAAATTTATTCACTGATATGGTAAACTAATAGAGACGATCCCATTCATAAGGCAAGCATCAGAGCGGGGCAAGGTTGCCTAGACAACATACTGCTGGGCTAGAGACTACTAGAAGAGGGTAGAGGCAATCTTTATCAGTATGTCTTTGATCGGGATTTGGAGGGAGAACAATGCAGCGATAGGAATCAGAGCCGGTATCACTATGGCAAGCAATGAGGATCTATCGATCGGCATTATGCTCATCTTTCTGACGGCTTCATAAAGTGTCAGGGTATCAGCCACCGGTCCAAGTTCCTCCGCATGTAACAGTGAATCGTCTACTTCCGTTTTACCCAGAATCCAGCGCTGGCGCACCAAGCGCCCGTGTTCGCCGACCAAAGCGCCGTAGTCCAGCAAGGCACGGCGTTTGGCAGTGGCGAGAGGAACGACGAATGTCATAAGCGGCGCCAGACAAATCCCGACGAGGACAATCAGAAAAACTATGAGCATTAGCCTTAAAGACTGAACGTCGACTCCGTGGTACAGCACATTATGGGCCAGACGCGAAGCCAGCACCGCCGATACGGCAAAGACGAACAGGCTGAATGCCTTCGGCAATCGTTTCAGAAAGCCCAAGCCACCGGCCCCATCCGGATGAGTGGGCACGATGGCGAGATCGAGCCGGGCAATGCGCTTCAACAGGATGAATATCAGGATCAGGCGCCAGATCCAGGCCGCCAGGAAGGCGACGAAAATAGGGCGGCTCACATACATGAACCACCAGCCGCCGAAGCCGAGACGGCCTGCGCCGCCGTTTGAAGCCCAGTTGACTTCATGGTCCAGATCAGACCTGGCGGTCATTGGCTCTAAGACTGTCCAGGCTATGATGAGTGCGATGATCAACACCCAAGGCAGGGTCCGATCACGCAAGCGGGCAATACTCCTGATGATGCTTACGAAATCCTGTGCCTGAGTCGACTGTACTAGGCCCGAAGTCAGAAAATAAGGAGTGAGCGTCGTACTCAGCTGATGTATCATCCCTTCGCCCAGAATGAACAAGGGAACAGCGAGCAAAAAGCGGACATGCACACCGAAGTGCCGAAGTAGCGGCTCGTCCACAGTGCCAGGCAATATTCGACCTGTGGCTATGGCCCAAATGACGATAGGCAGCCAAGTGAGCAAAGCAAAAAATACCGCCCGGCGCACCATGCCCAATCCTTGGGCTGGAATCAAACCTAAGCGGCGTTGTAGACGAAATGGCAAGTCATCTCGGATCAGGGAAATCGCCAGTGATTCGTCATCGGTTTGCTTCATGGTTTGGTCCTTTGTTGAGTAGAGCAGCAAATGATGCATTGGAGGACAATTGTTAGTGACAACTGGTCCGTCTGTTAGTAGCGAGTAGTCAGGTTTTTATCTCATCTATACGCTTATTAGGCCAGTTCGCGGCAGTGAAGTTCGCATCGGCATTAATATTATTCATGTTAGTAAAGATAAAGGATTTTACGAAAACGGACAGCAACAGCTCTACATCTACAAGTTTGCATGCTGAAGGCAACCAGCATAATCGCAGCCTAGATTGAATGCATTTTGTGATCACCAGTCTTGCGATATGATTATTCATTTCTGCCCCCTATTTGCTGCTCATCTTTTAACGTTTGTTGCCTTATGGCATCAAGAAGTGAGTCAGAATTTATGTCATCATTCTGGAGCAGGAGTAACCGATCAATTTCTCTCATGAATGATAATTTTGTTACAGTTTGACCACTGGCGCGGCCTCCAGCAGCTTTTGAGCAACGATCAATAACGGTTCCATATCCATCTTGTTCATAAAAGTAGAGTAAGTCAGAAGCGCCAGCAAATAGCGGGGATCGCTCACCCACGGCGGCAGATAGCGGGGCGCCTGGCACAAGCCCATCTCATAAAGCTCGCAGAGGGCAGGAATGTCCAGGAAATCCAGTTTCCCGCAGAAGAGCAGTTTCAGGCAGTCGGAACGGCCGGAGGCGAAGAAGGCGCGAATGGCATTGCCGACTCCCAGCAGTCCGAACAGGTAAACCACATCTTTAGTAAACGGTGCGCCGCCAGTGATGACTCCGCCCCGAAACACCCGACGAGCATTCTCGAAAGCCTGATCGCGGTCGCTGACCCGCTCCAGAAAATAGCGGTATACCTCCAGGAAATCCGCGCCATCAACAGCCATCTGGATCGCGAAAACCCGATCGGCCAGCCGCCGCATTCTGTCCAATTCCATTGAGCCGCTGATGAGTTCCGCGAACACAGCCAGTCCTTCCTGAGTCCTCGTTGTGCCTGGATGTCCTGCCGCCAGGATGGGCAGGTCCGTCTGGGCGCGGCCATTGAGGGAAGTGGCAACATGAATGTAGGCTTCGTGATTTAATAGCTGGCTGGCATCGCGATCGGTGAAGCGAGCGTCGCGGCGGATGCGGATGGCGCTTGCTGTGGCTAGCGCGTTGGCGGAAAGCTTATCGACCAGTTCTACCTTGGGGGCTCTTTCGCCGAAATGTTTTTGGACAGCACGTTCAATATCCCCGGCCACTTTCTCGGCAGTATGGTATTCGGGTGGCGCAATGTCCATCTCAATCCGGATAAGTTGATCGATCGTATCGCAAATGCTCTGGGACAATTCCAGGGGTGTATGGGGAAAGTAGCGCAAGGGTGTAATAGGTTCGCCATAAAGCTGGCGGGAATATTCAAAAAAAGCAGGCGTGCCGACGTTAGCGAGCATTCTGGCCGCGCGCTCGAGCCCATCGGCTTGCCTTTCCAGCCACATATCGATGGAAGACGAAGGGACAATCAAGCGGCGTGCTTCACGTACGGCTTCTAGAACAGGCGCAGGATCGAGGGGCGTATAGCTGACTTGGGGAAGCTCTTGAGCGCCTTTGGCGAAAAACGCTTCTTTAACTTCGCTCGGCCAGTCGATAGTCCGTAAAATTCGAACCGGACGGCTGGCTTGATACAGTAAATGCGCTGCTTGACGGATTCGATCTTTTTCGCGATCGCTGGCTTGGGCATTCATCTTTATTTTCTCCGTGAGAGATAAGACTTGTCAGTGCCGACTGAACCTCGACTATTTGTACCCGTTGAATTTGAGCTATGAGGCAATAGAAACCTGAATATTCCTTATAGACAACTATCCGTCCGGCTACCCCTCGAAATAAAGCCCGATTTCCCGGTTTCGTCACAGTGTCGCTTGACAGTTAAAGCGCCATTCAAAGCGCAGATCACCACTTTGCCAGTCGCTGGTTACATGGACATCAGGGTTCAGGTTCGTATCCAATGTCGTTAAGTTAAGCCGTTCGTGGTGAGCCCTTCGGCTGCGCTCAGGACAGGCTTGT
>NZ_JADMKV010000047.1 GCF_015476545.1 Methylobacter sp. BlB1 | reverse complement strand
AATAAGGATGACTGGTTTGGCGGCGTTAGCACAGATGGTCGGACTGGACGCTTACTGTTCATTGATAGAGTAACTAGGTTGTTTTCAAAGATAATTAGAGACACAGAGGGATTGCCTAAAACAATCCCCCTAAAGTTATCGATTGTCTTATTCGTGCAAGTTCATAAACAAATCTTTTTATTAACTAAGAGGTTTTTATGAACACATTATCTGAACAATTATTCCATATCGAACAACTGACCCATACGATCGTTAATCAACCCGATGATCCTCTCTATACCGTTATCGATCAAGGTAACGGCGGGGTACAGGTCATACCGACGCCATTAGCGAATATGATATTCCTCACCATTCGAGACTACATCTATCCGCTGCTTCAGCAGTTTCCGATTCATCAATTTAATCCTTATATCAACGTGTTCTTTAAAAACGTGCTCAACGGTAATTTAGCGGAGAGTATCCTTCATCATGAGAGCCTGAAAAAACAGAACGATCACTATCAGATCGGCTTCGATTACGAGGTGGTGCTGGACGTGATGACGCGGATGCGTGTCTGCCTCGATCAGATCAGACAAGAAATAAAGAGCTTTGAATTTAAAAACTTGATCTATAACGCTAACCGCGCATCCAAAAAGAACTATGAGGGATTAATGGCTTATATCGATTCGTTATTTGATAATTATTACCAATTACTAGTGATCAGAGTGGATTTGGGTTATCACCAAGGTAACCATATCACCTGCCAGGTCGACGTGGCGAATAAATATTGGGAGGCGAAACATGACTTTGAGCATTTATTTAATAATGCCAAGATGAACAGCCTTTTTGAACACAAGGTGGGCCATATCTGGTCACTCGAATATGGCCCGGATAAAGGTTACCACTATCACTTGATCCTGTTTTTCGATGGTTCTAAAGTCCAACATGATGTTTACCTAGCGATGAGGGTAGGTGAGTATTGGATTTACCCTATAACGGCGGGGCGAGGTGTTTATTGGAACTGCAATGACCATAAAGACGATTACTTTAAATGCGGGATTGGGATGATCCATTATAGCGAGGGCGAAAAAATCAAGCATCTAAAACAGGCAGCAGCCTATTTGATCAAAGTGGATCACTATGCGCGCCTGTTGACACCCGGCAACGGTAGAACCTTCGGTCGGGGTGAAATCCTGCCACCACGAATCGAGGGGCCTGGAAGACCGAGATTGTACAAAATAAATTCGAATTGATCTGAACTAAGCCGTTGAACAGGAGATGTTTCAACGGCTTTTCTGCCGCTGACTCAGAAGAATTCAACAATAACCCGCTAAATATCCACAATCTGCTTGGCGTGGGTTAAGCGGTAAGCTTAAAACAGTGAAGGCGAGTCGGTTGCGGACTTCATCACCGGTCACAGCCAGATGGCTTCCTGCTCTAAGGCTTTGCCGTGATATTGTGAAATTTCCGCAAGTTGCTCTAGATCTTTATCTACTAAATTTGACAGTTTAAGTTGGTTATAGGCGTTATGGAATAAAATGCTAGTACGGGACCATATTTCCTTATCACCGTATTTCATGAGCTTGTCCTGCCAGTTAGGCATCCAATAAAAATCGAGTTTAGTTTCCGCATGAAGAGATTTGGCAAGGCGCGCATAGTTGGATAATCCAATGCCATCGTAATCCGGAAACAAAATCACCTGCGGGCTACGAGAACATTCGGATAACCATTGTAAAAAAAACTCTGGGAGTTGCCCGGCGTAATAAATAAGACAGCCATTGAAATCGTTGTCGAGCCAGTCATTGCGATCAAATAACGCTTGGTTTTCCACGAATAGCAAAGTCCGATTACATCGCCAGGATTGATCCGCGTTTAAACGTAATGCCGCAATACCAAATTTGCTTGTGGCAGCAGTAACATCCAATGTGGTTCTCTCATCTTGCCAAATGACCCCGTCGGCCCAGGCCTTCATCAACAGGTAGTAGGATTGGTGAGTAGAATTACCTTTTTTACTGCTGCGATTGATGCCCACATTGCGGCTACGATCCGGTAGATCGGGCGGAAGATCGGTTTCGGAAACGGGTTGCAGTTGCGCTAAATAATTCGATAACGCCAAGGGGTTAATGACCCTATAAAGCGTACTTCGTCCTTGCCTGGCAATTTCAATGAGGCGGGTGCTGCTTGAAAATGTCTCCAAAGCCTTACGCTGTTGCAAGGAAAAGCTGGATGATGGAAGTGCTGCTGGGCTATCTAATAATCGTTGGATGGCATCAGATAAAGCGTTCACGGTAAAGCCTTTTCCAAGGGTTCCAGGATTTGCCAATTTAGTCGGCTGATATGATTTTTACCGCTGACGGTCCCAATCGGCACACAATAACGAGCAGTAATCTGCGGTTCCGGTGAAGCAAATATCAAAGAAAAACCGAATTCGGCGGCGGTTTGGATGAGGTTTCGCTGGTTGCGCTGATCCAATGAGGCGGCCTCATCCAGATAGCAAGCGGTTTTGATGCTTTTTCTGTCATCCTGCATTTGATTGAGCATGGCTAAACCGGTAATTAACTTGGCCATTAAAACCGTGCCGTTCGACGCGGCACTGTCCAACTCTTCGAACTCGGCCGGATTCTGGTTCTGCTTGCCGATGACGAACACCAAACGAAACAAATGCTCGACTTTCAAACTACCGAGTTTCTCGCCCTGTTTGATCAATAAATCCTTGGCTTTATTAAGCTCCTTATCATCCAGTACAGTATTGTGATCGAAAAGATCAAAAGAATGCCCTGACTCGACTTGTTCGGAAGTCGAAATCAAGGTTCGGATGGCGTTTACAATCGCTTCCTCTTCACGCGGTTCGATCTTGAAAACCTTGAGATCGGATAAGGGGCGCTTATTGATCTTATGGTTAAAGTCCGACATTCGGCGTTTTAAAGTTTCTAAACTATCACGCAAATCGCGCAAAATAGCCGCCACTTGTACCACCGCAGAGCGGGCTTTACGCTCAATTGCAGCTTGTTCCTGTTTGAGTTGGGCTGTGTAATTGAACAGTGCTTGTAATTCTTGTTCCGGGCCTTCCTGTGCCTCAAATTTGTTGATACCGTCATGTCGCAACACATTCAAATCGCCGGCCAATTCTTTATCCAGTTCCTTCAACCGCTGACAATCCTGGTTGTAAGATTCAATCCGATCGGCTAATCGATCGATTTCAAACTGCGCATGATCCATCCACGGCACATTCGGCAATTGATCCAGGAAGTTAAACGGGGGCTCATGATCTTTGCGTTGTTGCCGTGCGAAATGGACGCGTTTATGCCTGTTATTTAGGTTTTCACTATCTTTTTTGACTTCCGACAACGCATTATCGGTTTCAAGCTTTCTTTTTTCTAATGACTTGTCTTCTTCCGCTAATGTAATCAGTTGTTCCTTCGAATTCTTGATGAGCTGGAGTCGATCGGGCGCCGATACCTGCAAGGCCGTCAGTTCCTGGTAAAGCTCGATATCCTTGCGTTGTTGATCGAGCTTTTGATCAAGCTCATCGACTTTTGCTTTTTCTTGTTCGTAGTGTTCCACCGTAGCCAGCGTCGTTTCCCAGCCGGTTCGTTGACGTTGTAACTCTTCGATCTCGTATTGTAGTTCGGCAACGGTCTTAATCTGTAAATTCGGTTCCAATGATGCCAAGTTGATTGATAGTCCTGCCACTTCCAAAACAGTTTCTTTCAGATGCTCAGCTAATTCCTTGCCAAATGCTTTTAGTTGATTTTCATCCCTTACCTTGACTGTGCCATCTTGGGTGACTGGCAGACTTAGGACGGGAGCCGCCAATAAACGGCCCATCGCATGGAAACTTGCCGTCGGCAACGACTGTTGTAATTGTAAATACAGATTGTTGTCGATGGCGGAGAGCCGTTGCTCCAATTGCCTGATTTCATGCTGGCCTTTTACGATATGACGCCGAAGCGTATTCGCGTTGGGCTGGTTCTCGGCATTTTTCAGACGCGCGATTAAATTATCACGGCTCGCTTGCAAGCTGTTTAACTGTGCTACTAACTGGGCTAAATCTTGAACGAAATGGAACTGGCGGGTTAGCTCTTGGTAGCGTTCTTCCTGTTTTTCCAGTTGTTTTAGTTCGAGCTCGGTTTTTGCCTGATCCCGGTAAATAGATTTCTGCCTTTCGGCTAAAAGCTTTAATTGGCCTGCCAACCGTTCCGCTTCAGCTTGAAGCGTTTGATTTTGACGATTGAAATACACTTCCCACTCGGTCAGTCCTTTTTCGATCAAAGGTCGCCAATGGATAAGTTTACCTCTCAGTTCCTTTCGGATTTGCTGGCTGGCCTCCATCCTGAGGATGCGAGTGCGGTTACGGGATACCGCATCGAACTGCGCCTTGTCGTAATTGACATCAGCAAATGACTTGTCCCATTCGTCCTTGAAGTTGACGCTTCGGTCATGCAATTCGTTTTTATAGATCTCCAGCAAATACTCTTTCACTTGGCGGCTGTCTAGGCTATCCAGGCGTAGGGTCCGGGTCAGGATACGCTGATAAGTTGCGGCCTGGGATGTAAACTCCAACGGGAAAATCGTCAAATCCAGATCATCGGAGCGTTGCTTTTGCCGGTTACCGTACAACAACGAGCGTAGGTCTCCGGACTGATAAATCTTCGCTAATTTGCCTCGCTCCAACAGTCTCTCGATCAACTTGGGTTGAGTGACCAATTTGCCATTGTCCAGTCGATAGTCGTCGATATCTAGCCCGCCCTGGTAAGCAAAATATTCGTAATCGTGGCTCAACCCTTTCCCGACGCAGCCAATCACAGCCATGCCCGTTGATAACAGCACTTCTAACAGAATGTAAGCGCTATTATCAGGAAAATAAAACTTCCGTGAGCTTTCGATAGTGTGCGCCCCAAAGTCCATTAAGCGTCGATCGATGATCAATAAAAACTGCAGGGCATTGATCAAACTCGTTTTACCGGTATTGTTCGGTGCCACGATGGATACCGAATCGTCCAACGGGAGCTCCGCGCGACTGTAGCCGGCGCTATTCAGCAATACCAGTTTCTGAAAACCATATTGGCCCAAACTCATAAGGCTTCCTCGGACTGTTCAAGATCGCCCAATGCATCGAGGGGTGAAGACGCCGTGACGGTTTCATCCAGATCAGGTTTGTCTGCTTGCGCCAACTCCTCAAACAGATCGAGATAGCGGTGAACCGCCGGCAACAGCCAGTAGCTGCCATCCTCAAACAACGTAAAACCCACTCGGGCCGCGCGATCTAGGATTTCGCTCAAGGCTTGGGCGCTGGCCATTTCTTCGGCTTCCAATAGGGCATGATAGTGCTGGCTTAGTGCCTCTAATAATGGCCCGTCAACGCGCCATTGTTGAAACTGAAACAAATGCAGTCCCTGATCCGCCTGGTATTCGAACAAAAGCATTAAGAATAACGCTAAACGACGGCTTAACTTTCCGGTATAGGAACTGGCCTGCTCAGTCTTGAAATACGCAAATCCGCGTCCATCCATTACCAAGGCAAAACCCAAGGCAGAAAACAGACTTTCGTACCCGGCATAGTGTTTTTCTAAATCCATCCAGAGCTCGGTATCTTGCAGTCGATTGATGTGTATCCCAGAACTTAAGGCTTTAAATAAGGTTTGCAATTGGGCTAATTGCTTCAAATCAAGGGTCATGCCGTCTCCAGCACGTGGCTATGTAATGCAATCGCAACTTGCTTTAGCACAACGCGGGCGGCGCGTTCATTCGGCGTGGCATTAATGTCGGGTAAACGAATCAATTTATGATAAAGCTTCAATAAGGTGGCATCCTGGTAATTCCCGTAATGCTGCATCAGCCAGGTCATCAAATCCGGAATAGGTAAGCTCGCGTAAAGATGCCGGCGGATCGCTTCGTCATCCACTTGTTCAATAGCAACCAGCAACTGATCAGAGATTTCTTCGGGAAAATCAACGGATTTAGCTTGATAACCACGTATTTGTTCCATCAACGCCAAAAGTTCAGGGCCAACTGCAACGGAAACCGTACGTTCCTTACGCCAAACCGGCAAACGCTGTAGGGGGAACGTACGCTCTAAACCTTTTCTTCTGACTTGACCCAACAATTTGCCGATCGACGTACTCAACTGGTTATGCCGGCGGACTTCTTCGCGCAAAGGCATCAAGGTATTCGTGCATTTTTTCAATGCTTGCAGCCCGTTATGGCGTACGTCTTTCACTCGGAACATCACTTGGCGAAGCATCTGTTGATGGCTATACAAACCGCCCTGAATGGCCATAGCCTGAGCCAAGTTTTCGAGTACCTTCTCGGCGCGTTCCAGCAAGGGATAAAAGCTGCCGCCTGCGCCGGTGTCCATCAGTTCTTCCATCGGAAGCACATAGTGGTCATAAGCATCCAAGACCTCACGATAGCGTTGCTCTAAAGGCATCCGTTCATCCCTGGATTTGGCCCGTTCGGCAATGCCTTGTATAGCATGACTGTCTTGATCAAGTTGCTGCAGAATTTGTCGAAGCTGTTTGTCGATTCGTATTGCCCCGTTTTGCAAGGCGGCCATATCCCGCTGCTCCATCGCGAGTTGCAATTGGTCCAACCCCGCTTGAATATCAACGATCCTCGCTTTTAGAATCTCGGATAACCCCAATTCATGTTCGTGCAATAAAGCGCTGACAAACTGACTCACGGCCTCGTTGATTTGTAAACTGTCGCTGTGCGACATCGCAATCAACAATTCGTTATTGACCAATTGCTGCAAGCGTTCCAAGCGTTGTTCACGGCTGTTCTCGGGATAGACTTTAGTCAATAGTGACACGATTTCGTCCCGCTCAAAGGCAATATGCTCACGGCCCAACGCAACTAAGTATTCGATAATCTCCCAATGCCTATCGAGCGAACGGACGAGGCTGCGAGGATTAATCATGGTTTGCCCCTAGGGTGTCATCGGCCGAGACGCCGCGATTCAGCCAGACAATCTGCTGCACCTTGGGATCATCATGCTCCACATCCAGATGCAGCATGCGTAAGACATAGAGTTTTAAGGCTCGTCGGACATTCAGATGCAACTTCCCATTCACCATGCCAAAATCATCGGCAATGACCGTTTGTTGTTCGGGGCTCAGTCCTGGATGAGGAGTCAGGATCAATGTATCAAAGCGATTCCAATCCACGTCGTCATTGACTCCGGATGCCGCATTTTCGCCTAATTCTGGGGTGGAAATAAAGCGGGCTAGGACAAAATCTCGATAGTCCTCGTGTTCACGGCTAAAGGCGCGAATATGCCAGCGAAATCCGTTGAATACCAACGTATGTGGCTCTAGTGTCAGATATTTAGCCGGACTGGTTAACGATTGATAGCAAACCTTGATTTGCCGTTTTTCCCGTATGGCTTGATGAATCAGCCGGAGGTCCGGGAAATCTAGTTTTCGTTCGGGAGCGGACAGTAATTCCACGCCGATGCCGGTAGGCACAATAGGCAATACGACTGACTGTCCTAAACAACTTCCCGCTTCGACTAAGCGAAAATATTCCTCTGCGGACCCTCTCATAAAGCGGGGGGTAAAATTGTTACACGGAAAATAAGCCTTTTGCTGAGGATCGTAATACAAATTCCCTGAAGCTAATTGGCGGTACAGCGTAAAATCCTTAGACGCTTGCCCGCGTGAAATACCGAACAATTGCATCAAACTCCCCGTCGTTACTCGGCCTTCCCACAAAGCAGTCGCTTCCAATAACGCCAAACGTTGTCGGGTATCCCATTTCAATGAATTATCACTTGGCCGGAAAGAAATCATGAGATTCATTATATGCCATTTTTTTTGACATATATAAACACTCGCATTATAGTTTTAACGTTAGATCATACAACTTGATAGCCTGCATGCGCTGAATGTAAGCACAAGTGTCATCACTTCTTGTAAACCCCTATCGGTTTACATCAAGTTGGCTGTAAAAAATAAAAATATGGAAAACGCATTTTTCAGTAAACCCATCCTAAACTCCCCTTATTCATATCCATCAAGACATTGGGAGTTGGATGACAAAGGGCAGCCAACGCAACAAATTATTGAACATCGGCGAAAAGCGGAATTTATTACCCCCATTCCGAAACCCAAAAAGGTCAAAGCTTCTGCCGAACAAAAACAACTCTTCGACTTTGAAGCCTCAGACGCGATTTCCACCCGCGAGCAGCGCTACGACCCAACGCCCATTATTAATGAATTGCGTCAGTACATCGATGATTGGCGGAGACTCCCAAATTCTTCAGATTGGCTAGTTACGCCCGAAACAGCCCGTTTACTGCGACATTGGCGCCAACACGATTTTAGTGGTGTCCGCCCTTTCTTTTGCCAGGTTGAGGCGGTGGAAACCTGTATCTGGCTGACGGAAGTGGCGCCAAAGCTCGGAAAACCGGGGAAGAAATTCTTACAGCATTTGGACGCTGCCAACCAAAACGCCAATCCCGGGTTAATGCGTTTAGCGTTGAAACTAGCGACTGGCGCGGGCAAAACCACGGTTATGGCGATGATCATTGCTTGGCAAACGGTCAACGCTGTACGTCGTTCCAATAGCAAAAACTTTTCCCGTGGATTTCTGATTGTCACGCCCGGTTTAACCATTCGCGATCGCTTACGTGTGCTACAACCGAACGATCCGGACAGTTATTATCAAAGCCGGGAAATCGTCCCCAACGACATGCTGGGCGATATTGAGCGGGCCAAAATCGTCATTACCAATTATCACGCCTTCAAGCTGCGCGAGCGATTGGAAATCTCCAAAGGCGGGCGTTCGCTGCTGCAAGGTCGCGGCGGCGATGCGCTCAATACTTCTGAGACCGAAGGCCAAATGCTACAACGCGTCATGCCGGAATTGATGGGCATGAAAAACATCATGGTGCTGAACGACGAGGCCCATCACTGTTATCGTGAAAAACCTAATCATGATGATGAAGAGCTTAAGGGTGACGAAAAAAAAGAGGCGGAGAAAAACAACGAAGCTGCACGACTCTGGATTACGGGTTTGGAAACCGTTAACCGTAAATTAGGGGGGCAACGGGTTGTGGACTTATCGGCAACGCCCTTTTTTCTGAGCGGCTCCGGTTATGTAGAAGGCACTTTGTTCCCGTGGGCGATGAGCGATTTCTCCTTGATGGATGCCATCGAATGCGGGATCGTCAAATTGCCGCGTGTGCCGGTTGCCGACAATATCCCCGGCGAAGTGATGCCTAAATTCCGCAATCTGTGGGAACACATCGGCAAAAAAATGCCCAAAAAAGGCCGCGGCCAAGGCAAGTCATTAGATCCATTAAGCATTCCGGTCGAATTGCAAACCGCGTTGGAAGCTCTCTATGGTCATTACGAAAAAACTTACCAACTTTGGCAAGACAACGGCATCAAAGTCCCTCCATGTTTTATCGTAGTGTGTAACAACACCAGTACGTCAAAACTGGTTTACGACTATATTTCCGGTTTTCATCGGGAAAATGAAGACGGTTCAACCAGTTTGGAGAATGGCCGCCTCTCATTATTTAGAAACTTTGATGATTACGGCAACCAGCTTGCGCGTCCCAATACCCTGCTGATCGATAGCGAGCAGTTAGAATCGGGAGAAGCCCTGGACGACAACTTTCGCAAGATGGCGAGCGACGAAATCGAACGCTTCCGCCGTGAAATCATTGAGCGTACCGGCGACCGCAAACAAGCCGAGAATCTTTCCGATCAGGAATTACTGCGCGAAGTGATGAACACCGTCGGCAGGGAAGGCCGTCTCGGCGAGTCGATCCGCTGCGTGGTTTCCGTTTCCATGTTAACCGAAGGCTGGGACGCCAATACGGTAACTCATGTACTCGGCGTACGGGCTTTCGGCACCCAATTGCTTTGTGAACAAGTGATTGGCCGCGCCTTGCGTCGTCAATCTTATGAACTCAATGAAGAAAACCGGTTTAACGTGGAGTATGCCGACGTACTCGGCATACCGTTCGACTTTACCGCTAAACCGGTGATTGCCCCACCGCAACCACCCCGGCAAACGGTGCACGTCAAAGCCGTCAGACCCGAACGCGATCACCTGGAAATTCAATTTCCCCGAGTGCAAGGCTATCGCGTCGAATTGCCTGAAGAACGGTTAACGGCAGAATTCAATATAGACTCCATCCTCGAATTAACCCCCGATTTGGTGGGACCTTCAGTTACCCAAAACGCCGGTATTATCGGCGAATCGGTGGACCTTAACCTAGTGCATACCTGCGACATGCGGATGTCGACGCTACTATTTCATTTAACGCAGCGTCTGCTCTACACCAAATGGCGCGATCCCGGAGATGAAGCTAAACTCCATCTGTTCGGCCAATTGAAGCGCATCACCAAGCAATGGCTCGATACCTGTCTGGTTTGCAAAGGCGGCACTTATCCTGCGCAATTGATGTATCAGGAACTGGCCGATATGGCTTGCGAACGCATCACCGCTGCTATCACGCGTTCTCTGGTAGGCACTCGTCCGATTAAAGCGGTACTCGATCCTTACAATCCTGTTGGCTCAACTAACCATGTCAGCTTTAACACCTCGAAAACCGAACGATGGGAAACGGCCGTCAACCGTTGCCATATCAACTGGGTGATTCTGGACAGTGACTGGGAAGCCGAATTCTGCCGTGTGGCGGAAAAACACCCTAAGGTCAAAGCCTATGTCAAAAATCATAGCCTGGGTCTGGAAGTGCCTTACCGCTATGGATCGGAAACCCGCAAATATCTGCCGGACTTCATCGTTCGGGTCGATGATGGGCACGGTGACGATGACTTACTGAACCTCATCGTCGAAATCAAAGGCTACCGTCGTGAAGACGCCAAAGACAAGAAGGCTACCATGGAAACCTACTGGATACCGGGGATAAATAATCTGAAAAGCTTTGGCCGCTGGGCTTTTGCTGAATTTACCGAGGTTTATCAAATTGAGACTGAATTTGAAGCCAAGGTGGAAGAAGCATTCAACCAACTCATCTCGAGCGCCACAACGCATCCAACTCAAGAGATACTAAACAATGTTTGATACCACCAAGGAAGATATCAGGGACATCCTAAAAAAAATAGACCAAGGCAAACTCCAATTACCTGACTTCCAAAGAGATTACGTTTGGGGTGATGAAGATGTCAAAAGCCTATTGGCTTCTATCGCCAAAGGATTCCCTGTCGGCGCGCTATTGACGCTTGAAACTGGTGGCCACATTGAATTCAAAGCGCGATTTATTACTGGCGCAGAAGCCAAACCAGTGGCTCCAGAAGATTTGTTGCTGGATGGTCAGCAACGCATGACGTCTCTTTATCAATCCACCTACGCCAAAGCCCCCGTCCGGACACGCACCCCCAGAAATACCTTTGTCGAACGTTTTTACTATCTAGACATAAAAAAAGCCGTTAGCGGTACAGCCGATTTAGAAGACGCGATCATCGGTGTGCCGGCAGACAAAGTTGTGCGTAAAGACTTTGGTAAAACCATTGACTTGGACTTATCGACACAAAATGCGGAGTTCGAAAAGGATATGTTTCCGCTTAATCAGGTGTTCGAAAGAAAAGATTGGATTTATAGTTGGCGAGATTACTGGCGTAACAAAGGACGCGACATCTACGAGTTGGAAAAGTGTTTAGATAGGGATGTGCTGGACACTATCGATCGCTACAAAATGCCGATTATTCGGCTGGATAAAACCAATACGCGTGAAGCGATTTGCTTGGTCTTCGAAAAGGTTAACGTTGGCGGGAAAAAGCTGGATGCCTTTGAACTGGTTACAGCTATTTATGCGGCAGGTAATTTTGACTTACGTGAGGATTGGAATGGCATTCCAAAACCGCTTCAACCCGGCCGCAAAGCTCGAATGGCAGGCCTGGAAAACCGGCGCGACGTGCTCAGTCAAATTGCCAGTACTGATTTTCTGCAAGGCTGCACGCTGCTGCATACGCGTGACAACCGTTTGGCAAAGATTGCCGATGGCATGACCGGCAAAGACATCCCACAAATAAGCTGTAATCGGGATGCATTATTAGGTCTCCCACTTCCCGCCTATCAAAAGTATGCCGATGCTTTAGAAGCAGGCTTTATCGAAGCAGGCAGTTTTCTTAACGAACTCAAGATCATTTGGCATAGAGACATTCCTTATCCTCCGTTGATCGTGGGGTTGGCATCCACATTTGCCATATTAGGACATAATGCACAAACGGCATCGGCCAAACAGAAATTAGCCCAATGGTTTTGGTCGATCACATTCGGTGAACTCTATGGATCAAGCACGGAATCTCGTCTTGCCCGCGATGTGCCTGAATTAGTCGAATGGATAGCCAACAATGGCCCCAGACCTCGCTCATTGGATGAAGCCCTATTTCAAAGAGATCGCTTGAAATCGCTACGCTCCCGCTTATCCGCTGCCTATAAAGGCTTGCATGCGTTAATGATGAAGCAGGGCTGTGAGGACTTCATCACCGGCCGAGGTGCGGATTTGATGACATTTTTCAATGATCGCATCGACATTCACCATATCTTTCCCCAAGCCTGGTGCAAGAAAAACGGCATTCCTCCCGATGATTTCAATTCCATCATCAACAAAACCCCTCTTTCGAAATACTCCAATATCCTGATCAGTGGTGATGCGCCTTCCGTTTACCTCAAACGAATCGAAGATAGACACGGCCTCAGTTCCGAAACATTAGATAACCTATTACGGACGCATTTAATCGAGCCTGAGCATTTACGTACCGATAATTTCACAGCTTTTTTCGAAGCCCGTATGCATGCATTGGCCACATTGGTCGCCAAAGCCATGGATAAGGCGGTGGTGCAGGAGCACGGTACCAATGAAACCGAGATAGATGACGACGCGAGCGATGAAGCCAGCAATGAGCAACTCGAGGCAGTCCTGTAATGGCAGTTAAAATCCCAAACAAGAACGATTCTAAACTTAGCGTCGAAACTCTGACGCACGACGAAGCCACGCGTAAGAACATTCCCACCGCCGAATACCAATCGGTGATGGCCAAGGACGAGCAAAGCCCGATTCGCTTGGCTTACGAACGGCGTAACCGCGACCTCGATCCGCAACTGGTTTGGCGGGGCAAGGACGAACAGGATTGGTCGGACTTGGTCGTCCATGCGCCGCCGCTGTATATCCAGGAAAAAGTCCATCCCAAGGTATTGATCGACGATCTGCTGCTTCGCACCGAAAGTCAGCAACCGGCGGAGCCCGATCAAATCGACCTGTTCTCCGACTTCAACGGCCTGCCCAACGACAACGCCAAAACTGAGTTTTATCGTCACGATGCCCACTGGACCAACCGCATGATCCTGGGCGACAGCTTGCAAGTGATGGCCAGCTTGGCAGAGCGCGAAGGCTTGCGTGGCAAAGTGCAATGCATTTATTTCGATCCACCGTACGGCATCAAATTCAATTCCAACTTTCAATGGTCCACCACCAGCCGCGATGTTAAAGACGGCAACACCGACCATATCACTCGCGAACCGGAACAGGTGAAAGCCTTTCGCGATACTTGGCGCGACGGCATTCATTCCTATCTAACCTATTTACGCGACCGCCTGACCGTGGCGCGGAATTTATTGACCGATTCCGGCTCGATTTTTGTGCAGATTGGCGATGAAAATGTGCATCGCGTTCGGGCGGTGATGGATGAGGTGTTTGGGGATGCAAATTTTGTTGCGCAAATAGCATCAACTAAAACTGCCGGACAAACGGATTCGCTATTGCCCTCATTGTTTGACGTTCTGCTCTGGTATGCAAAGGATTCTAGTACGGCGAAGTTTCGACGTCTTTTTCGATCTAAAGGAGTGGGATTTGACGAAATTGGCCAGTATTACCATGTACAGTTATCAGATGGAACAAGACGAAGACTCACTGATCTTGAAATCAATTCCGGCGAGGCTTCTAAAATAGGAGCCCCATTTCGAAGCTCAGACATTTCAAGTAATAAACCATATAGTCTTGGCCGCATCCCTTTTGAATTTGAGGGCAAATCTTTTCTTCCTCCTAATGGCCGATATTGGACACATAGTCCCGGTGGAAGAGAACGATTGAAAAAAGCTAATCGTCTAATGGCAATTGGCAAAAGTGTGCGATATGTTGGTTTTTTAATGGATGATTCTGTTGCAACCATAAATAATCAATGGACTGATACTGGCGTAAGTGGATTTGCTTCCGAAAAAGTTTATGTAGTTCAGACAAGCCCAAAATTAATTGAGCGTTGCCTTCTAATGACCACTGACCCCGGCGACCTCGTGCTCGATCCGACCTGTGGCTCAGGCACCACTGCTTATGTCGCCGAACAATGGGGCCGCCGCTGGATCACCATCGACACTTCCCGCGTCGCACTGGCTTTGGCCCGTGCCCGAATCATGGGCGCACGCTATCCTTACTACCTGCTCGCCGACAGCTATGAAGGCCAACGCAGGGAAGCCGAACTGACCCGTTCCTCGCCTTCCAGCCAACCCACTCGCAACGACATTCGCCAGGGCTTTGTTTACGAGCGCGTGCCGCACATCACGTTAAAAGCCATCGCCAATAATGTCGAGATCGATGTCATCTGGGATAAGTTTCAAGAAAAGTTGGAACCGCTACGCGAACAACTGAATCAAGCTTTGGACCAACAATGGCAGGAATGGGAAATTCCGCGCGATGCCGATCCAAAATGGCCGGAGGCCGTAATCAAACTACATGCCGAATGGTGGCAACAACGAATTGGCCGCCAACAGGAAATCGATGCCTCGATTGCCGCCAAAGCTGATTTCGAATACCTGTACGATAAACCCTACGAAGACAAGAAAAAAGTCCGCGTCGCAGGACCCTTCACCGTCGAAAGCCTGTCGCCGCACCGGGTGCTGACCGTCGATGAAAACGACGAACTGGTCGATGGCGTTGCCGAAACAAATGCCGAGTACCGCGAAGAACGCGACTTCGTGCAAATGATTCTGGAAAACCTGAAAACCGCCGGCGTCCAGCAGGCGCATAAACAGGACAAAATTGTGTTCACCGCGTTGTCGCCCTGGCCCGGCGAATTGATTTGCGCCGAGGGACGTTATTTAAGTGATGGTGACGGAGCCGGCCGTGCTGACGGCACGGGATATGGACGAGGGCACGCGGGCGGAGCCGGCGAAGCCGATGGAACAGGCTATGGAGAATCGTTTATCGAAAAGCGCGCCGCAATCTTCATCGGCCCCGAATTCGGTACTGTTTCCCGCCCCGATCTGGTCGCCGCCGCTCGCGAAGCCGGCGATGCCGGTTTTGATGTGCTGATCGCCTGCGCCTTCAACTACGACGCCCACTCCTCGGAATTCGACAAACTCGGCCGCATCCCGGTACTGAAAGCTCGCATGAACGCCGACCTGCACATGGCCGACGACCTGAAAAACACCGGCAAAGGCAACTTGTTCGTGATCTTCGGCGAACCGGACATTGACATCCTCGATGCCGCAGACGGCAAGATTCAAGTCAAAGTCAACGGCGTCGACGTCTTTCACCCCAACACCGGCGAAGTCCGCAGTGACGGCGCCGAAGGCATCGCCTGCTGGTTCATCGACACCGACTACAACGAAGAAAGTTTCTTTGTCCGCCACGCCTATTTCCTCGGAGCTAACGATCCTTACAAATCATTGAAGACAACGCTCAAAGCCGAAATCAACGAAGAAGCCTGGGCAACCTTGAACAGCGATACATCAAGGCCTTTCGATAAACCCAAATCTGGGCGAATTGCAGTGAAGGTCATTAATCATCTCGGGGACGAGGTGATGAAGGTGTTTAGGGTGAATTGATGTTATTAAAAAACTTAGAAATTGAAAGCTTTAAGAAAATCAAAAAAGTTTCGATCGATTTATCTAACATTAATATCCTCGTTGGATGTAACGGTTCTGGTAAATCGTCAGTACTTCAAGCAATCCATCTAGCCTGTTGCGTAACTCGACAAGTTGATCGTGTTGAACTACATAAAACATCTACAATTAGTATCGATGACTTAGATTATCTACCTACGGATGATTACAAATCACTCGGCCACAAAAGCCAGTGGGGAAATGTTGCAGGATCATCGTCATCAAAAGTCAAATTATCGTTTGATATGCCGAATGGAGGAACGTCAATTTCTTCATGCACACTAAGATCGGCAAGAAATGCAGGCATATCGATTACCGGTACAGTTCCAATTCCACTATCAAATACTTTAAGGCAAAAGAAAAGGTTTTTTTCTGCTTATATACCTGGAATTTCAGGAATCCCGAACAAAGAAGAAAAAAGAGCTAGAAAAGTCATTCTTAAATCATGCTCCTATGGTGACTCTAATGTTATTTTACGGAATGCATTACTTCTTCTTAAACTTAGAAATCAACAAAACATTGAGCATATAGAAAAGTGGATTAAAGAAATTATTGGGCCAATTAAAATCAATGTTCACCATGATGACGAGCGTGATCTGTTTATTTCATGCCACGTAGAAACAAATGGTACTACTAGGCCATTAGAGCTAATTGGAACTGGATTTCTTCAACTGATACAAATATTTACTTATATATTGCTTTTCGAGCCAGGAATTTTATTAGTTGATGAGCCAGATATACACTTACATCCAACAGCACAAAGTAAGCTTGTTAAAGTCTTAGCGAGAATTGCAAATGACAGAAATCTTCGCATTCTACTGAGCACACACTCTCCATTTATTGTGCGAGGTGCTCCGGCATCAGCAAATGTATACTGGCTAAATGATGGAGAAGTGGGCTCTCATAATAGACAACAAGTTGAATTGGCTTTGGGATGGGGAGCTTTTGGAAAAAAAATAATTTTAGTCTCCGAAGATTCCAATACCTCATTTTTGCAAAAAATTGTGTCGCAATGGCATGAGATTGAAAGGAATGTAGCGTTTTATCCAGGAACTGGTTACTCCCATATACCAACCCCATCGCAGGCCAAAGTGCTTGCCGAGGCTCTAGGAGGAGCTTACAAAATTGTTATTCATCGTGATAGAGATTCTCTGACTGACGATGAAATTGAAGTTTTGAAGGCGAAATATTCTGCAGTAGGAGCATACCTATGGTTTCCAAAAATATCAGATGTTGAAGCATATTTTTGCGAACCTGACTTTTTAATAAATTATGCAGGATGTTCGGAACAAGAAGCCGATACATATATTGAGGATATTTTATCTCAACATTCCACTCCAATCCGTGAGCAATTTAATAAACAAAGGGCTGCTCACAATGATGAAATATATAAACATACCGGCGGAAGTCCAAGTAATGATGAAATCTGGGACTATTTCCAAAGTAGGTTATTTAGAGGGGCAAAAGGTAAATTTATTTTCAAACAGTTAAAAAACAAAATTCCTCAGAATGTATTTAGGGAATCTCTTATATTGGATGCTGAAAGCTTAAATAATATTGCACTTGACTTGAAGGAAATGCTTATTAGCGTTTTGGCGGATTAAATAATGAATTTTCGCATCGCCGACACCTTCACCGATAGCCTTAGCAAACTCACCGGAGAAGAACAAAAAGCCATTAAAACTACTGCTTTCGATTTGCAATTGAATCCGGAAAATCCTGGCTTCAGTTTTCATAAACTGGATCGAGCGAAAGACAAGAGCTTCTGGTCGGTTCGAGTCAATACCGACATCCGCATCATCGTCCATAAAACCCAAAACAGCTTGCTGCTGTGTTACGTCGATCATCACGATAAGGCTTATGCCTGGGCGGAGCGTCGCAAGCTGGAAACCCACCCTAAGACGGGGGCCGCGCAGATCGTTGAGATTCGAGAGCGGGTCGAGGAAGTCGTCGTTCCGAAATACATCGAATCCCTGATTGCCAAGCCAGCCAAACCGCTGCTCTTTACCAAATATTCCGATGATCAATTGTTGGGTTATGGCGTACCCCAGGAATGGTTGGGAGACATCCGATCTGCTGACGAAGACTCAATTCTGGAGCTGGCTGATCATTTGCCTGCGGAGGCAGCAGAAGCCGTGCTGGATTTGGCGGTTGGAAAAACACCTTCGGTTGCGGAATATGCCGAGCCTGTTACCGATCCCTTCCAACATCCGGACGCCTTGCGACGATTCCGAATCATGGCAAATGCCGAAGAACTGGCACAGGCATTGGATTTCCCTTGGGATAAATGGACAGTGTTTTTGCATCCGGCGCAACGTCAGTGGGTGGAGCGCGAATTCAAAGGCCCTGCGCGTGTTTCCGGCTCGGCCGGTACCGGAAAAACCATCGTCGCATTGCATCGCGCTGTCTATTTAACCCGCCGTTATCCTGAGGCACGGGTTTTGTTAACCTCTTTCTCGCCGACATTGGCCAATGCCTTACGCAATAAAGTGAAGCGACTGATTAGTCAAGAGCCGCGATTGGCCGAGCGACTGGAAGTGCATGCGTTAGACAGCATCGGGCAACGTCTTTATGAGTCCAATTTTGGCAAATGCCAACTAGCGACTGCCGACCTGATACGCGAGTTATTGAGCACGGCATCCAAGCAAGTTGAAGGGAATAAGTTCAGCCAGACCTTTTTGTTTTCCGAATGGCAACAAGTCGTTGATGCTTGGCAACTGGACAGTTGGGAGGCTTATCGCGACGTCAAACGGCTGGGCAGAAAGACGCGGTTGCCCGAAGCCCAAAGGCAACAGCTTTGGGCGGTCTTCGAGCAGGTAATAACTGCTTTAAATGCACGCCACTTGCTGACTCATGCCGCTGTTTTCACACAATTGGCGCAGCATTTTTCCAAGCAGAAACGCTTTCCTTTTGATTTTGCAGTTATCGATGAGGCGCAAGATGTGAGTGTCGCCCAGTTACGTTTTTTGTCTGCACTGGGTGGTGATCGAGCCAATGCGTTGTTTTTCGCGGGCGATCTGGGGCAGCGGATTTTTCAGCAGGCTTTTTCATGGAAAGCGCTTGGCGTGGATATTCGCGGGCGCTCTCGAACCTTGCACATCAACTATCGCACTTCGCACCAGATCAGAATGCAAGCCGACCATTTGCTCGGACCGGAATTATCCGATGTTGATGGCAATACCGAAGACCGTCGTAGTACCGTTTCCGTTTTTAATGGTCCTCAGCCGGCCATTCAATTGTTGGAAACACCAGAAGGTGAAATAGAATCCGTTGGACAATGGCTTGCAAAGCTGGCGTCTGAAGGCATCAAACCTCATGAAATCGGGGTATTTGTCCGCTCTGAAAACGAACTGGATAGAGCAATCGCCGCAGTTGAACACTCCCAACTCCCCTTTAAAATCCTTGATGAGCATGTCGAAACGGTCAGCGGTTATGTTTCGGTTTGCACCATGCATCTCGCCAAAGGACTGGAGTTTCGGGCGGTTGTAGTGATGGCCTGCGACGATGAAGTAATTCCTTCGCAAGAACGCATTGAAACAGTCACTGATGATGCTGACCTCGAAGAAGTGTATAACACCGAGCGGCATTTGCTTTATGTAGCTTGTACTCGGGCGAGGGATCATTTGTTAGTGACCAGCGGCGATGTGCCGTCGGAATTTTTGGATGACCTCCGCCAAGTGAATTTGATGTGCTTAAGTGCAGAATAGTTAGCTAAACTTGCGGATCACCAGACGAAAAGTTTACGTTCTGCCAACTTTGCAAATAGGCACATTACATATGCATCGTTAACAAGAAAAAAAATATGCAAATAAAAGATTGGATTACAGAAATTCTTGAACGCCACAATATCCGTTTTCCCGACCAAAGACCACTTTATCAATACCGCATTACTGATACTGAGTTCGAATCTTTAAAAAGCGCCATAAAATTAAGTATTCTTTTGGGATTAAGCACAGCATCAAAAAACGTTCCCCGTTGGAATGCCGCTTTCGTCATGTATGCGGCAGAGTGGTGGCGCCGTGAATATGATGGCACCCGGCCCACATGGGACAAAGTCTTCGAGTCGGTTGGCGCTAAAAGCCAAAATTTAAGTACCGGACAACGAAATGTTTTGGTTGAATCAGGGTTGCAATTCTGGCGACGCAGCATCCGCGTTATTAATGGCCGTCATTACTACTTAGGCAGCATAGCTTGCGAGGGCGGCTTGCCGTTAAATCAGCTCAATAACTCAAGTGGATGGCTGGGTAGAGTTTTCAAGCAAGTCATTCCAAAATATTCGCGGTTACGAAATACCGGTATACAAGCCTATCAATTGATTAACGAGTGCGAATACATTCCTATAACGTATCGTGAAAACAAAGAAATTCATCTCATCTTAGGCGACATGGTTAAAACCGTAGTTGAGCTTAAACATGAATTTCAATTGCATGAACGCAGCAATCCAGTTGCTTTCTTGGATCAGCATTGCCTTTCATGGCGTGAGCGGTTCCCACTGCCTATTGAGACTGAGGTAGGTGGAAAATTGTTGTCCGACATGGTTTCAACGGCAGCAAAATCTGATGATGTAACGGCCATACCCATGCGGGCTATACGGCAATTAAAAGATAATGGTTGTTTGCAATTACAGATTGAGTTTTTGGGGTTTATCGCGCTGGAAGAGCTTGCTATTTCGGAAACAGCACCGGCTAGGCTGGAGGTGGAGTTAGCCTCCAGCGACGGGAAAACTCGTATGCTAGGTGTTGCTTTGAAAACCGTCTACAAGCAAAAGCCCGCTTTAAAAATGCCGCGCATGCCTGAAACCATCAAAGGCGAAAGGGCGTTACAAAGTTACGCTATCCGTTTTAAATATTTATCAGAAACTCTTAAAGAAATCCCTTTAATCGGAGGCGCAGAACTCGATAACAATGCACCTTGGGTATTTGTACAGCAAGATTCCGAATGGGTATTAGAAGGTGTTGCCAGTATCAACACTCGCGCTAAACGGGTCAGAATACTTTTTCCTGAGCATTTTAACTATCAGGCAAATGCTGAAGTTCAAAATTTAGAAACTGTATTTTTTGGCAAAAAATTAATTGAAGCCGATGGTTGTATTCGATTTACCGATGCTGAAGCTAACACCTTTACCATCAAAACCGCTCAACCGCACTCACCCAGTTCTTATGAACTCCAAGGGAAACAAAGTAAATTTGCCAGCACACCAAAGGAGTTATTCTTGGGGTTGCCGACGTTGCGGCGCATCGATCATGAAACCGGTGCCAGCACGGAGATCCCTGCAAAAGATTTAGTAGCCAGACCAGTTAATTCCCAAACTAACTGGCAACGATTGACTCCAGAGCTACAGGGAGTTTACGAAATCCGATTGCTCAATCAAGGCAATATTCTGTTCCGTAAAAAATGTGCGATCTTGTCCGAACAGTTTGCCGTTCGTTTCAAACCTTCGGCTAACTCATTAGATGGAACAATCTATTTGGATTATGCAAAACCTGCAATTGTCGTTTGCGAATCGACAGTAAAACATACCATAACCCCCGAAAATGACGGCTACCGTATCGATTTGATTGCTGAACTCACCCCGCCTCCTTATGTATGCCTGGCTTTGTATTGGCCAGGAATGACCGACATGTTATCACTGTTGATTCCTTTTCCAGCTAGAGGCGGCCAGGTTATCGATGCTAATGGCAACCTATTGTCTTCACAACAAGCCTTATTTTCGGATCAGTTACATGGTTTTCGTCTTCGCTTGTTCAGCGGGTATCTCGATAGGAAGCGTGAATTACAAATTGAATTTAAGCTAAAAGATGACCGCCTGGATGACATAAAAGATGTTTACTTTCGCCATGAAATTCAACGTGAAGGCAACGTTGTTGAACTGGCGATTATCGATTATCTGGAATGGATTAGGACTTTGATGGCTATTAGCAGCAATTTGGATAGTTATGTGCAGCTGGCTGTATATGAAAACGGTTCTGAATTATTGCGCAGAAAAATAAAGCGATACCAGTTTTCGCTGGGTAGAAATTTGGAACAAGGTACCGTAGAACTGAACGCAAGCGATCAGGCATGTTTATCCTGCGATATACAGGAAGGCATTACGCTAATGGCAATGCGTCTATCTCAGCCTGAACAAGAACATATCAGGCTAGAGTCGCAATTTACAGAACAGGTTTTAACAGGGAGTTGGTTTTTTAGTCCTGAAAAACGTGTTGCCGAACCGTGGTTAATCTATTCCGCGAAAACATCGTCCGTGTCGCTGCGCCCCATCTTATGGGGTGTCGAATGTGATTCGGAGAACAGCAACTTCATTGACACTGAAGAGGTATTTACATTACACAGTGCGGTTAAAATCGGTCATATACAAACCAGGCATACTACCATCAAAAATATTTTGGCACGTATGAGTGCAGATTTTGGACACAGTGGTTGGGACTATTTGCGCCATTTATGGCGATATTGCCAACATTTACCGATGAGCAGCTTTGACGTATGGACTACTGCGGTGACGGACACGCGGATATTAGCAGCTTTGGCCTTACAAATGGATGAAGCTTTCATCGAAAGCTTCAGCGAAGAACTGCCTGTTTTTTGGGAGTTAGTGCCGTTGCGCGATTGGCTGGCTGTTCATACGGCCTATAAAAATTATTTGCTACAGGCAATGGACGAAGCTGATGCCAATGAAATATTAGAGAAGCGTATCGACAAAATCGGTTTATCACTTCCGCCGTTAAATGTTTTGGCAAAAATTCTCAAGAAATCGATATGTGGGATAGTTGATCAGCAGATTAACCTTATGATTCTTTCGTTAGAAAGCTCAGCCGATATGAATGGTCTTCGCAAGGAATTGGAAAGACGACAAGCCAATAGCGATTGGCCCACGATGTTTAAATCGGAACTCGTTAATGAATGGATACAGCTAGAAGAATTTCAGCAATTTGGGTTAAAAATATTGGATATACCGAAACATCATCATGCAGTGGTTATTTTGCCTGTCTTACTGGCTGTATTTTGTACTCAAGGAAATACTCCAAAACATTGGCTAGGTAACGCCACGCCTATTTTTAAGTTAAATCGTTTAAAGGCATTCGATGAAGATTGGTTCAATTCAATTTTTGAATGGGCGTTAGTTTATTTTTCACAGAAATGCCAACAAAAAACTGAGCTCTTAAACACTGTTTAAAAAACTCTGTTTCATACTCAATCCTAGAATACAAATTTAATTTCTTAGCAAAATCATGACGCCTTACTTCCAACCATTAATCAGCCAACTCTCGCAACGCGCCGCAGAAGCCACCCTCAGTATTTTAGGAATCAGCAATCCAGCTTTGCGGCAATTTTTATCGGAGCAATTCAATCAACCGATCGGCAAAGACAGTAACAATTTCCTGGCTGACCCAGTTTTTGAAGCCATTTTTGGTTGGGAAGAAAGCAATTTCACAATGGACAGATTAGCCGGTTCGTTACTGGAGCGCGCCTTGATTGACGCGATGGACAAGCCGCCCACCGAACTAAAAGATTATGCGTTTCGCAAAGAATGGAAACCTTATGAACACCAATACCGAGCATGGCTGAAACTTACCGATACCAATCCGCAGTCTATCGTAATCACCAGTGGCACTGGTTCAGGTAAAACCGAGTGTTTCATGGTGCCAGTTTTAAACGATTTGGTCCGGGAATATCAACAGCAACAGCAGTCTTTGGTTGGTGTTCGGGCTTTGTTTATTTATCCACTGAATGCATTGATCAATAGCCAACGTGACCGATTACGTGCATGGACAGACGAGTTCGGCAGCGCGTTGCGTTTTTGCCTATACAACGGCAACACGCCCGAAACTACGTCAGCTTTTAACCAAGCTCAAACACCCAACGAAATTTTATCCAGGGTATTATTGCGCAATGAACCGTCGCCTTTACTGGTGACCAACGCCACCATGCTCGAATACATGCTGGTCAGACAAAACGACGCGCCCATCCTTCAAAAATCCCAAGGTCAATTGCGCTGGATTGTGCTTGACGAAGCGCATACCTATATCGGCTCGCAAGCAGCGGAATTATCATTATTGTTGAGGCGCGTGATGCACGGTTTTGGCGTTAAGGCCGACGATGTACGTTTTGTCGCAACATCCGCCACGATTGGTGACAAGGGAGATGAGTCATTAAGGCATTATCTAGCTAATTTGGCGGGTATTACTCCAGATAAGGTGACAGTGATCGGTGGCAAGCGCAAGGTGCCGGAAATCGGAGGCCGTAAGGGTGACTACAAACAAAAAACACCAATAGGCTCATTACTTGAGATTGATAAAGGCCAACAAGCATCGAAACAGCGTTATCGGGCTTTGAAAGATCACCCCATCAGCCGCAAGTTGCGTGAAGAACTGACCCAAGGAGGTGGATTACCAAAAACCCTAACACATCTGAGCAGCACGTTATTCGGCAATGTTCCCGATCTTGAACAAACCCTGGCTTGGCTGGATTTATGTAGTGGTACCACATTGCCGGAAGAAAACAATAAAGCCGGACGCCCTTTCTTGCCATTGCGCGCTCATTTGTTACATCAAGTCATCAATGGTCTGTGGAGTTGCGTTGATCCCGGCTGTAACCGAAAAAAAGATACGCCATTAGCCGATTCGTGGACTTTTGGCTACGTTTACAGCCAGCAGCGCGAATTCTGCGACTGCGGTGCGCCGGTATATGAACTGGTATTTTGCAATGACTGCAACAGCCCGCACTTGCAGGCGCAACAGACTCAGAACGGACAGTTGATCCAAATTGCTCGCGAATCTATCGATGAATTTAGTCTGCATGTTGAGACTGACAGCGACAGCGATGAAGAGGATAAAGATCTGAGCGAGACCGTTACAATCAGCGAACCAATCACTCTGGCCGCAAAAGCGCATCAGGAGTTGACTCACGAGTTTACTTTGTCGCGAAACAATCGATTGTTGGGGGAAACAGAAAATGTCGTTACCGTGCATTTCGTCAATAACAGCGAGACTGAACAATGCGGGCACTGCGGATTTGTTCCTGACCGGGGACAGCGCGGTGTTTTTCGCCGTTGTCTGTTAGGCACGCCGTTTTATGTCAGCAACACCATACCGACTTTGCTGGAGTTTTGCCAGGACGGTAGATACCCATTAGAAAGCCCAGGGCGCGGGCGACGATTGATTACGTTTACCGATAGCCGGCAAGGTACGGCGCGAATAGCCGTGAAAATTCAGCAAGATTCGGAGCGAAATCGGTTACGTGGTCTGATCTATGAAATGTCCGCCAAACAAATCGCCAATGCAAGTTCAAATGAGGCGGAACTACTTGAGCTTCTGCGAAAGCGCGATGAATTTTTAGCAAAGGCTGAAAAATTCAAACAATTGGGTTTGCCAGAAGCACAAGATTATCTAGATTTTGCTGCCGAAAAACAGCAGCAAATCGAGCGAACAGCAGAAACACAGCCGATTACTTGGGTGGAAATGATTAATGGTTTGCAAGCCAATCTCGATATTTCTAAATTCATGTTGATTTATTACCGGGATGACTTAAAGGCACTGCCATTTCAAGGTAGTAGCGGTTCGCGCACCTTATCAGAAATGTTATTGATACGGGAGTTTAACCGTCGCGCCAAACGGCAAAATACCTTAGAAACTTTGGGTTTGGTTGCTGTCAATTATCCCTCATTGAGCAAAATTAAGCGCATACCATCCGAGTGGCAACAATCAAATTTATCCGCAAATGATTGGCAGGACTTTTTAAAAATTTGCCTGGATTTCTATGTGCGGGATAATTTTATCGCGGTTCCCTACGAGTGGGTTAACTGGATAGGCGTTACGATTTATCCCAAGGAGCTTTTGAAGCCGGACACACAAGAAATGACTGGCAAACGCATTAATAAATGGCCGCTGGTCAGAAAAGGCCGCAACAATCGGCTAATCCGTATTTTGGCCTATGCCTTAAGCTTGGACACGGATCATAAAGCCCATGAAGACATGCTTAACCAAATCATGCGGGCTGCATGGAAAGCACTCACACAAGAAAGTGAGATATTAACGCCAGTTACGGGTTCTTTAGGCTATCAAATGAAGCCCGAGCAAATGGCATTCTCAGCCAATCAAACCGCCTGGATTTGCCCAGTGACTCATCGCTTGTTGGATAGGACATTTAAAGGCATAACGCCTTATTTGCCATATAAGCCAATACCAGAGACGGCGATATGTGAAAAAGTGAGCATTCCTATTCTGCCCGCCAAGCATGATTTCAATTCGGTGCAAGAAAAGCTGGCTTGTGTCAGGGGATGGATTTCCGGAAATGCTGAAATCTCCCGATTAAGGCAACAAAACCTATGGACGGATTTAAGCGACAGAATTCTCGAAGGGGGCGTATTTTTTCGCGCTGCCGAGCATTCGGCGCAGCAACCCGCTAGCCGCTTGCAATATTTTGAAACACTGTTCAAAGAACAAAAACTGAACGTATTGAGCTGTTCGACGACGATGGAAATGGGCGTCGATATTGGCGGCATTTCAGCGGTAGCAATGAACAATGTGCCGCCGCATTCAGCCAATTACTTACAACGTGCTGGCCGGGCCGGTCGTCGTCAGGAAAATCGTGCGTTGGCGTTTACCTTATGCAAGGATAATCCGCACGAACGCCAAGTTTTCTATAGCCCATTATGGCCTTTTACTACACAGATCAAATCACCTTACATCACGCTCAACAGCAGTAAAATCGTTCAACGACATGTCAATTCGTTGATTTTAAGCTATTTCCTGAAGCAAATCATTGCAGTGAGTCAGCAGCAAAATACCAAGCTCGAATGCGGTTGGTTTTTTTGTCAAGGCGATGACAGCTACTCGCAAGTGGAGCGATTCTGTTCGTGGCTTGCTGAATGTGAATTAAAAATGCCGGGGAATTTAGAACAAGGCTTGTTGAACGTTATCAACGGCACAGTTTTGGCAGGAACTAAACTCGCCAACCTTATGCAACAATCGGGTCTCACGATCAACTCCATCCGAGACCAATGGTTATCGGAATATGAGCCGTTGCAGACTGAATTAAATGCCTTGAGTGCGAGCGTTTCTGAAAATGACCCTTATAGAAAGCGGGTGACAAGGGATTTGCAGCGACTGAAAGGGGAGTATTTGCTCTCCGAACTAGCCACACGCGGCTTTCTGCCCGGTTACGGATTTCCAACTGGCCTTGCTTATTTTGATCCTTACAGTATTCATGACTATAAACCCAATAGTCCAGAACCGAAAAAAGATCGAGAAGACAATCTACGCCGTGTCCGCGATAAACCGACCCGCGACTTATCGATCGCGATCCGTGAATACGCTCCGGGAAACGATATTGTTTTGAATGGTTTGGTGTATCGTTCGGCAGGCTTGGCGTTAAGCTGGCATCAACCTGAAAGCAAGAATAATGAAACCCAAAAGCTGATGACAGCATGGCGATGTGACCACTGCGGCGCGATTGACCATGCCTTGAGCAGCCATTCCAGTACGGTTTGTCACGAATGCGGCTGGTCGTTGAACCCTGAGCATAAGCATGAATTTATTGAACCTGCGGGATTTGCTGTGGATTTTTATGAATCGCCGAGTACGAATATTTCCCGGCAACACTTTGTTCCGTTCAAAGAACCTTGGGTGACAGCGAAAGACTGTATCCGGACTTTGCCCAATCCGGAATTGGGATTATTCCGCTCCGGCAATCAAGGGGACATTTTTTATCATAGCGCCGGTGAACATGGACACGGATATGCATTATGTTGGCATTGCGGGCGTGCTGATTCAATGACTGCGGAAAACGAATTACCGGAAGTTTTTACAAAAGCAAAACCTCATAACCGCTTAAGAGGCAAAGCAGAAGGTCAAGAACATGCTCAATGCAGTGGCAATGACAGCGAATTTGCTATCAAACCGAATCTGTATTTGGGATATGTTTATCATACTGATGTATTAGAACTTTATTTAAAGCACCGGAGCGAACAACAGTTTCTCAATAATGCCTCTGTGGATGACAATAAAATTGCCTGGACATTGGCAGTTGCTTTCAGACAAGCGCTCGCAGATATATTAGGCATCAATGCCGAAGAGTTGGGTTACACCGTCAAACCGACCAAACTTGCCGAGTACACTTATCCAGTAGCTACTATCGTGCTGTATGACAAATGCAGTGGAGGCGCCGGTTTTGCCTCGTCCGCGCACCACGATTTTGCAGCGTTATTTAACAGAGCTAGACATTACCTTCATTGTACTTGCCAAAGCGTTTGTCAAAACTGCCTGTTGGGTTTCGATACACGTTTTCACATTGATCATATGGATCGTCAACTGGCATTGGCTTTTTTAACGGAGGATTTTATTCGAGCTTTGGCTTTGCCGGACGATTTAATGTTGTTAGGGGAAAGCTCCCGCTATACATCGGAAACGCTGTTCACCGAAATCCGCCAGGCTGCAGCCCAAGGAGCGACAAAGCTGCATCTTTTTTTGCATGGCGAGCCTTCATCGTGGGAAATTCTTAGTGCTTTGCGAGAACCTCTCTCTCGCTGGCAAAGCCAGTACGCCCAAGTGGTATTACTGATAAACGAAACTCAAGAACGAAAACTATCAGACGTAGTGAAGGAAGAATTATGGGTGCTGTACCGGTTGGGTATAAAAACCGCCGTGACCGATAAACGCGTGCCTAATCATGCCGCTTCCGTGATTGCTCAGACGTTTGCTTCGGATAGATATAAAACGTTTGCCTGTACTCGCCTTCAATCGGCAATTCCAACTGTGAACTGGCTTGATGATGCGGAAAATATCTTGCTCTATGCAAATGACTATCCAGAGATTCCGATCGGACGCTATCTGGAACTCTCCCAGCTAAAACCAAAAATGGGTCCAAGTGATGTGGAAATTGAAGTTTTGGCGGAATGCAATGGAAAATTGACTGAATTTGCGCAAAAATTCTGGCGACTAATGACAGAGCGCCACATCCCCTTACAACAGCACCTTCAAAATAACGATGAATTGCTGAGTATTTATTATTCAGACCGTTATTTATGCTCCCCATGGACGGTGATTTTAATTGCGGAGTTGATCGATGGATTAAAGCAAATTTTGCAAACCAGTTGGAACAACCCGAAACTTCATATCGATTCAGCACCCAAATCGACAAGAGATTCTTATCAAAAACACGGACTCTTTGCCGATTGGCTGGATGACAGTCTGCGATTAGCAGTTATGGAGGCTTATTTTGCGGCAATGGATGAGACCTGTGCTGCAGAAATATCAATTGATACACAGCACGGACGAATCATGCAATTGAACTGGCGATCAGGAAAGGTTACCACACTTCGTTTTGATCAAGGCGTAGGCTATTGGGGATGTGATGTTAAACCGCCATATTTCGATAACCTCGCCTCAGCATTGGAGCAAGCAGAAGATATGATGTCGATTGTCAGTGAATTGAAAATAAGGAATCATAAAGATTTTCCGACACAAGTTTTTATTAAAGAGCGTTAGAATTAAATAGTCGATTTAGGCTTGATCCTTAGTAAGTTGAGCTCCATTTCTCGGTAGATGCGGTAAACCTGTTTATAACTCCAGCGAGAGCCTTTGACGTTCCATAAATACCAGTAACAATTGCTCATCCCCCAGTGCTTCTGATGGTTGGCCAGATTCATCAATCCATCGGCAATCTCTGCTCTCAACGAAGCGTTGGCGCGCATAGCGGTAGCCTGTCTGGATAATGCTCCATGTCGCACGCACGACGCGAAGATTGTGTCGCTTTGCCTGAATCATTCTCTGCGCCATCTCGCCGAAGCGAGATGGCGTTACGCCTATTTTCTCAGGCTTCCTTGATGATCTTGGCTTTTGGTTGATCTTCTGCCACCCTTTCTGAGCCGAAGATTTTCCTCTTCCCACGCCTTGAGGCCCGCTATCAGTGAGGTCTCCCTGCCACCATCCTTCGAACGGCATAATTCGAGCATCGGTCGCTGTTCCTGATGCTGTGCCCGGCACATCGCTAGCCGCACCATCGATCATACCGATCACCCTATCCATTTTTGTACCACGATCCAAACTGACGACTTGATGGGAAAAGCAAATAGGACATTACATAGTCATAAAACGAACTCCTGAATTGAAAAATACGCGTAAGTCACCAACATCATCAGGCATGGGATCGATGAAGGGAAGCGGTGAGTACAGAGAAGGAGACAAAAAATATCCACATACGATTGCGAAACGATCAGACGTGGAATTAGAGCATTTATCTGTTACTTAGGATCAAGCTGTATTGCTAAAATGGGGCTTCATTGAGTGAAAATGACTGAAGATGCCCAAACCTAATTCAGAAGACTTGCGCCTACGTGTCGCAAAGGCTGTTGACAGCGGCAAACGACGCGCGAAGTCAGCGCGCTCTATCAAGTCAGCCCCTCCTTTGTCTCTAGAGTGCATCAACTCTGGAAAAACACGAGCGGTATTCAAGGCAAGTCAATTGGTGGTTACAGACGGGCTCTGCTGGAACCTTATGAGGCGGCCATCAGGGAAAGGAAATATATGTGATCGAAAAAGTTTAATAACAGGACAAAATGTAAATTGATAGTAGAGGCAAAGAGCAAAATTGCTCAGTTTGTTCATATAGAGTTTTTATTGACAGAGCGGATGTATTGTGGTTAGATTTGTTCCTGTAATTAAGGGGTCAAGTATTTCTTGATTTTATTAAATACTAATATTTGTTAATTGATACAGCTGGTACAGTTTTTCTACCAGTGCTCCCGCTTCAGCAATTGGAATGGGTTAATTTATACAAAAGCAATGGCTTTGAGCAAGATGCTCGGCCAGTTGTTTACCGTCGCAAAATGGCTTTAGCCATCCTTCCTTGCGGCAGTTGAGATAGGGCTGAATCTCGGTAGGATGCCGAGTAGATCACTCAAACCACTCTTTAGTGGATTTTATAATTCGCCAATAATAGGCGCTATTTTTGAACCTTTATCTCAACATGCCTGCGGTCTAACTACGTCTAATGATATTGAATTAGCCCACAGGCGGCTTTTTGGAGCGCCAATGGATGCTGAAATTCAATTTTTAAGATTACCCAAGGTCCTTAAAAGGCTGGGAATATCTCGAAGTACGCTTTACGCAAGATTAAATCCAAATTCAAGGTATTTCGATTCTACTTTTCCAAAGCCGATTAAATTATTTCCTGATCTCAAGCGTTCTTCTGTTGTTTGGATTTTGCATGAAATCATCGAATGGCAAAAGAAGCAGGCGGATAAAAGATAATAACAGTAAATCCCTCTTATAGTGATTGATAAGAGGGATAAACCTTTTTTAGTAGTAACTCTGTTAAGAGCTTCACTATTTTTTATCTGAAGTGGATTTTTAATTATTTTTTGAATTTTCCCTTGTTTATTACATGTTTTCAGTGCAGTCGAAGCTCATATTTATTAACTTAAAATTTTTGAAGGTAAAGAAAAAATGAATGTCGAGCTTCATTACGTTGAACTGTGTCATGAACGGAAAAAGTACGATTTGGCTAAACTGAATAGCGATTATTTTTATCGTAATTCATTAGGTAGTGAACTATGCGCAAATACGCTGTTCGATAGTACGTCTATAAATTCTGATATTTTAAAAAATGGATATTTTTTGACGGGAAATGAATTGCAACGGAGCGGGCTTCTTGACTCGGGGCAAAAAAGAAAAGCATGTCCAGTTATCGGTATCTTGCAATTTAATCCCTATGAACCGAAAAACATCCACGCAAGAACCCCTTTGAGTTATGGTGATGCTCAAGGTTCTTTACTGGATGGTAATGGTCATATTTTCGTTAGTGCGTCTACCCGGTCAGGGAAAAGCAGCTCGCATGTCATGTATAACGCCTTGGATTATCCTGGATCACTTTTTATTCTTGATATTAAAGGGGAAATTTATGATCGTTCAGCCGGTTACCGGGCAAAAAACCTTAAGCAAAAAGTCATTCGTTTTGCGCCCTTCGATGTCGATACATATAAAATTAATCTCTTTACATTTATTCCAAAAGGAGCATTGGTCGATCCTTCGTTACAAGACTTAATTGCTGAAGAAAATTTCATACTAGAGTTGGTCAGGTTATTGATCGTGCCAAATAGCAATGCACGCGAACCAATTTGGGATGCTTCTGCCGAAAATGCGCTTATTGCATTTATTTACCACGTTCACACCGCTAACTTAAATCCGGATGGCGAAAAATATGAAGTTCATGAACGGAGTATGGGGGAGGTCCGGCGTTTATTCTCTTTAGGGGGAATGGATATGGAGAGGCTTTTGGCAGAAATGAGTGCGTCAAATAGGCGGTTGGTAAAGCTTTTTGCAGACGGACTTATAGGTAGTGCGGAAGACAACCCTAAATATTTTGATTCGGTCAGGGTTACAGTTGAGTACCATACTCGGATTTGGTCAATGACAGCAATTCAAAACGCGACCTATCTTCCGTTAGAGGTTTT
Source organism: Methylobacter sp. BlB1 (assembly GCF_015476545.1). GTDB lineage: Bacteria > Pseudomonadota > Gammaproteobacteria > Methylococcales > Methylomonadaceae > Methylobacter. The sequence goes on along the minus strand of NZ_JADMKV010000047.1, from coordinate 5,244 downwards.
AGAAGATTCCGAGTCGGGGGCGAATAGATTTGACTTCGCGGCTTTAAGGGAAGGAAATGTCAGTTTTTATTTGGTCATTCCCCCAGAAAAACTTGCCATGGGGCGAGCGCTGCTTCGCGTTATGGTAGGGATGGCCTTATATCAGTTACGTGAGTCGTATAAGAGCGCAAACTGCGAAGATGTTCCACCCGTGCTTTTTTTGTTGGATGAATTCCCACAGTTGGGTCGTATGGACATCATCGAAGACTACTACGCCTATGCAGCTGGATATGGGGTTCGATTCCTTACTTTTTGTCAAAACATAGGCCAACTTTTTTCGGTTTATGGCGATGCGGCTCAAACCATTCTCGCAAACTCCGAGTTTAAATGTTTTTTTGGGGTAAACGATCTGGATACGGCAGAGTTTGTCAGTAAACATCTTGGTGAGGTGTACGTAGTTTCTTACAACACTTCGAATTCCAGATCACAAGGTCCGCAAAATTGGAACTGGGGTAATATTTGCAGCCAAACAAATTCGGAAACAATTTCATCAGCAATGCATTCCATCCCGCTATTGACAGCTGGACAAGTTATGCAGTTGCCAAAAAATCTTCAAATTATATTTGCAAAAGGTTTAAGACCTATTATTTGTTTCTTGCCTAGCTACTATAAATTTGAAGAGCTAGTCGAACGAAGCCATATCCCGTTTTTCTAATCGCAATCGTAAATACCCTTCGGCAAAGCCAGGGGCTTTAGTTTATGAGCCGCGCAAAGTGGCAATACGGGGGTCGCTAACGCGGCCCCGAAGTTCTTTAGCCGTCTGAACGATAACTGGCGGTGGTCATTGATTTATACACTCGGCAAGTGGGCGTGTGGTCGAGGGTCGATAATATGCATGCCCAGCTAGTCAACGGTGCCTTACTGATGGCTCTTTGGAAACGTAAGCTGGATAAAGGCTCATCGCGACATACCAGCCGCGGCAGCCCGCAGGTTCCTGAAAGCTCCCGGACGCGTTTAAAATAGCATGGCATCCGTCAGGGCATGAGCCGTAAAGGCAATGGCCAGGATAATTTGATGGCAGAAAGCTTCTTTCATCTCTTGAAAATCGAATTGATTCACTTGCAGACCTCTCGAACTCGAGAATAGGCTAAATAAATTGCCTTTGAAGAGTTCGAAGTGTTTACAGCCGAGTGCGGTTCTATTCCCAAGGGTTATCTGTCACCAACTTATTACAAATTGCGGTATCGAGCCGATTAACGATGTGCCCTGATTAGTGTTGACATATCAATCTTTGAAAAAAAGGATGATAATGAATCATCTTCAATCGTTTGTTTTTGTAGTGTTAATTCGTTAAGTTTATCACCTAATAATTGCCAAGCATTCCTTTGCTCAGCTTTCATATCATAGCGTTGATAAATTCTCTTCATTCTGTTTTCTTCCGTATGGTTTAAACACTTCTCGATAACATCCGGGCTTATGCCCATTGCGCTCATAAGCGTCGCACCGGTTCGTCTCAAATCGTGCATAGTCCATTTGCCACCGGGCATGACCAATGCTTGGTTATTTTTTGATCGATTTGTTAAAATGGTTACACTTTGACGGCTTCCCAATTGTTTGCTAATGGATTTTTCGCTCACATGGCTGATTCCGTCATGGTTTGGAAATAGCCAAACATCTTGTGTCCTCAGAGACCGTAATAGTTTGAATTGAGCTAACGCGAAATCTGATAGATAGATAAAGTGCGCCTTGCCGTTTTTGCTGTTGTATTCAGGAATATTCCAAATTCGTTGTTCGAAATTTATATCGTTATAGCGAGCTTTTGACAATTCTCCAACTCGACATAAAGTGCTTAAGGCAATCCAAATAGCACATTCCGTTGATTTCATGAAGCCGGCATCTGGCATCTTTTCGGCTAATGCTCTGATTTCGTCTTCACTTAACACTCGATCTCGCTCAACATCTTTCCCTCCAATTTTCGATTTTTGAATTTTTGCTGTAGGATCAGTTTCCAAAATGTCTCTATCTACTGCAAACCTGAACATCTGGCGCATGAGTCCCAGAATACGTTTAGCCATGCGATTTACCCCTCGGAGTAGCAATGCATCCGTAACGGCGGTAATATGACTTTTCCGAACGTCTTCAACAAAGAGCCCGCCCAGAATGGGTAGGACATCTTTATTGAACATCCTGACGATCTCATTTCGCTCTTTATAGTTTGCCAGCGCAATGTCATGCCAGCGAATAAATAAATCGTTGACGGTTAATCGGGTATTGAGCTTAGCTAGCGCTTCTTGTTCAGCCAGTTGTCTCGCACGTTGTCGCTCGATTTCAAGATTTCGTTCTATATCGGGTTCTTTACCTTGCAAAAGCCAATTTTTATAGGTGTCCCGTTCCAATCTTGCGGCTGCTAGGGAGTCGGCTTTTAGGGTAATCCAACGCTGCTTGCCATTGATTCGGTAGGCCATGCGAAAGGATTTGGCTCCGCCGTTTTTTATTGATCGGACGCTAATAAATAAGCTGTCTCCATCTGAGATCAGTTGATCCTTATCGGCAGGTTGAAGATTCTTGAATTTTGCTGCTGAAATTTTGTTGATCGCCATACGGGTTCCGAACACACTGGAGTTTTCGTGATAACATTCGTGATAACAGATTAATAGATTTTATCGGATCTTATTGTACATCTTTAGTCGATACAAATCTATAAGTTACTGATATTTATTTGATAATAGAAATTATTTGGATGCGATTGGACGGTTTCGGACAGTTAATCACCTAAATGGGGTGCAAGGGGTAGGAGGTTCAAATCCTCTCGCCCCGACCAATTGAATTAATAACTTACAAATAGTTAAAGATTCAAAAAGCTTTAAACGTCATTTGTGGGGTCACTTATGGGGGGGACTTTTGCAAGTGATAGGCGGCTTTCGGCACCCACTAATTCGTGCTATAAACAATGTTTAATTGTCTGCACTGGATGCGGCTTATCGGGCGAAGAGCGCAGCAACTAACCGACAGTGTTAACCGTGGATGATCTGGGCGACAGGGTTTTCGCTGACGGCGCAAACCCTGTCGCCGGGGTGGCGCCGGAACGGCTGTGCGCCTTGATGCACACAGCGCTGGAAAACCTGCTCACCGCCTCGGACACTGCCATGCACCAGATCGGCGTATTGCCTGACGCTGAGCGGTAACGCGTACTGTACGACTGGAACGCCACCCAGGCCTACTATCCCCAGGATTGCTGCATCCACGAACTGTTCGAGGTGCAAGTGGGCAATACGCCCGATGCGCTGGCGCTGGTGTTCGAGGATCAGGGGCTGGTCTACGCCGAACTGAACGTCCGAGCCAACCGCCTGGCGCACTACCTGCGCAGTCTAGGCGTGAAGCCCGACGACAGGGCGATCAGGCTTGAGCGCAGCTTCGAGCTGGTGATCAGCCTGCTCGCCGTGCTCAAGGTGGGCGGGACTTACGTGCCGCTGGATCCTATCAGTAGCTTATGGCGTTAGCAGAATAGTTCTGCCTCCAGGGCAGGCATTCTTCGCCTTGAGCTAAACTTTGCGGCAGAACCCTTCGTTGTGCCCTACGTCGAATTGTGGGGCGAAGCCAACGCCGGCAAGAGCAAGGCCAAGAACAAGACCAAATTTATCTGTGGAGGTTGCGGCGCGACAGCATGAGGAAAGCCTGAATTGAAGATTGTCTGCGCTAACTACGAGAAAGGGATGATAGCCGAGAATAGCAACTATCTATAAAGATAACGGTACCAATTCAAGATAGTTTCTTTAATAATTCAAGATAGCCTCTTTAACAATTCAAGATAAATTTACAGGGACAATTTTTATTTTATTGTTTTTATTTAAATTTTGGCGATAATTTAAAGATATTAGAACTTAGGGTTCAAGAAATTTAAAATTATGCCTACATTTAACCATTATGATTTAACTCTGCTTAATCCTGCATTTGATTCTCCATTGATGGATGTTTTAATGGAGTTAGAGCATTTACGCCGATTACAACTTAGTGGATCGACTCCACCAGCTTTATTTTTCCAGCTCAAGCATATTTTTCATATGCTTGAAAGCTTGGGTTCAGCTCGAATCGAAGGTAATCACACTACTTTGGCAGATTATGTAGAGAGCAAACTAGAGGGTGCACAACAAGTATCTGACCAACTTCGCGAGATGCAGAACATTGAAGAAGCAATGACTTATATAGAAGATTTTATGAGCTCTGGCTATGGGGTAACAGAGTTCTTTATCAGGGAATTGCATGCCATGGCAGTACGAAATCTGGTGAGAGAAGGAGACGATACCCCGGGCGCTTACCGATTAAAACAGGTACAAATTGCTCAAGCTGATCATTTACCTCCAGATCCTACTCGAGTATCAGACTATATGCGTGAGTTAGTAGACTTTATCAATAAAAATGATCAGCCTAAATATGATCTTATTAAGGTAGCATTAGCACATCATCGTTTCGGCTGGATACATCCTTTTGGTAACGGTAACGGCCGGGTGGTAAGATTACTAAGCTACGCTTTGTTGATTAAGTATGGCTTCAAAGTTAATGCCGGAGGTAGGGTGCTAAACCCTACAGCAGTGTTTTGCAATGATAGAGACCGTTATTATGCCAAGCTAGCACGAGCCGATAGCGGGACTCTCGAAGGCTTGGAGGAATGGTGTATTTATGTATTGCAAGGGATTCTTGATGAATTACGAAAAGTCGACCGACTGACGGATTTTAATTATTTGAAGAATAAAATTCTCGCTCCAGCGCTGCTTTATGCTAAGGAAAGAGAGTTAATAACGGATACAGAAGAAAAAATTTTGTTCATCGCCGCGAATAAAGGCGTGGCTAAGTCTTCGGACTTTGTAGATACTATGCCAGGCATGACAAACAACCAAAGGACGTATCAAATAAAGAAACTGATAGATGAAAAAATGTTGCTGCCCATAAAACAAGGGGCGCGACAATATACGATTGGTTTTAGTAATAGCTACTTAGCCCGCGGTGTTATTCGTGCTTTGTCGAATGAGGAATTTATTCCACAATCGTTGAATTCAGCAACCTGATTAACTGTGGAGCGTGCAGATTTAATAAATGGGCATTGTTAAATTAAGTATAGTATCTAATTCACCGTTCCATTTAAGCATCAGAAGCATGACGGAATATTTCAGCATGATCTTGCTTTTGCTATAGCCTTTAGACTTTCGGTGCAACCGAGCAAGAAAATGCCTGAATAAGCTGTTATAGCCTTCCACGGTATAGGTTTCA
>NZ_JADMKV010000046.1 GCF_015476545.1 Methylobacter sp. BlB1 | reverse complement strand
TTACGACAAAATCGCTTGGTAGTTAAAGTACGACAAAGTCCCTTGGTGTTAACAGTTAACATTGATAATGTGGATTAGGCCGGATAATGGCTTCAACGATTAGTTTCAATTGAATCTGACATTGATTGGCTGGATGCGACCCTTTCCCGTCGGTTGCGTTTCTCCAAACCGGCCATTCAGCCAAATCCAGATTTTGCGAACTGGAGGGCTACAAAGCGGTCACTGGCGACCTCAACCAAGCGGCCATGAAGAGAAAGTCACCAATTTTTAACGATGGACAGCTAGCTGGCTCATTGCCGCCAATGATTTTGGGTTGGGTTAAAAATCCAATGGGCTTTTAGCCTCTTTAATCGTCACACTGGGCACCGTGTGGGTGTAGATCATCGTCGTTTTCAAATCGCTGTGGCCAAGCAATTCCTGAATGGTGCGAATATCGACGTTGGCCTGTAAAAGATGACTGGCGAAGCTGTGGCGAAACGTATGCGCCGACGCGCGTTTGGTGAGGCGGCTTTTGCGCACGGCTAATTTAATCGCGCGTTGTACGTGAATTTCGTGCAAATGCCAACGCCGGTAGTCTTCACTGCCGGGCACCAAAGTCAGCGATTTGGCGGGGAATAACCATTGCCACGCAAATTCCTTGGCCGCATTTTTATATTTGACATCCAGCGCACTGGGTAAAAACACCCCGGCAGTCTTCGCCGCCAAATCCTCCTCATGCAAGATCGCCACTTGCTCAACTTGTGCGGCAAGTTCGGCAGTCAAAGTTGACGGCATCGGCAGAGTACGGTCTTTCAGACCTTTGCCATCGTGTACGGTCAACACCTGCATGTCGAAATTCAAATCCTGTACTCGTAGTTTCAGGCACTCGAACAAGCGGACAAAGGACACAGAACTAAAAATCAGTTTGTGTGCGTCAGCGTACAGACGTAGCTCTATTTTGTTTATATTCTTTTCCTAACATCTAAACTTAGCATTATTGGTCATTACTACCTATCATCGATGGTATACGGAGGGGAAAATCGTATGCTAATCAAGAATTATTGTGTAGAAACGCATTTGTCGGTAGAAATACGGTTAACTACTTAATCCCTTGTTAGGCGGCATTGCTGATAGGTTGCGGCAATGAAAAGCAGCTAAATGCAACAACCTAATTACTGAAAGAGGGGTTACACAATGAAGTCTACCATCTGTACTACGCTCGTCAGTGTATGTTTTCTACTTCGGAGAGTCGGGGGTGAGTTGTGGCCGGAATGTTTTCCGAAAACAGACCCGAGCAAAACCTACACGGGTCCCGAGTTCAAAAGCATGTCGTCGCCGCGACCGCTATTTTGCGGCCGCGCGTGGCAGAACTCCACGCATCGCTCATCCCCTCAGCAAAAGGGAGTATGCGCGATGCGCCTCAAGACCATATTCGCACTCACGGCTGTGCTTGCCCTGCCGACCACTTTGTCGGCGGCCGGACTCGACAATTTCTATGGCGTGAACATGGCGGCCTGCGTTCCGACGGGCCAGACGTCCGCCCAGTCGGTCCTGTTCAATTCGGGCGGCGAAGCGTCGTTCCGCGACGGGGGGTTCGGCGAGATCATCCTGACCTGCGCCATCCCTAACACGCTCAGCCGAATCACCAAGATGACGGTCAGGTACAAGGATGACGGGGTCCCCGGTGCGGGTTCGCAAGTCGTGACCGCGCTGAGGCAAAAGAGATATGTTTTCAATGGGATTAGTGAGGGCGTGGACTCCGCTCCCTCGACGATTGCCGAGGCAGATAGCAATGCTTTCGTCCCTCCAGTCATCTCTCCGCAGGGGTACAGGGACCACCAAAAGAATGTTCTCCCGACCACCGGGACGCTGACCTTCGATCACCGCCGGTTCTTCTATTACATACAGGTCAACATGCGCCGGCCGGCCGGCACCACCGGCCCAGTCACCGTGGCGTACGTCACGCTGTTCTAGACGCGGTTGCCGACGCGGAGTGAATGAGCAGGCGTTCCTGCATGCCCAGGCATGCAGGTGCGGCTGCTCCCGCTCGGTAGCGCTGTCCAATTGACTCCTGGCCTCCGCTGCCGCCTTTTTGCCTGCCAAAGGCGAAAGGGGGCAACTCATGCCGCAATTCACCGTCAACCCGAACCGCTTCGATCCCTACAAGAACTTCAAGTTCCGGGTGAAATGGGATGGCCGCGAAGTCGCCGGCGTGTCGAAGGTCAGCGCATTGAAACGCACCAACGAGGTGGTCGAACACCGCGAGAGGAATTAAAGGGGCCAGGGTCTGAGGTATCCCCACAAATTCTCTCTATAAAACAATACCCTATTTAGCCATTTAGCTCCCGGTATCGCCAAAATCGCGGTTAGAATTAAGGTTTTCTTTCAAGCCTCTGTGATCGGGAGTACCTCATGTCGGTTATTGAAACGCTGCATAACTTGTTTCGACTTTCACTCTCCAGTCTTCATGCCTCTCGGCTCAAGGTATTAATGGCCGCAGTCGAAGCCGGCTTAAGCGGCGCACCTTTGTCGATTACGGCGCTCGGGCGGGCGGTTTCCGGGCCTGCGTTTATCAAGCATAAAATCAAACGCATGGATCGGTTAGCCGGCAATCGCCACCTCGGAACCGAACGCTTGGCGTTGTACGGCGTCATGGCCCAGTGGTTGTTGAAATCGCTGCCCATGCCCGTGATTCTAGTTGACTGGTCGCCGCTGACTGACGACCAAAGCCAGCAACTCCTGCGTGCCTCGCTACCTGTAGGAGGCAGAGCCATAACCCTATATGAGGAAGTTCATCCTCGCAGCCATTTAGGTAATTCTTACGTACAATGGCAATTCCTGAACCGTCTGCGACAGATCCTGCCGCCATCTGTCACACCGATCATAGTCGCAGACTCCGGGTTTCGCACGCCGTTTTTTCGCGAAGTGGCACACCTGGGCTGGCATTGGCTGGGCCGGATTCGCAACCGGGATTTCATTGCTTTTGCTGATCGCTCCGGGGATTGGCTGCCGGCAAAATCGCTGTATGGCAAAGCCACCCGCAAGCCCACGCTGCTAGGCATGGCGCATTGGGTGCGCAACAATCCGCTATCGGGCCAGTTGGTGGCTTTTTTCCGGCCACCGAAAGGCCGGAAACACCTGACGGTGCAGCGCAGCCCCGTTAAATCCAAGCATAGCCGCAAACAGGCGGCGCGCGAAAAAGAGCCTTGGTTGCTGGTCGTGTCGCCGTCCCTGAAGGCTTACTCGGTGGTTCGGGTGGTGGACTATTACCGAACCCGCATGCAGATCGAAGAAGGCTTCCGCGACACCAAGAGCACGCATTATGGCCTGGATCTAACCCGTGAAAGCCGGATTCAAGCCGAACGACGGGCTAACCTTCTGTTGATCGCCGCCCTGATCATCTTCGCGCTATGGCTCGTCGGCCTCAGTCTAAAAGGTTCCGCTACTGAACGGCAGATCAGGGTCAACAGTGGTCAACAGCGCTCGCCTTATTCGGTTATTTTTCTCGGCCGGATAGCGTGCCGCTATGCCTCATTTGAGCTGTCGGTTGCCTATTGGGAACTGGCGCAAGCACAGTTGATCAGCTATTTCGATACACTGGAGGAGGAATAATTCGTGGGGATACCTCAGGGCCAGGGTCGAATTAAATGCAAATTAATAGCCCAACCCGACAGTCCACACGGACGCTGCGCGATAAAGCCGCGCAACGCCGGTGACTTCTACGTTGAACGACGGCTCTCTGTATTGCAGCCGCCATTTGGCTGAAATTCTTGATCGTCTCTTTTTGGCCGGGTCGAGCCAAAGAGGACGCAAGTTTGCTTGCCGAAAAGCTGCCATTCGCTGAACTTAGGGAGGGAAAATTTCGCCAGCGTCCTCAACGGCCGGTTTTGGCACATAGCAACTATTCATTTTTTAATCTTCAGGCAATGCCAGCATCAGTCTGAATCTGGTTTCATTGATTTCAGATCAAATCCAGGCTTTCGCACATGCAATCATTCCTGGTGTTTTCGGCTTGCGTCACTTTTCCGGTTTAGCGCCGGCCATCGATAAAAACAGCGGCCTTAGCCCTGCCAGAATCGCGTTTTTTGTGCCGTTAAATAATTGACAGACTTCCGTCGCCGCTTTCTTCATCATTGCGGCCGGCCGCAGGTAGCTGGGCTGATTTTTTAAGTCATCATGCCTTTCAACAGCTACCCACCGGGTTGGCCTCGCGGCCTAAAAAGGCTACTCCAATTCAAATTCGGCCGGGTCCAGCGACAGTTCTTTCGCTATCCTGACCGCCATTTTTTTCTCATAGTCATCAAACTCGCCGTCCGATCCGGCTATGCTGATCACCATTCTCAGAATCAGTCTTGCCGCCGCCGCGTTGCTTTCCATTTTTTTGAGGGCTTCGAAGGCCTTGGCTTCCCCGATATCCCTGTCAAACTGCAACTGGCTGACATACGTCTGAAAGGCGTTGACGACATCTATCGTGGTGAATATGGAAAGCGCATCATGCGCTTCGATGAATTTGATCATTTTTTGTTTTTCTTCCGGCGTGATCACGCCGTCGGCCATGGCCACCAACGCGGAGCCGGCCATGGTGGCATTCAGGAAGTCCTTGTTCTTGAATTTAAGCGCCTCGGTTTTCAATTCCGAGGCCTTGTTTTTGAGTGAGGTTAAAAAACTTTCAAAGCTCATGATATTTTTCCTTTTGTTAAAAAATTAATTATTTGGATCCGGCTGCGTAATTCAATCCCCAGCCGTAAGCGGCATCCAAAGACCGGTGACCGTTGAAATAGTCAACCAGTTTGGTGATCACCACCCTGTTTTCGATATTCTCCAGCATGGCGATGGCGCACATCATCTGATCATTCCGGTGGCTGTCCAGCCTGACTTCGATATCCGCCTGCCCGCTGTTTTTTATCGTAATAACGGCATCGGCATGCGACCAGTTCGGAATGCCTTCGTAAATGAAGGCGAAAATCAGAACACGCCGGAATAAATGCCAGTAATCGCCATTGACCGCCAGGTTTTCGCCGGTTACCGACGTGCCGCTGCGGTCATCCTGATCCAGCTCGATATAGGGAAACTGGTGAAAATTTCCGAAGCAGTTTCCCAAGGCCTGAATGCCGCCGATCGAGCCGTCCTGAAATTCGAACAGGCAGCCCAGGTCAAGATCGATGCCGCCCTTGGACCGGGAGAAAAAGCCGGGGGATTTGGTCGGTGTGTTATTCCAGTTTAGATTGACATGGATTTTTCCCAGCTGGCCTTGGGGCTTTTTGTCGAGGGAAATGGATTGCCCTTTTTTCTCCAGCGTCACCTTGCTCAGATTGATCGGCTTTGGCGGAGATGCGGGTTGAATCGGCGGCTGGGCGCTACTCTCGCCCTCCCCGACATCGACGCCATAATGTTTGGCCAAAGGTTCCAGTCCGCCCACAAAGCCCGCGCCGATGGCCCGGAATTTCCAATTCCCCTGATACCGGTACAGTTCCGCGAATATCAGCGCCGTTTCTGAAAATGACGAGGTATCCAGCGCAAACGAAACCAGTTCGATCCCCGACAGAAAATCCTTGACCAGCACGGTGATTTTTTTCACATCCCTGAAAGCCAGCCCGTTGAGATTGCCCTGAAAAATAGTCGAGGTGAAGACGATTTTATTGATCTGAGCTCCCACGCGGTCCAGATGCAGCGTCAGCTTATGGCTGTTGCAGTCCAGCTCGATGCCCTGATCCAGCCTGGATGGCTGGTTGAAAAACACGAAATCCTTGTCCGAGCCCACCTTTTCCGTTTCATTCAACAGAAAGGCGCTGGTGTCCAATGCCAGGTCAGGCGGCATTTGAGCGGGAATGATCATGACATGCAGGTCATGATGCGCCAGGGTGATATTTTGTCCGGAGACGAGGTCTTTGCGCGCGTTCATGGCTAATCCATACGTGTTTTTAGAAATCAGGCATAGGAAGAAGTGGGCGACAGGTAACCGATGTCCATGGCTGCCTGATCCAAGCCATAACAATGATAGCGCTGCAGAATTTGCCGCGCCCAGTTCGAATGGGTGGAGACCTCGCACATGGCGTCATGCATCCTGAACACGGCCGGCATATCGCGATTCAGGATGGACAAGGCCATCTCATGATCCTGGCAGGAAACCGAATAATGCTTTTCTATCATCGGTATTTGCTCCGGATGAATCGCGGTTTTGCCTACCAGCCCGTGCGCCATGTCCAGACGGATCTCCCGGTCCAGCGTCTCTTTATCGCTCAGGTATTCATACACGGGCGCCGAGAGCGAAAAGCCGAGCGGCTTGTAAGTCGTGACGAGCTGGCTGATAACGCCGGACAACGGTGTTTCGTACAAGGTGATGCCCCGGGGGCGGCGCAGTCCCAATAAATTCAACAGATCATTGCCGCCGATCCGGATCAGGAGGATCTGGGATTTCATGGCATCTTCGGCCAGCGACACGGCAAGTTCGCGCATGGCCCCGGGGTCGAAAACGTCGGCCGTTTCCAGGGTCGGCATAATCAGAAACCGGGAGCCTCGCAGCGCTTCCAGGTACTGGTCGCGGTTAGCCTGATTAAACTTGGGCAACACAAAGCCGTCGATCTTATGGATGCCCGGCAGGTCCAGAATGCGCTTCAGTACGTCCGGATTTCTGGGCCGGATAAATCGGCGTTTGTCGGCAATTGAGCTGATAAGCGGCAAAAAATTGCGCAGATTCCGGATCGACAACTCGACATCTCTGTCGGCAACGGCATCCTCGGTACAGATTATCATGGTCCGGATAAACGAAATCTTCTCCGCGTTGGCGATTTTCAGCAGGTCAGGATGCATCGCCGGCACGTATAAAGGCGCCCCCAGCGTCCAGCCCGAAAGCTTTTCCGTCAAATGCGGGTGAAAGGACCTTCTTGTTATTGTCATGTCAGTTCCTTAATTAAAGCGACAGCTCGATAAGGCAGATCCGGGCAGGCCTTTATCGGTATGTTCTTTGTCTCGGCAAGATAAATCAGATGTTTGACGGCGGCATCCTCACGCGCCCTCACCAGCAACAGATCCGCTTCCCGCCTTAGAAAAACCCGGGTCGATTCGCCGATGCCGGGTTTAATCAGATTCTGGTCGGCAACGCCGTAGCTGTCGCGAATCCAGGCAAGAAACCGGCGGGATTGTTCCTTCAGGACCTGCTTGGGCACCGCCTCGCCGGACAGGCGCAGCTCGGGATCGAAACGGGGCGACGCCGGCTGCGTCATGATTTCATCGGCGGCGCTCATGATCGAGTCGACAAAATCCCTGGAAAGGTCGGCATCGGCATAATCCCGGTAGAAATGACAGCCGTGATAGTCCGTCTCAAGCAATTGCGCCTTGTCGATCACGGACCGGCTGACCAGACCCGACACGGTCGCGTTAAGAATACTGGACGGAATCAGATAGTCTTCCGCCGATGCCGACACGAAAGCGGTGCCGGCAAGATCGGACAGCACGTAAAGCTCGGGCGGAACAACAATCCCATGCTTGTCCGCGAAGCGCTTCAGGCTGATCTCCAACTGTCTGGAAATAACGCCCTTGCCGGTCCAGCCGTCGACGAACGCGAGCGAATCCGGCGCATGATGCGCCAGAATATGACGCAACGCATTTTCATCAATGCCTACGTCGCGCATGATCGAAACCGAATAATGCGCGGCATCGATGCCAAAATACCGCCCGAGCATACGCTTCAATAAAACGCCGACCGGCGTGCCCGCGCGCATCAGGGAAACCAGGACAATGCCGTTTCGGCGCGTCTCGCTGATTTTTTTAGCCAGGATCAGCGTGTGCCTGGCCACCAATGCCCGGTTGTCGGACAGCGCGCAGCTGAAAAGGTCCAGATAATCCTGGGAAGGCCGTTTTTCATGGGTGAGCATCTGCGAATAATGCTTTTTACCGGCTTGAATCAGGGCTTCCTTCGCCTTGACCGGCGTGTGCTCGATGCGGATGGGCTTCAGTAAAAAGCGTACATCCTCCACGGAATAACTGCCGGAGAAATAATCAGGCGTCATGGAAGAGCCTCCCCAACTGCGTACCGTTAGGAATCATGGCGTAATCGCAGAGCGACATGAAGGGCAGATCGGTTTTGCTGTCGCCCATGCCGATGGTGACTATCGGCCCATGCAGGTCCGCATAGCGGGCCTTTAAAAAGCCGACCGCCCGAGCTTTTCCTACCACATCGGGAAGGACGGCCAGATTATTGCCGTTGAGATGATAGTAAAGCCGGCCCGACAACACGGATTCATGCGGCCTGATCACCGCGCTCAGAAGCCTGTCCAGTGCCACCTCGTCCGCCGCCGCGTGCTTGATGACGCCATACCAGGTGACGCCGAAATCCTTGATTAATCGCGGATTCAGCGCCGGATCACGGCGCGCATGGCAATGAACCTGCTCCCAAAGATCAAAAAGATCGCGGTGATAGCCCGGCAAAACATCGGCCATATAGCCTTGCCATTCCGGATCGATCCGGCGGTTTTTATCCAGGATGACGGCCCCGTGATTCAAAACCGCTTCTTCGGTAAAAGGCAGATCGACTCTGGAAAACGCGTCAAAATCTCTCGCCGTGACCGGAATCATGCGGCCGGCGCCTGAAAGCCACTGCCACAGCCATGCCTGTTTGGGCGTGGCGTACGATAGCGGCGAGCCGTCCTTGAGATAGGCGCGCGGCTGCAGCCCGTCTCGATCCGCCAGCGGTCCGCACTTGCGCAGCGTCTGAAACAGCGTATCGTCAAGGTCGATAAAAATGAAGCTCTGCATTGTTGTCCCGATAGGAAAATTGCGCGCCGACCGCGTTCAGTTGTTTTAACAGCCCAATGAAATCGGTGCCGCGGCTAGTATTGCCCGGTACCCGCGGGGTTTCGTGGCAGGCCACGATCAGGCTGAAATCGTCTGCATCGACGTTGTAAAGGAAATTGTCGATATCGTCCTGATAGTTGTCGGTGAATTGAATTCTTGACGCAATCGCGCCTTCCGGAAAAATGGGCGAGCGCGTGGTGGCCTGGACAATCACGCGATAACCGAGACGCTCGAGCGAGCGTCCCAACAGAAAGGCCGGCGGATTGCATTCACCGGTGCCGAGTACGAGGATCGGCCGATTGTCCGGCTCCACGGGCAAAAAGGCCAATAAGCCCACAACATTCAAATCGGAGAAGCGCACCGGCCGGTCCATGCCCAGGCGACCTGGCCAGGCCAAGATGTCGCGCTTGCACAAGCCGTTGCCGGCGACATTGATGGTGTTATCGCGAAATTGATCCTGATCCGTATCAACCGGATCGAAACGCAATTGCCCGGCCAGCAGGCTGACCCATTGCACCGGGATGCCGGCCGAAGCTTCAAGGCGGTGCCGGTGCTCGGGCGAGGCGAAATTGACCAGGCTGACGATGAAGACTTTTTCCAGCTGCGGATTAACGGCACGGTACGCCGCTATCAACCGGGCAAAAGTCGCGCCGGTGCTGATTTCGTCATCGATCAAGACCAATTGCCTGGCGTTTAAAAATGTGGCGCGGTCTTTTTCATGCTCAGGATAATAAAGGAAAAAATCGGTGGCGTGACTGTGCTCTTCAATAAATGCGAGCCGGTCGCCGCCGGCCAGGTGATAGCGCGTGGTTTGCATGAACAGCGCGTTGCGCACGCCCAGATTGTAAGCCGACTCGAAAACGCCATAGCCCAGGCCGGTCGCCGTTTCAGCCATGCCTACCCAAAGCGAGGGCGCCGAAAAATCTGTTTGATCAAGAAGCTTTCTGGCCAGCGCGCGATAGGACCAGGCCATGGTTCTCGGTAAAACCGGATAATGCTTGCCCAGAACTTTGCTGACCAACAGGAATCCGCGCTTACTGTTAATGCGCGATGCGAACCCCAAAAGCCGATGCAAAGGCACGCGGCCTGGCTCGGTCATGACATGGAGACGGCCGGTTCTGAGATCGACGACCTGATGCCGGGATTTTCCCATCACAGCGCCGCCTCTTCCACAACGACCGGCGTGTTGATTTCCCGCACGCGCATGCCGTAAGCGATGGCCGTGGACGCAAGCGCCCGGGGCGGATTTTCATTGTTGACGGCCTGCAACGCTATTTTTGCCAGGTTGGCGCCGGACAGGCAGGCCATGCCAACACCGCCGGACGGTCTGGCATTGATCTCCAGAAGACGCGGCCCATCGACGCCTTCCTTAAACTGGATATTGAACAACCCGTTCAGGCCGTAATGGGCTGTCAGGCGCTCGACCATGCCGGCGATTTCCGGCTGGTTGTCGATGATTTGGGCATGGCCGGCGGTCAGCGGTTTTTTCCGCTGCACGGCGCACCAGAGCCTGCCATGAGAAGCCGCACAATCGACGCTCCATTCATGCCCGGGCAAATATTCCATGACCAGCAACGTATCGAACCGCGGTGACTGCGCCATACCGAAACGCAGTTCGCTCGAGGGTATCTGATAGCTCACGCCTTTAAGCAAATGGGCAATACTGGGCCGCGCATCATCAAGCACACGAAAACCCAGCCCGTACACGGATATGGCGGGTTTGACGCAAAGCTTGTCATGTTTGCGGCGCAGCATGTCGACCGCCCTGTCGAATTCGTCAAACGTGTTCACCGGCACCGAATCGGGCGGCAACGCGACTCTATGATCGAGATCGGCATAAAACGCCGCTTTGTCATTCAATAACGTCAGAACCGCGTGATTGGCTACGGAAACGACACGCGTCCCCTGAGACACAAACCGCGCCTGGTGTTCAGCGATCAATGCCGCTTCTTTGCCCGGCCAGAATAAATCGATGCGCTGCTGCCGGCAGAAATCAACGGCCCAGTCAAGGTATTCCGTACCGCTTAACCCGGCAGGCTCGATAAATATTTCATCAGCCACCGCCATGCCGGGCGCATAACGGTGTTCATGCGAGAAAACCAGCGTAATATCGCCTTCCGTATTGGTCTGGCGAAGGTTTCTTAAAACGGAGTGAATGGAGGAAAAGGTTTTATTAAACCAGATGCGCATGAACGGACCGATTATAAATAGGGAATAATGGCCGGAACCAATTGCTCAAAAGTGCGGCCGCTGGAAGATTCTCCGATGGCGTGCATTTTCCACTCATTATTGTGCCGGTAGACTTTAGCCATGATCTGCGCCGTATGCGCGCCCTGGGCCGTTAATGTATAACGGGCGATTTCATTTTGATTGGCGGCATTGACCAAGCGGCAGTAGGCATTTGCAACCGAGTCAAAAGATTGGCCGGTAAAGGAGTTGACGGTGAAGACCAGGGACTTGATAGAGGCCGGCACTTTCGACAGATCGACGATAATCTGCTCGTCATCGCCGTCGCCCTCGCCGGTTCTGTTGTCGCCGGTATGCACGATGCTGCCGTCGCGGCTTTTCAACTGCCTGAACCAAACGGTATCGGCGACCTTGTTGTCTTCGCCGAACAGGATGCAGGAGGCATCAAGATCGATTGAGCCGCCGCCTGAAAAACCGCCGAACAAGCCGCCTTTTTTCACGGCATCCCAGCCCAGCCCCATGATCACTTTAGTGAGCGCCTGCCCGGATTCCTTGTCCAGGGATATTTTTTGACCTTTTTGTAACGAAATTGCCATAGGAGAATCCTGTATGATTAAAAAATCTGAATTATGTTAGCCGCATTGGGACGGCGCTACTGAAAACGCAGCGAGGGAAATTCCAGCCGGCCATCGGAGATCGCCTCAGTCTCCGCCCTTTACGGGACGGCATGAATTTCCCCCGGCAAAATCAAACGTTAACGCCGAAAGATGAAGCCAATGGTCCTAAGCCGCCCGCGAAGCCCTGGCCTACGGCCTTGAATTTCCAATCCGCGCCGCTGCGATAGATTTCACCGAAAATCATAGCCGTTTCGATGGAGGCATCCTCGCTCAAATCGAAGCGGGCGATTTCGGTGCCGTTTTCTTCATTAACGATTCGAATGTACGCTTTGGAAACCTGGCCGAAGTTTTGATTGCGCGTGTCGGCTTCGTGAATCGTGACGGAAAAAACCACCTTGTCGATTTCCGCCGGCACTTTTGAAAGCTCGACCTTGACGGTTTCATCATCGCCTGTCGCATCGCCGGTCTGGTTGTCGCCCAGATGAACCACGGAGCCATCGGCCACGTTTCTATTGTTGTAGAAGCAAAAGTCGCCATCGTTCCTGACTTTTCCGTCCGCCTTTACCAGAAAGCAGCTGGCATCGAGATCGAATGCCGCGCCGTCGGTAACGCGCGCGTCCCAGCCCAGGCCGACTTGTATTTTATTGAGTCCGGGCGCTTCTTTGCTCAGATTGACGTTGCCGCCTTTGGATAATGATACAGCCATGATAGTCTCCTTTTTTAATGTAGTTGAGTTATATGCTCTTTGGAACACTTTGAAATAGATTTAAAGCTGAATGCCGTGCTGGATAGCCAGCGCTTTTAAACCGCCGGCATAACCCTGGCCGACGGCTCTGAACTTCCATTCGTTGTTGTGCCGGTAAATTTCGCCGAAGATCATGGCGGTCTCGATGGAGGCATCCTCGCTCAAATCGAAACGAGTCACTTCATTATTGGTATCCTGATTGACCAGACGGATCGCGGCATTATGCACTTGACCAAAATTTTGGCGCCTTGAATCGGCGTCATGGATGGTAACGGCCACGACGATTTTGGCAATGTCCTGCGGCACTTTATCCAGAATGACTTTGATCACCTCGTCATCGCCATCGCCCGCACCGGTACGGTTATCGCCGGTATGCTCGACAGAACCGCAGGTCGATTTGAGCTGATTGTAGAAAATAAAGTCGTGATCGCCCCGGACCTTGTTATCGTCCTTAACCATGAAGACACTGGCGTCGAGATCGAAATCAGAACCATCGGTTGATCTGATATCCCAACTTAAGCCGACCAGCATATTTTTCAATTGCGGATCGGTTTTGCTTAAGCTGATGTTGCCGCCTTTGCTCAGTGAAATAGCCATCGCATAATCTCCTGTAGTGCATTATGAAGAGGAATTCGCCGCTTCTTTTTTCTTGAAACGAATTGAAGACAAAACGGACAAGGCAATGAATGCCGCGCCGATCAACCCGGTAAATACTTCCGGAATCGGCGTATGGGTGCTGATCAGCATGATCAGCGCCAAAGCCCCTATCGCGTAATGGGCGCCATGCTCCAGAAACACATATTCATCAAGCGTGCCCTTGTTGACCAAAAACACGGTCAGCGACCGCACGAACATGGCGCCGATGCCCAGGCCCAGCATGATGATCACGATATCGCGGGTAATCGCGAAAGCGCCGATCACGCCGTCAAAGGAGAAAGAGGCGTCCAGGAGCTCGAGGTACAGAAACGCCATGACGCCGCCCTGCTTGATGGTATCCATGACCTCCGCATCTTCGTCTTCCGACTCGACCTGGAAAAACCGGTCCAGACTGCTGACCAGCCCATACAGGAAAATACCCCAGACGCCGCCGAACAAGACATCATGCTGATGCGATTCTTCAACGAACGTATAGGTAATCAGCAACAGCATCAATGAAAGCGTACTGGCGACCGCATCGATTTTTCCAAGCGCCTGCACTTTTTGCTCGAGCCTGCCTAGCCAGTAAGTATCGCGTGCTTCATCAAACAGAAAAGAGAAAGCCACCAACAGCAGAAAAGTGCCCCCGAAAGCGGCGATAAAGGTATGTGCCTCCTGTAAATGCTTTGCATACTGTTCGGGCGCATGAAGGGCCATATTGGTGACCGACGACAAATCCAGGCCGGTCGCGAATGCGACGATCAGAATCGGGAACAGCAGCCGCATGCCGAACACGGCAACGATAATCCCCCAGGTTAGAAAACGCTGCTGCCAGGCAGGCGACATGCGTTTCAGAACCGAGGCGTTGACGACGGCATTGTCAAAAGACAAGCTGACTTCCAGCACTCCCAGTATCAGCGCCAGAACGGCGCCTTCGAGACCGCCAAAAATAAAGGCAGCGATCAGGCAGACGATGGTAAAAAAAATGGAAATATAAAAATAACGCATAGGTGACAAATAATTAAGGCCAGTAGGGAAAGATGTTAAATACAATATTAGACGAAATGCGGCATGGAAATAGTCGGAGGATCGATAATCACGTTACCCAATCCATTTTTCCAATCCTTGATCCCAATAATAGCTGATGGGCCGGCGCTTAAGGCTATCAAGGCATTGAAACGGCAAAAAAGCCATCAGGAATAATGTCAATGTAACCGGCATGAAGAAAAGGAGAAACAGCATGACGACAATTTCACTTCGCGCCGGAATGGCACGGAAACCCAGCGTAAGCCCCAGACTTATTGCGCAAACAAACGCTCGAGAGGAAAAAATGGATGAGGAAAATCAAGCGAGTAAGGGCCGGCGCCTGAAGCCCCTTGCGAACAGGGAATGCCAGCCGTGTATTGACGATGCCTGATGCGTTAAGAGCGAGCCCGGAACCCAAAGCGATAAAGCGACTCGGTGCGACGCCAACAGAAGCACAATTAATCTTCCTAGCATTCAATTTTGTGGCCTTCAACTAAAATTATCAGTGGGCTGTTAGACTTTCCCGGATAATATCCAGCGTGTTCCACATTGTCAATGAAAAACGACCTCAAGCTGAGCCTGACCCTTTGCCGCCTCTGGCAACCGTTAATGCCGCGGCGCAGCCTGATCTCCATTCAAATCCAGGGATAAATACTGATCTATCAATCAGCGTCCTGCTCCTCCCCTACTGAGAAAACAGCGCGCCGCTATCTTTAGTCGGCCAGAGCCGGATAGTCGGTATAACCATGCGCCCCGCCCTGATAAAACGTATCGAAATCGGGCTCATTCAGCGGCGCATTTTTAGCGAAGCGTTCGGGCAGATCCGGATTGGCGATGAACAGCTTGCCGAACGCGATCAGGTCGGCGCGGCCTTCGGCAATGGCGGCCGTCGCCGTCTCGGCCGTGTAACCGGCGTTGAGCATGTAAATGCCGCGATACAACTGTCTTAACTCCTCAAGATCGAACGCGGGCCCCGCCGCGCCGGGCGCATCTTTGCCCATTTCCGTAATGTGCAGATAAGCCAAGTTGAAACGGTTGAGCTGCTCGACCACATAGCTGAACGTGGCTCTCGGGTCGCTGTCGCGAATGTCGTTGAATGGCTGCAGCGGCGACAGGCGCAAACCGACCTTATCGCTGCCCCAGACCGATGTGGCGGCTTCAATCACTTCAAACAGCAGGCGCGCCCGGTTGGCGATGGAGCCGCCGTAAGCATCGGTGCGCCGGTTCGTGCCGTCGCGCAGGAATTGGTCGAGCAGATAGCCGTTGGCGCCGTGAATTTCCACGCCGTCGAACCCGGCCTTCAAGGCGCAATCGGCGCCGTGCCGGAACTGTTCGACAATGCCCGGGATTTCAGCCAGCTCAAGCGCGCGCGGCGTGACGAAATCTTGCGGCCCCTGCTCGGTCGAGGCCTGTCCGGCCGGTTTCAGCGCCGATGGCGCTACCGGCAACGCGCCTTCCGGCTGCAATGAAGGATGAGAAATACGGCCGACATGCCACAGCTGCAGGAAAATGCGCCCGCCTTTCTCATGCACGGCCGAGGTAATGACCTGCCAGCCCTGAATCTGGGCGTCATTATAGATGCCGGGCGTGAACGGATAGCCTTTGCCTTGCTGCGAAACCGGCGTGGCTTCGCTGATGATCAGGCCCGCGCTGGCGCGCTGACGGTAATATTCCGCCATCAACTCATTGGGAATGCCGTCTGTGCTGGCGCGGCAGCGCGTCAAGGGCGCCATCGCCAGACGGTTGGGCAATTCATAGGGACCGAGTTTGACAGGGAACAAAACCGTTAACGCTTCAGACATGGCAATAACCTCATGGAATGGGCAGGAAGGACTATTCTAATCGGAATGCTCAATAATGGCATGCGGCAAATGCGCTGGCCTTCAGTGAACGAAAGCTGTGGCTTGGAATAAGCCGCACAGAAATTTAGGAGTAATAACTGATGTTACGCAATGGTAAGGTCGAATTCATTTATACCCTTTGGATACGTGTGCCCCTGGTGGGTATTCGACCCTAAACACTGAAAATGGTTAAGTGCCAGTGAATTCGCGCCTACACGACACAAAACAACCGGGCTGCCGTCAGGATCAGCCAGAGATATTGAAAAATCCTTCAGAAAAAGGCAACAGGGGCGAAAGCCCCGCCAATATTAACTGCGTTTGCCTGTTTTACCGTCATGCCCCATTTCTGCCAAGGCTTGATCGCGGCTGATCGGCGTAACAACCACGGACCCTATGCCTTGACCTTGAATGCCAAGTTTTTTGGCGGCTGCATAAGAAAGATCCATTTCTCGCTTGCCGGGGAAAGAGCCTCGGTCATTGATGCGCACGATGACAGTACGATTATTTCTGGGATTGGTGACTTTGGCGTAAGAAAGAAGAGGCAGCGTCTTGTGCGCGGCGGTCATGGCATACATGTCAAATCGTTGACCGCTGGCGGTTTTTTTACCGTGGAAATCGGCGCCATACCACGAAACCATGCTGCGCTTGGCTGTTCTTGAGGGTCCTAAAGTGTGCCTCGTCTTATGAGCTTTTGCCGTTCTGTGTTTGGAAGCGGCAGTAATCACGTGGCGTTCGGAGGCCTCAGCGGTTGATAATGGCTGAGAAAAATAACTGCATAGAACAAAAATAGAAACAACTCGTATGATTTTATTCATAAAGTAGTGTTTTTTTTATTTAGACAATTCGATTCTAACTTCACGAACCTTAAATTAACCTTAAAGATTGTTTTAAGGCAAGCTTAATATTTGATTTTTATATGCTTCCTTCCCGGCAATGAATGCCGCAAAGCCAGTTGTCATCAGTCATGAGGTCACCTGGGACTGTCGCGGGGATTTTTCCCGATTGTTGAAATTGCAGGTCATGCTGACCGCAAAAACTGCCTGCCGGACAGCAATTTTCCGGCAATATGTTCCGGATTTTCCGGATAAAACAAGAGCTTGCGTGTCGATTATTTTTTATTCGGGCAAACGTCCGTTAGAATTTCGGTCTATTTAATTGAGGGTATGAAAAATGATTGAGTTATATCTTGATACGGCCGATGTCGAGCAGGTAGCGCGCTTTAACGCCTGCCTGCCCGTGAAAGGCATTACCACGAACCCGTCCATCCTGGCTAAAGCCGGCGTAGGCCTGAATCAGTTGCTGCCCGCCGTGTCGGCGGTCATCGGTCCTTATGCCCGGTTTCATGTCCAGGTGGTCAGCCAGACGGTTGGCGGCATGGTCGCGGAAGCCGCACAAATTCATGCGCTGCCCTATGATGTGGTCGTCAAAGTGCCGGCCACGGAAACAGGACTGGCCGCGATCAGGAAAATGAAAGCCGACAACATCCCCGTGCTGGCGACGGCCATCTACAGCGCGCAGCAAGGCTTTCTGGCGGCCTTGTGCGGGGCCGATTACCTCGCTCCCTATGTCAACCGCATCGATGCAATGGGTGCCGATGGCGCCGGCGCCGTGGCTGATCTGCAGCTGCTGCTCGATCGGCACTGCCTGGACAGCAAGCTCCTGCCGGCCAGTTTCAAGAACACCCAGCAGGTCGTGGATGTATTGAAGGTGGGCGTTGCCGCGATTACGCTGCCGGTTGATGTCGCAGCGCAGATGTTTGCCCATCCGGCGGTTCAGCCGGCCGTAGACCAGTTTACGCAGGACTGGCAGGCGGTATTCGGCAGCAAGCTGTCATTTGAAAGCTGAACCTGGAATTACATGAACCTGTGGGGGCGACTTCAGTCGCCTCATATGCCTACACCAGGCGGCTGAGGTCGCACCAC
Source organism: Methylobacter sp. BlB1 (assembly GCF_015476545.1). GTDB lineage: Bacteria > Pseudomonadota > Gammaproteobacteria > Methylococcales > Methylomonadaceae > Methylobacter. Next base: position 20,179 of record NZ_JADMKV010000046.1, on the reverse strand, counting down.
ACACTGTAAGTTTTAAGGCGCTGACCAGGAACTCCTGGCACGGCCTACGCTCTTTGTTACTATCGATTCCATGAATCAGTGCGCAGCGCATCAGGAGGCCGGCATGTCAGATACGTCCCATAAGATCAACCGTTATGTCACGCATAGAGGCGTCAGGGTTCCTACGCTTCTGTACGGAACGGCCTGGAAAGAGGCTCAGACCGAAACCTTGACGCAACAGGCCATCACTGCGGGCTTTCGGGGCATCGATACGGCCAACCAGCGCATGCACTATTACGAAGCCGGCGTCGGCGAAGGCGTCCAGCAGGCTTTAACCGAAATGAGCCTGGAGCGCGGCGACCTGTTCCTGCAGTCGAAATTCACCTACGTGAACAGCCAGGACCACCGCCTGCCCTATGATCCGAAAGCGGACTACACCACACAGGTGATGCAGTCGTTCGAAAGTTCACTGGCGCATCTGAACACGACTTATCTGGACGCGTACCTGCTGCACGGCCCGTCAGTGAGCCAGGGCCTGAGCGCGGCCGACTGGGAAGTCTGGCGGACCCTGCAGACGCTGCAGAAATCCGGTTCCGTGAAGCTGACCGGCGTTTCCAACGTCGGCTTCGACCAATTGAAGCTGCTCATCGACAAGGCCGAGATCATGCCGGCCTTCGTGCAGAACCGGTGCTTTGCGCGCACCAAATGGGACGTCAGAATTCGCGAACTCTGCCATGCCCATGACATACGCTATCAGGGCTTCTCACTGCTGACGGCCAACGTGACTGAACTGAGCGGCCCCAAGGTGCACGAGATTGCGGAAAGGCTGAGCTGTTCCGTGCCGCAGGTCGTGTTCCGATTCGCGCTGCAGCTGGGCATGATCCCGCTGACCGGGACCACCAGCCAGCGCCACATGGAAGAGGATCTGGAAGTCTATGACTTCGAGCTTGACGAAACCGACATGGATACGATTGAGAATATCGCTTTTTGAACGGCGGGAAGCAGCGCGCTTCGCGCCCGGCAATGGCCGCTGACGCTCAAAGAAGGCTTAATGAGCCCTCACCTGGCCGTTTACCGGCATATCCACAAACGATACATCGTGAAATTTGGCATCGGGCGTCAGCACATGCATGTACGCCAGTTGCGCCAAGTCCACCTGCTGCTTCTGCCCGTTATCGATAATCAGAAATTCGCGCCTGTCTCCCGATGTCGTCACATTGATCGCCTTGCCGATCAGGACCTGGTCATCCTTTAACTTCAGCTTGACTTCATAGCCGTACAGGCAGGCGACTTCAATATAATCAAACAGATCACAGGATATTATGTTTTCACTCATGATGAACTCCTTCAATAAAGCATCACAAATATGATCGACTCGCAGGCAAAAGAACCCGCCTGTTTTTTTAATGGCCGGTATGCCAAAGACTCGCGCCCGGTTCCGCAGTTCCACCGGCTGCAATTCGGCCCGCAACACGTCAATTTGAATTTATCAACTCACAAAGGCCATGAAAAACACGAAGTTCTTTTCTGATTTTCTTCGTGCAATTCGCGGCCATCAGTCATATTGATTAAAACGTCTACTACAAGCTTGCCAGCCGCCGCGCTTAAATCCGAGGTTCATGCAAGCAACGGAAATGGTAAAATAACGCCAGCTTTCAAACAACACCCGCTATTGACCGAAGTCAGACGATTGCATCTTCTCAGACCCGCATTGTTTATTTCCCGCCTGTCATCAGCCAGTTACGTTTCAAAAACTCAAGGACACCGATGTCGACAACCTATCAATTAACCAGCATTGTCCTGATCGACAGCTTTTGGGCCGGGCAGACCGTGCTGTTGAACGTGGACGGGCACACCAGCCTGAGCGGCACGAACGGCGCCGGCAAGACGACTTTTCTGCGCCTGATGCAGCTGTTCTGGGGCGAGAGGCCCAGCAATATCGTCGGCAGCACGGGCAGCAAAAAAAGCTTCATCGACCATTACCTGCCGCGTGCCAGCAGTTACCTGATTTACGAATACCAGCGCCCTTTCGGCCAGGTCTGCCATGTCATGGTGCAAAGCGACGGGCGCACCGCGCGCTACAAATTCATCGACGCGCCTTACGAACGTGACTGTTATATCGACGAGAACAGCCTGCCGCGCGACAGCGCCGCCGTCGAACGCCAGTACAAGCTTAACAAGCCTGTCGAGACTTCGCGCATCATGGGCGTTGACGACTACTGCAGCGTCATCCAGCATCACCATAACTCGGGCAAGAAATGGATTCGCGCGCTGCAACGGCGTTTTTCGATGGCCTCCTCGCCGGTCACACACATGGAAAAAGTCATCGGCGCCGTAGTCGAGAAAATCGGCGATTTCGAAGTCATCAAACAAATGCTGGTCGACATCTCGCGCGACCGGCTCAGCCAAAGCCTACTCGATCAGGAGCAGCGCCGCAATCCGTTTCAGCTCAGCAAAAGCCACATCGACGGCTGGCTGGCCGACATCAGCGCCGCGCGGTCGCTGGAAGCCAGGCGCGATTATTTCGACGAACTGCTGCAGGCCGCAGAAAAGCTGAAAGACACCCACAGCGAACTGTCTCACATCCATTTTCTGGCGCGCAACAGCCACAAAAAGGCCCAGGCCGAACTGGAAAAAGGCAGCGAGCTGATCAACGAGACTAAAAAGCAGCTGCAGCAACTGGGCCTGGACTTTGCCCGACAGCAGGAACCCAAAAACGAAACCTTACGACAGCTAAATCAGCAGATCAAAGACCTGGATTTCCAGATCCATGCGCTGGAAGACAAAAAGCAGCAGTACGAGCAGCAGGATGCCGAAACCTTCGCGATCAAGGGCGCGCTGCTCGGGCAATACCGCGAACAGCAGGCGCTGAAAAAGCAGGAAATCGAAGCGCTGGAAAGCAAAACCAAAGACATCAAGACGCTTTACGAACATCAGCTGACAGAACTGAAGCACCGGCACACTCATCAGTTGCAGGCATTTGACACGCAACGCGCCACGGAAGAACTGGACAGGGAGAAAAAGCTGGCAGAAGCCGAAACCCAGTACCAGCAGCGCAGGGAACAGTCAGCCAAGGACAGCGAGGCCCGCACACAGCCGCTCAAAGAGCAAAAGGCGCACTTGACGACCGAATGCGCCGTCAAGCAAAGCGAGCGCCAGCATGTGCCCATGCCCGAAGCGCTGGCGCAACAGATAGAAAAGACCCGGCAGGAACTGGCCGAGGTACGCCAGGCCATCAGGCAGGCCGTGGACGGGCAGCAGGCCGCCGACAAGGCCTACTACGCCGCGCGCGAAGCCTTCCACGACATCGAAACCCGGTTGAAGAACAAGAAGGCGCAGCTGCGGCAGTACCAGCAGCAGCATGAAACCTGCCTGAAGCGGCTGCAGCCGGCCGAAGGCACGCTGCAACACTTTCTGGAGCAGGAAGTCGACGGCTGGCAACAGACGATCGGCCGCGTCATCGCCCCCGACTTGCTGGAGCACAAAGGCCTGAACCCGACCATCATGCCCGGCATCGAGCCCAGCTTCTACGGACTCAGCCTGGATCTCGAAGCGCTGGCCGGCCGCGAACTGGAAGCCACCAAAGCGGCCCTGCAGGCCGAAGAACAGGTCTTGTTCAAAAAGATCGAGGAAACCCAGGCCGATATCACGCGCACGGAAGCCAGTCTCGGCGCCGCATCCGCCACACTGGAGCAAAGCCGCCAGGACCGGCAAAAGGCCGAGCACCACACGCAACGCGCGCGCCAGCAGGAAGAAACGCTAAGCGAGCAGGAGCAAAGCCTGACTCATCAGGCCAAGGCCGAAATCGAAAAAGCGCGTGCCAGCATCCAACACACCATCGACATCCTGCAAGCCGAAATCAAGCGCTGCGACAAGGATCTGCAAACCGTCGCCGAAGAAAGCCGCACCGGTCAAACCCAACTGCATCAGGAGCATCTGGTCCGCCGGGCCATCATCGAATCCGATGCCCAGAACCGGCTCCAGGCCATACAGGATCTGATCAAGCAGGAAAAAGACGGCTATCAGGCCGAGCAGCAGCGCATCAAAGCCCGCCTGCAAGCCGACTTAAAAGAGAGCGGCGCCGATGACACGATCATTGAGCTGAGCCGCCAAGTGGAAGAACTGAAAGCCAAAGAGGAACAGGCCAGAAAATTTCAGGAACAGGCCGAGCAGTACCAGCGCTGGCTGGATGAACAATGGCAACAGCACGCCAGACTGTGCCGGCAACGCAGCGAGTGCCAACAGCAACAGGCGCTGCTGAAAGATGAAATCGCGCAAATGGAGCGCGACTTCAAGGCTAACAAAGAAAAGCTCAACAGCCTGATCTACCAGCAGGAGCAGGCGCTGCAGAAAGCCCAAAGCCTACTGGCGCAACTCGACAACGCGATCAGTCAGCTGGAAAACCACCCGCCGGTCATCAACGAGGCATTGCGCGATTACGCGCCCGACACGCTGCAGAGGCTGACCCAGAGCTTCGGCCAGCAACGCCGGAGCCTGGAAAAGACGCTGCTGAACGGCCGGCAGACCATTGTCCAGCTGTTCAACACGCATCAGCGCAGCCAGCTGGCCGAAGCCTGGAACCGGGCGCTGGAAGCCGCGGCGGACTCTGCGCACAACGGCCTGGAGATCGAGCAGCCGCTGAAAGACGTGCTGAAAATGGTCGCCAACGTCAAGCAGGCGACCAGCCAGCAGATCGAGCTGCATGCCACGGACGTGAACGCGTTCTACCAGCATCTGCGCAACTTCGAACGCATCATCAAATCGACCGGCGCCCTGCTGTCGAAACACGTCAGCCAGGAAAAGCACTTTGCGGCGCTGGGCGAGATCACCGTCACCGTGCGCTCGAAAATGAGCGATCTGGACTACTGGCAGGCTTTGAAACAGTTCGGCGACAATTACGGCCGCTACCGCGAACACGCCGATCTGACCGGCGACAGCGACATCCCGGTTTCCCTGATCGAAGCCATGACGGCGCTGACGGCACTGCTGCCGGCCGACGGCATCAAAATCCGGCATTTGTCGCTGTTCGACATCGAATTCACCATTTCTGAAAACGGCCATACCAAGCAGGCCCGCAACGCCAAGGAGCTCAAGGACGTCAGCTCCACGGGCTTGTCCTATCTGGCGCTGATCACGTTCTTCACCGGCGTGACGGCCATGCTGCGCAAGCAGAGCCAGACTGTGGTTTGCTGGCCGATCGACGAGCTGGGCGATCTGGCGCCCGAGAATATCGAGGCCATGATGACCATGCTGAGCCACCAGAACATCCGCATCATCTCGGCCAGCCCGACAGCCGACCGCAACGTGCTGAGCCTGTTCGACCGGCGCTACCTGATCGACAGGCAGAAACTGCACGAAGTCGCGATACCGGCCAGCAAGCTCGATGCGCTGCTGACGCCCATGACCCACCGGGAGACCAGCCATGTTTAAACGCGTCGTTGAAGCGCTGTTGCGCGGCGAATTTATCTGCCCGACCGCGTATGCCGACGAATACGGCTACCTGCGCCATCAGGAAAATTTTCAGAAAGTGTCGGATTATCTCGCGCCGCTGGACCGGGCGCTGTGCACGCTGGACGGCGGCGAAGCGTTCTATGCCGGCTACGCCGTCATCGACGAGACCAACCGCAGCCAGATCCGCGAAGCCTTCTCGGAAATCCGCTCGCAGCTGCGGCCGGTCGTCGAATGGATGGACCTGGTCATGACGGCCCTGGGTTCTGACCGGCCGGTCCGCGCCCGCGACGAGATCCGCCTGCATCAGATGCTCAGGGCTATCGAGCCCGAGCCGTCGCTGTGCGAGCAAATGGCGCGCCTGACTCAGATGCCGTTCTTCCGTACAGCCAAAACCAACGTCGCCGAACAACTGCTGTGGGTGCTGCAAAAGCTGGAGCAAAGCGGCTATCTGGTCAAGCCCAATCCGCAAAGCTCGACTTATCTCGTGACCGGCAAGATGGATTACCTGCATCAGGTCATCGCGTTTCTGAACGATGCCGAAGAACTGGAACTGGATCAGGCCGATGAGGACAGCGGCGAACAGGCGGAGCTGTTTGAATGAGTTTCGATCATGAACAGGTCGCGGCGCTGATCAGGAAACTCGGCAGTTCCGATGAGCTGCTGGCCGAGGCCTATATTCAGGGCGCCGTGTTCATCGATGACGAGAACGCCGGCGCCATCGAAAGCCTGAAAAAATCCGGCATCCTGCGCCTGTCCGAACAGGCTGATGAATACCGGCTCACGACCGACGTCAAGCGCCTGATCGACCGGCTGCTGCTACGCAATGCGCGCTACCGGCAGAACACCGACATCGCGCGCATGATCCGCAGCATTGAGGAGGACATCGCCGCCTACCGCGCTGCGCTGGACAGCAACGAGCAAGACGAGGCCCGGTATCATCTGGAACAGATCGACGACACGCTCTACGAATCGCTGGAACTGCTCGAAAACAGCATCAGCGTCATGTTCTCGGCCATCACCAGCCAGTTCGGCTTCGTCAGTTCGCTGACCAGCAAGATCCGTGAAAACGAGCGGGCGCTGACCTATGCGCAGCAGCTGGTCGAGGAGCTCAGCCATATCAATCTGGAAGCCTGCTACGAATGGCTGAACTGGGCCGCGCCGGCCGAACTGTCGCGCAAAATCATTCGTTTCGTCGACCAGTACAAAAGCATCGTCGAGCGCCTGGCCAGCATTGTCGGTCGCATGAAAACACTGCTGTTCACCTTGAGACAGCAGGAGCAAACTGCGAACCGGACCCGCGCCATGGCGCGCTTCCTGAAGCAACACCCCGAATGGAGCCCGCTGGCCTGGGCCGATGAACCGGCCGTGCCGGCCATCCTGAACCGCAGCCCCGATTTGGGATTGAAAGCCGGCCTCGATACGACCCGCGCCGCCCTGCAGGCCGAATTCGTCGACATCATCCACGAATTGAAACGGCAGACCAGACCTACGCCGCTGGTCGACATGAACCGCGCCTCGGCGCCGGTCGGCCAGGCCGATACCGGCCATATCGATTATCTGCGCGATCTCTATGAAGAGCACACCGAAACGCTGTTTGCATCGGCCTTGCAGGAGCAGGGGCGTCAGGTATCGGCCTTGCACTACTGGCAGCAGCACGACCTGGCTATCGCGCCGGACTTGTGGCTGAACATCGTGTTCGCGCACTACTGCAGCCTGCCCCAGCGCATACGCGCAGCCATTGCCTTGGAGATGCAGGGCGATGCATTGCCGGGCTTTACCGGCAATCAGCTGATCTCGGAAATCCGGCTGCGGCGGGTGCGTTGATATGAACCGGTCCCTATACCGCTGGATACGCGATCTGGTTTACGATAATCCCGCTGAAACGACGATACGATCCGACAGCATCCTCGGCCGCAAAGCGCTGGAAAAATACCGGTGCGGGCATAGCCGGAACGGCAAACTGGTCTTTACCGCCCAGGACAAAGCCGCCCTGCGCAGTCTCGTAAAAGCCGAGCTGGGTATAGATCCTTTTTACGTCAATGATTTGCCCGATCGCCGCACCGATACCGCCCGGCTCCACCCCAACGAAAAACTGGCCCGAAAACCGGCCAGCCATGACCATGTGCTGCTCAACTGTCCTGCCGGCAAGCTACAGCTGAACGGCCGGCATTTCGATTTACAGGCACCGTTCATAGCCTCGGCCGGGCTGACGGCGCTCGCGTCAGGCATCACGGAGATAGGCCATGCGAGCCTTGTCGTGGTCGAGAACCTGGAAATCATGTCGCGCTGCGCCGAATTCATCATGCCGGCCCCGTTGCATGAAGCGCTATGGATCTACCGGGGCGATTCGGCAACCGGCGCCCGAGTCGATGCCTGTCATGATTTATTGCGCCGCCGTGCAGCCGGCAAAACAGTCATCGCATTCAGCGATATGGACCCTAAAGGGCTTGAAATTGCATTGACGATGCCTGCTGCCTCACACTGGCTGGGGCCTGACAAGACGATGTGGACGTCATGTTTAAAAAGCAAATATGCCAGCCGCAACGGCTTTGATGTGCAAGGGGAAGCCATGGCATATCTCTTGAGCACCGATAAAACCGGCCTATCTGCCGAGCTGGCGGCGCTGATCGCGGCCCTATGCAGCGAGCGCAGTTCCTTTAGACAGGAACACATGCTGGCCCATGCCGTCCCGTTGGCATTGTATCCGCTCAGATAACTGAACCCGCTGTAGGTGCGAATTCATTCGCACCTATATCATTAACGCTTTATTTCTCCCGCCGCCTGCAGCAACTCGGCAATAAAATGCTGCGTATAGATCGGCAGATAATTCTGCTTCAGATAGGCGATCTTGGTCGTTGACTGCGGAATCAGGTGCGATAAATCCCTGGCCACGAGATCCTTATCCGCCTGCGCGTCATAGGCCATGCCCGCGATGATGCCAATACCCAATCCCTGGCGCACGTAGGTCTTGATCACATCCGTGTCGGCCGCGGCCAGGATGATGTCGAGCTCCAGACCTTCGCTCTTGAAAGCATGTTCGATGTTCGACCGGCCCGTAAATCCGAAACTGTAAGTCAGGATCGGGAAGGACGCCAGCCGCTCCAGCGTGATCTCGCCCGTGCTCAGCGGATGGCCCTGCGGCATGACGACCGCATGGTGCCATTGATAGCAGGGTTTCAGCACCAGTTCGACGTCTTCATCGACTTTCTCGGTGCAGATCGCAATATCGGCCTTATGCGCATGCAGTTGGTCAATCAGCTGTTCGGGCGAGGCCTGGACAATATAGATCCTGACGCCGGGATATTTTTCACGGAAGCGCCGGATCGGATTGGGCAGGAAGTATTTTGCCTGCGTATGCGTGGTCGCTATATGCAACGTGCCGCTGTTGCTGTCCAGAAAATCGGCCGCGAGCGCGCGAATGTTCTGTTTCGACTGGTGGATCGTCGTGACTTCCTCCATGACCCGGCGGCCGAGCGGCGTCAAACCGATCAGCTTTTTGCCTCTGCGTTCAAACAAGGGCGAGCCCAGCTCGCTTTCAAAAAGTTGCAGCTGCCGGCTGACGGCCGATTGCACAACATGCATCTTTTCGGCCGCCTTGGACAGGTTTAAGTTGGTTTCCTGCAGGATTTGCAGCAATTCAATCTGACTTAAATTCATTGCATTTTTGATTCGTAAGAACGATGTCGAGTGATTATTTTATCAAATTTTTAGATAAATAAATCTAATCTTATCGTTTTATTAAAAATAAAAGGCGACTTAAGATAGGTTCCAACAGCAGACAAAATGGTTCGCTTATCCATTTGATGCCTGCAAGTGTCATTCAACAGTGCTTAAGACTCGATACACAGGAACGTACGGGTCGCTCCTCCTCTTGCCATGGACGTTTCCGGGCGGGCTTCGGCCCGCCTTTTTTTTAGATTGATTGGACCGATTTAGCGAAGAGACAAGTTTATGCCTTTACAACAGTTAGTGGAATACTTCAATGACAGGTTCGAACATGAGCATCACTCTCGTGTCCGGACTTTTATTCTGGAAGACGGCAAGATCAACGGCCTGTTCGGACCGATCCGTATCGGCAGCATTTTCCTGCCGATACGTCATGCAGACCGTCCGGAAGAAATTGCGGGCCATGCGGCGCAGATTTCCGTTTCAACCTACGAAAGCCACCAACAACAAACGTTTGAGATTGAAAATCTGCTGACTGACGCGGTAAAACAGCCCGTCGACTTCGAATCCATCATCAATCTCGACCGCCTATGCCGCACAGTGCACATGCTGAACTATCTGCCTGTCACGCATTTCGACGGCGTGCTGGTGCTGGAAGTTGACCCCCGGCATATCTTCGGAGTCAAAAGCGATCACGGCGCGTATTTCGAGGAAGTCATCGTCAAGTGCGGACTGGCCACGCACAATGTCGTGATTTCAATGACCGTCAACAACTTCTATTCACTGCATCCCGCCCGGTTGCTTGAAGGCCTGAACAATTATCGCAACCGCGGTTACCGCATAGCGCTCAACCTCGTCTCGCTCTATGCCGCCCACAATGTACGCGATCTGATCACCAAACTGGCGCCGGATTACCTGCGCATCAACGCGCCCAAACCGGACCGGGCCGCTACGGACGGCGTCGCCGTGCTCCAGGCCCTGGAAAACCTGAAAGCGTTGGCCGATTCGGTGGCAGGACAAGCCATTCTGCAGCAAATCGAGCGCAAGGAACAGGCTGCGCTGGCCGCTCAGGCCGGATTCGATCTGGTCCAGGGCGGTTTTTACGAGACGGCTCAGAACGGGCAGTTGTCCATCACAAATCCAACCCAAAGGACTCTGACATACGGTGGTCTTTATTGAATTTATTCTCATAAGCTGCCGTCTAATAACGGCAAGAGTCATGACCGTTTAAGAAGTTGACATGTGTGAATTATTGGGAATGAGCGCGAATGTCCCGACCGACATTTGCTTCAGTTTCAGAGGCCTCATGCATCGCGGCGGACGCACCGGCCCGCATCGCGACGGTTGGGGCATCACGTTTTATGAAGACAAGGGGTTCCGCACCTTTAAAGACCCCATGCCCTGCTATGAATCGCCGATCGCCAGGCTGGTGCAGGATTACCCGATCAAAAGCCGCGCCGTTATCGGGCATATCCGGCAGGCCAACCGGGGGCATGTGGCCCTCGAGAACACGCACCCGTTCACGCGCGAGCAATGGGGACGGTTCTGGACGTTCGCCCACAACGGCCAGCTGTCGGGCTATGAAAAACTGCTGAAGCCGGGCAAGCACCGGCCGGTCGGCGACACGGACAGCGAAACCGCCTTCTGCTGGCTGCTCAATGAACTGGACCGCAAATACCCGCGCAAGCCGGCCGACATGAAAGCCCTGTTTCAGCATGTTGGCGAGCTCTGCGGCCGATTAAACGAATTCGGCATCTTCAATATGCTGCTGTCGGACGGACGTTATCTTCTGGCCTATTGCAGCACAAGCCTGCACTGGATCACGCGGCGCGCGCCATTCGGCAAAGCGCGGCTCATTGACGAAGATGTCGTGATCGACTTTCACCAGGAAACCACGCCGCATGACATCGTAAGCGTGATCGCGACACTGCCTCTGACTAGCGACGAACAATGGCACGCGTTGACCCCGCGTCATTACCGGCTGTTTCATTATGGCGAGTGTATTACTGAAACTGGAGTTTAATTAGAACTCGTCATTTCCCTGCGGCAATGGAATTCCATTTTTTGATTTTTTGGCGCTAGCCCCAGACTTTTAACCGATAACCCACACCCGACTCGGTCAACAAAAATTTCGGCTGGGTAGGATCGGCTTCCAGTTTCTGGCGCAGCTGGCTCATATAAATGCGCAGATAATGGGCGTTTTCCTGATAAGACGGCCCCCAGACTTCCTTGAGAATCTGTTGATGAGTCAGAACCTTGCCGGCATGTTTGACCAGTACCGCCAGCAGCCGGTATTGGATCGGGGTCAGATGGATTTCCCGGCCGTCGACGCTGACCACCCGATTGTTTAAATCCACTTTCAGGTTGGCGGTGGCAAACACGCCGTCTTGCGGCTGTTCCTGTGATCTGAGCGCATGCCGCAGGGCCACCCGTATCCGTGCCAGCAGCTCGCCGAAACCGAACGGTTTGGTCAAATAGTCGTCAGCGCCGGCATCCAGCGCATCAATCTTATGCTGCTCGTTGCTGCGCGCCGAGAGAATGATAATCGGCATAGCTGACCAGGCGCGAATGGCCTTGATCACCTCGACACCGTCCATATCGGGCAGGCCCAGATCCAATATGACCAGGTCCGGTTTGCGAATGCCGGCTTCGACGATGCCCTGCTTGCCGGTATCGGCTTCAAATACCGAAAAACTTTGCGTGTTCAACCCTGTGCGCAGAAAGCGACGGATGGACGGATCGTCTTCGATAACGATAATCACGGGATCGGTTTTAGCCATAGCTCGCTGTACTATAAGTTTGCATTATTCTTCCGGCTCCGCGACCGGCGGCGGCTGATCGATTGGCAACACAAACGTAAACACCGCACCGCCACCCGGCCTGTTTTGGGCGCGAATGCAGCCGCCGTGAGCTTCGACAATAGCCCGGCAAATTGCCAATCCTAATCCGGCTCCGCTTTGCGCGGCTTCGTGGCGGGCTTGATAAAACTTCTCGAACAGGCGGTCTTCCCGGCCTTTCGGGATACCTGGCCCGCGATCGGCGACGGCGATCTCCACCGCATTCGCGCTGGTTTCGATTCTGATGTCCAGATCGCTACCCGCCGGCGTATAGCGTACCGCATTTTCCAGCAGGTTAATCAGCACCTGTTCGATCAGCGCCGCGTCGGCAAAGACCATCGGCATACCCGGCGGCATCTTGACCTTTACCGGTCTCCCTGCCAGATGTTTTTGCAAGCGGGTCAAGACCGTGCCAATAATCTCCTCGACAGGATGCCACTGTTTGTTCAGCTCCACCACCCCGGCATCGAGCCGGGCCATGTCCAGAATATTGCTGACCAGATTCGACATGCGCTCGGCTTCATCGACGATGGCACGGCTCAGTTCGATTTTGTCCTGCGGCTGCAAGTGATGATCGCCTTCGACCAGGGTACTAGCCGAGCCGATGATCGTGGCCAGCGGCGTGCGCAAGTCATGGGAGATGGCACTGAGCAACGAATTGCGCAGGCGTTCCGCCTCGATCTGCAAATGCGTGGTTCTGGCCTGTTCAGTAAATCGAAGGCGTGCTACTGCCTGGCCGATCTGGCGCAGAAAGGTCTCCAGCAATTTCTGTTGTTCCGGCAGAAACACCCGCCGCAGGTTGACCGGCAGCAGAGCCAGCACCCCGAGGACTTTCTCTCCGTCATGGATAGGGAAATAAATGGCTTCAGCCCCCGGCAAAGTATTGGTACCTTGCCCCGCCATTTCGTTATGATCGAAAACCCATTGCGCGACGCTCAGATCGACTCCCTGCAATGATTCGGCAATGGCCTTTTGCCTGGGGTAAACCATGCGGCCATTATGGTCCGGAAACAGAATGACATTGCGGCTGCCGAATTCCGCATGCAGATGCTGCACAGCCGTACGGACGATTTCTTCTTCGGTCTGGCTGGCGGCCAGTTCCTTGCTCATCGCGTACAACACCGACGCCCGCCGTTCTCTGTGAGCTGCGACTTTCGCCTGAGAGCGAACGTTCGCCATGAGATTGCTGGTCACCATCGCCACCGCCAGCATTGCCCCTAGGGTAATGAGATATTGGGCATCGGACACAGAAAAGGTGAAATAGGGCGTGACAAAGAAAAAATCCAGAGCGGCGACTCCGAGAATGGAAGCCAAGATCGAAGGCCCTCTTCCGAAGTGGGTTGCCACAAAGATGACGCCCAGGAGGTAAACCATCACCAGATTGGCCAGTTCAAACCGGCCGAACATGATCTTGGCCAGCAACGAGCAAAACGCAATGACCACTGTTGCCCAAACATAACCCCGGTAACGGTCTTTGCGTTTTTTCCCCCATCGGTTTATAAGGCCAGGCAGCGGCGCCCGGTTGAATTGTGACACTTCCTGCTCTTTCTCCTCGCCGCGCGGGCTCCCCAACAGATAGACATTGATGTTGTGGGCCTCGCCGATAACCCTGTCGACTACCGATCCCAACAGCCAACGCCTCCAGTTCCTGCGGGTCGGTTTGCCCATCACAATCTTGGTGACATTCCGTTCCCGGGAGAAATCGATGATCGCTTCGCTCATGTCGGGCGCGCTGAGGGTCACCGTCTCGGCGCCAAGTTGTTCCGCCGAGCGCAACACGCGCAGCACCGCATCGCGCTTTTCGGCCGGCAACCGTTGCAGTTGGGGCGTTTCCACATAGGCAACGATCCATTCGGCCCGCAGACTGGCCGCCAGCCGCTTGCCGGCCCGCACCAGACGCTCGGCCAGGGCATTGGGGCCAATGCAGACCAGAATGCGGTCGCTGACCTGCCAGATGTCGCGAATGGCGTGGTCTTCGCGGTAATCCAGCATCTGTGCGTCGACGCGGCTGGCGGTTTGCCGAAGAGCCAGTTCCCGCAACGCAATCAGGTTGCCTTTGCGAAAAAAGTTCTGGATAGCCTGCTGGGCCTGTTGCGGCAGGTAAACCTTGCCTTCCCTGAGACGAATCAACAGCTCATCAGGCGGCAAATCCACCAGCTCGACTTCGTCGGCACTTTCAAACACGGTGTCCGGCACGGTTTCCCAGACCCGTATCCCGGAAATCTGGCCGACTTCATCGTTGAGGCTTTCTACATGCTGGACATTCAACGTGGTATAGACGTCGATGCCGGCGTCCAGCAATTCGTGCACATCCTGCCAGCGTTTGGGATGCCGGGAACCGGGAGCGTTGGTGTGCGCCAGTTCGTCGACCAGAATGATAGCCGGCCGTCGCTTCAACGCGGCATCGATGTCGAACTCACGAAGCGTAGTGCCTTTATAACTGATTTGCCGGGGAGGCAGCACTTCCAGTCCTTCCAGCAAAACCTGAGTTTCCTGGCGGCCGTGGGTTTCGACCAGGCCGACCACCACATCGAGATTTTCCGCTCGCCGCTCCCGGGCCGCCAATAACATCGCGTAAGTTTTGCCTACCCCGGCCGCCGCGCCGAAAAAGATCTTCAGGCGTCCGCGCCGGGCTCTGGCCTTTTCGCGCTCGACGCGGGCCAGCAGTTGATCGGGATCCGGGCGTCCGCTATTCATAGTGATGATCTCGCGTATGGTGAGTGCACTTCATCAGCTAAAGGCCGGCTTGATCCAATGCCAGATTCAGCTTCAACACGTTCACTCTGGGCTCGCCGAACACAGACCACTGCCGGCCTTCCGTACTGGCATTGACCAGCTCGCGCAGCTTGGCTTCGTCCATTTTTCGAATCTTGGCGATGCGTTTGAGCTGATAGTCCGCCGCAGCCAAGCTGATGTGCGGATCGAGCCCGCTGCCGGACGCCGTCACCAGATCCACCGGCACTGGCGCTTTGTTGGCAGGATCAGCCTTTTTCAGAACCTGAATTCTGGCGGCAACCGCATCGGCCAGCGCAGGATTGGTCGGCCCCAGATTGGAACCGGACGACGCAGCGGCATTATAAGCATACGGTGCAGTCGCCGATGGCCGTCCCCAGAAATACTTAGGATCGCTGAACGATTGACCGATCAAGGCCGACCCTATCGGTTGCCCTTGCTCATCCTTGACTAAACTGCCATTAGCCTGCTCGGTAAAGAACAACTGGGCCAGTGCCGTAACCAGAGCGGGGTAAATCACACCGGTGACCAAGGTCAGCAACAACAGCAGTATCGCGGCAGGTTTTAAGTAATTTGTCATGTCTAATCTCCTTACACTAGCTTCATGGCAACCAGCAACCAATCAATCGCCTTGATGCCGATAAAAGGCACAATCAGGCCGCCGACGCCATAAATCAGCAAATTGTTTTGCAACAGCTTCTCAGCGCCGACCGGCCGGTAACGGATGCCCTTCAAGGCCAAAGGAATCAGGGCAATGATGATCAGGGCGTTAAAAATAACCGCCGACAGAATCGCGCTGTCCGGCGTGGCCAGCCCCATGACGTTCAGTACGTTTAACGCCGGATAGGTCGTGGCGAAAGCGGCCGGAATGATGGCGAAATACTTGGCGACATCGTTGGCAATGCTGAAGGTGGTCAGCGCACCGCGCGTCATCAGCATCTGCTTGCCGGTTTCGACGATTTCGATCAGCTTGGTGGGGTTGGAATCCAGGTCCACCATGTTGCCGGCTTCCTTGGCGGCCTGGGTGCCGCTGTTCATCGCTACCGCCACATCAGCCTGCGCCAGCGCCGGCGCATCATTGGTGCCGTCGCCGGTCATGGCCACCAGACGGCCGTCGGCCTGATGCTGGCGAATCAGCTTCAGTTTGGCTTCCGGCGTGGCTTCGGCCAAGAAATCATCGACGCCGGCCTCGGCGGCAATCGCAGCGGCGGTCAGGCGATTGTCGCCGGTAATCATGACGGTTTTGATGCCCATCTGCCGCAGTTCGATAAAGCGCTCCTTGATGCCGCCTTTGACGATGTCTTTCAGTTCAATCACGCCCAATACCAGCGGCCCTTCCGCCACCAAGAGCGGCGTGCTGCCGCGGCGGGCGACATCGACCACCATTTTCTGAATTTCATCCGGAAATTGGCCGTCCTGTTCGATGACATAGCCGCGAATCGCGTCCTCGGCACCCTTGCGGATCTGCCGTCCTTCCAGATTGACGCCGCTCATCCGGGTCTGGGCGCTGAAATGCACGAAGGTGGCGCCCAAGGAATGCACATCGCGCTCGCGGATACCAAATTTCTGTTTGGCCAGCACGACGATACTGCGGCCTTCCGGTGTTTCATCAGCCAGCGATGCCAGTTGTGCGGCGTCGGCGACCTGTCTTTCGCTGACGCCGTTGACCGGTGTGAACGCCGATGCCTGCCGGTTACCCAACGTGATGGTGCCGGTTTTGTCCAGCAGCAGCACATCGACGTCGCCGGCCGCCTCCACGGCCCGGCCGGACGTGGCGACGACGTTTTTCTGCATCATGCGACCGATGCCGGCCACACCGATAGCCGACAGCAGACCGCCGATCGTGGTGGGAATCAGGCATACCAGCAGCGCCACCAGCACGGTAATACTGATCGGCTGGCCGGTGCCGGCCGTTTCGACGCTGTACAGCGAGAATGGCAGCAGCGTCACGGTCGCCATCAGAAACACCAAGGTCAAGGCCACCAGCAGAATGGTCAGCGCAATTTCGTTGGGCGTTTTCTGGCGTTTGGCGCCTTCCACCATTGAAATCATCCGATCCAGAAAGGTCTCGCCGGGATTGACCGAAATGCGCACGACCAGCCAGTCGGACAGCACCCGAGTGCCGCCGGTCACCGAACTGAAATCGCCACCGGATTCGCGGATCACCGGCGCGCTTTCGCCGGTAATAGCGCTTTCATCAACCGAAGCCACGCCTTCGATCACATCGCCATCGCCGGGCACGAAGTCGCCGGCTTCGATCAGCACCACATCGCCCTTGCGCAGCGTCGAGCCGGCGACTTTGAAATAGTTACTGCCGTAGCGTGGCTCATCGAGCTTTTTGGCGGCGATGTCGCGCTTGGCGGTGCGCAGAAACGCCGCCTGCGCCTTGCTGCGGCCTTCCGCCACCGCTTCGGCGAAATTGGCAAACAGCACGGTGAACCACAACCACAGCGTGATGGCCAGGATAAAACCGGCCGGCTCCTGGCTTTCGCCGCTCAGCGCTTGCAGCCACAGTACCGTGGTCAACAGACTACCGAGGTAGACGACAAACATGACCGGGTTTTTCCATTGTTGCCTGGGCGTCAGCTTTCGGAACGCTTCGATCAGGGCTTGTTGCAGAATTTGCGGCTCCATTAAGGAGGTAGAGGTTTTCTTGGTCATAAAGTTACCTGTAGCGAAATTAGTGATGACCGGTCATTTGCAGCTGTTCAACAATGGGCCCCAGCGCCAACGCCGGCACAAAGGTCAGCGCCCCTACCATCACCACGGTAACAATCAAGAGCACCACAAAAAGCGGCGTATGGGTTGGCAGGGTGCCAGCCCCTGCCGGCACGCTCTTTTTGGCGGCCAAGGAACCTGCAATTGCCAAGACCGGCACGATCAGCCAATAGCGCGAAAACAGCATCGCCAGGCCTAACATAAGATTGTAGAACGGCACGTTGGCCGATAAGCCGCCGAAAGCGCTGCCGTTGTTATTGCCTGCCGATGAGAAGGCATACAGCACTTCGCTGAAGCCGTGGGCGCCAAGGTTGAAGATCGAGGCTTTGCCGGCATCCAGCATCAGCGCCATCGCCGTGCCGCCCAGCACCATCAACGGCGGAATCAGAATGATCACCGCGGCCATTTTCATCTCGTAGGCTTCGATTTTCTTGCCCAGGTATTCCGGCGTACGGCCTATCATCAGTCCGGCGATGAACACCGCCACGATAGCGAACACGATCATGCCGTACAGGCCAGAGCCGACGCCGCCGAAAATCACCTCGCCAAGCTGCATCAGCCACATGGGTACCATGCCGCCAATCGGCGTAAACGAATCATGCATGGAGTTGACCGAGCCATTGGAAGCCGCCGTGGTCGCCACCGCCCACAAGGCCGAATTGACGATGCCGAAGCGGGTTTCTTTACCCTCCATATTGCCGCCGGCCTGTTGACTTGACGCGGTTTGATCGGCACCCAACGTTGCCAGTGCCGGATTGCCGGCCTGCTCGGCCGGCACGGCGACGAACACCAGCGCCACGAACACCAGCGTCATCGCCGCCAGAATAGCCCAGCCCTGTCGGGTGTCGCCGACAATCACGCCAAACGTGTAGCACAGCGCCGCCGGTATCAGCAGAATCGCCAGCATTTCCAGAAAGTTGGACAGCGGGGTCGGGTTTTCGAAAGGATGGGCGGAATTGACGTTGAAGAAACCGCCGCCGTTGGTGCCTAACTCCTTGATGGCAATTTGCGAAGCCGCAGGGCCCAAAGCCAGGGTTTGCTGTTGAGTTTTGACGGTTTCGGTAACGGGCTTGCCAGCGGCATCGGTCACGGCTTTGCCGGCAGCATTCTGCTTGGGCTGTTGATAGCTGACTGCTTCCTGCATCGTAACCATTTGATACGACTTAAACGTCTGCACTACGCCTTGGCTGACCAGTACTAACGCCAGCACAAACGACAACGGTAACAGAATGTATAAAGTGCTGCGGGTCATATCCACCCAGAAATTGCCGATGCTCTCGCTATTGCGGCGGGTAAAGCCGCGAATCAGCGCCACCAATACGGCCATGCCGCTGGCTGCCGATAAAAAGTTCTGTACCGTCAAGCCCAGCATCTGCGTCAGATAGCTCATCGTGGTTTCGCCTCCATAGCCCTGCCAATTGGTGTTGCTAGTGAAACTGGCAGCGGTATTGAATGCCGAATCGGGACTGACCGCCGGCAGACCTTGAGGGTTTAAAGGCAACACATCCTGCCAGCGCTGCAAGGCATAGACCGCCAGCAAACCGAGCAGGTTAAACACCAGCAAGGCAAGGGCGTACTGCACCCAGCTCATTTCCTGCCGGGCATCGATACCGCAGAGCCGGTAAAGCCGGTTTTCAAGCCCGGCTGGCTGATCCTGATAAATCCGCGCCATATAAGCGCCCAACGGTTTAACCAGAGCCAGCAGTACGACAATATAAATAGCAATCTGCAGAAGACCTTGCGCCGTCATCAGAATTTCTCCGGATAAAACAAAGCCACGACCAGATAGACAAACACGGCGAGCGCCAAACCGCTGCTCAACCAATAAATCCAGCTCATGATTGCCTCCTTAGCGACTCGCAGCCAGCAACCAGCATTCCAGTCCCCGCGAAGAAAACTGCCGTCAATATCAAATAGCCTATGTCCATCTGTAACACCTCTTGGTTTATGGTTAGGGCGCCCGTTACCACGCTGCGCCCGACCTTGATCGTCTGTTGGGCAATGTATAGGAACTACCGGTAAAAAAGTCGTAAAAAAATTCGGCTAGGAAGTAAAGAACCCATAAAAATCAGCAGAAATGCACTATTGAACTGAAAGTGACGCAAGCTAAGGGACTCGCTATCTCAACTCCCGTTGTCGTTGAGTCCGGATAATTTTCTGACTGGCCACATCGCACACCATTTCCCAGACAATCTGGTCTTGAGCTTCAATCTCGAACCGATAATGAAACCCTTCTGGAACATTGTGAATCTGGAATGATATGACCTTTCCGGGAACAGCTTCGAGGGCTGCCTGCCTGCACGACTCAAGCATCTCTTTGTCGCTGGGAAGCTTGTAGTTGCTTGATGGTGTACCGCCCGCCAGCAGTTCGGCTGCCGGATTTGTATAGGCCAGAATGCCAAAGAAGATCAAGAAGAGTCTGCTAAATGCCATAAAGCTATCTCCTGAAGAATTTCCAAGGTTTGTTTAAATTCAATTGGCTCTTATTGGCTTCCGAGCAGGTACTCAACTGCCATTGCTATCTTGAATTTGAACTCTGGAAAGTCAGGGCCGGTTACAGTTTAAGAGAGCGCATAGTATCGATCACTTAAGTGAAAAACTGTTCTGTTGGAAGGGCAAATTTTTACAATATTTTTATACGAAGTTGCGTATAGTCCCGCTCTCATGCCTTTTCGACTTGGGTTTGCTCCAACCCTATCCGCAAACTATGACATCAATCCAAATTGGAAAGCGTCGGATTGGTGTGATTACCGAGGGAAACTGACGGACTAATTACCGAGGGACTTTGTCGTTGC